>JACZXQ010000010.1 GCA_022571515.1 Gemmatimonadota bacterium
GGAGTCCTCGACCTCTGGTTCGAGCGCGACATCAAACCCCGTCTCAAGGGGCACGCACGGCTGATTCGGTTCGCCGAGGCTTTACGATGTACTGGTGCAGGACCCGCCGGGGAGGCTGGCGTCTGGGCATGAAGACACGCAAGGCGCGCATCTGGAGGGCCCAAATATCGATCCTGGCATTGCGGATGAGGTTTTCGCGGAGCGCGGGGGCAACTGGCCGGCCTGCCGGTGCAGGTGACGTTCTTCGACCCAGTGACGTTGTTGGCCGTAGGAGCTATCCTGTCCAGCGTCGCGTTCTGCGAGCCGGCCTGTCACAAACGGGCCGGCTCGTCCGTTCCTCCAATGGATTCGGTCGGAGACGCCACCAAACGGCGGGCTCCTTGAGACCAAACAAGAGAGCCGCGTGGATTTCGAGACCGTCTTCGACGAACTGTACCCTGGCCTGTTCCGCTACTGCCACCGCCTGACCGGTGACGCGGACGTAGCCGACGATATCACGCAGGAAACGTTCGTACGGCTCTACGAGCGGCAGGTCGAGGGTACGGAGGAAAGTGTGAGGGCTTGGCTCTTTCGTACCGCCATCCACCTTGTGCGGGATCGCCACCGCCTTCGGAAGAACCGGAGGCGGCTCCTGGAGGCCAACCCGGTCCAGCCGGCAGGCACGGAGCTTCCCGACCGGACGGTGGAGCGGAGTGCGGACGTCGCGCGAGTACGGGCGGCCCTGGACGGGCTGAAGGACCGGGACCGGGAAATGCTGCTGCTACGCTACGAAGGCTTCAGCTATCGCGAGATAGCGGAGGCTTTCGACGTCGCCGCGGGATCTGTGGGCACGCTCCTGGCCCGGGCGGAACGACGATTCACGAACGCTTACGATCCCCCTGGGGAGAACGATGACGCATCTTGACGAGGGACAGCTGAGGGCGCTGCTCGACGACGAGTTGAGCGACGCCGAAGCGGGGTTGGCGCGGGTGCACCTCGGCGGGTGCGACGAATGCGCGCAACTACTCGCGCGGATCGACGCCCGAAGCGTCACCGCACGCGAGGCGATCGCCATCCTCGACGTGCCCGCTCCGGCGGCCCGAACGCGGGAGGCCGTGCGGGCCCGAGTGCGCGGAGCGTCGTCGAGCTCCGAGCGATCCGTCCCCCGCGATGCCGGCGCCTGGGCGCCCTTCCACCTCACGCTCAAGCGGGCGGCTGTCATCGCGCTACTGCTCACCGGCCTCGCCGCCGCGCTTCCGGGATCGGCCGTACGTGCGTGGATGGTGTCGGGCTGGAGGGTGGCGGTGGAGATGTTCACCGGCGCCGAATCCGGGGCGCAACCCGCCGCCGCCGAGTTGGCCACCTCGGGACAGGAATCTGACGTGGCGGGCGTCCAGTTCGAGGTCACGGACGAGCCGCTCAGGATCGTGCTCGCCCAGATCGAGGCAGGCTCGCTGGTGGTGGTTCGCTTCATCGAGGGTACGCGCGCCGCGTTCAGTGGCTCCGACGTGCGATTCCGCCGCACCGCCGACGGACACTTCGAGGTCACCGGCGGCTCGGGCATCATCCGAATCGACGTGCCACGGACGGTCGCCGATGCATCATTGCGGGTGAACGAGCGTATATACCTCACCGTGGCCGGCGATCGAATCGATGCGACCGGCCCCATCGAAGCGCAGGCACCGGAGGAGATCTCGTTTCGGGTCCGGTAGCACGGGCGCGGATATGACGAGACCGACGAGAGTCCTGATGTTCACCCACGTTGCGTTCACGGCCATGCTTTTGGCGGCTCAAGCGCCTCCCACGGGGGCGATCGAGGGCGTGGTGCGCGGATATCGGCAGGGCTTCGGCGATGCACTCCCCTTCGCGGTGGTGCAGGTCGTGGTGGGTAGCTCACGGCGGAACGTGGTGGCTGACAGCCTAGGGCGCTATCGGATCGACGGGATCGCCGCGGGCATGGTGAGCGTGAACGTCAGTCACCCCGGACACGTGCCGGCGAGCATGGACGTGAGCGTCCCTGCGGGTGGCTCCGTGTCGCTGGACATCGACCTCGCGCGCCGCCCGATCGAGCTCGACCCCCTGACGGTGGTGGGGGATCCTCTGGGCGCCGAGTCCCCCGAAAGCCGGGGAGACGACCCCCTGCTCCCCGATGTGGAAGTCGTCGCTTTAGGCGCGAGCCCCGGGCTGGCTGAAGCCGGCTTGGGCGAGGCCGCCGCGGCGCTTCCGGGTAACGACCCGTCCGATCCGTCGGACGTGCTGTTCATGCGCGGCTCCACCACGGATATCAAGCTCGTGTTGCTGGACGGCGCTCCCGTGTATACGCCGTTCCACCTCGGCGGACTGCTTCAAAGCTTCGATCCTGCGGCACTCGGGGCCGCGACCCTCCATGTGGGTGGCGCGCCCGCGCGGTACGATGGAGGGCTCTCGTACATCTTGGACCTCCGCACGCGGAGTCCCCGCCGCGATCGCCTGCGGGTGAGAGGGTCGGCGGACCTTCTCAGCGGCCAGATCGGGCTGGAAGGCCCCCTGGGCGAGCGCGTCGGATTCGCCGCCTCGGGCCGGGCCCTCCACGATTGGGGCAGCGGGGTGCTGGGTAGCGGCCACACCCCTTACGGATACGAGGAGGCCCTCGGGCGCCTCGAAGCGACGCTTGCCGAGGGACACCGCCTCGCGGCCACAGGGTTCTGGAACAGGGAGTCCGTGCTCCTTACGACGGACGGCAGTCGCGCCGAGGCCGGCGTGCGTGCATCGGGGCCGGATGACGCGAGCTGGGGCAACGGCGTGGTCTCGCTGGCGTATCACGGCGGAATAGGGAACGTGACGCTGGACGCCTCAGCCTCGGCGAGCGACTACCGGGCCGACCTGCCCCTGAGGCCAGCGGCCGACACGGCAGACGCCTTCGACGGCTTCCTGGCCAGCGCGGAGACGCGGCGCGTTCGCTTTACGCTGGACGCTTCCGCTCCCCTGGGCGCGAACAGGGTTCGCTTCGGAGCGGTGATCGACCGCGTCACGAACCGCTATTCGGCCCGGCTGCTCAATGATCCTGCCGCGACACCCGACGAAAGTGAGGCTGAAGGCGTGGTGACGGGGGCCTACGTTGACGGCTCACGAACCATCGCGCTGGGCATCGACGTCAGGGCGGGCCTGCGCGCGGACGCCTTCTCGACCGAACGCGGGCTGCGGCTGGCCCCCCGCCTGGCGTTCCTCGTGAGCCTGAGCCCCGACGCGCTGCTCACCGTCGCCGCCGGGCGCTACCACCAGTACACCCGCGCCACCGACCAGCAGGTGGAGCTGGCCGTCTCCGACGGAACGCCCGCCCCGGTGTCAGGGCCCCTGCTCTCCGTGGCCACGGCGGACCACGTGGTGCTGTCGCTCGACCAGCAGCTCCGGGGCGACGTACGCCTCGGCATCGAGGGATTCTGGAAGAGCTTCTCCGACCTCGGGGGACCTGGAAGTGCACCGCTCACGAGCTCCGGCGTGGATGTGCGCGTGTCGCACCGCGGATCGCGCGCCACCGCCTGGCTCGGCTACAACCTCTCCTGGTTCTGGTCGGGCACCGATCCTCAAGGTACCACGTCGGAGTTTGCCGGTCGCCAGCTCCTGAGCGTGGGCCTCGACGGCTCACTCGGGAACAGGACCGGAGGCGCGTTGCGGCTGGCATACAGCGCGGGACTGCCGTTCACCAGCATTCCCTTCGGGCAGCGTGGGATCGGGGACGCGGTGAGCCCCTCCGTAGCGGGCGGAGACCTGACGCAGGAGAACCCTGCGTTCTCGGGAGCCCGGCTCGGCGACGGATTCCTACGTATCGACCTGGAGCTGTTCGCGCGTCTCAACACGACCATGGGCGGACGGGATGTCGAGATTCGTCCCTACCTGAAGCTCCTCAACGCTCTCGACCGGCGCGACGCCCTCTTCTTCTACTTCGAGCCGTGGCGCGACGACGAGCTTCGCCCCATAGCCGAGCGTAGCGTGCTACCGGTCCTCGGGGTCGAGTGGCGCTTCTGATCCGTCACAGCAGATGCATCCCGGACGTTTCTCCGTAGCGAACGGGCGCATTCCCCTGGCGCCCCAATCTCCACGTCGGACGGAGCAACAACATGAAGGCTCGGTTAGTAGGCATCATCGTGCTGATCACGGCGCTGATCTCCCTTACTCCCGTGACGGCGACCGGGCAGTTGATCTCGCTGAAAACCGTGCCCGTCGCGGCGGGAGACCAATTTCTCACGCTCCCATCCGCGCGTCTCGGGATGGCGGGAGTGTCCATCGCCCTCGACGACATGCTGGCGGATCCCTTCGTGAACCCGGCCAAGGGCGCTCTCATCGACGAGCCCATCCTGGTTAGCGCCCCCACATTCTACAGCATCTCCGAGGAGGGCGGCGCCGGCAGGACGCTGCCCATCACGGCCTACTTCAGGTCGGAGCGCGGCTTCGGCGCTCTCTCGTTCGCACTTCAGCAGATCGAGGGCGGACAGAATCGGACGTTCGTCTCTCCCGGCGTGCTGTGGCTGGGCGATCCGCGGACGCTCGACGAGTCGTCGTCCACCAACGTCTACGCGCACGGCGTGATCGGCAGGGAGCTCGGCGGCGGGCTGTCGCTGGGCGCCAGCATCTCGCTGGCCAAGCTCGAGGCGGTCCACGGCGTGGAGCACCTGTACGCGCTGAGCGACGGTATCGAACAGTCGGGCCACACCGTGGACTTCCGCACCGGCCTTTTCCTCGACCGGAACGGACGGCACTTCGAGGCGGTGTTGCTTCACAACCGCTTCAACATGACGCACGACGTCTCGTACCTGGAGTGGTTCTGGCGCGACATGGACTTTCTGCCCACGGTGACCACCCGGATCGAGACCAACCTGGACCGCACGCGCACCTGGGGACTTCACCTGGGCTTTGCGCAGCCGCTCACGGCCAGCGGTTGGAGGATCGGAGGAATCGTGACCGCGAATCGGAAATCGCACCCCAAGATCCCAAACTACGAGATCCAGAACATTCCGAGAGACCCTGGGACGTCCTGGGCCTACAACTTCGGGGTCGGCATCGCCAAGTCCAGCGGGCCCGCAACGTTCGGAGTGGATCTCGTCTTCGAGCCCATCTGGAGCGACACCTGGGCCGAGGCCGAGGGCGCCGTTACCACCGCGAGCGGCACCACCATCCCGGACGGTGGCAAGACCATCGAGAACGATTTCTTCTTTACCAACGTCCATATCCGGATCGGCCTGGCCTACGAGACGGAGAGGGCCGGTTTCCAGATCGGGGTTCAGAGCCGCTCGTACGACTACAGGCTCGAACAGATCAACAACGTCGAGCACACCTTCCGCAAACAGGAGGAGAGCTGGATGGAGTGGACGCCCAGCCTGGGAGCGAAGGTCAAGTTCCCCGAAGTCGAGATCGCCTACTACGGGAGGCTCACAACTGGCACCGGGCGGCCGGGCACGCGGTTCACAGGCCCCCGCGCCGCGGGGGACCTCGGCCTCGCGAGCGACTTCATCGTCGCGCCGGAGGGACCACTCACGCTTCAGGACGCGCGCGTCCTGACCCACCAGGTGAGCGTCTCCATTCCCATCCGCTGAACCGCCTCGGGGGCGCCGTGTCAGCCGTCGGCGCGGCGCCTTCCATACCCCGTCCTGTTCAACATCCCTAGACGCACCGGGTCCAAAACGCGCCACGTCGACCACGATGGACTCCCCGATCTCGAGATCCCGGAGGGGTGACTTCGTCGTATACGTATGATCGGACAACAACCCTACGTACTCCGACCAAACTCCCCAGCGCTCAATGACGCAGACGAAGAACGAAGCGTACATGAGCAGCTTCACACCCGAGCAGCTTGAGTTCTTCTACGGCTTTCCGACCTGGGTGGTCGCGGCCTGGGCCGTTGCGGTCTGGGGCAGTGTGATTGGTTCGGTGCTGCTGCTCTCGAGGAAGGGTGTCGCGGTTCAAGCGTTCCTCGTCTCCCTCATCGCCATGGTGGTCACCACAATCCACAATTACGTCTTGTCCAACGGATTCGAGATCGTCGGGGACCCCTTCGCCCTCGCCTTCACCGCCGTAATCTTCTTAGTCGCAGTGGCACTGTTTCTCTACGCCCGCGCCATGCATCAGCGAGGCGTGCTCGCGTAGGGGGCATGGGCCAAGAGCTAGTTCAGCCCCGCCTCCCCGTCCGTGACCGGCTTCGGCTTCACCGCCACGAACCGCTTGAACCACTTGGCCTGTTCTTGGTCCAGGAAGATCCGGTGCCTGGGCTCCCGGATGCCGTGTCCCTCTCTCGGGAAGCGCAGGAACTCCACTTCCTTGCCCATCTTCTTGAGGGTGCGGAAGTACCCCTCGCCCTGTGCGATCGGTACGCGGCGGTCCCGCTCACCGTGGGTGATGAGAAGCGGGGTGGTCACGTTGGCCGCGAATTCGACCGCCGACCACCGCTCGAAGGTGTCCTTGGTCTCCCACGGGAGTCCGCCGAAGCCGAACTCGAGCAGGTAGGGAATGTCGGTCTGGCCGTAGAAGGCGTACCAGTCGGAGATCGCGGCGTGGCCGATGGCGGCCTTGAAGCGGTCTGTCTGGGTGATCGTCCAGAACGTCATGAAGCCGCCGTAGCTGCCGCCCATGATCGCTAAGTTGTCGGGGTCCGCGACGCCCATCTCGACGACGTGGTCCACGCCGGCCATGAGGTCCTCCAGGTCCTTGCCACCCCAGTCCATGTAGTTGGCGTTCGAGAACTCGAGCGTGCGGCCGGAGCTTCCGCGTGGGTTGCCGCGCAGCACCGCGTAGCCACGCGCGGCCCAAATCTGCGACCCCGGGCTGAACGCCTTGGAGTACCGACCGTGCGGCCCGCCGTGCACTTGGAGGATCATCGGGTAGCGCTGTCCGGGCTCGTATCCGATCGGGTAGGTGAGGATGCCTTCGATCTCCCAACCATCCGCGCCCTCCCATGTGAGCAGCTCGGATTCGGCGAGCTCGAAGTCCTCCATCATGCCGGTCGGGCTGAGGATGTGCTCGACGTTCGAGCCGTCTATGTCTGCCATGAACACCTCGCCCGTCGTGTACAGGGAGCTGCCCGTGAAGAGGAGCTTGGTGCCGTCGTCTGAAATGCGTGTGCCACCGTAGATGTAATCGTCGTCCGGCAGGATCACCTCGGGCTCACCGCCCGCTGCGGACACCTTGTAGAGGTGTGAAGACATGCCGTTCGCTATGGTGAAGAGGATCTCAGTACCGTCTCCAGACCATGCGACGCCTGATGCCGAGTAATCCATCCCCTCCGTGAGGTTCCTCGGCTCCCCGCCCGCTACGTCGACTACGAACACGTCGCTCTGCCTCGCGCCGCTGTTCTCCCCGAGGCTGCCCGTGTAGGCGATGCGGTCGCCGTCCGGCGACCAGGCCGGTCCGCGGTCGGGCCCGGTGTTCGTCGTGAGTTGCCGGGGCTCCCCGCCCTCGGCAGAGACGACGAAAATGTCGGAGTTGTCACTCCGATCCGGATCACCCATGCGGCTTCCGGTACGGTTCGACGTGAAGGCGATCCACTGCCCGTCAGGAGACCATGTCGGGCCCTGGTGGTCGAACTCGCCCTCGGTGATCTGGGTCTTCTTTCCTGCTGCGACGTCGTAGGTCCAGATGTGTCTATATGTCAGTTTCTGCTCGGCGTAGTATCCGTCGTCCCGGACCTTCTGGCGGGCCTCCCACTCCTCCTTGTCCGCACGGTCCGTGGTTTCCGTGTAGGCCACCATGCTGTAGTCGTCGGTGAATGACCCACCCCGCGGGGCGTCCTCGTCTTCGAAGAAGGGCACGGCCTCACCACCCTGGAGCGAGATTGCCCAGAGGGGGGCACCGCCCGCCTCGTCCCGTCCACCGCGGCCACCCGGAGGCGGACCAGCGGGCGGCGCACCACCCCGCCCACCTCTGTCGTTCGCTTCGGACTCGCCGCGCCGCGAGCTGAACAGAATGCGGCCGTCCGGCAGCCAGCGCGGGTTTGTCTCACCCTTGGCCGAGTTGGTGAGTTGGAAGGACTCGCCCGACTCGAGATCATGCACCCAGATGTGGGTGACGCTCTCCCACTCCTCCGGATCCATCTCCCGCTTGGTGAAGACCAGCTTCGTGTTGTCGGGTGAGAGTCGATAGCCGCCCCATGCGGGGAGCTGCAGCGACTCCACCATCGTCATGTGCTTCTTGCCGGCATGCTCGCTGGCGGTCTCCTCCTGCGCGAGGGCGGGCGCCGTCGGCACCAGGGTAGCGGCGAGCAGGAGCGATGCGAGTCTCGGAGTGACGTTCATGATTCCTTCCTGATCGAGTGACTTCCTCAAAATCGAAGGTGGGAGGGACTCGGGACAAGTCGCACTGCCTGAGGACGGCGACAGAACGTTGGTGCTAGCCCTCGTCGTTCTCCGGGATCTTGATCCCGATGCCTCCTTGGATCCTCACCAGGGTCGGTAGGATCGTCCGGATGCTGTGCGACCGGTAGGCCTCGATGGCCTCGGATGGGTGGGAGAACACCGACAGGTCTTCGAGGGTCTTGATGGTAGGGAAGATCATGGGGAACGATCCGTCGCTGTTCCCGTCGAGCGCAGCCTGGGGTGTGATCCAAACGCTGTCGGAGATCTCCGCGGTGTGGAGTACGGGCTGGGTACCTTCGGGCACAGCCGCGAGGAAGAAGCGCGTGTCGTAGCGGCGCGGCTCCACCTTGGGCGTGATCCAGTGGGCGATGTACTCCACGGCCTCCCCGTCCAGTCTGCACCCGATCCGATCGAGCACCTCGGCGAAGATCAAGCCGTCCGCGAGGAGGTCGTCCCTGCACCGGAGCGCCTCGCCGTCGGCGGCCGCATTGGGTGCGGGGCTGCCATCGGCGCGGTGGGCTACGAGAATGCCGGTCTCCTCGAACGCTTCACGAATGGCCGCGAGGTAGTAGGCTATGGCCGGCGGATCCGCTTCGGTATCCATCGCCATGCGGACCGTGGCGTCCGCGGGGGACAGCCCGTCCACGCGGGCCAGGAGTTCGTCGGATGCGTCCTCTCGGTCGACGCGCCCGCCCGGAAAGACGTAAGCCCCGGGCACGAACCCCGCGCTGCCCGAACGCTTGAGCAGCAGGACCTCCAGGGCTCCAGGGCCCGGACGGGTCAAGACGATGGTCGCGGCCGGGCGCGGCACGGCGGGCACCTCGGGGAGCTGCTCGATGCGCTCGGCGAACCCAGGGGGTAGCCGGTCGCCGGGGATAATGAAATCGGGATCCCTCATCGACAAGCTTCTAGTGGCCGACCGCCATTCCATCCTTGCGGGGGTCCGATCCCGCTGCCCAACCTCGTTCCAGCTTGATTACCCCCTGCGCGCCGCCGAACGCCACACCGCCCTCGTCGATCAGCTCATGGCCCATGGCCTCGAGTGCCGCTCTCACCTCCGGTCCGATCGGGCTCTCGAGCGCGACGCGCATTCCGTTCATATGGCGGAAGCGAGCCGCGTCGATGGACTGCTGGATGTCCATGCCGAAGACCATGAGGTTCATCAACATCTGGACATGTCCCTGGGGCTGCATCGCGCCGCCCATGAGGCCGAACGCCATCCAGGGTGAGCCGTCCTTCGTCACGAACCCTGGAATGATCGTGTGGAACGGGCGCTTGCCGGCGGCGACCTGATTGGGGTGTCCGTCCTCGAGGGTGAAGCCCGCTCCACGGTTCTGAAGCATCAGGCCGGTGCCGGGCACGACCACGCCGGAGCCGAAGTAGCCGAAAACGCTGTTGATGAACGAGACCATGTTGCCGTGCTGGTCCGCCACGGAGAGGTAAATCGTCTCGCTCTCGGTGATCGCCCTCCCGGGGTCCGGGCGCTCCGCCGCACGCTCGGGGTCGATCAGGGCTCGCCTCGTGTTTATGTAGCCGTCGTCCAGGAGGGCCTCGGCCGAGACCTCCATGAAGTCCGGGTCGGCCACATACCGCCTGAGGTCGGCGTAGGCCAGCTTCTTGGTCTCGATCAGGTGATGCAGATAGGCCGCCGAGTTGTGCCCCATGCCCTCCAGGTCGAGCGGCTCGAGCAGCTTGAGCATCTGGAGCGCGGCCACGCCCTGTCCTGCGGGCGGAAGCTCCCAGACGGTGTATTCACGGAAGTCCACGGAGATCGGGTCGACCCAGCGCGCCTCGTGGTTCTTCAGATCGTCGAGGGTCAGGAAACCGCCGAGTTCATGCAGGCCGTCGACCACGCGGCGCCCCAGCTCGCCACCGTAGAAGGCCCCGGGGCCCTCCGCCGCTACCGTGCGGAACGTTGCGGCAAGGTCTCGATTGGTGCGCCACTCACCGGCCTCGGGCCCCTCACCGTCGATCAGGTAGGTCGCCGAGGCCCCGGGGTCCCGGCTGAGCTTCTCCCGCTGGGCTCGCCATTGTCGCGCGATGATGGGCGTGACCGGAAAGCCCTCTTCGGCGATGCGGATCGCCGGGGCGAGCGCCTCCGCCAGCGAGAGCGTGCCGTACCGCTCCAGGAGCGCCGACCAGCCCGACAGCGCGCCCGGCACCGTGATGGCCTCGGGGCCGCTGCCCGGCATGCGGTCGAAACCGCGCTCGCGCAACACCTCGGGGCTGATCAGGGAACCGGCACGCCCCGAGGCGTCCAGCCCCACGAGGCGCTGCTCCTCGGCCGACCACAGAATGGCGAACATATCGCCGCCCATGCCGGTCATGTGTGGCTCGACCACGTTGAGGACCGCGGCCGCGGCCACGGCCGCGTCGATCGCGTTGCCCCCGCGTTGCAAAATCTCGAGCGCTGCGGTGCTGGCCAGCGGCTGGCTGGTGGCGGCGGCGCCCTGCGGGGCGTAGACGGTCGACCGTCCTGCCATGGAAGGCGCGACCTGTGCTTTCACACTCGCCGGAGCCAAAGCGAAGAGGGCCGACAAGAGCCCGATGTGGGCGAGAGCGACGAAACGGCGCATGCGGATCTCTCCAATCTCAACGTCAGCTTGGCATACCGGGGTCGAGGACCTCGACTTCTCCGGGGAATAAGCTCTTGACCTTCTCGGCGTCCTCTCGGGACCCTACCGGACCGCCCCAATGCATGGGAATCACCAGCCGTGCTTCGCACTCCTGGGCTGCCTGGGCTGCGTCTTCCGGTCCCATCGTGTAATGCCCCCCACACGGCAAAAACGCCACATCGCAGCGAATCTCACTCATGGACTCGAGCAGGTCAGTATCACCAGCGTGGTAGTAGATGACGCCCCCCAGCGTGAACACGTATCCGAGCCACTCGTTCTCTGGTGGGTGGAATCTCTTCGAGATGTTGTATGCCGGAACGGCCAGAATGTCCACGCCGGCCAATTGGATCATGTCCCCGGGTCGCATGAGATGGTCTACTTGCTCTAGCTGCTTCCTCATCGAGGCCGGAGCCACCACGACGGTGTTCGGACCGCACGCGCGCGCAATGTCGTGCTCCGAGAAGTTGTCGTAGTGTGGGTGGGTGATGAGAATATAGTCCGATTGGCTCGCTTCGGTTACGCCCCACGGATCCACGTGCAGCTCGATGCCGTCACGCTTGATGCGTACGGACGACTGGCGGAACCAGGTGATGCCGTCGAGCAGGTCCAAGAGGGGCCTCCGAGAGGGGGAGTGCGGACAAAAGCAACCTACATGGTGCAGAGTGGCGGTAAAAGGCCGACAATATGACAGGGCCTCTGCAAACACGGCAGGATTCTGACTCGTTTGCACTGGCAAGGATCATGCATAGGACTACATCTTCATCGAATGAACACTAATCCATAGGCTCCTGGGCTCGACGAGCCTTCGGAGGATAGCGAGCGAGACATCATGGGCGAGCGTTACACGCTTCCAGTGCTTCCGCTTAGAGATACAGTGGTCTATCCGGGTGTGGCGGTGCCCATCTCGGCGGGCCGGCCCGGCACGGTCGAGGCGGTCCAGGAGGCCCTCGAGGGAGACCGGCGCCTCTTCGCTGTTGCGCAGCGCGAGAACGTCGATGACGCGACTCCGGAAGGTCTCTACAACGTGGGCACCGTCGTTCGGATCATTCAGACACACCGTGTGGCCGGTGGCGTTCAGCTCCTCGTACAGGGGGAGGGACGTGCTCAGGCACTCTCGTATGAACCCGAAGGCGAGTCCATGCTGCGCGCCGTCCTGCTCGAGCTGGTGCGGCAGGAGGCCACGAACCCGGAAGACGCGGCGTTTCTGGCGTTGGATCAAGAGTTGCGTGATCGGGCCGCAGAGCTGGGCACGCGACGGGGCGTGCCGGCCGAGGCGCTCAATCAACTGATACAGGGCGTGGACGAACCCGGGGCCTTCGCCGACCTCGTGGCCTTCTATCTCGAGCTCCCCACCGAGGACAAGCAGAAGTTGCTCGAGACGCTCGACGACGAGGAGCGCATGCGCTTCGCGCTGATCGCTGTGGAGCGCGAGCTGGCACGGCTGGATGCGCAGGAGGAGATCCAGGCGCGTGTGCAGGAGGAACTTGGCGAACGCCAGCGTGAGATGCTGCTGCGCGAGCAGCTCAAGCAGATCCAGAAGGAACTTGGCGACGAGGACGAGCGTGACGATGCCGAGGAGCTGCGCCAGCGAGTCGAAGAGTTGGATCTCGACGAAACGCAGCGGTCCGAGGTCGAGCGGGAGTTGAAACGGCTCGAGCGCACCAGCCCGCAGTCTGCCGAATATCAGGTGATCCGCACCTTCCTGGAATGGGTGACGGAGCTCCCCTGGAACGCCAGATCCGAGGACGAGATCGACCTCGCGCGTGCAGAGGAGATACTAGACGAGGACCACTACGGGCTCGAGCGAGTCAAGGACAGGATCCTGGAATTCCTGGCGGTACGGAAGCTCCAGTTGGATCGCGCCACTAACGGAGACAAGGAAGAGGACGAGGACAAAGACGAACCCGAGGTCGAGGCTGTCGACGATGGCGATGTGCCCGACGAGGTGGCGGCGGGGGACGGCGAGGCGGAGGACGCTGAGGCGGTGGACGGCGCCGAGCCGGAAGGCGGGCGCGGGCCGATTCTGTTGTTCGTAGGTCCGCCCGGTGTCGGAAAGACGAGTATCGCCAAGTCCATCGCGCGGGCGCTGGGACGCAAGTACGTCCGGATCTCGCTGGGCGGCGCGCGTGACGAAGCCGACATCCGGGGGCACCGGCGCACGTATGTGGGCGCCATGCCCGGACGGATCATCCAGGGGATGCGCCAGGCCAAGAGCAAGAACCCGGTGTTCCTCCTGGATGAGGTGGACAAATTGGGCGTCTCCTTCCAGGGAGATCCCAGCGCGGCACTGCTCGAGGTGCTGGATCCGGGTCAGAACGCGACGTTCACCGACCACTATCTCGGGATCACGTTCGATCTTTCGGAAGTACTCTTCATCGCGACCGCGAACTACTGGGACCGCATTCCGGCACCTTTGCTCGACCGTATGGAGCGCGTGGAGTTCTCGGGTTACACCGAACAAGAGAAAATGGAGATCGCCAAGCGATACCTGCTTCCCAGGCAGCACAGGGAGAATGGCCTCGAAGAGGGTGAGTTCAACGTCGACGAAGAGGCCCTCCTCGCGGTGATTCAGAAGTACACCCGCGAAGCGGGCGTGCGGCAGCTCGAGCGGGAGCTTGGGAAGTTGGCGCGCAAGGTTGCGCGAAAGGTGGCATCCGGAGAGGTGACGACGGTCGACATCACACCTGAGGTCGTGCGCGAGCTCGTCGGGCGACCCCGCGTGCATCCCGAGCGCATGGCCGCGGAGGACATCGTGGGCGTCGCCACCGGCATGTTCTACACGCCCATGGGCGGCGACATCATGTTCGTGGAGACCACCGTGATGCCGGGCGATGGTGGCCTCGTGCTTACCGGCCAGCTGGGTGATGTGATGAAGGAGTCGGGACGAGCGGCTCTGAGCTTCGCAAAGAGTCACTACGAGCGCCTGGGAATTCAGGAAGGAGCTCTCGAGGGCCGGGAGGTCCACATTCACGTGCCGGCAGGCGCGATCCCCAAGGATGGTCCGTCTGCTGGTATCACGATGGCCACCTCGCTCGTATCGGCGCTTTCCGGCCGCAAGGTGAGACGCGACGTTGCCATGACCGGGGAGCTGACGTTGACCGGCCGCGTGCTTCCGATCGGAGGCGTGAAAGAGAAGCTCCTTGGGGCAGTCCGGGCTGGGATCAACGAGATCATCATCCCGTTCGACAACGAGGCCGACCTGGAGGACCTTTCCGACAGCGTGCGGAAGGGACTGACCATCCACTTGGTCGAAGACCTCGACCGCGTCGTGGACATCGCGCTGCTGCCGAACAATTCCAAGAAGCGTCCCAAGGCTCGGTCCAAGTCGCGAAAGACCGCCAAAGCCGAGGGGGAACTGCCGGCGTCGTAGCCCTCGAATCAGAACGGTGGGGCTACAACACTATTGCAACTCTTGACTTGAGCGGCCGCATCAGCAAAATTAGTCTGTCCTAAAATGAATGATTCCGGCGAACTGGCTACGCCGAGGACCGAGGACGGACAGAATGAAGCGGCGACCGGACGAGATGGGCCGCCCCCAGGACCCATCGACTGATGAAACCAACGGGCTCTCGCGCAGGGACCTCCTGCGCTCGGGCGTCGTTGGTGTCGTGGGGTTGGCGGCGGGGGGTGGAGTGCTCGCCGCCAAGAATCCCTCCCGGACCGACCCCCGGTCCGATGCCGAGACCGCGCACTCGATCCACCTCATGGGAGTGCGCGGCGAGATCGACCCCTCCATTTTCGATCCCACGGCGTTTCTGAAGGAATTCGATTACGGCATCGTGACCACGCTGCCGAACGGCCAGGTTCAGCGCGAGTACTTCATCACCGCGATCGATCGGGAAATCGAGGTCGCGCCGGGGGTCTACTTCGCCGCTTGGACATACAACGGCACGGTTCCGGGGCCGACGATTCGTTGCACCGAAGGAGACCGGCTGAAGGTCAACTTCACGAACGCCGGATCGCATCCGCACACGATCCACTTCCACGGAATCCACGCCGCCGGCATGGACGGCGTGTTCGAGCAGATCGCGCCCGGCGAGAGCTTCGTCTATGAGTTCGATGCGGCGCCCATGGGCCTGCATCTCTACCACTGTCATACAGTCCCGCTGAAGCGCCACATGCACAAAGGTCTTTACGGAGCCTTCATCGTCGATCCCAGGGACGGGCGTCCCGAGGCCAATGAGATGGTCATGGTCATGAACGGGTTCGACACGAATTTCGACGGCGACAATGAGGTCTATGCGTGTAACACGGTAGCCTTCCACTACCAGAAGCACCCGATTGAGATCGAGCAGGGCGAACTGGTCCGGCTGTACCTGATCAATACGACCGAATTCGATCTCATCAACTCCCTCCACCTCCACGGGAATTTCTTCCGAATGTATCGGACGGGAACCGACCTGGAGCGGTTTGACTGGACCGACACGGTCGCGCTCTGCCAGGGCGAGCGCGCGGTGCTCGAGTTCACCTACGACTTGCCGGGCAAGTTCATGTTCCACGCGCACCAGAGTGAGTTCGCCGAGTTGGGGTGGATGGGCGTGTTCGATGTAAAGCCCGGCACCTACGCCTGATTCTCAGGCCTAATCCATGAGCGACGCCCAACCCGCAGGCGAAGTCCGTCCTCTGTCCTTGGCTCTGAAGGGCCTATTCCCCGTCGCGCTGCTGGCCGTCTTCCTGGCCCTGTTCGTTCGATTCGGGCCGCTGGGCGTATTCCATGCGGCCTTCCCGCCGGTCGAGGAGCTCACCTTCGAGCGCATCGCCTTTCCTGAAGAAGGCCTGATCAGGATTCACCTGGTCAACGGAGGCCCGGAGCCGGTCACCATCGCCCAGGTCCAGGTGGACGAAGCGTACTGGGAACACACGGTCGAACCGTCTCGGGTGGTCGAGCGGCTGGCCGGGGCCGTCGTCGAAGTGCACTACCCATGGGTGGACGGTGATCCGGTCGCCGTGACCATCGTGACTTCCACCGGTGTGACCTTCTCGGAAGAAGTGGACGTGGCTACGCGCTCACCCGAGGTGAGCCGCCGCTACGTGGTCACCTTCACACTGCTCGGCGTCTACGTGGGGGTGATTCCGGTCTTTCTGGGCCTGCTGTGGCTGCCGTTCCTGTCGGGGGTCACCGAGCGTTGGCTCGCCTTCTTCCTCAGCTTCACGATCGGGTTGTTGATCTTTCTCGGTGTGGACGCCGTCGAAGGCGCGTTCGAACTGACCGAGAGGGTCGCGTCGGCGTTTCAGGGAGTAGGGTTGATGGTACTGGGCGTGGTCGGCACCCCGCTCATCATCCAGGCTCTGAGTCGGCTCGGTCGCACACCGGGGGAGACGAGCGCGCTGGGCCTGTCATTCCTGGTTGCGGTCGTGATCGGGTTGCACAACCTCGGCGAGGGTCTCGCCATCGGCACCGCCTATTCGGTCGGGGAAGTGACGTTGGGCACGACGCTGGTGTTCGGCTTCCTGATACACAACACGACCGAAGGGCTGGGTATCGTGGCGCCGATTGCACAGGCGAAGACGCGGCCCAGCCTCGCCACTCTGGGTCTGCTCGGACTGATCGCCGGCGCGCCGACCATTCTGGGTACCTTGATCGGCGGATTCTCGTTCTCGCCGATCGCCAACGTGCTTTTCCTCTCGGTGGGAGCGGGCGCGGTCATTCAGGTGGTCATCGTGCTCGCGAAGCATCTCTCCCGAGGCGACACCGGTGGGCTCACCGCGCCGCTGAACGCGGTGGGGGTGGTGACGGGGCTGGTGATGATGTATCTGACTGGACTGTTCGTGGCGGCCTGAGTGGTCGCCTCACACCTGCGGGCCCGGAGTGCCTAACCCGCAACCTCGATGCCACCGGCCGTACCTTCCACAACCTCACCAACCACTGTGGCAGGAACGTCCTTGGCCGCCAGATCATCAAGCAGTCCGGCCAGCACCTCGGAGTTCACGGCCATCAGCAGGCCGCCGGAGGTTTGTGCGTCGGCGAGGATCAGCTTGTCGATGTCGTCCAGGTGTTCGAAGTCCACGTCGGCGGACACGTCCTCCAGGTTACGGTGCGAGCCTCCGGGTACGTGGCCGGCGCGCGCCAACTCCTTCACGCCATCCAGGACCGGCACGGCGGACGCGTCTATGCGAGCCGCTACTCCAGAATGGGCGAGCAGGTTGTGGAGATGCCCGAGAAAGCCGAAGCCGGTCACATCGGTAGCCGCCTGGACGCCTGCCTGGACCATGCACTCCGAGGCCGCCCGGTTGAGCGTGGTCATGCTGGCCACCGCCGCGTCCATCACTGCCTGCGGGGCCTGGCCCGCCTTGATCGCCGTAGCGATGATCCCCGTGCCGAGCGGCTTGGTGAGGATCAGCCGGTCACCGGCCCGAGCCTTGGTATTGGTGACCAACGCGCCTGGGGAGGCCTCTCCGATTGCGACCAGTCCGTATTTGGGCTCCGGGTCGTCCACCGAGTGGCCGCCCATGATCGGGATACCGGCGATCCGTGCGATGTCGGCGCCGCCCCGGATCACTTCCTCGGCGAGGCCCTCACCCAGAAGCTTTCTCGGGAAGCCCAACAGGTTCAGCGCGAAGAGCGGCTTGGCTCCCATGGCGTACAGGTCGGAGAGGGCATTCGCAGCGGCAATCCGGCCGAAGTCATAAGGATCGTCCACCAGCGGGGTGAAGAAGTCGAGGGTCACCACGAGGGCCCTTCCGTCGTCGAGTAGATACACGGCGGCGTCGTCGCCGGCGGATGCGTCCACCAGCGCTTTGGGATCCTCTATCGGAGTCAGGTGACGCAGAACCTGCGCCAACTCGGCCATGCCGAGTTTAGATGCTCACCCGGCGCCGTGAGAGAGCTGGGTCAAGCGGATCTTTGGCCGCTGGTCCCTAGGCTCTTCAGACATTCGTCCTCTCCTCCTTGGTGGCGGTGGGCCCCAGTGGGACCCTCTCGATGGATCGTCAATCTTAATCGCCCGGGGGCGGGAGTGCGATGCCGGGGTCATCACGCTAGACTACGCCATGGGTCTGCCATCAGAATCTTCACGTACTCTTCTCGGGCGCGAGCTTCGGAAGTCCGAAGAGGAGATCGATCTGGCCAAGGCGGCGCTGCTGATCGCTCAGGAGGAGTATCCGCAGCTTCCGCTGGAGCGCTACATGGCCCGGCTCGACCTTTTGGCCGAGGAGGTCAAGGACCGCCTCGACGGAGAGACCGCGGGCCCCGTGGTGCTCCAGGAGGTGATCCACACGCTCTACGAGCGCCATGGATTCCTAGGCAACGAGGAATCGTATCACGATCCGCGAAACTCGTTCCTCAATGACGTCTTGGATCGAAGTCTCGGCATCCCGCTGACTTTGTCGATCGTGATGCTCGAGGTGGGCTGGCGCCTTGGCCTTCCCCTGGAAGGCGTGAATTTTCCCGGCCGTTTTCTCGTGCGGTATCGGGGGGAAGAGCAGCACCTCCTGATCGATACATTCGACAAAGGCCGGCTACGGTTCGAGGACGAGGCGCAGGAGGTGTTGGACAAGGTCTATGGTGGCCTGGTGCGCACGCAGGCCGATTTTCTGGAGGCCGCCACCAAACGTGACATGATTCTGAGGATGCTCATCAACCTCAAGAACCTCTATCTCAACGTGAAGGACGATCTGCGAACGCTAGCCGTGGTAGAACGGGTGCTGCTCATCGATCCCAACATGGGCGGGGAACTGCGCGACCGAGGAATGATCCTGGCTCGGATCGGCCGCAAAGGCGAGGCCGTGGAGCAGTTCAAGGCGTATTTGGACTTCTCACCGGGCGCGGAGGATGTGGCCTCCGTGCGTGGCATGATCGAGGACCTCGAGCGCGAACTCCCACCCGGCGCCGAACGGTGAGGCCGAACCGTGCGTGACGTCCACGAAGCCGCCGGAGCGGTCTTCGGGAGCGTGGCCGGCGTCGAGCTGCCGAGGCATTACGGCGATCCGTCCGGCGAGTACCGCACGGCCGCAGAAGCGGTTGGCCTGGTGGATCGATCGCACCGGGGTCGCCTCATCGTATCCGGTAAGGCGCCGATTCAGATGCTCAACGGTGTCCTCACGGGGCGAATGCCGGCCGAGCGAGAGGAGCGTGACGGCGGGGTGGTGTTCGGACGCGCGGAATACTCCGCCGTGCTCACGGCAAAGGGACGCATGGTCACCGACCTGAGAGCGTTTCACACGGGGACGTCAGAGGAAGAACGTGTGCTCCTCGACGTGCCGGCTGCAGGTCGCGAGGCCTTGATCGGGCATCTCGCGAAATTTGTGCCGCCCCGGCTCGCTACGACGGAGGATGTAACGCGGAGCACGGGTATGCTCACCCTGGTCGGCCCTGGTTCGACAGCCATCATCGTCGAACTCGGCTTGGTCGACGGGGCGACGGCGGACGATCTGGAAGGGCTGGGTGAGGACGAGGCGATCTCGGCGCCGGGCTCTGATGCGGTGCGCGTCGTACGCACGGAGGTAGTGCGAGGCACGGCATATGACGTGTTCGCGGAGGGGGAGGCGGTCCGGACGCTCTGGGAGCGAGCCGTGGCGGCCGGAGCCACGCCGGTCGGCCAGGGCGTTTGGCAGACGCTGCGCGTCGAGGCTGGCCGGCCGGCGTACGGACAAGACATGGACGAGACGACGATCCCGTACGAGGCGGGGATCGTGGAGCGGGCGGTGGACCACACCAAGGGCTGCTATACGGGGCAGGAGGTCATCGTGCGGATCCGCGATCGGGGGCATGTGAACCGACTGCTGCGTGGCCTGCTCCTAGGCGACGTACCCACGCCGGCGGTGGGTGTCGAGTTGTTCCAGGGCGACGACGAAAAAACGGTGGGTCGGATTACCAGCGCGGTGAGTTCGCCCTACTTCGGTGAAGCAATTGCCCTAGCCTACGTTCGCCGGGCGGTGGAGCCCCGGACCTCGGTGCGGGTCGGCGTGGACGGCCCGAGCGCCGAAGTACGCGAGTTGACTCAGGGAGAGTGGGCACCCAGGACGCTCTAGAGCGGTTCTAACCCGCCTCGATCCGCGCGATCAGCTGTTTGACCCTCCGCTCGATCTCATCGCGGACTTCGTTGAACGCCTCGGGTGGCATGGCCTTCGGGTCGGGCAACGCCCAGTCCTCTTTTTGTTCGGCGGCGATGTAGGGGCAATCATCGCCGCAGCCCATCGTTATGACGAAGTCGTACGGCCCTTCCGGGACCTCGTCCAAACCCTTCGACCGGTGCGTGGTGAGGTCGTAGGACAGCTCGGCCATGGCCCGTATAGCCATTGGGTTCACGGCTTCCGACGGTGACGAACCGGCGCTGAAAGGTTCGAGAAGGTCCATGCCGTGGAGTCTTGTGAACGCCTCGGCCATCTGGCTTCGGTTGGAGTTCTCGGTGCATACGTATAAAACGTTCTTCATCGTACGTATTGCCCGCTTGGGGTCGGTGCGTGCTTCGCACGCGAATCCTCGCGCTTCCGGCTGGGTCGGGCAACGTCCCCGATGCATCGGGTGTCGGGTTCCAATCCTCGCGACCCTTTCGGGCCCTGGCACGGTATACCCACAGAGCCTCCCCTTTTCCCGTCCAGCGGATCGGATCGGATCGTGGCCGCGGCGAGATTCGGCTCGCAGGGGGAATCCAGGGGGCTGGGAGGCAAGGCACGTAGCGGCTATCTTTTTCTGCTTTGCTCATGACGTGTGTTCGGTTTCAGGGCCTCGGACCCTCGCCTGGCTTTCATGGCGACGACCCGGTCCCGGCCGTTCTCTTGTATGACGATCGAAGGGAGCTTCTGGATGGTTTGGGGCAGCATAAATACTGGCAGGATCCGTGCACTCGGCCTGTTCGCGCTGGCGCTGTCGGTTTCCGCGACTCCGGCGCTGGCTCAGACCGCACCTGTGACGGTCGGCGTCTTCGACGCCGATCGCATCCTAGCCGAGTCTGTGGCCGGGAGGCAGGCGCTTGCGCTCTTCTCCCAACTGCGTGACCAAAGGAGCGGGGAGGTCCAGGCGCAGCAGATCGAGTTCAACACGCTGCGCCAGCAGGGGCTGCAGGCCATGCCAGGCAGCCCAGAGGCGGTCTCCATCCAGCGTCAAGTGGAGGACAAGAGCCTTCAGCTCCAGCGCCTCAACGAGGACGTGCAGAATGAGTTAGGTGCCCGTCAGGCTGCGCTCACCGAGGAGATCACCCGGAAGATCGCCGCCATCATCGAGGAAATCGGTGCAGAGCGAGGCTTCACGGTGATCTTCAACCACGTACAGAGCGGACTGGCCTTTTGGGATCCCGCCGTGGATCTCACGGATGAGATCATCGCTCGCCTCGACGCCCCGGCGGGCGGAGGCGAGCGTTGACCGGCTGACCGCAGGTCTGCCGCTCTATACGGGGTCTCGGCCGAAACCCCGACGCATGAATCGGCGGTTTCGCTGGAGTGATCCAGGCCGCCGGAATCGGGCGCCGGAGGATCCGCCCCTGCCACCACGGAAGCGAGCCCGGCCCACTCCGCGGCCGGACTGTCCTCCACCACGAGCGCTGCGGCGCCGGGCGCGGGTCACCTTGTCGAGTTGTTGCTCGGTCAACACTTCGCGAACACGGTTCTGTTGAGCCTCGACAAACTGGCGCGTGGCCTCTGCGGTGCCCCGGACCTCTTCCCGGATGAAATCCCGGGTGATCTCATCGCCCCTGAGTTGAGAGCGTAGCTCCCGCAACCGGTCCTCTCCTTGGCGCCGCCGCTGGATGGCGTCTTCCTGTAAGGCTTCCAGGGCCGTCATCTGCTCGGCGGACAGTTCGAGGCGTTCGTAACTCCGAAGAACCTGCTCGGCCGAGAGGGTCCGCGCGGTCCGGGCACGCGCCCCTGGACGCCGCTGTGCGTCCGCCTGTGTGGCCGTCAGCAGCAAGGCGGTGAGAACGGCGCCGCATCGATTCAGACATCTCATGTCACTGCTCCAAGCTTCGAATGAACTCGTCCTGTAAGACTCGTCGAGGGGTGAATTTGTTAGCTCGCGAATTGCGAATGAGAATGATTGGTGATAAGACAGGCCTGCGTGTTGCACAATGTTACAGGGGGGAAAAGGGACCCTACGGTTGCCTGGCTTCGTGTGCCATCCTTGACACACATACGTTTCCGGTGTGGAGTTGGAGGCGGGATATCCGCCGGCAGCGGCTCCCATGATGTATGTGTAAGCACCGTGTGTGCATGATGTTGCCCCCGTCGGGCTGGCTCCCCTCTGGAGGAGAGATCACTCGTCCATGTCCTCAGTAGTCGTGTTCGCAGCGATGGCCTTCACAGCCACTGCGGCGTGGGCAATCATACTGAGCGTCCGCTACCGCCGGCTCGACAAACGGCTCGAGCTACGCCGCGAGCACATCGGCGAGCTTCTCGAGGGCTCCGCGGACGCCGTGGTCCTCATTGATCGGGAAGGCCTGGTGAAGTGGGGAAGCGACGCCTTTTCCGAGCTGTTCGGCTATAGCCGCAGTGAGATCGAGGGAGTTCACATCGACGAACTCATCACACCGCCTCGAGAGATGACCGAGGCCCGAGCCGCAACGGCCAGGCTGATCAGCGGTGAGGCGGTGCGCATGGAGTCGATGCGCCGCCGCAAGGACGGCGTTCTGTTGTCCGTGTTCATCATCAGCTCACCGATAACGTTCAGCGATGGTGACGCTGTGGCCTTCGTGATCTACCGCGATATCACGCGCCAGCTACGCATGGAGACCGCGTTTCTGCGTCTCGAGAAGGCTGTGGAAACCATGCAGATCGGTGTGACCGTCACGGATCTCGACGGGCGTATCGTCTACTGCAACCCTGCCGACGCCGCCATGCATGGCTACTCCTCCGATGAGCTCATCGGCCAGCACGCTCGGATCTTCGCGTTGGGACCTGGAGAAGGAGTTGTCCCCAAAGGTCGGCGCGGCACGGGCATGACGGTCAACGAGCTGCACGGCATGTCGACCTGGCGGCGTGAGGGGGTCAACATACGCAAGGACGGATCCGAGTTTCCGGTCCACCTCATGTCGGACGTGGTGACAGACCCCGATGGGAACCCGATCGGCATGGTGACCACGTGTGAGGACATCACGGTCCGAAGACTGGCCGAGCAGGACCTGCAGGAGAGCGAGGCGCGATACGCTCTGGCCATTCAAGGCGGCAATGACGGGCTCTGGGATTGGAACCTGGAGACCGACAAGGTGCATTATTCGCAGGACTGGGCGAGATACCTGGGCTATGGGCCGTACGACCTCAGTGACTCTCCTGATGAGTGGCTCACGCGTATCCACGAGGAGGACATCGAGCGGGTGAAGGAGGAGCTCGCCCTTCATCGGAGGGGCGGATCGCCGCGATTCCATAGCGAGCACAGGCTACGACACAAAGACGGCTCGTACAGGTGGATCGTCGCTCGTGGCATCGCCGAAAGGGACGAGCGCGATCGAGCGGTCCGGATGGTCGGCTCGATCACGGACTTCACGGAGCGCAAGAGCGTCGAGGCCCAGCTCACCAAGGACGCGCTCTACGACTCGCTCACCGGGTTGCCCAACAGGGCGTTCTTCATGGAGTTGCTCGACCGGAGCTTCAACCTGATGAAGCGCAGGGCGAAGCACACCGACACATACCAGTTCGCGATACTGTTCGTCGATCTCGACCGATTCAAGGTCATCAACGACACGCTGGGCCACGCAGCAGGGGACGAGTTGTTGGTCGAGCTGAGCAAGCGGTTTCTTGCCGCCGTCCGGCCTGGCGATGTGGTCGCTCGGATCGGTGGCGACGAGTTCTGCATTCTGCTCGACGGCATCAAGGACAGCCGCGACTCGACGCGCGTCTCCGAGCGTATTCTCGATGCGCTACGCGACCCTGTCGATCTCGAGGGCAGGGAGATCTTTCCTGCGGTGAGCATTGGGATCGCCGTGAGCGAACCCGGCTTGACCGACCCCGACCAACTCATACGCAATGCGGATGCGGCCATGTACCGGGTGAAGGAGAGCGGATCCGGCCGCTATGAGGTCTTCGACCGGCGAATTCACGAGCGGGCGGTGATGTTGCTGAAGGTCGAGGCAGATCTGAAGACGGCGCTCCACTCGAACCAACTTCGATTGGACTACCAACCCATCGTGTCGTTGAGCGACGGGCGCATCCGGGGGTTCGAGGCGCTAATCCGCTGGGATCATCCCGAGCAGGGGCTCGTATCGCCTGAGCTCTTCGTGCCGCTCGCCGAGGAGACCGGCCTGATCGTACCCATGGGGTGGTGGGTCATTCGCGAGGCGACTTCCCAGATGGCGGAGTGGGTCAGTCGCTTCCCCGAGCTGGCCGACGCGTCCATGAACGTCAATCTCGCGCACAAGCAGATCCAGCAGCCCGATCTCGTGGATCGTATCACAAGTACGCTACGGGATGCTGGACTCGACCCGGAACGGCTGACTCTCGAGATCTCCGAAGTAGCGCTCCTGGAGGACCCGGCCCACAACGTGCGGGTGGTACACCGACTTCGAGATCTTGGTGTTGAGGTGGAGATCGACGACTTCGGAACCGGGTACTCTTCGTTGAGTTACCTGAGTGATTTCCGTGTCTCATCCGTGAAGATCGACCGCACCTTCATCGACAAGCTGGGGGTGAAGGGAACCGAATCGGCCGTCGTCGAGGCGGTCATTACGCTGGCACGGGGCCTGGGCCTGAGGGTCTGTGCAGAGGGCGTGGAGACCGATGAGCAGTCGACGCTCCTCAAAGAACTTCAATGCGACCAAGGCCAAGGGTTTTTCTACTCGCATCCCTTGAGTGCCGAGAAGGTGGTCGCCCTGCTCGAGGCGCAAGACGTCGAGATCGAGCGCGCCAGCGGTTGAGGTTCAGTCCAGCAGTCCCCTGCCGGCCGGATTGCCTGAAGGGGAGCCCTCCGTCATCCTCCGGCTGAACCGGACAGGTGCTGCACGATGAGGCCGCCGTGCAGTTTGCCGTTCTCGATGAAGATCTTGTTGGCGTTGTGGCCAGCGGCCAGCACGCCCGCGATGTAGACGCCTGAGACGTTGGTCTCCATCGACGTGGGATCGTGACTGGGAATCCCCGTTTCGGAGTCGATCCCCACACCAAGCCCCCCCAGGAACCCGGGATCCGCCTGCCAGCCTGTCATCGCGAGCACCCAGTCGTTCTTGATCTCGACCGTCTTGCCGGTGTCGTCATCGCGGAGGACGACCGAACCCGGCAGGATCTCGGCGACTCGATGTCGCCAAAAGACTGGGATCTCGCCCTTCTCCAACCGGTTCTCGATGTCCGGTACGACCCAAGGCTTCACACCTCGGTCCAACTTGTCGGTGAAGTGCACCAGCGTAACGCGGGCGTTGCCCCGAAACGTCTCGAGCGCCGACTCGACCGCCGAATTGCCACCCCCGACGACCAGAACGTCCTGATCGAAGAACGGATACGGCTCCTTGTAGTAGTGGAGCACCTTGGGTAGATCCTCGCCTGGAACGCCCAGGTAGTTGGGCTGATGGAACGAGCCGGTGGCCATCACTACCGCCTTGGCGGCGTATCGATGCTCATCGCTATCCCGCTGGCGCGTGAGGACCGTGAAGTCCCCGGCCTCCCCCGTGATCTCGGTGACCTCCTCATACTGGTGAATATCGAGATCGTAGTGACGGACCACTCGCCGGTAGTAGGCCAACGCCTCGCGCCGGGTGGGCTTGGGCTCGGCGATAGTGAACGGAACACCTTCGATCTCCAGCTTTTCGGCGGTGCTGAAGAAGGTCATGTAGTACGGGTAGTTGACGAGCGAGCTAGTGATGCAGCCTTCGTCGATCAGCTTGGCCGAAAGCCCTCCACTGTGGGCCGCGGCACCCACGGCGATGCCGCAGGGACCGGCTCCCACAATGATCAGATCGAATATTTTCGTCATAGGATCAACGGCGTGAAGCCCCCGTTGGTGAGTTCCGAAGCGCGATCGACCAAGGTACCAAGAGATACGTGCCTCCCCAAGGCCCGTGCGCACCGCCGCGCCTGGACTGTATCCTCCATCCGCGTCTACCTTGATCGGTCGCCGATCACGCCGCACACGGAGGCGAAATGGCCATTGTCAGCGCGGAACACGAGGCTCGGCGGGCTCTCAGCCGCCTGCGCCGGGCGGTCGAGAAGGCTGATCGTGAGTTTGAAATGCTCGAGGGGGCGCTGCGCCGCGCCGAGGGTTCCGACTTTCCGGCGGAGGCCTACCGCTCCGCCCGCTCGAGCCTGGGTGACCTGGACGTGTTCATCGACGACGAGGCGGCCCGGTTGCAAGAGAAAATTCTCCACGCCGGCGGGTTGGAGCCGGGGCGCGTCCGGCGAACCTAGCGCATGAAACGCCGCAGCTTCCTCGGGTACGGTGCCCTGGTCGGCGGGGCCGGCCTCACGGGTGGATTCAGGCTGAGGCCCGGGTCTACGGCTGACCTGGTCCTACGGCGGGCAACGCTGTTCGACGGCACCGGGGCTCCAGGCGTACAGACCGACGTGGGCATCACCGGAGATCGGATCTCCGGCGTCGGCGCCGGTGCGGGCCACGGAGCGGAGGAGATCGACCTCGCGGGTATGGCGCTCGCTCCCGGGTTCATCGACATCCATTCCCACGCCGACCTCTCGCTGCTGGTGAACCCGAGGGCGGAAAGCCGAATCCGGCAGGGCGTCACGCTCGAAGTGGTCGGCCAGGACGGCAGCTCTGTGGGTCCGTGGTCCGAGGATGGTTATCAGGCCACCAGAGAGCGCTACGCCCGCCAGTATGGCGTCGAGATCGACTTCCGTGACATAGGTGGCTTTCTGCAGCGGCTGGCGCGTACACCCGCCGCGGTAAACCTGGCCTCGATGGTGGGCCATGGCACGGTGCGTGGGCTCGTGGTGGGCGGTGCCGACCGCGAGGCGAGCCCCGAAGAAATCCGGCGCATGCGGGTCATCGTTCGATCGGCGCTCCAGCAGGGAGCGGTCGGCCTCTCGTCCGGCCTGGAATACACGCCAGGCTCCTTCGCCCCAACGGCTGAGCTCGTCGAGTTGGCCCGTGAGCTGGCCGGGACCGGTTACCCGTACGCGTCACACATGCGCAATGAGGACGACCGCCTCATGGCCGCTGTCGAGGAGGCCTTGCAGGTCGGCTTCATGGCCGGTGTGCCCGTGCAGATCTCCCACCTCAAGGCACAGGGCCGGCGCAACTGGTGGAAAGCCGCCACGGTGCTTCGCATGATCGAGGAGGCCCGGGAGTCGGGTTTGGACGTGCATTTCGATCGCTATCCTTATGTCGCATACAGCACCGGCCTTTCCAGCCTGTTCCCGACATGGGCGCGCGCCGGCGGGACGGCGGCCTTTGTGCGACGGCTCGAGGATCCGGAAACGCTCCCGCGCATTGCGGCGTTCACGCGCGCCAAGGTGGCCCTTCTGGGGTCGTGGGACGCGGTGCAGATCACTTCGACGCGCACGGCCGGAAACGCAGGCGCCCGCGGCCGGCGCTTGGGCGACCTCGCCAGAGATCTGGGGGAGGAACCGTTCGAGTTGACGAAGCGTCTGATCATCGAGGAGTCGAATAGCGTTGGCATGATCGGATTCGGAATGTCCGAGGAGAACACGGCGGCGATCCTCTCCCATCCACTGGCCATGATCTGCTCGGATGGGGGATCTCACGCCACCTACGGGCCGCTCTCGAGCGGCTCGCCTCACCCCAGGGCGTATGGGGCCTTCCCTAGGCTGCTGGGACGCTATGTGCGGGAGCGTGGCGACATGCCTCTGGAAACGGCGATCCACAAGGTCACGGGAATGCCGGCGGCCAAGCTGAAGTTGCGCGACCGGGGCGTGCTGCGCGTGGGGGCCTATGCCGACCTGGTGGCCTTCGACCCGAGTGCTGTGGCCGACTCTGCGACGTT
Organism: Gemmatimonadota bacterium; assembly: GCA_022571515.1. GTDB lineage: Bacteria > Gemmatimonadota > Gemmatimonadetes > Longimicrobiales > Gaopeijiaceae > JACZXQ01. Next base: position 27,721 of record JACZXQ010000010.1, read on the forward strand.
TTCCTCGCCACACCAATACCCGCGCGGGATTCCTCTGGTCATCGTGAACGGCCAAACCACCATCAGGGACGGCGAACATACCGGGGCGCTCGCGGGCCGGCCCATCTTCGGATCGCGCGGGTGAGTCCGAGAGCCGAGTTCGCCGACCTGTCGCGGGAACTCGCCGGCGTGTTCTCGGAGGGAGTCGACCGTCCTCTGACCGAGACGGCGTTCAACGATCTGGCGCTGCGAAGCTTCGCCTATCAGGTCGCCACGAATCCGGTGTACGAGGGTTTCGTGCGTGGGCGGGGGACCTCTCCCGAGGGCGTAGGCAGTTGGCAGGACATCCCGGCGGTTCCGGCCTCCGGCTTCAAGGCCGTCCGTCTCGTTTCCGGCGACCCGGGACGTGTCGAGAAGGTGTTCCGCACGAGCGGCACCACGGCCGGCGCCCGGCGTGGCGAGCACTACGTCTTGGATCTCGAGCTCTACCGGGCATCGCTCCTGCCCAACTTCTTGGCTCATCTCGTGCCCGACGATGCCAACGTGAGGCTGCTCTCGCTCATTCCGTCTCCCGTCGAGCTCACCGACTCGTCCCTCAGCTACATGATCGGGTGTGTGGCCGATCGCGTGGGACCTGGGCGGGCCGAGTTCTATATGGACGCCGGTGGGCGAATCGATCACGGTGCGCTTCGGCATGCGCTGGCACGCGCGGAGGCCGCCGAGGAGCCGGTCCTGCTGGTGGGAACCGCGTTCGCGTTGGTTCACTGGATGGACGCGATGAATGAAGGGGCCTGGACGTTCAGGCTACCTGCCGGGTCGCGGCTCATGGAGACCGGTGGTTTCAAGGGTCGCTCTCGTACCCTGCCCCGTGAGGAGTTTTACGCCGCGCTGACGGAGTGCCACGGTGTGCCGACAGGCATGATCGTGAATGAATACGGCATGACCGAACTGCTCTCTCAGTTCTATGAGCCGGTCATTCGGGACTCGGCGGACCCCGGCCTCGCCGAACGGAGGCACGTCCCACCACCATGGGTCCGGACCCGTGTTCTGGATCCGGTCACGCTGAGCCCCGCTCCGGATGGGTCACCCGGGCTCCTGTGTCACTTTGATCTGGCGAACCTGGGCTCGGTGTGCGCCGTGCTGACCGAGGACATGGGGGTGACGGTCGATGACGGCTTTCGGGTGCTCGGCCGATCGACGGGCGCGGAGCCGCGAGGCTGCTCGCTTGCGATGGATGAACTCATGTCAGCCTCGTCATCGAGCAAAGAAGTCCGCCCGTGACGCCGTTCGACGGCTGGACCGTCCCGGCGGGTGCCGGCGACCGACTCGGCGAGGAACGCGCCGAGGCGGCAGGTGGCGCCATTGCCTACCCGGTGCTTTCCTCCGACGCCATTCGGGGGTTGTGCTCGTCGTTGCGAGATTCCCGCGAAGCCCTTTTGTCCCACGCCGTTCGTGATATCGCGGCGAGCTTGGGCGCGGTAGGAGCCCGTTTCGGCTCGGGGGGCGATCCACTGCGGGAGGAAGCGCTATCGCTGCTGCCCCACATGGCCGGCTTGTCTCCCGCCATGGCGGAATTGGTGCTCGACGGGATGGCCCGAGACTGGACCGAGCCGCGCTTGCTCGAACTGCTCGAGGCTGAGTTTGCCGACCCACGTGTGCTCGACGCCTTCCAGGCCGGGCCCAGAGGAAGCTCGAGGGCGCTCGGGCCGCCGTTCACGCTGCATATCGGTGCCGGTACCGTGCCCGGCGTTTCGGTCACGTCGCTCGTTCGAGCTCTGCTCGTGAAGTCGGCCGTGCTCGTGAAGCCCGGCCTGGGCGACGTGGTGCTGCCCAATCTGTTCTTGCGAGGTCTGCAGGAGCACGCCCCGGAGATCGCGGCGGCCGCGGCCGTCCTCTATTGGCCGGGAGGCGAGGGCTCCACATCCGACGCGGAGGCTGCGGTGTTGGCCGAGGCGGACACGGTGATCGTGTACGGCAGCGACGACACGATCCGCGACGTGAGGAGTAGGACGCCGGCCAGCGCCCGTATGGTGGTGTACCACCATCGGCTGAGTCTTGGCCTGGTGGGCGCGGAGGCTCTCACCGGCGAGGAGAAGGCACGGGCGACCGTGGCTTCCGTAGCCCGGGCCGTTGCGACATTCGACCAGCGTGGATGCGTTTCGCCGCACGTCGTATACGTCGAACAGGGGGGGATGGTCTCGCCGGCTGGGTTGGCGGGACTCCTGGCCGAGGCCCTGGAGGCCTTGGAGCATGAGGTACCGAGCGGAGCCGTCACGCCCGAGGAGGCCTCAGCCGTCCACCAGATTCGTGGAGCGGCCGAGTTGCGCATGGCGGCTGGGGAGGACGTGGCCGTGTATAGCGGTGGCGAAGCGCCGTGGACCGTCATCTACGGGCCAGAGCCCGACTTCAAGGCGTCCTGCCTCAACCGGGTAGTGCGCGTGGCGCCGGTACGCAGACTGGTGGACGTCGTCCCACACCTGGTTAGGGTACGTCGTCACCTGCAGACGGTGGCTGTCGCGGGTGCCGGAGAGGCGGCGGAACTCCATGAATCCCTTGCCAGGGCTGGAGTGCTCCGTATTACCGGCTTCGAGGCCGCCCCGTGGCCACCGCCCTGGTGGCATCACGATGGGATGGGGCCGCTGACGACCCTTGTACGATGGGTCGATGCGGAGGAGTGATCCGTTTCAGGTGATCAATGGTGCTACACGAATCTGCGCGGGCATCGATCGGGTGCGAGGCCCGGGAGGATTATTCCTCCTCCCGCTCTTCCGCACGCCAAACCACCATCTGCCGGTTTCCATCGGAGGTTTCTTCCACGCGGACGGTCAACGAATCGCCCTCGGCGATCTTCAAGTCGTCCCGCATGTCCTGGGGGATCGTGATTCGGCCACCAACACCGACCGATACGTCGGTGTAGTACAGTGTCCGGTAGATGGCCATCCAGCCTCCTCATGGTTGATCTTGTGCGGGCATCGAATCTAAAGGCTTTCCACCGGGCAGCAAGCCGTTCGACGTCGAGTTTTGACATTCGTGGGTCCGGCACGCATGAAGAGTGAAGGGGAGAGGGCTCCTCGGCGTATTCATGGCGACCCGCCATGAGCGCGTAGCCCAAGAAAACAGGACGAAGCGCACACCTGAACAGACGGCGATCGATATGACCTCAGACACTGCCATTCACCTCGAAGGCGTGACCAAGCGGTTCGGTGAGCATACGGCGGTCCTCGACCTGCATATGCGTATTCCGCGCGGCTGCATCTACGGGCTGCTGGGACCGAATGGCTCCGGCAAGACGACCACTCTGCGTATGATCATGGGAATCCTGCATCCCGACGAGGGCACCGTCCGCCTTCTGGGTGGCGATCCGGATGACACGCGCCGCAAGCGCGTGGGTTACCTGCCGGAAGAGCGCGGGGTCTATCGCAAGATGAAGGTTCTCGAGCAGTTGGAGTTCTTGGGTGAAATTCGTGGCTTGGCGCGCAAAGAGGCCGCCCGCCGCGCCGGCGACTGGCTCGATCGTCTCGGCTTGGGCGACTGGAAGGGAAAGAAGGTCGAAGATCTCTCGAAGGGAATGCAGCAGAAGGTGCAGTTCATAGCGACCGTCATCCACGAGCCGGAGGTGCTCATCCTCGACGAGCCGTTCAGCGGCCTCGACCCCATCAACCAGGACGTCCTCGAAGACATCGTGCGCGAGTTCCACCGAAAAGGCACCACGATCCTCTTTTCCACTCATCTCATGGCGCAGGCGGAGCAACTCTGCGAGTACGTGTGTTTGATCTCCAAGGCCGAAAAGGTGCTGGACGGAGCGCTCGAGGATCTCAAGGCCCAGGAGCGGGAGGGGGTAGTAGCTGTGAAGTTCGATGGTCCCGACGGGTGGCTCGAGGGTCCGGAGGTAGCCTCCATCGAGAAGGCCGATCGGGGGGTACACCTGCTGCTCCACGAAGGCGCTGACCATCAGGCGATTCTCCGGAGGGGCGTGGCGTCGGGTGCGGTGATCCACCACTTCGAGCTGGTGGAGCCGAGCCTGCACGAGATCTTCATTCGACACGCAGGTGGAGAAGCAGCCGGGGACGCCGGCCTTCCCCGGGACTTTCAGGTGGAGGCGGTGTCATGAGAAAGGTACTTGTGGTCCTTCGGCGCGAGTACCTCTCTCGGGTACGCAATCGGTGGTTCGTCATCGGAACGCTCGCGTTGCCTGCGTTGCTCATCGGTGCCATTGCGATCTCAGCGATGTTGGAGCTCAGGCGAACCAACCGCGATCGGGTGCTTCCGATCGTCGATCATTCGGGCGTACTCTACGACCTCGTGGCCGAGCGGCTCGACTCGGCCTTCGATCCGGAACGAGTGGCGACCACTCCCGAGGCGCTCGAAGAGGTCGCGGAGCGTGCCCGCGAGAGGAGTATCTCCGGCTATCTGGTTCTGGACGCCGAGACGCTGACCAGCGGCAAGGCCACGTTCCACGGAGACCGCGCCCCTAGATCGCTGAATAGGATGCGCATGCAGCAGGCCGTGGTCCGTTCCGCTCTCGAAGTACGGCTCAGGGCGACGGACTCGGGCGCCCAGGTCGAGGACCTGCTGTCGGGGGGTGACCTCGACTTCGAGAGCGCATCCGACGAGGCGCCGGAAGAGGGCGCGCGGGAGGTCGGAATGGCAGTCGGCTTCGCCGCGGCGATGTTCCTCTACTTCGTCATCCTCATTTACGGGATGATGGTGATGCGTTCGGTGCTCGAGGAGAAGACCAGTCGGATCGTCGAGGTCATCATTTCGTCCGTCCGTCCGTGGGAGCTCATGCTCGGAAAGATCCTGGGCGTCGGCGCGGTGGGCCTCACGCAGGTGGCGATCTGGATGCTGACCGCGACCCTGGGACTGACGGTCGGGCTGCCCTACCTGATCGCATTCCGGCCTGAACTCGCCAACCTCAGGGAACTGCTACAATACCTGCCGGCTGTCGGCGCACTGGTTCTCTTCTTGGCCTTCTTCATTCTGGGTTACCTGTTGTTCTCGTCGCTCTACGCGGCGGTGGCGGCCATGTGTTCGACCGAGGAGGAAGCGCAGCAGACGCAGTTTCCCGTGACGCTGCTGGTCATGATCCCCATCCTCTTCATGTCGAGCGTCATGGATAACCCCAACTCCGCGCTGTCGACGGCGCTTTCATTCGTGCCGTTCTTCAGCCCGATCATCATGCTTCCTCGTTTCCTTGGCGGGGCCCCGCTCTGGCAGGTGGGATTGTCGATGGTGTTGATGGTGATCACCATCGTCGGCGTCGCGTGGGTGGCCGGCCGGATCTACAGGGTGGGAATCCTCATGCAGGGCAAGCGGCCGACGCTCCCCGAGCTGTGGCGATGGGTGAAAGAGGCCGGATGAGACCGGGGGCCCAGCGTTCTAGTCGTCGTTCGGGAGCGCCGAACGAAGAAGGCTCTGGAGCTGGTGCTCCTCCATGGCATGCGCCTTCCGTACCACCTCGTCGAAGGTGCGTTCAATCAAGATCGTGGTCGTGCGCACCGGAAGCTCCTCGCTGTCCACGTCGGCCGGCGAAAAGCATAGAACACCACCGAAGGAGTCGACCCGGTGCGGATCGTCGGCGAACTCAAGGTAGACTTCCCAGAAGCGGCCTTCGTGGCTGATGCTGGCCACGTGCTGTCCTGGGGATGGGCGTATGTTTCCGGAGGGTTGGGCTACGTCACTCATTGCACCTAGAGTATCACCCTGCGGCACTGATTTCCAAGACTCCTGCGGGCGGCCGGAAGGTCTGAGGTTCAGCGCAGGGACCTCCTCGCGGCCCCCAGGGCCTCGACCATCTCGTGGCGCTCCCCATCGGACAGCGTGTCTCCCGCGAACCTGGCTCTCAGGTAGAGGTCCACCACCCGTCCCGCTGGACCCGCCCCGGGGTGCCGCCGCCGCCGAAATTCCTCAACCAGTGCCCGCGGCGTCTCGCCCCGGCCAGCGCTCAGTCCGGCCCGCTCGGCGTTGGCGCGCAGGCTCAGGTACATCTTGGTTTCGGGCGAGTAGCGCGGACCTCCCCGGTTGGCCCAAAGGAAGCCGGCGAGGAGCGTCGAGACGAGCGCGAGCGACCATAACCCGCGGCCAAGTTGTCCGCTGGGAGCCGTCGTGCCATCTGAGCTACCGTTCCTATTGAACAGCTCCGTGGCACGGATGAGCAGTTTCGACTGGGCCTGGAGACTGTAGTCCAGAATCCACTTGCTCCAATGGTGCTGGAGCCCCTCGAGCCATAGTCTGCCGGGCCACAGCCACGAGGATGCGAGCGTGCCCGCTCCGCTCGATGCCGGGGTCGGATCGAACGGCACCCAGCCTAACTCGGGAAACCAGACCTCGACCCACGAGTGCGCCTCGTTTTGGGTGACGGCCAAGAACTCGCCGAAGTTGTTCCAAACGCCGCCCCGGAAGCCGTTCACCTCGCGAGCATGGACGCCCAACGTGCGGAGCATGACCACCATGGCCGTGGAGAAGTACTCACAGTGGCCGGCTCTGCGGTCGAAGAGGAAGTAGTCGAGGGTGGCTTCGCGCGCCGACCGCGGCAGATCGAGTGTGTAGTCGAACTCGGTCCGTAGGAACTGCTCGATCGCCACGACCCGATCGTAGTTGTTGGTGGCGTCCTGGGTCAGGCGTTGAGCCAGGTCGGGCACCCTCTGGGGGAGGCGCGGCAACTGCGTGTAGTGTAGCCGAGCCGGAGAGTAGCCGCGACGAGCCGACCTCAGTCGCTCCGCATCGGGGCGCGCCGTCACCGAGACAACGTCGTATACCGGCGAGCCGGACCCCCAATAGATGTGGTCGCCCGAGTTGTCGAAGAGGGGCTGGATGCGCGGCTCGGTAGCCTGGACCGTGAGCGCCGGGTGGAGCGTGAACAGCACCTTCACATCGAGCGGAGTGGCGTAGACACGATAGTTGAGTCGAGTGGCCCCCCAGCCCTCGTACCAGCGATCGAGCCCCAGAGACGGGGTCAAGCGCGCCGAGCGGCTCCAACGCACACCATCGAAGCGGTCGTAGGAACGGCCTCGCCAGTACAGGTTCTGCGGAGAGGGTGGCGGGCCGTCTGGAAACTCCACACGCAGAACGATCTGTGGGTTTGGGAAGATCCGTGACCCGTGCTCCCCGAGAGAGACCTGGTCCGAGAATCCTACGATCGAACGGGTGAGAGTTTCTCCACGTCCGACCCACCCCTGCGACACCCGCGGGAAGGAGAGGAAGACCACCGCACTTCCCACCAAGCAGACCACCGAAAGGCCCGTCATGGCGAGCAGGAAGCGCGAGCCCAGGCGCGCGTCCATGACCCCGTTGGCTTCCGCCTCGCGACGAACGTGGCCTACCATCAGCGTCACGGTGGTCAGAGACACGTAGCTCACGAAGGCGACCGCGAACAGGAGCCCGGGCCGGTAGGCAGTGGACGCCAGGAGTAGGGCGAACGAAAGCGCGTACAGGCGGGCGTCGTTGTGGGCATCCAGCGACCGGAGCGCCTCGGCACACAGGAGCAGGAGCAGGAGGTCCACCACCGGGATGACTACGTCGTCACCGATCAGGAAGATGTGCCATAGCGACCGCAACACGAGGAGAACGGCGAGCGGTAGCCACACCCGCTCCAGCTTGAGCGAGAGGCCATGATCGGGCTGCCAAAACAGGGCAAGCAGGAGCGCGATCGCCGCCAGGATGGCTGATACCGGCTCGAAACCCGCCCCGCCGGCGAATGCCACCAGGGCTGCGATCCCCATGGAGACGGCCATGCGTCTGTGCAGGCGTTGAAGGCTCATGAGCGCCTATCCACATCGGGGAATTCCCCGAGCCCGCCGAGAGGTTCGGACCAGGGGCCCGGTCCGAGACACTCTATGAAGCCGTCGCGCTGGCTGCCTGTGATCGATATCAGCACGCAGCGAGCGGGGTCATCCGGTGCCTGCACGGGGCGCTCGTCGGGTGAGAAGTCCACCCTGGCCAACGCGTCGAGCACCCGCTCCAGCTGGCCGGCGCCGGCGCCGGCGTCGACGATCCCGTACGGGGTCGACAGGCCGAATCGCTTGCCCGTATGGTAGGCCTTGCTGGCCAGGGAGGCGGCCATCTCGACGGCTGCCTCGGCGCGCTCGCCCGGCGTTCCACGGGTTTCGAGGCATATCCAAAGGGCCTCGGCGGCGTCCTGCTCATACTCCCGCACGACCGGCTTACCCCTGTGGGCGCTCACGCGCCAGTGAATGTCACGCGGGTCGTCCCCTACCCTGTACTCGTGCAAGGCACGGTACTCACCCCGAGTGCCAGCCGCGCTCGCCATGGCCGTCTCGACCTGGGCCTGGCGGCGCCCACCCGGCGGAGACGGGATGCGGACCGGCTGGTTCGTCCTCGGCCAGATGACCAACTCACCCGCCAGCGGAACGTCGCGTTCCTTTTTGAACAAGCCGAACGGAAACGTCGTCGACAGGGTGAGGACCTCGAGGTGGTGGACGCCTCGGCGGACGAACACGTTCTCGGAGCGGACCGTGGTGGACTCGCCTGCATCGAGCCGCGCGATGAAGGCACCCTGGCTAAGACCGGGCTCGAACAGATGCACAGCGAGGGTGGGAAATCGTCGCTTGTGGTTGTGGACTTGATACCCTATGCGCACATGCTTGCCCACGGTCACAGCCCTCGGCAGCCTGCGCTCGATCACGAGCGCGCGCAGCGTGCGCTCCGACAGCCAACCACTGAGCGCGATCAGCCCGAGCATGGAGCCGAGCAGCAAATAGAGGAGGTTGTTTCCCGTCGTTGCGGCGGCGGCTCCGACAGCCACGGCCCCGACGCAAAAAAGAGTTCCGCCAGTGGTGAAGCTGATCCGGCGCCAGGCTCGCAGACGGCGCCAGGTTTCGTGAGCCTTTCTGATGAGGCCCGAGATGCTCACACCGGTACTGCGAGGCTTTCCAGGATGTCCTCGAGGATGGCTGTGGACTCCTCGTGCGCCTCATGCGTGGCGGCGGTGGTGCCGACCGGCAGCACCCGGTGCGCCAGACAAGGCACGACCAGCCGATGGATGTCGCTGGGCACCAGAAAGGACCGGCCGTCGAGCAGCGCCAGGGCGCGCGCCGCACGGAACAGAGCAATCGCGCCCCTAGGACTGACGCCCATGCGCAAGCGGGGTTCTGTGCGCGTTCGACGCACGATCTCCATCAAGTAGTCCACCAGAGAAGGCTCGGCCTCGATCTCCTGCACCTCCTGCTGAAGGGCCAAGACCTGGGGTGGCGTGAGCACCGCCTGGATCCTTTCGTCCCACGTTTCCTTTTGCGTGGACTCGAGTAGAATGCGCCGCTCGGCCTCCGCATCCGGATACCCGATCGCCAGCCTCATCAGGAACCGGTCTACCTGGCTCTCGGGAAGGGGGTAGGTGCCGTGATGCTCGAGTGGATTTTGGGTCGCCATCACCATGAAGGGCATCGGCAGGTCGTGCGTCTTGTCGTCGATGCTGACCTTGCCCTCCTGCATGGCCTGTAAGAGCCCGCTCTGGGTTCTGGGCGGAGCGCGGTTGATTTCGTCGGCTAGAACCAGATTCGTGAAGATCGGCCCCGGCCTCGTCTCGAACTCGGACGTCCGTGGGTTGTAGATCGACACGCCCAGGACATCGGATGGCAAGAGGTCGCTCGTGAATTGGATCCTCTTGAAGGACAGCCCGAGCGCGGTGGCCAGCGCATGCGCGAGCGTCGTCTTACCTACGCCCGGAACGTCCTCGAAGAGGATGTGACCTCTGGCGAGGAGTGCGGCTACAGCGAACCGGATGACCTCTTCCTTGCCGTGGAAGACGATCTCGACCTCAGCGATCAGCCGGTTGAGAAGATCGACGCTCGGACGTGTTTCCTGGAGGGCTGCCGTGTCGCCCAAAGCTGCCTTCTCCCTCCGATTTTTTCCATGGTTGAAACGGAAAAAGTTAAACACCCGCCACCCAAAAAAGGTTCTCGCAGGGGCCCGTGGCGGCGTTGACACGACAGGGGGCCCCAGATACCTTCCGGCCGCTCGCACACTGGCTTGACTCGCTGAGAAACCTCCTCTCAATAGCAAATGACGAAGCGATGGATTCTATTTCCTGCCGCCGGGGCCACGGCCCTGCTGGCCCTGGCTTTTGTCCAGGCATGGGGAGGTAGTCAAGGCGAGGCAACAGACGCTGCCGGTACGGCGGCTCCGACCACCATCCAGCCCATCGCCTTCCCGCACAGTATCCACGCCGGCCAAGACCGGATCGACTGCCAGTACTGCCATTTCTCCGCCGAGCGTTCAGTGGCCGCCGGGATTCCGCCCGTGGCCACGTGTTGGGGATGTCACCAGGTGATCCGCGGGACGACCGAGCCGCAACAGGCCGAGATCGCGAAGGTCGTCGGCTATTGGGATAGGCAGGAGGCCATCCCATGGGTTCGCGTCTATAAGGTGTCCGACCATGTGCAGTTTCCACACATGAGGCATGTGGCTGCGCAGGTGGATTGTACCGAGTGCCACGGCCAGGTCGCCGAGATGGTGGAGGTGATCGAGGAGCCGGTCCAGCGGTTGAGCATGGGGTGGTGTGTGTCGTGCCATAAGGAGCGGGAAGCTTCGCGCGACTGTGCAGTGTGTCACTACTGACCGTATCGAGACGACCTAGATGAGCGAAGGTGCTTCGGGCATCAAGAGAAGAGACTTCCTGAAGGTAGTCGGCGTCAGTAGCGCCGGTGCCGGGATGGTAGGATGCTCGACGGAGAAGGTCGAGCACCTCATCCCCTATGTCGTCCCTCCCGAAGAGATCACGCCTGGCGTAGCCACCTGGTACACGACCGTCTGCGGCGAATGCCCGGCCGGCTGTGGCATGTGGGTGCGTACCCGGGAGGGGCGCGTGGTGAAGGTCGAGGGCAATCCTCGGCATCCGATATCCTCGGGGGCGCTCTGTTCGAGGGGGCATTCCTCTCTTCAGGGGCTCTACGACCCTGATCGCTTCGCCGGGCCCATGGTCAGGGACGCGAACGGCATGCGGCAGATCTCCTGGGAGGACGCCGAGCAGTTGCTGGCCGATCGGCTCGGTGACGGTGACTACCTGTTCCTCACCGGCAGCACCGGCCCCACGCTCGGTGACCTCATCGACGGCTTCGTCTCGGCCACGGGCGGCACGCGCGTCGAGTACGACGCACTCTCCGAGGCACCGCTTCGGGAGGCCACGCGGCTCGCGTTCGGGCGCAACGTGGTGCCCTCCTACGATCTGGAAGCCGCGCGCCTCATCGTCTCGTTCGGGGCAGACTTCCTCACGAGTTGGCTCTCGCCCGTAGCGCACGGCCGGGGCCTCGCCCGCATGAGCAGCGTGGACGAGAACGGTGGCGAGAAAGGCCGTCTCGTCCTGGTGGGGCCGAGATTGTCCCTCACAGGCCAGAACGCCGACGACTGGCTACCCATCACGCCCGGTTCGGAGACGCTGGTGGCTCTGGCCATGGCCAACGTGATCTCCGGGGGCGGCAACGACGCCGGTCCGTATGCAGAGATCGTGCGAGCATACTCGCCGCAGAGCGTGTCGCAGGCGACCGGGCTCTCCGCGGATCAGATCACCGAGCTGGCGGAGCGGTTCGCCGCGGCCGGGCCGAGCCTGGCGTTGGGGCCGGGCTTCAGCGGGCAGCACCGGAACGCCACCGCGTCGAACCTCGCCGTACTCGTATTGAACTTCGTGGCCGGCAACGTCGGTCGGACCGTCAGCGTGAACGACCCGGACCTCGGCTCCGCTTCCGCTCCGTACCGGGACATGGAGACGGCGATCCGGATCATGGCGGGCGGAGGGGCGCAGGCGGTGCTCGTCCACGGCTGCAATCCGGTGTACTCGCTGCCTGCCGCGAGTGGGTTCGCGGCCGCCTTCGAGGCGATGCCGTTCAAGGTCGTCTTCGCCAGTTCCATGAACGAGACGGCCGAGATGGCGGACCTGATCCTCCCGGACCGCCACTTCCTCGAGTCGTGGGGTGACTCGAACCCGCGGCCTGGGCTGCACGCCCTGAGCCAGCCTGCCATGCAGCCGGTGCCCAACTTCGACTCGAAGCAGACGGGGGACGTGCTGCTTTCCGTCGCGACTCTCATGGGCAGCGATCTCGGCGCGGCCACCTTCTACGACTATCTACGCACGAGTTGGCAGAGGTTGCTGGGCGGCTCTGGCGACTTCGAGACCGCGTGGCGCGACGCCCTCAAGAACGGCGTGCTGGAGACAGGCGTGTCCTCGGGAGGCGCTGCTTCCCTGCGCTCCCCGGACGCCGCACTGGTGTTCGACGCTCCGGCGTTCGACGGGGATGGGGATTTCCACCTGATGGTGCATCCGTCTGCCCGGTTCGGCGACGGCGCCCTGAACGCGAACCGGCCCTGGTTGCTCGAGCTGCCGGATCCGGTGAGCAAGATCACGTGGCACTCCTGGGTCGAGATGAACCCGCATGCCGCCGAGGGCTTGGGTCTGCGTGACGGTGACATGGTCACGGTCGCGTCCGAGCACGGCTCGGTGGAGGTGCCGGTTTGGACGTATCCGGGCATCCGTGAGGACGTGGTGGCTCTGGCCATGGGAGGCGGCCATACGGGTGCAGGGCGATTCGCGGATGGTAACGGCGTGAACGCGATGGCACTGCTGCCGGCCGAGACGGAGGAGCCGTCGGGGGGTCTGGTCAACTTGGCGACCCGGGTGTCGATCACTCCGACGGGCGAGCGACGCCCCTTGGCCACGATTGCCGGTGCCACCGAGCAGCACGAGCGCGGCATCACCCCGGCCGTGGCGCTCGCGGAACTCGGCCACCAGGAAGAGGGCGAGGCCGAAGGCGACGTGCACGGGCAGCTCAAAGAGCTCCAGGGCGTCGGTGGCTTCGTGCCGGTCGCGACGGACGGCGAGCCCGCGGATTTCCCTCTGCCCGGTGCCGAATATGGAGAGTACGTGGATGCCCACGACGGCCCTCGTTGGGGCATGGCCATCGACCTCGACAAGTGCACGGGTTGTAGCGCCTGCGTGACCGCCTGCCAATCCGAGAACAACGTGCCGTGGGTGGGCGAGAATCAGATGATCATGGGTCGTGAGATGCACTGGATGCGCATCGAGCGCTACTACGAAACGGTCCACGCTGATGAGGCGGGTCCGGTGGACATCCGGTTCTTGCCGATGCTCTGCCAGCATTGTGGTAACGCGCCGTGTGAGCCGGTCTGCCCGGTATACGCTACGTACCACAGTCCCGAAGGACTCAACGTGCAGGTGTACAACCGGTGCGTGGGCACTCGTTACTGCGCCAACAACTGCCCGTACAAGCTTCGGGTCTTCAACTGGTACAGCTACACGGACCAGATTCCGGAGCCGATGAACATGCAGTTCAACCCGGACGTCACGGTTCGGGACGAGGGCGTCATGGAGAAGTGCTCGTTCTGCATACAGCGCATCAGGGCCGTCCAGAACCGGACCGCCGTCGAGGGCCGAGGCATGAGTGACGGTGAGGTTGTTCCGGCGTGCCAGCAGAGTTGCCCGGCCGAAGCGATCGTCTTTGGTGACGTGCGCGACGAGAACTCCCGCGTCGCGCAGATCATTCAGAACGAGCGGACCTACCGAGTGCTCGATTCGACCGTGAATACACAGCCCGCCGTGAGTTATCTGAAGAAGGTGACGTTCCACGACGTGGAATCCGGAGCGCATTGATGGCAGCCGACCTCAGCAGGGGTGCGCTGACCCATCCGGATATCCAATCCCTAGGGGATGTCAACAGAGACCTCCTGAAACCTCTCGGGCGTCCTGGCCTGGGGTGGTGGATGCTCTTCGGCCTGGCGGCAGCGGGCGTCGGACTGTTCTTCACGTCCTGGGGATACCAGATCGTCAAGGGCATTGGAGTCAGTGGCCTGAACGGGCCTGTTGGCTGGGGCGTGTACATCACGAGCTTCGTGTTCTGGGTCGGTATCGCGCACTCCGGCACGCTGATCTCCGCGATTCTGTTCCTGTTCAGGGCGCCGTGGCGGCAGTCGATCTATCGCATGGCCGAGGCCATGACGGTGTTCGCGGTCATGACCGCCGGGCTGTTCCCGCTGATCCACGTGGGGCGGGTGTGGCATGCGTACTGGCTGATCCCGTATCCGAACTCGCGGTTTCTGTGGCCCAACTTCCGTTCGCCGTTGCTCTGGGACGTCTTTGCGGTCACCACATACTTCACCGTGTCGGCGACCTTCTTCTACCTGGGCACGATCCCCGACCTGGCGGCTGCCAGAGACAGGGCGGTCGGCCTGAGGAAGAAGTTCTACAAGGTCATTTCATTAGGGTGGCGTGGGACGGACCGCGAGTGGCACCACTTCAACAAGGCCTACCTCTTCTTGGCCGCGCTTGCTGCCCCGCTGGTGCTCTCGGTGCACTCGGTGGTCTCATGGGACTTCGCTGTAACGATCGTGCCCGGCTGGCACGCCACCATCTTCGCCCCGTATTTCGTGGCGGGCGCGATCTTCTCGGGTTGCGCCATGGTAATCACGCTCGCCGTACCCATGCGGAAGGCGTTCGGGCTCGAGGCGTACCTCACCACCAAGCATTTCGACGCGTTGGCCAAGCTCTGCCTGCTCACGTCGTTGATCGTGCTGTACGCCTACATGTCCGAGTTCTTCATGGCGTGGTACAGCGGTGAGCCTGCCGAGCGACAGGCGTTCTGGTTCCGGCTCTTCGGCCACTATTGGTGGGCCTCGTGGACGATGCTGGTCTGCAACGCCTTCGTGCCGATCATGCTGTGGTTCAAGAGGATCCGCCGTTCGGTCCCCGCTCTGTTCGTCATCTCGATCTTCATCAACATCGGGATGTGGTTCGAGCGCTACGTGATCGTGGTCACCTCGCTGTCGCACGAGTACGAGCCTTTCGCCTGGGGCGTGTACCGTCCGTCGCTTACCGAGATGGGAATCCTGGTCGGGAGCTTCGCCTGGTTCGGCTTCTGGTTCCTTCTGTTCACCAGACTCATTCCGCCGGTGGCGATCGCCGAGCTCAAGGAGGTCCTGATCACGCCGATGAGGGGCGATCGGACCGCTGAGGCCGCAGCGGGCGAAGGGGGTCAGGCATGACCGGCCTGCTCGCTTCCTTCGACTACGTGGACTCCACGGTCGATGCCATCGAGGAACTCCGGGAATCCGGGCTGAAGGCGATCACGGCCTATACGCCCTATCCGGAGCACATGATCGAGGAGGCGCTCGGCTACGACCAGAGTCCGGTTCGCGTGTTCACCCTGGTGGGTGGCATGTCGGGCGCGGCGGCAGGCTTCGCGCTGGCCTCGTTCACGTCACTGGATTGGCCGCTCATCACGGGTGGAAAGCCGATCCTGTCCATGCCCACGTACGTGATCATCGCGTTTGAGCTGGCGATTCTGTTCGGCGTCTTGTCCACCTTGATCGGCATGTTCATCAATAGCCGCCTACCCTACGTGAAGCCGATGATCGTTTACGATCCGGAGTTCAGCGCTGGACGGTTCGGACTGTACGTCACAACGTCCGAGGACCGCATCGGCGAAGCTCGCCGCATACTGGAGAGTCACGAGCCGGTCGAGATTCGGGAGAACCCGGAGGGGGTGGCCCATGCTTCCTAGCTTGCGAGCCGCCGCCGTTCTCAGCCTGGTAGCCGTCGCGAGTGGATGCTCGCCTCTGGACGACCTCATGGTGGCGCTCGCCGGCCGCAGCATGCGCGACCAGCCATCCTTCGATCCGTACGAGAATCCGCTCCCGGCGCCTGAGCAGTCCGTGCCGTTCGCCGCCGGTAACTTCACGACCACCCCCGGTCGGATCAACACCGGACAGCCCGAGATGGGCGACATGCCGGCACCGTTCACCCAGTCGGATCTGTTCACGCCGGTGGTGACCGGGCTCGTCAACCCGGTGCCGGCCGATTCGGCATCGCTCGCTCGCGGCGAGCAGATGTACCTACGGATGTGCGCCGTCTGCCATGGAGACGCCGGTGTGGGGGCGCAGGCCTATATCGCCGACAAGCACCCGATGCTCGTGGCCTATAACCTCTCCGACGCGCGGATCTCGGCCTACACCGACGGTTTCCTCTATGGGAAGATTCGCGTGGGTGGCCCCATCATGCCCGCCTATGCCCATCAGATCACGCACATCGACCGGTGGCACATCGTGAACTACGTGCGTGAGCTACAGCGTCGAGCCGGCAATGCGCCGGCCGGGGCCGGGGGGGCGAGGTAGCCATGCCGCACTTCCACATCCCCTCCGAGATTCCGATCCGGTACCTCCAGCGCTCGAGAACCTGGGACAACATCGTGGTCGGCATGATCGTGGTGGGTCTCGCCTCGTTCATCCTGGCGTTGACCCGGGACCCCGATCGCGCGTGGCAGGCCTACGTGTCCAACTGGCTGTTCTTCACGGGGATCGCCATGGGGGCCATGCTCCTCACCGTGGCCACGTGGATCACGAAGGCGAAGTGGAACTGGTCAGTGCGGCGCGTCAGCCTGGCCTTCGTCGCCTTCCTACCCATTTCGTTCGTGCTGATGCTGCCGATGCTGGGCCTCGGAGAGTCGTTCTTTCCGTGGATCGCGGAGATGGCGCACGACCCCATCCTGCAGAAGAAGGCCGCGTATCTGAACCTACCGTTCCTGATCACCAGGAACGTGGTCGGTGTGATCGTGCTGTTCGGCATGAGCCTGTACTTCGCCTACCTCGCGCTCCGGCCGGACATGGCCCATGCCAAGGCGGATCATGGGGCTCAGGGCGAGGGCAGAGCGAGCCGTGCCCGCTGGCACGAGCGCCTGAGTGAGGGTTGGCTCGGCCAGGATGAGGAGGAGGACCGGAGCTACCACCGCATGACCACCATGGCGCCGGTCTTCGTGATGGTGTACGCCGGAGTACTGAGCATCATCGCGTTCGACTGGGTCATGTCGCTGGAGCCGCACTGGTACTCCACCATGATGGGGCCATGGTTCTTCATGGGCGCCTTCTGGGGCGGCATAACGGCCACGGCCATTGCGGTCACGTTCCTGAAGGCCTCGGACAACGACCTCGACAAGGCGATGGGACGGAGCCAACTGCACGACCTCGGCAAGCTGACCTTCGCATTCTCCGTCTTCTGGGCCTATCTGTTCTTTGCGCAGTACCTGGTCATCTGGTACGGCAAGCTGCCGTGGGAACAGGCCTGGATCATCCGCCGCTCCGAGGCTCCGTTCGGGGTCTGGTCCCTGCTCACGATCATCATGTGCTTCGTGATCCCGTTCGCGGGCCTGATCGGCCGAAAGCCCAAGATGAACCCTTCGCTGCTGCGGGGCTTCGGGTTCGTGATCTTGGTCGGCCTGTGGCTCGAGAAGTACCTGATGGTTACTCCGGCTCTGTACCATGGCGGGCCGGCCGTCACGATCTGGTGGCCTCTCATCGGGCTGATGTTCTTGGGTCTGTTCCTCGGGGCGCTACGATGGTTCTACGCCACCTTCCCGGTGATACAGATCTGGCAGCCGAAACCGGATGCGGAGATGGTAGAAGCCGAACTGGTGGGTCAGAGCGCCGGTGTAGCTTAGAAGGCTGTTGATCAGTGGCGGGTCCCTCCGCCCTTTTCCTTGTTGGCGTACATGTTCCGGTCGGCCGACTGGATGAGTTCTTCCATGCCGACCATCTGATCGCTCTTGAAGGTGGCGAGCCCCGAACTGACCGTAACGCCCTGCGGCGCCAAGATGCGGTCTCGTGCGATCCGGGCGTGGATCCTCTCGATATAGTGTGCGGCACCGGCCACGTCGCTTTCTGAAAGCACCGTGACGAACTCGTCCCCGCCGTAGCGGGCCACCAGGTTCATCGCACGGTTCTCCTCATCCAGGACTCGCGCGAAGGCCTTGAGGATCTGATCCCCCACTACGTGCCCCAGCGTGTCGTTGTAGCGCTTGAAGTCGTCGAGATCGAACAGGATCAGGCACAACTCGCGCCCTCTCCGGGCCGCGGCCACCTCGCGTTCCAGATGAATCTGAAGATGCCGCCGATTCGGAAGGCCCGTGAGCGGGTCGGTCAGGGACAGCGCCTGAAGATCCGCGTGAAGCTCCGCGTTGTCCAGGGCCACCGACGCCTGGCCGGCGATTCTGCACAAGACCCTTATGCAGTCGTCCGTGAACGGCTGTGGTTCCTTACTTCCGACCGCGAGGAAGCCGCCCACTCGGTCACCGACGATCAGAGGAACCGCTAGGGCCGTGCCACAGGTGAGCGTCTCTCGCAGGTGTTGTGGCACCAGTTCGCTGGTTCCGAGATCGTCGAGCGTCGTATGCTCGCGGTCTCGCACGAGACGGTCGAAGAGTTGGCCTTTGATGTCCCACCGGCTTCCAAGCGGAAGCGGAGCCTCCCCTGCCGATGCGCGAACGACAGCAGTGGTGCCCTCGATCATCCAGAGGGCCGCAGCATTCGCCCTCGATTGCTCGAGGGCGGCCTTCGTCACCATGCCCATCACTTCGTCGAAGTCCAACGACGATACCAGGAGGCGCCCGATCTCCTCGATCTGCTCAGCCTCCTCCCGGCGGCGCGTAAGCTCGTCGACATACCTGGCGTTCTCGATCGCAACCGCCGCGACGTCTGCAATCCCCTGGAGCAGCTCGAGGTCCTGCTCGTTGTATGAACGAGGCTCGTAGCTCTGCGTGCTGATGACGCCGGTGACCCGCCCCTTGAGCTTAAGGGGCGCGGACATGGCTGAGCGCGTGACGTCCGACTCGGCATCCCCGAGCAGCATCAGAGACTGACGGTCGAGTCGATCCTCGATGATGTTCGCGCGTCCGGTCCTGATTACTTCGCTGTCGGAGCCGCGATAGGTGATGTCGCACTGGCTCTCTTCACCTTTGTCGGCGAAATAGACCACGGTTGCCAGGTCCTTCGCCTGGTCGTAGAGGGCGATGTAGAAGCCCTCCGCAGGAACGACTCTGACGGTTTCCTGGTAGACGGCCTGGTACAATCCCTCCAGGCTGAGCGTGCCCGTGAGGGTACGCCCGATATCGAGCAACACGCGATATCTCTCAGCGAGGCTGGGTGCAGCGCCCGTCTCGGTGGAGGACATGGGACACACCTGTCTGTCATCCGGCTGTGGCAGCCGGGGGGGGGGCTGTATGCCCCACAACATATGCGCTCGAGAACGCCGGTTCAATACAGTGGCGCCCCAATGAAGGGTTCGTTTCAGTTGTTCGGATCCTCGTTCAACGGCTGGTCCGCCCCTGTCGCTTTGGCGCCCTCGAGCCGTGCGACGTAGTGTCCGACCTCGAAGCCCATGGCTCTCACCAGGCGTGCCTCGTGGAGGTCGGGTTCGGCGCGGGAGATGAGCGTACGCAAGGTGCGCATCACAGACTCGGGCAATCTGGTGCCCTTGAAGAACCGGATGCTCCGCAGGCCGGACTCCAGCGCGGCGTAGGTCTCCTCGAGGTCGGCCTGTGTGGCCGCTCCCTCCGCCCGGCGGCCGGTGGGCAGGGGCTCCGGCTCTCCGCCGTCCTGCGAGGCCAAGAAGATCTCATAGCACATGAGCAGACAGGCCTGGGCCAGGTTCAAGCTCGAAAAGACAGCGTCGGTGGGGACGATGGCCACGGAATGGCAAAGGTCCAGTGCCTCGTTCCCCAGGCCACGATCCTCCCGGCCGAAGAGCACCACGACCTCGCCCTCACGCGCCCGCTCGATGACGAGTGGCGCAAGCTCGCGGGGTCGCACATAATTCCGTTGTGCCGTTCGCGCTCTCGCCGTGGTGCCCGCGACGAACGTGGCGTCCGCGACCGCTTCTTCCAGGGAGTCGAGAATCTCTGTGGCAGCCACCAGATCTTCGCTGCGGTGGGCGATGCCCGCGATGCGGTAGGCGTCGAACTCGGCAGGGCGGACCAGGCGCAGCCTCGACAGGCCCATGTTCATCATCGCCCGAATCACTCCGGCCACGTTGACGAGGTTCTGCGGCTCGTGGAGGACGATGACCACGTTGTCGAGTGGGCTGGTCATTGGGTTACTCTGGGGAGCACGCCACCGGGGGCGCCGAAATGCACGACCAGTCCTTGAGCTTCCAGTCCGACTCCGGGAAGAGGGAGTGTGAAACGCCCGAGGTCTGGGGAATAGTAGAGGCACCCCAATTCATCGGTGGGTCGTGACCGGGCGAATTCTTCGGCGTTCTCCAAAGCCCGCAGCCATTGCTCCTTGCTCGTGATCGGGTCATAGGGAACGGCGAGATTCAGGCGTTCCATTTCCGCGGGACGATGCCGCCCTCGCCGTTTCAGGAGTTCGATGAGCGACAGAGGGGTGAAGCCCGGATCCTTAGCCACGGCTGCCCACGTCAGCCCAGCGAGCGGTAGTACCCGCTCATGCACGAACAGGATGTCAACAAAATCCCGAGGCTCATCTCGCCCGGCCAAGGCGAGGGTCTTGTTGACCGCCAGGTCGATTTCGTGGAGGAGGAAAGCACCCATCGAGTCTCGGACAGGAGGCATGAAGCGCCAGGCGGTGTCGTGGGCCCAGTCGATCCTCATCGCCTCGTGTCCGTCGCCGACGGTGGCACGAATGAAGCCGGGCTGACTGATCTCCACGTCTACCTTGTAGCTCTCCGCCTCCAACAGCGCGGTGTCCTCGGCGAACGCGGCGGCTACCCGCTCCGGCGAATCATGGAAAAAATCAAGAGCGTTGCTGAATCGGACCGAGTTGGGAGCGAAGTGTAGCGCCGCTCCCCCGGCAAGGTAACTGTCAGGCGCTCTCGTCGGGGCGAGGAGCGCGAGGACGGTTCGCTGAAAGTCGGTTAGGGGCATAGGGACCTACCGATTCGCCAGGCCTGGCGATTGCCGTGTTTCATGAGCGTTTCCGCCACCCATTCAACGTCATCCATGCCGATCTTCAGGTCCGGGCGATAGGACCAGAAGCACAACGTATGGAAGTGACGGTATGCCCGTCGAGCTTCCCGAACGCGTACCATGTTCCTGGCCGTCTCTGGGTCGAGAGTGCGGCGGCTCTTCTGGCCACCGCGGCGGCCGATTTCAGCGAGGTAGTCTCTGATCGTGTCAGCCATATCATAACGTAAGCCGCTTATGATCATAGTGCAAATAGGGGGTTTGATCATAGGTCGCTCAAGGCCGTGTTCGGGTTGATGCGCCTGGACGCCCGCACGGCCGCAGCCAAAGAAGCGGAACGCCGGAGCGTCAAGCGCGATCGCGTTGATCTCCAGCGTGTGAACCAAGCGCTACGAGATGCCAAGGAGCCCGTCGACTGCGCAGCCGCGGCTTCCCTCAAGGTTCTCAACACCGCGATCGAGGATGCCAAGGCGCGGGCGGATTCGGCCGCCGCGGCCGGCCGCGAAACGTTCGAGCAGATCATCGAGTCGGTTCCGGACAGCATGCCAGAGCTACGTGCTCTGGTTGAAAGGCGTGATCGTTCACCACGACCGGGACCCGGTGTTCACAAGTTATGGCTGGACCGGCAAAGTGCTCATCGACGACAGCTCACGGCTTTCGTACGCCTTGGGAGGCGCTTCAGACAACCCAGAGATGGAGAGCTTCTTCGGACGTTTCAAGGTCGAGAACCGCTCGCTCCTTACCGACGCTGAAACGCTCGCCGATCTCGTGGCGGTGGTCGATGACCGCATCGCCTACTACAACGACGTTCGACTTCACTCTTCGCTGGGGAACTCGGCTCCAGCGGCGTTCCTCTCCCGGTGGATCGGGGGAGGGACATCACAAACTTAGGGGGTCAACTCTGTCCAACTTTTGGGGCGCACGTCCAAAGCACCAGAAAAATACCAGCCAAGCTCACGACCAGGGCAAGTCGGACGTGGTGTATCATCACCATCTCCCTAGCTCGAGATAAGTTGATACTCTGACACGCTCCAGCTTCCGCCGAGCCACTCAAGCGTCAGGAAGTGCCCAAGGGTATGTGCACTGTCAGCGGCGTCCAGCATGAGTAGGGTGCTGATACCGACCTGGCGGCGACCGTCTTCCAAGCCCTCAATTGCGCCAATTGCTATCCGAATCACCGATCTATCCATCACACATCTGCGACGGTCGTCCTCGTTGCAACTCAGTAAGACCGACTGCCTCTCCAGCTCCCACTCCCCTATCCCTGGTAGCTCAAGCCTATCCATCGCTTCCACTAATACTTCAGCCGAAACGCGGTCTTCCTCAGCAAATCCCGATTGGATCTCTTCAAACATGTCAGGGTCAACCACGAAACGCTTTATCACCTCCAGCTCGCTGCCGTAAAACTTCGGAAGTGAGTCAGATACGGCGGTCAACGCGGCCACAAGCACTGCCACCTGCTCAGATGACTTGGGAGGTGGTGCCATCCCACCGCTTGCCGCCTTATCGCATGCGGTCAATACGAATCCAGCGCCAAACACGAAAAGTGATACTCTTGCTGTTCGCACAAATTCTTGCCTAAGCACTGTCCACTCCTCCTCTTCGGGTTGCCGCCCGCCTTCCACTCCCATGGATTCATACTCGCCGGGAGGCTATCGGTTCGGGTGGGCAGGTTGCGTGAACTCGCCCCCTAGGTGTGATTCTGTGCTTGCGGTTCGGGGGGGGGGGGCATGGATAGGAAGCGATATTGCTGCTATGCGCCGCCATCAATACGAAGCGAGCGCTGGATTGACAAGCAGAAGTTTTGATCTCGACACTTGTGTCGATATCTCGTCACCCGGCCTCGTCGTGTGCGATCATATTCTTGATGCGGTCGAGTAGATCCTGAGCCGACCGACCCGCCTCGTCCGCAGAAGGTCCATGAGGAAAGAAATAGCTGATGGCCGCCCCAGGGCATGCGCCACGCTGGCGAGCACGTCGAGGCTGAAGTGCAGGTTCGCAGATTGGGTCATGAGAGTGGAACGCGGCACTCCGCTTTTTCGAGCCAACCACGCCCAGGTACGTCCATTGAGCGCCTGTTCGATCCGAGCGAGGATAAACTCGTGGAGTTTCTTGTCTCTCACGTTACCCACCTTCACCACCCACCGCTCGCCCGAATACGAAAGTCCGTCGAAGGGTTGGGTCGGTTTGGCGAACCGGTCGGCTTCTGTCCCCCGGGGGGGGGGGGCGGGTGGAAAGAAGCGACGTAGCGTATCTGCTCGCGCAGTCTAGACACCGAACGGTCCATCCGCAAGGAGTCTAGTGAACGCCCCGAATCCTCGTCAGCTCGAGCAGAAGGGTTCGATATGCTCTGGCCTTGAGGAGGCGCTCCGACTCTCGATCCTCGACGACACCATCAATCCCCGGTTCTTCGGCGAACTCCCGGGCAAGGTGGCCACGTTCCTTGCGGGTGTCGGCGCCGGCGTCGTGTTCGTGTCGCGGTAGGTTCCATCCGAGGGTTCCCATCGATCCTCCAGGCATGAGAAAACGGCCACCCCCCAAGATGGGGCGGCCGTTCAGCTTTGGCTGGTCCCGGACAAGGATCGGAGGCGAGTACAGCTATGTGCCGGAAATCATCGCGACGTCGTCAACGACCCAGGACGCCCCTCTGCGCGAGAAGGAAATCTCAAGAATCCATCGTGCCACCGGTACCCTCTCGGAAAGAGTTCGGTATTTTGCCCAGACGACGACGGAGGCCTGCTCCACAGAGATTACAGGCTCCGAGATCGCCAAAGCAGATGAGACATTGCCTACCATTCGACAACTGGAAGGTGAATTCGGCTCACAAGACACCACTTCTTCAAATCTAACAAACCCTTGAGCGCCGATGTATTCTGCAAGCTGTTCAGATATTCTCCGCGATCTGACGAGTTGACCTCGCTTGAGAGAGGCATCAAAAAAGTGGTCGTCCAATACTAGGCGGCCAGCCGGAAGAGTAGTTGTTCGCAGCTCGGAGATTGCCAGTCTCAGAAGAGTACGAGTGTCGGGTTGTATCTGGGCCGGCAGCCCCACCGGGAACACAAGAGTGATTAGAGCGAGGAATCCGATCCCCCTGCGGACCACCGCAAACCCAATACGCCCGTCCCGGCACATACCCTCAGTCATAGAAGTCATCAGTTTTGACCCGTATCACAGGAAGTCATATACGAATCAGCGGTAGGCTCACTGGTACAATCACAATCTTCGTGATCGTACTCATGGCGGACAGTGTTTTGAACCTCACCGCTTATTGAGAAGGTGCCATTCCACAAACTTACGGTAGCGGAATCGGTGCCAACGTAGTGTAACTCTCCCCAATCACCGTCATCGAAGTCGTATACACGGTACCTATAGTCCATGAGGCGCGAGTGCATGACATCACAACCGGCCTGATCAACCAGATCAAGCGCAGCGTCGATTTCGTCGAGCTCTTCTTCTGTGGGTTCTCGTGCGCATTCAGGGAACGGCTCACAGACGGTGTGCGTGTTGTGGGAAAACTGCACGGGCGAAGGAACGTGAGACTCATTTCCCAACGGCCCACCCTCCTCGCACGCCCCAACCGACCACAAGATCAGCGCGCTGATCGCAAAGAGCAACAACTCCTTCGGCGACCAAGACATTAGGACTCCTCCTGAAGGTAACGGATGGGACAGATTTCTCGTGAGTCTCTGTTCGCCAAAGCGCGTCAACTCCTGTTGCCAAGGGGGGGCGGCATGGATAGGAAGCGATATTGCTGCTATGCGCCGCCATCAATACGAAGCGAGCGCTGGATTGACAAGCAGAAGTTTTGATCTCGACACTTGTGTCGAAATCTCGTCACCCTGCCTCGTCGTGTGCGATCATATTCTTGATGCGGTCAAGGAGATCTTGAGCCGAGCGACCAGTCCCGTCCGCAGAGAGCCCAGGAGGAAAAAGGTAGCTGATAAGCCTCCCCAAGGAATGCGCTACGCTCGCGAGCACGTCGAGGCTGAAGTGCAGGTTCGCCGATTGGGTCATGAGAGTGGAACGCGGCACACCACTTTTTCTAGCCAACCACGCCCAGCTACGTCCATTGAGCGCCTGCTCGATCCGAGCGAGGATAAACTCGTGGAGCTGCTTGTCTCTCACGTCACCCACCTTCACCACCCACCGCTCGCCCGAATACGAAAGTCCGTCGAAGGGTTGGGTCGGTTTGGCGAACCGGTCGGCTTCTGTCCCCCGGGGGGGGGCGGGTGGAAAGAAGCGACGTAGCGTATCTGCTCGCGTAGCCTAGGCACCGAACGGTCCATCCGCAAGGAGTCTAGTGAACGCCCCGAATCCTCGTCAGCTCGAGCAGGAGAGTTCGATACGCACTGGCCTTGAGGAGGCGCTCCGAGCCTCTGAGCAGCGAGCCGGGTTGCTCAAGGACGCCATCAATCCTGGGTTCTTGGGCGTGGCTCCCCGGGAAGGTGGCCACGTTCCCGAACAAGCCCTATCTGGTCCCTGAGACCGAGACGGTCCGAGGTGCCCGCGGCGCTATTTGAGGACCCAGCTGCGAGGCTTGCATGCCTCCCGGTCCCCAGGTGCGTCAGGATTCCCCATCCCCCGGAGGAAGCCTTGGCTCGTCACCGCTATCGTCCTCGAGCGCATCCTCCCGCAACTCACCCTTGAAGTTCCGGATGGCTCCCCCGAGGCCACGCGCTATGAGCGGAATCTTTTTGGCGCCGAAAAAGAATACCAGGATCAGGAGGATCAAGGCGAGTTCGCCAACCCCTAGCCCGAACATCAGCGAAGCAGTGCGTTGGCGATGGTCTGGAGCTGCATGTTCGTGGTCCCTTCGTAGATTGTGCCTATCTTGGAGTCTCGGTACAGCTTCGCGACGGGATATTCGCGCGTGAACCCGTAGCCCCCGTGCAGATCGACGCACAGGGATGAGACTTGCTGAGCCATGCGGGAGGCGAAAAGCTTCGCCATGGCGGCTGGTGTGAGAAAGTCCTCACCGGAGTCCTTGAGGCGGGCCGCGTTGTACACGAGCAGTCGCGCGGCTTCGATGTCGGTGGCCATCTCGGCGAGCTGGAACTGTACGCCTTGGAAGTCGCCTACGGGGCGGCCGAACTGCTCCCGTTCCTGAACGTAGCGCAGCGTGTGATCGAGAGCGCCCTGACCCAGCCCCACCATCTGGGCGCCGATCGCGATACGACCCTCATTGAGCGTTTCGATCGCGACCTTGTAGCCGTTGCCCACCTCACCGAGGACGTTGGCCGCCGGGACGCGAACGTCCTCCAGGACCAATTCGGTGGTCGATGAGGCCCGAATCCCGAGCTTGTCCTCCTTCTTGCCGACCGTGAAGCCCTCGGACTCCCGCTCGACCAGAAACGCCGTGATGCCCTTGTAGCCGGCCTCGGGGTCGACCGTTGCGAACACGATGAAGATCCCCGCTTCGTACCCGCTCGTAACCCAGAGCTTTTGTCCAGTGAGGACCCAATCGTCGCCGTCCCGGTTGGCGCGGCACGACAGGGCGAAAGCGTCGGATCCACTTCCGGCCTCGGAGAGCGCGTAGGCTCCGACCATGTCCGACGCGAGCGCCGGGAAATAGCGCTGCTTCTGTTCGTCGGTGCCCCAGCGCGTCATGGCGTTGTTGACGAGCGTGTTTTGGACATCGACGAGCACAGCCACCGAAGGGTCGACCTTGGAAAGCTCCTCCACGACCAGGATGGCGGTGAAGAAGCTTGCTCCCGTTCCGCCGTACTCCTCCGGGATCTCGATCCCCATCAAGCCGAGCTCGAAGAGCTGGCTGATGAGTTCGGGGCGCATCGTCTGCTCCTCGTCCATCGCGTTTACGAGCGGCGCGATCTCGGAGGTGGCAAAGTCGCGGACAGCCTCCTGAAACATCTTCTCGTCATCGGTGAGAGAGCTCAGTGCGAGTGGCTTCTGATCGGTGACTACGGGCGACATATATTTGTATCCTCTGCAGGATTCCGTTCGGTGTGCACAATGCTTAGGAAAACTTACGGGAAGGGCCACCGACTGAAAAGCTGGAGAGGCCTCGCGCCAGGGTTGACGCTCCTCGAAGGGGCCTTCTATTGTCACCGCCCTGAACCACGAACCCTCTGGAGGAATGATGGCGGATTTCCTGGAAGGACTACTGTACTCGGAAGAGCACGAGTATCTCAAGGTCACGGACGATCCGGCCGTTTATATGGTCGGGATTACCGATTACGCCCAGGGTGAGTTGGGAGATATCGTCTATCTCGAGTTGCCCAGCGCCGGCGATTCATTCGGGAAGAATGATGTTTTCGGGACCATCGAGGCGGTGAAGGCGGTCAGCGACCTCTTCAGCCCCTTCACCGGCGAAGTGGTGGAGGTGAACGCCGCGCTCCAGGACGATCCCTCTGTCGTGAACTCCGACCCGTACGGGGCGGGGTGGATGGTCAAGCTCCGGGTGTCGGATGAGAGCGAGCTGGAGGGCCTGATGGATGCTGCCGCCTACCAAGAGCACGTTGGGGAGTGAGGCGGACGACTCGATGTCTCTCTCGATAGAGCCCGACACGGGTTTCCAGGGGCGGCACATTGGCCCGCGCGACAGCGACATCACCGACATGTTGGAAACGGTGGGTGCCTCTTCTCTCGACGAGTTGATCGATCAGACGGTTCCCGAGTCCATACGTCTCGGCCGACCTCTCGACATTCCCGCCGCCGTGCCCGAGCACATCCTGCTCGAGCAGCTACGCACGCGTGTCGCGCTGAACCAACCGCTACGCTCATTCGTGGGCATGGGTTACCACGACACGATCACGCCGGGAGTGATTCAGCGCACCATCCTCGAGAACCCTGGATGGTACACACAATACACGCCCTATCAGGCGGAGATCTCACAGGGGCGCCTGGAGGCACTCCTGAACTTCCAGACCATGGTGATGGATCTGACCGGTCTGGACATCGCGAACGCCTCCCTGTTGGACGAGGGCACGGCGGCCGCCGAGGCCATGACCTTGCTCTTCGGCGAAACGCGAGAACCCGAGCGGAACGTCTTCATGGTTTCTGCCACATGCCATCCCCAAACCATCGCGGTGGTCCAGGGTCGGGCCGAGCCCCTGGGAATCGAGGTCGTCGTCGGCGATCATGACACCTTCGACCTGGACTCGTGGGAGTCGCGTCTGTTCGGCGTCCTCCTCCAGTATCCGGCCAGTGACGGAGCGGTCTACGATTATTCGTCTTTCTGCGCCTCCGTCCATGAGATCGGTGCGGGTGTGGTGGTGGCCGCGGATCTATTGGCGCTCACGTTGCTCACGCCTCCAGGGGAGTTCGGCGCCGACGTGGCCGTGGGTAGCGCTCAACGGTTCGGGGTGCCGATGGGGTACGGTGGCCCGCACGCGGCCTACCTGGCCGTCAAGGATTCGCTCAAGCGACGGATTCCCGGGCGAATCATCGGTGTCTCCATCGACGCGGACGGCGATCCTGCGCTTCGTATGTCGCTCCAGACCCGGGAGCAGCACATACGGCGCGAGAAGGCGACTTCGAATATCTGCACGGCTCAGGTGCTCCTGGCTATCATGGCCAGCATGTATGCGGTCTATCACGGCCCGGAGGGGCTCGAGCGGATCGCGACGAGGGTTCATCACCTGACCACACTCTTGGCCCATGGGTTGACCAAACTCGGCCACACCGTGGTCCACGAGACGTTCTTCGACACACTGACCGTGGTGCCGAGCGCCGGCATCGACGCGGCCGAGGTTCTTCGCAGGTCGGTCGAGTCGGGCATGAACCTGCGCGACAACGGCGACGGCACGGTCGGGATCTCGCTGGACGAGGTGACGAAACCCGAGGATGTGGACGACCTGTTCCAGGTCTTCAGCGAGGGCGGCCCCAAGGGGGGCGGGGTGAAGCTCAACGCCCGGAAGCTGGCTGAAGAGGTGGAGGTGCCGACCTACAGGCGAGAACACGCCCGTAGCACTCCTTTCATGGAGCATCCGGTCTTCAACAGCTATCACTCAGAAACGGAGATGCTCCGCTACATCCACCGGTTGGAGGTGCGTGACCTCTCGCTCAACACGAGCATGATTCCGCTCGGCTCGTGCACCATGAAGTTGAACGCGACGACGCAGATGGTACCCGTGACCTGGCGCGAGTTCGGCGCGATGCATCCGTTCGCTCCTTTGGATCAGGCCGGAGGATACCATGAGATGTTCGCCGATCTCGAGCGTTGGCTGGCCGAGATCACCGGTTTCGCGGCCGTGTCCCTCCAGCCCAACTCGGGTGCCCAGGGCGAATACGCCGGCTTGCTCACGATCCGGGCGTACCACCGTGAAAGAGGAGACGGGCACCGGGACGTCTGTCTGATCCCGCAATCGGCGCACGGGACGAACCCGGCCAGCGCCGTGATGGCGGGCATGCGGGTCGTCGTGGTCAAATGTGACGACAGCGGGAACATCGACGTCGACGACCTCAGGGCCAAGGCCAGGGAGCACGCCGAGCATCTCGCGGCGAGCATGATCACCTATCCGTCGACACACGGTGTCTTCGAGGAGCGCATCAGGGAGATCTGCGACGTCGTGCACGAGAACGGCGGCCAGGTTTACCTGGACGGAGCCAACCTGAATGCGCAGGTAGGTCTCAGTCGTCCGGCCGACTATGGTGCGGACGTGTGCCACATCAACCTCCATAAGACCTTCGCGATACCGCACGGAGGAGGAGGTCCCGGCATGGGCCCGATTTGTGTGACCGAAGCTCTCGCTCCGTTCCTTCCGAGCCACCCGCTCGCACAGGTGGGCGGGGAGCGTGGCATCGCGCCTGTCTCGGCGGCTCCCTGGGGGAGTGCCGGTGTTCTCGTGATTTCCTGGGCGTACATCGCCCTTTTGGGATCCGAGGGCCTGAAGCGGGCCACAGAGCTGGCTATCCTCAATGCCAATTACATGGCCAAGAGGCTATCGGAGCACTTCGAAATCCTGTATGCGGGTGATCGAGGGCGAGTGGCTCACGAGTTCATCCTCGACTTACGGCCACTCAAGAAGGCGACCGGCATCTCGGACGAAGACGTGGCCAAGCGGCTCATGGACTATGGATTCCACGCACCGACCATGTCATTTCCGGTAGCGGGCACGATCATGGTCGAGCCGACGGAGAGCGAATCCAAGGAAGAGATGGACCGATTCTGTGATGCCCTGATCTCGATCAGGAACGAGATCCAGCAGATCGAGTTGGGTTTGAGCGACCGCGACGATAATGTGCTCAAGAACGCGCCGCACACAGCCCGAATGGCCGTGGCCGAGAACTGGGACCATGCGTACAGCAGGGAGCAGGCGGTGTATCCGACGCCTGGGTCTCGGACCCACAAGTTCTGGCCCGCCGTACGCAGGGTAGACAACGCGTACGGCGACCGGAACCTCGTGTGTGCGTGCCCTCCGATCGAAGCCTACGAGCAGGCCGAGAGTGCTGTAACCGGATAATCCCTTCTAGAAGAGAGACTGGCCATGGCGAGTCTGAAGTACCACGGACACTCGACGTTCACGCTCACCACGGACGACGGCACCTCGATCGTCATCGATCCGTTCTTCGGCGAAAATCCCTTGAGCGAACTCACGGCCGACGACGTAACGGACGTGGACTTCATTCTCTGCACACACGGGCACTTCGATCACTTCGCTGACGCGATCCCGATTGCGAAGAGGACGGGCGCGACCCTCGTGGCGACGTTCGAGATCGTGAGCTATGCCCAGTCCCAGGGCGTTAAGAACACCCACCCCATGCACATCGGCGGATCGTGGCAGTTCCCATTCGGGCGGGTCAAGATGACGAACGCCGTCCACGGGGGGCAGGTGGCGGGAGAAGGTGCGGAGGGCTTCACCACGAACCCCGCCGGATTCCTCATCGACCTGGGTCCCGGGAAGCGGGTCTACCACGCGGGAGACACGGCCCTGACGATGGACATGCAGCTTCTGCGGGGTCAGGTGGACGTCGCGCTGCTGCCGATAGGCGACAACTTCACGATGGGCCCCGAAGACGCGGCGAGGGCGGTCGAGTTCATTCAACCCGAAGTGGTCGTTCCGATCCACTACAACACCTGGCCGTATGTCGAGCAGGATCCGGAGGCGTTCAAGGAGCTCGTGGGTGACCGGGCCAGGGTCGAAGTCCTGGCTTTCGGGAAAACGCTCGAGCTGTAGAGGAGATGGTCGACGGAGGTGCGGTGGATCACGCCTTGAACTGGCGGGTTCTGAGCGATCCACCGATGGCGGGCTTCGAGAACATGGCCCGCGACCACGCCCTCGCGGAGGAGCTCGAGGCGGGACAAGCCGTCTTACGCCTCTACCGATGGGACAGACCCACCGTGTCTCTAGGCCGAAACGAGCCTGGCAAGGGCTACGATACGGACCGTGCCCGTGAGGCCGGCATCCCATTTGTCAGGCGTCCCACGGGCGGCCGCGCTGTGCTGCACAGTGACGAACTCACCTATGCGGTCGTTGCGCCCCTACGGGCGCTGGGTGGATTGCGCCAGGTATACGAACGAGTGAACGAGGGCCTGATGATGGGTCTCCGGACCCTCGGGGCCGAGGTCGAACTCGCTTCGTCGAGCGGTGCCGCCAGCAAGCCCGATGCGGGCCCCTGCTTTCGCAAGCCTGCCGCCGGCGAGGTCACGGCGGGTGGACGCAAGCTCATAGGGAGCGCACAGGCGCGGATTGGTGCTGGGTTCCTTCAGCACGGATCGCTCATTCTGGGGGGCGACCAAGGCCCTCTGGAACGGCTGCGGCGGGATGGGCAGGTCGTCGAATCTCCCGCGACGCTGAGCGGGCTTCTGGGTCGGTCGCCTGGATGGGACGAGGTCACGAGCGCGATCCGAGCCGGCCTGGAGGAGGCACTGGGTGGGCGGTGGTCCGACGGAGCCATGCGCGGGCACGAGTCGGCGACCCAGGCTCGGCTGGAGGTGATGTACGCGTCGGACGACTGGACCTGGCGAGTCTGAGCTGATGCCGACATGACGAGGTACGCGATACGCAGGCTGTTGGGTGCCGTCCCGCTCATCCTCGGCATCATCACCGTGGCATTCTTCGTTCTTCATCTGGCGCCTGGCGACCCCTCCTTGCTGTATCTGCACCGCAACATGTCTCCCGAGAGCCTGGAGCACGTGCGTCGGAGCATGGGGTTGGACGATCCTGTGCTGATTCGGTACGTGAAGTGGTTGGCGGGGGTCCTGCGGGGCGATTTTCAGTACTCCCTTACCCTGGACCGGCCAGCTTTGGATGTCGTTCTCGAGCGCCTGCCGAATACGATCCTCCTGTCCGCGACCGCGATCGGGGGAGCGTTCGTGGTGGGGGTATTGGTCGGCGTCTTCCAGGCGGTAAGGCATCGCTCTCCGGTCGATTCGTTCTTGAGCGTGGTAACCCTGTTCTTCTATTCCATGCCCTCCTTTTGGCTGGCCATTATAATGGTGCTGACGTTCAGCTTGTTTGCGCGGAACGTCTGGGATTGGCCCATCTGGTTCCCCGCGTCGGGCATTCACAGTCCGGACTACGAGTTCCTCACGGGGTTTGAAAAGCTCCTGGATACCGCCCGGCACCTCGTATTGCCGGCGACCACGCTCGCCCTCGTGCTGGCCGCCGGAGTCGCGCGGTACGTACGGTCCAGCATGCTGGAGGTGATCCAACAGGATTTCGTACGCACGGCACGTGCCAAGGGGCTGCCTGAGCGAACCGTGATCTTCAAGCACGTGTTGCGGAACGCCCTCCTACCGGTGATCACGTTGCTCGGGCTCTACCTGCCATTTCTCTTCAGCGGGGCAGTGCTCGTCGAGACGGTGTTCGCGTGGCCGGGGATGGGATTGCTGGTGGTGGAAGCGATCGGTCGGCGGGACTACCCGGTGGTCATGGCCGCCACCCTGATTTTCGCCGGCTTGGTCGTGTTGGGAAACCTGATGGCAGACCTGCTCTACGGCCTGGTCGATCCCAGGATCCGGTATGACTGACGGAGGGGGCGGAGTGCCGGGTGCGGGTACCGGGTCGGTGATTCGTCACGCGGCCGCTCTCTCGGTGATACTCCCGGGGTTGGCCCAGATACTCGCGGGGCGGCGGGCCAGCGGTGGGTTCGCGCTTTGGGTATGGGTGGGCTGTCTGTCGATCTTGGTGCTTCGGTGGGACGTGGTGCTCGATGCACCCCTGGGTCCTCTGGATCACAGGGTGGCCTTCGTCACGCTCTTTGCCGGCCTGCTCGGAGCCTGGGCCTGGTCGTTCCGCGCCCTGAGAAGGACGCCGCGGAGTCCCCAGGCCGAGGTGACGGGACCGTGGTGGCCGGTAGCCGAGTCGTTCAGCCGGTCGCGCCTCGCGGTGCTGGGCCTGGTCATCGTCGGCACGGCATACCTGGTGGCGCTGCTGGTGCCGTTCATCGCCCCCTACGAGCCGGGCATCACGGCCGGGTTCGGATCCGAAGGCATGTTGAGACCCTCGCTTGCGCATCCGTTCGGCACGGACCGGCTCGCTCGTGATGTGTTTACGATGGTCCTGTACGGTGCCCGAATCTCGCTCTCCATCGGGCTCATCGCGGTGGCCATCAGCGTCACGATCGGCACGGTTCTGGGCGCCGTCTCGGGTTACCTGGGCGGGTGGTCCGACAGTGTGATCATGCGCGTCGTCGACGTTGTGATCGCGTTTCCGAGATTGGTCCTCCTCATTGCCGTGGTCGCGCTGTTCAACTCATCCCTCTTGTTGATTATCCTGGTCCTCGGGCTGACCCAGTGGCCAACGACCACGCGGCTCGTACGGGGCGAGGTGTTGAGTCTTCGCGAGCGGGACTTCGTGCAGGCGGCGCGAGCTCTCGGGTACTCCCGCGCGCGCATCATCTTCCGACACATCGTGCCCAATGTGCTGGCTCCCGTCATCGTGGCCGCCACGCTCGGCATCGGCGACATGATCGTGCTCGAGGCCGGCCTGTCCTATCTCGGGCTCGGCGTGCAGGGCGACGTGCCCTCCTGGGGAGCGATGGTGGCCGACGGACAGAGTAATATGCTGAACGCGTGGTGGATCTCGACCTTCGCAGGACTCGCCATAGTCTTCACGGTGCTCAGCTTCAACCTGGTCGGGGATGGATTGCGCGACGCGCTAGATCCCCATATCGAATAGGCATGGACTCTGTGACACGCACCGAGGCGGACGAGACTCTCTTGGAGGTCCGCGACCTGAGGACCTACTTCCATACCCGTGCCGGAACGGCACGGGCCGTAGACGGAGTCAGTCTTCGAGTGGAGCGCGGCGAGTCGTTGGGTCTCGTCGGTGAATCGGGCTGCGGCAAGACAATGACGGCGCTCTCGGTGATGGCGCTCGTGCCCAGTCCGCCCGGTGAGGTCCTCCCCGGGAGCTCGATCCGGTTCAAAGGGGAGGAGCTCGTAGGTGCCGCGGAGGCCAGATTGCGGCGCATGAGGGGCAATGAAGTGTCCATGATCTTTCAGGAGCCCATGACCTCGCTCAACCCCGTGCACAGTGTGGGCAGCCAGGTCGTGGAAGCGCTTCGGCTCCACAGGGGGTTGAGGGGGCGCGAGGCGGCCGCGGCCGCGGTGGAGCTCTTTGCCGAGGTCCGGCTCCCGGACCCCGAGGTCCGGTTCGGTGAGTATCCGCACCAACTGTCGGGGGGCATGCGCCAGCGTGTCATGATAGCCATGGCCCTTTCCTGTAAGCCGCAACTCCTCATTGCCGACGAGCCCACCACCGCGCTGGACGTCACGACTCAGGCGCAGATCCTGGATCTCCTCTCCGACCTCCGGCAGCGACGGAGCATGGCGGTGTTGTTGATCAGCCATGACCTGGGGGTGGTCTCGGCGTTCTGTGACAGGGTCTCCGTGATGTATGCCGGCCAGATCGTCGAGGAGGGCTCCGCGGAGGAGGTATTCCATCATCCCAGGCACCCCTACACCCAGGGGCTGCTCGCTTCGCTCCCGGGAAGGCATTCCAGGGGTACGCGGCTGCCAGTGATTCCCGGCGTCGCTCCGAGCCCGACCCTGTGGCCTCATGGCTGCCGGTTTCACGAGCGCTGCCCTCTCGTGATGGATCGGTGCGCGAAGGACGCCCCCGATCTCCTACCCGTTGCGGGATCCGACAGGACCGCCCGATGCTGGCTGGAATCTCCCGAATCCGCGGCCGCACGAGAGGACACGCGAGCATGATCGCCGGCGAGGCCGAGGTCCTCCTCGAGGTCATGGACCTGTCCATGCATTTTTCTGCACGCGACGGTGCGTGGGGCCGGGTTCGCGGCTTGGTGAAGGCCGTCGACGGCATCAGCTTCACGATCCGGCGAGGGGAGACCTTGGGCCTGGTCGGGGAGTCGGGATGCGGAAAGTCCACGACGGCCAGATCACTGCTTCGCCTGCTCGAGCCCACGGGAGGGCGAGTGCTGTTCGACGGCGTCGATGTCCTGTCCATGGACGCACGCACGCTCCGTGCGTTCCGAGGGCGGGCGCAGATCGTGTTTCAAGATCCGTTTGGGTCGCTCAACCCTCGCTCGACGGCGGGCGGCATGCTCGAGGAGGCGCTGGAGGTTCACCATCTGGCCGGGGATGCTACCGGCCGGGGGCGGCGGGCCGTGGAGTTACTCGAGTTGGTTGGTTTGCGGGCGGAGCACGCGGGTCGATACCCGCACGAATTCAGTGCCGGCCAGCGCCAGCGACTCGGGATCGCGCGCGCACTTTCCGTCGAGCCGGAATTCATTGTGCTCGACGAGGCGGTGTCGGCGTTGGATGTGTCGGTGCAAGCTCAGATTCTGAACCTGCTGTCGGACCTCAAGGCCGATCTGGGCCTCGCATACCTGTTCATCGCCCACGATCTGGCGGTAGTCGAGCATTTGTGCGATCGGGTGGCCGTGATGTATCTGGGCAAGATCGTCGAGACCGGCCCCGCCGAACGGCTCTACCGAGCGCCTAGACACCCCTACACGAAAGCTCTCCTCTCGGCTGTTCCTTCGCTCGACGCGAAATTTGAGTCAGGTCACGAGCGTATCATGTTGACAGGTGATCCGCCGAGCCCGATGAACCCTCCCTCTGGGTGTGTGTTTCATCCGCGGTGTTCCCACCCGAAGAAGGACGAAGCGTGCCGCCGTGACATGCCTGACCTCGCAGATTGTGGTGAGGGGTGTTTCGTGGCCTGCATCAAGGAGCGGTCACGCCTCGGGGGCGGGGCTTGACAGTCCCGCGGGAGCACGTTCAGTTTCCGGGCCTTCGCGAAAAAGCGATCGGCGGACAGCAAGATTACCGGCCCCATCCTGACGATGGGGAACACTAGAAATCGAAACTGCGGCTGGAGGTCCTTTTGGTGGGTTTCATGCGAGTCTACAGCGCTCTGCTCCAGATTCCAGGGCTTGAATCACAAGATCAGACTCTGGGCGAGGGGATCGCCTTCGTCTGGGACGAGACGGGCTTTATGCGCTGGCCTCTCGGGCTTTGCCTGGTTCTCGGTATCGTGATGATCATCTGGAAGTTCTTCGACCTGGCGGCGAAGAGTTCTCGGACCAAGAAGATTCTCGGTGAGGTGGACGAACTCCTCTCCGAGCATCGCATCGACGAGGCGCTCGAGGCCACCAGGAACTCCGATGCACCTGCCGCCAAGATTCTGTACGCAGGACTGGAGCGGGCCGAGGAGGGCACCGAGCGGGTCATGAAGGCCATCGAGAACCAGGGGCTGATCGAGTTGAGCAAGCTCGAGAAGGGTCTGGTGGTTCTCGCTACGCTCACGAACATCGCCCCCCTGCTGGGCTTTCTCGGCACGGTTATCGGGATGATCATCGCCTTCCAGTCGATCGAGGCTGCGGGTGAGGTCGACGCGACTCTCGTGGCCGGCGGGATCAAGGTTGCGTTGCTGACTACGGCAGCGGGCCTCACCATCGCCATTCCGGTGAGCATCGCGCACAACTTTTTCGTGTCTCGCATCGACAGCCTGGTGATCGACATGGAAGAGTCGGCCCAGAAGATGATCGACGCGCTCCACGCGATGGAGTCGCAACGCGCCGCAGCGCGCTGACGCGAAGCGCTCCGACGAGTCTCGCAACGAGGCCACCCTTTGGGGTGGCCTCGTTTTGTTGGTGGGTCTCCCGAAGGAGGTGGATCTCCCCGCCACCCGCCGGCGTACGCAAGGGAGCGTCAACAATCTCGAGGAATGCGAACCCCGTGGTGCGAACTTGAAGCGAGCGCTCCTGCTTCCCTTGCTGGTTGCCGGCGTTGGGGTAGGCCCGCGCGCGAGTGCCCAACTTCCTGGTGCGACCGAGGCCGTGGTGGATTCCGCCCGCTCGGAAGTCGAGGTGGGCCGGCCTTGGCATGCCACCAGGATCCTGAGGCGACTCGCCGGGGACGGTCCCCTCCACCCACCCGCGCTGCTGCTGCTGGCGGAGGCGGAGGCTGGATGGGGGAACTGGACGGCGGCGCTCGTGATCCTCGATGAGGCCGCATGGCTCGACGATCTCTACGACGGCCGGGGCCGCTTGCTGAGAGCGCGGGCGCTGGAGGAGTCCGGTCGGTGGGGCGAGGCGGCGGACGGATACACGGACTACCTGAACCTGGGCCACGGCAGGCCGTCAGCGGCTACCCGACTGAGGCGGACGCACGCGCTGGATCAGGCCTCGCGTGAGGAGGCGATGCCGGATCTCCGGGCCTTGGCGCGTGCCGAGCCGGTTGCAGCCAGTTGGGTCGCTCTCCAGATGGCTCGCAGGGCGTCGGAGGGCGGAGACCCGGACCGTGTCCGGAACGTGCTGGCGGTGATCTCCGATCCCGCGGCGCTATCCCGAGCTTGGAACCTGGTGGCGCGTGCGCACCTTGCTGCGGGTGACACCACGGCAGCCGTGGAGAGCTATGGGGTCATGCTCCCAAGCCTTTCCTCAGGCCGCAGAGCGTTCGCCCTACAGAGCATCGCCGAGCTCATGCTGGCCAGGACCGACTCTGCCGGCGCCTTGGCGGCGGCGGCCAGTTCTTTTGCGTTGCGCTCCAGGGGCGGGAGCGCGGGCC
Organism: Gemmatimonadota bacterium; assembly: GCA_022571515.1. Lineage (GTDB taxonomy): Bacteria > Gemmatimonadota > Gemmatimonadetes > Longimicrobiales > Gaopeijiaceae > JACZXQ01. The sequence continues at coordinate 65,353 of JACZXQ010000010.1, forward strand.
GAGCTGCCAGAATGATCCTCGAGATGGGTGATCCGGGTGCCGAGGAGGCGCTCGGGCTGTCCGTAGCCCTGGCCGCGGCGGGTGACGCGCCGCGGGCCCTTCGGGCCGTCCAGATGCATATCGACGGCTGGGATGCGGGCTCGGCGCGCTCGCGGGAGGTGCTCCTCGACCGGGCGCGCCTTCTCTCGGCGGTGGGCAGGCACGACGATGCCATCCATGAATTCCGGAGCCTCGCCGAGTCGGCTGACGGCGACTTCGAGTTGAAGCTGTTGAAGGAGTGGCGCACGGTGCGGCGGACCCAAGGCCGGGGGGACGCTGTCCGGACGATCGACGAGTGGATCGTCGAACGTTTTCCGGAGAGCGCCGAGGCTGTCGCCGTCATCTTCTTCAGGGCAGACCAACTACACGACCGCGGAGACCTCGCCGCCGCCGCGGGCCAATATCGCCGAGCCGCCAACATGGCGCCCGAAGTCGATCTCGCGGGACTGTCTCGCATGCGGTTGGGCCAGATCCACCTTCAGCGTGAGGAGTTCGAGGCAGCAGCCGATGTCTACGAGCAATACCTGGAGACCCTCCCGGAGGGACGCCGCTGGGACCAGGCGGCGTATTGGGCCGCCAGGGCCGCGCTCGGCCTGAACGACGAGGCGCGGGCCCGGAGGCATCTCGACCTTCTGCGGCGACGCTTCCCACTGTCCTACTACTCCGCACTGGCGGCCGACCTGGATGGGAAGCCGTTCACGATGGACTTTCCCGAGGGGTCGGAGCCCATGGCGCCGCCGTGGCTCTCCGGGGAACTGGAGACACTCGATCTGCTTCGGGAGGCCGGCCTCGATGAGGGTGCGGAAGCGGTCGTCGATCGCTTGGTGGAGCGCTCGGACGAGTCGTTGGACGCCAAGTTCGCCCTGGCAGAGGCGTTCATAGCCCGGGGCCTCACGGCCGAGGGAGTCGGGCTAGGCTGGGAAATCCGGGCTCAAGGCCGGCCGCTCGATCTCCGCTTGTTGCGAGTGACCTACCCGTTCCCGTACCGCGAGATCGTGAAGCGCGAGGCCGCCGAACGCGGGGTTGATCCGATATTTCTCGCGGCCCTGATCAGGCAGGAGTCCGCCTTTTCCGCGGCGATCCGATCGAGGGCCGGGGCGATCGGTCTGATGCAGGTAATGCCGGAGACGGGCCGCGAGCTCGCGCGTGCGGAGGGCGTCCGGGGCTTCACGGCGGCCAGCCTCGAGCTTCCCGAGATCAACGTCCATCTCGGGACCAGATTCTGGATTGACATGTCGCGGCGCTTCGGGGCCAATATGCCGCTCGCTCTAACCGCCTATAATGCCGGTCCCAGCCGGGCGAACCGGTGGCGCAACTTTCCCGAGATCGTCGATCCGTCCCGGTTCACCGAACGAATTCCCTTCACGGAAACCAGGGGCTACGTGAAGAGCATCCAGCGATTCCTGGCGCTGTACAGAGTGCTTTACGGCGAGGATGCCGGTTTCTGAGCGGGATCCGCCGGCGACGCGGCCCTTCTATCTTGCGGCGATGAGTTGGCCGTTCTAACCTAGAGGTACGGGCGCGAGCCCGCTGCCTCCTCCCTCCTGCGGGAAGGGCGGACGCGGAGCAAATCAGCCAGATGCAGGAAGGAGTTGCCGAATGTCTAGAGGGACCGTCAAATGGTTCAATGACTCCAAAGGATATGGTTTCATCACCCAACCCGACGGTGATGACGTATTCGTCCATTTTTCGGTAATCGAGGGCGATGGATTTCGCACTCTGAGCGAGGGTCAGGAGGTTGAATTCGAGCTTCGCGAATCCGAGAAGGGACTCCAAGCCGCGATGGTAGTTCGCGCCTAACGGGCCCTCGGAGTTGACAAGATGGGCGCCCTGCGGTTCTCTGCGGGGCGCCCTTTTTCGTTGGTGGGCGTGTTGTTTGTTCGGGGGTGGCTTTCCGCGGTGGGGGGCGGCCTCTAGGTTGCGCCCCCATGTCATTTGAATGGCCCACCTCGTTTTCCAGGATACCCGATGACGATTGGGTTCAGCGGCCTGTCGAAGCTCTCGCGCTGAACTACGACTCGGTCGAAGCGCACGGCTGGTATGCTAACTTGGACCATACCGTATACCAGCTCGGTGAGGCGCTCGAGAGCGGCTCGATCCTGATCGATTATTCCGGAGGTACCGGAATCCTTGCGCAGCGTCTGTTGCGTGAGTTCCCCGACCTGGACTTTGGCGTGCTGGTGGTCGACTCGTCGCCCAAGTTCCTGAGACTGGCGCTCGAGAAGTTCAGGAACGAGCCGCGTTTGGCATTTCGGCACATCCGGTATTTGCGGGAGGAGCGTCGGCTCGAGCGCGTCGACGAGGTCGTCGGGTCTGCGGTCTTGGAACGCCGCGTCGAGGCCTTGGCGTCCACGAACGCCATCCACCTCTACTTCGATCTCGCGGACACGGTCCGAGCCTGGCGGGAGGTGCTCAAGCCGAACGGCCAGGTGTTCATCCAGTCCGGCAACATCCGCCACCCCGAGATGGGCGAGACGGATTGGCTCATCGACGAGACGGTCCATGTGATCCACGAGACGGCCCGAGAGATCGTTCTCGAGGACTCGAGCTACGAAGCCTACCGAGACGTATTGACCGACACGGACTACGTCGAGGCTCACGACACGCTTCGAAAGAAGTACTTTTTGCCCGTCCGTTCCCTGGAGTACTACCTCGAGGTTCTGGAGCAGGAGGGTTTTCGGATCACAAGCGTGGAGCGGATGACCATTCCTGCCCGCGTGGACCAGTGGTACGATTTTCTCTCGGTTTACCACGAGGGCGTCCTGGGATGGGTCGGCGGCGCCGAAAAGGTCACGGGTAGTCCCACCGCCCAGCGGGTCATCGAGGACAGGCTGTCACTGATGCGCGCGGCCTTGCAGCGCATGTTTGCGGGTCAGAGCGCGTTTGGCGCGTCCTGGACCTACATCACCTGTGAGCCTGCCCCTCCCGCTTCGGGCTGAGCGAGCGCCGTGGACATTCCGGACAAGACCGCCCCTCGACTGTTTCTGATCGATGCCTACGCACTGATCTACCGGGCGTACTTCGCTTTCATCAACAAGCCGCTGACCAACTCCCGCGGCGAGAATACGTCCGCCCCGTTCGGTTTCGTCAACTTCCTGATGGAGATCCGGGAGAAGCATCAGCCGGACTACCTGGCGGTGGTCTTCGATTCCGGCATGAGCCACCGCGAGAAGGTCTATCCGGAGTACAAGGCCACACGCGACAAGATGCCGGACGATCTGCGTGACAGCCTGCCGAGGGTTCGTGAGCTGGTGGCCGGATTCAACGATGCTCTCGTCGAGCTGGAGGACTACGAGGCGGACGACGTCATCGCCACGCTTGCCGTCAAGGCACGGGAAGCCGGCTTGGAGGCCGTGATCGTCTCGGGCGACAAGGACCTCTACCAGCTCGTGGGCCCGGGCGTGCACCTGCTCAACCCCGGGAGGGGAGGGCGCACAGGCGTCGCTGCTGAGTGGGTCGACGAACGTAACGTCCACGAAAAGTTCGGCGTTCCTGCGTCCAAGGTGGTGGATTATCTGGCCCTTGTCGGTGATTCCTCCGACAACATCCCAGGTGCGGCGGGCGTCGGCCCCAAGACCGCGGTGAAACTCCTGGAGCAGTTCGGGAGCCTGGATGAGATCCTGGCGCGGGCGGACGAGATCTCCGGGAAGCGAGCGCGAGAATCGCTCATGGGTCATGCCGACCAGGTGCGCCTCTCCAGGCAACTCGTAACCCTGATGAAGGACTTGGACGTCGACCTGGACCTGGAGCATCTCCGCGTCGGCGAGCCGGACCGTGAGCGACTACACAAGCTCTTCGTGGAGTTGGAGTTCCGCCGGCTCATCGAGCAGTTCGCGCCCGGTGGGAGCTCGAATGCACCGGTCGAGGAAAAAACCATCGAGCTCACGACCCATCTCGTCACGGATGCGGCTGCCGCTACGAAGTTGGCGGCCCGGATCCGGGAAGGTGGACGCGTGGCGTTGGCCGTATACGCCTCCGGCTCCGATCCGCACCGCGCACACGTGGTAGGCATCGGGGTGGCGGTGGAGCTTGGCGAGACCCACTACCTGTCCTTCGCCCACTCACCTCCCGGCGAACTGGACCTCGGACTCGGTGGTGACGATGTGGCCAATCTTCCGGCCCTCGACTCACCGGCCATGCGGCCGTTCGCTGACATGCTGGAAGACCCGGCCGTGGCCAAGGTCGGAGGGGACCTAAAGACCGACATGGTCCTCTTGGCGGGCGCTGGAGTGACGCTCGGCGGGGTCTCTTTCGATGTCGGGGTCGCGTCGTACGTGCTCGACCCGAGCCGCCGCAAGCACACGCTCGACGCTCTCGCTCAGGACCTTCTGGGCGTAGCTCCGACCCCCTACAACGACGTCGTGGGAGCCGGCCAAAAGCGAATTTCCTTCGCCGAGGTCGACCAGGCTCGCGCGACGGCGTACGGGGGCCAGGGTCCCGAACTCGCGTTACGGCTGTTCGAGCGTTTTGGTGCCCAACTCGATGAACAGGGCCTCACCGGACTGTTCGTCGATCTCGAGATGACCCTGATTCCGACGCTCGAACGCATGGAGCGGGCCGGAATTCGGATCGACGAGGATTTCTTCAAGAAGATGAGCGAGCGGCTCGACCGTGACCTCAAGCTAATCCGAGAGGAGATCTACAAGGTTACGGGTGAGGAGTTCAACCTCAATTCCACGCAGCAGCTTCGCGAGATCCTGTTCGAGAAACAGCAGCTTCCGGTGCTCAAGCGCACCAAGACGGGTGCGTCGACGGACTCCTCAGTGCTCGAAGAACTCGCGGTCATGGGCCACGAAGTGCCGCGGCTCATGATGGAGTATCGGGAGCTCGAGAAACTCAGGTCCACCTATGTGGACGCCCTGCCCCAGCTCGTGAACCCCAGGACCGGGCGCATCCACACACGCTTCAACCAGACGGTCGCGGCGACGGGCCGCCTGTCGTCGTCCGAGCCGAACCTGCAGAACATTCCCATCCGGACCGACCTCGGCCGAGAGATCCGCAAGGGATTCGTGCCCGCTGACGGTTATCTGTTCTACGGGGCCGACTATTCCCAGGTGGAGCTGCGCGTACTGGCCCACTTCTCGGGAGACGATGCCTTCGTCACCGCATTCAGGCAGGGCATCGACGTCCACAAGCAGACGGCCTCCGTGATCTTCGATGTCGCTCTGGACGACGTCACGGCGGAGATGCGGGGACGAGCCAAGACGATCAACTTCGCCACGCTCTACGGGCAGGGAGCCTTCTCGTTGGCGAAACAGCTCGGGATCGACCGAGAAGAGGCACAGGCCTTCATCGACCAGTACTTCGAGCGCTTTGCTGGAGTGCGGTCGTTCCTGGATTCCCAGATCGAGATGGCGAGGGAGAAGGGATACGTCGAGACCCTCTCGGGCCGGCGCCGGTTCATACCCGAGTTGATGGCCAAGAACTGGAACATCAGACAGTTCGGCGAGCGTATCGCCCAGAACACGCCCATCCAGGGTACGGCGGCCGATATGATCAAGCTCGCGATGATCGAAATCCAGACCGCCCTCGACGAGGCCGATACAGGAGCGCGTATGTTGCTCCAGGTGCACGATGAGTTGCTCTTCGAGGTCCCGGAGGGGGAAGAGGACCTCCTGGCCGCCATCGTCATCGAGAAAATGGAGGGTGCCATGGAGCTCAACGTGCCGCTCGTGGCCGAGGGTGGCGTGGGGCGGAGCTGGTACGAGACGAAGGGCCACTGATCCCCACCCCTCGACAAACGGCGTATTCCTCCATGGGTACGCCCCTCGTAGGCCTCCACCTTTCGTGCACGATTCGCGTCCTCGTGATGACCGTGAGGAGTCGCGATACCATCATACCCGAGGGGATGGAGGCATTCCATGAGCCGTAGCGTGAATAAGATCACCCTGGTCGGAAACGTCGGCCAGGACCCTGATGTCCAGGAGACCAAGAGTGGCACCAAGGTGGTTCACCTGTCGCTGGCCACGAACCGCCCGCCGTTCGGCGACGACCCGCAAGAGGTCACCGACTGGCACCGCCTGACGCTGTGGAACAAGCTGGCCCAGTTCGCCGAGGAGCACGTGTCACAGGGAGACAGGATCTACGTGGAAGGGCGGCTCGAGTACGACTCCTACGAGCGCGACGGGGTCAAGATTCCGACGGCCAACGTCAATGTGCGCGAGCTCGTGTTGTTGTCACAGCGCGCGGTCGTGGCCGAAGTCGCCTAAGAACTCAGCGCCTCTACAGCCAGCGCCAGAAGCCGTGGTTCACGGAGAAGATGAACTCCCATTCGCCTCCGTTCACGCCTCGGGCGGCGTCGAGCCGTAGAATGTCCCAGCCGAGACCGAGGCCTGCGCCTACCGAGTTCTTGAGTCCGTCGGTGGTTTCTCCGGTCCAGTCCTGAGGCAAGCGGTCGCGCTCCAACCCCGTTACGCCGCTGGATGCGAACAGGCGTAGGCGGAACCAGGGGGTCAGGATGGCCTGTGTCACCTCGATGCGCACGAGGGCCATCCTGTCCCCCTCGAAGGAGCGATAGTCGTAGCCCGGCAGGGTGTGACGGCCACCCAGGAGGAACAGCATCTGCGCTGGAGCATCTGCCCCGACCCAGCCTCCGTGCACGTCGGCCGTGACATTGAATGCACTCGAGCGGGGTGCGGCCCTCCATTCCCAGGACACGAGTGCCGACGCAAACGTTTCGTCTTCGAATCGGCCGAGTCGAAGCGTCGCGCTGGGAAGCGGGCTAGAGCGGCCCGTGGGCCGCGGGGTCGCATCCACTTGCAGCCACAGGCCGTCACCGTCGTCGATGCGCCGAATGGGACGCACACTCGACGCCCCGTCTTCGGTGACGACATCCTCCGCTGAGCGGTGCCGTTCCCAGTGGCCCGAGATCTGGAGATGCCCCCCCGTGACGGGGAGGCTGTGCGCGACGGAAATGCCCGATGCGAAGTACGGATCCGTGAAATCTTCTTCGCCAGCCAGGGCCGAGAGGGTGTTGAGCACCCCTGAAGCGCCCTTGATGGGGCCCAGGTCACGCAGGTCGTTCCAGGTGGCGCGGAGGTGGGGTTGCACCTGCTCCTCGGCCGCTCCGAGGTAGATCGAGGCGTGAGGCTTTCTACGGCCGAGGGCGTATCCCCCGAAGGTCTTGAGCCTGAGCGATCCTCCGGGCCGCAACGACATGCCGATGCCGTTGAAGTAGCCCTCGGATCGGCTGTACCGAACCACCGACGTGAGCGATGGGAAGTAGAGCCGCGAAGGCGCGAGGCCTGTGACGTAACGGCGGCCGGCCACTCGCAGGGCCTGTCTACGGATGTCGTCGAGAGCGGGTGTGGGTCCGAGTCCCTCCTCGTCGAGTTGGTCGTAGAGACCGGATTCGAACTGAAAGTCCTCGAGGTTGGCGGCCGCGGTGACCCGAGCCATCCCAAAGAGGCCATCGGGAAGCTCCGGGTTGAACCGGTAGCCGCGAATGTCGAACCGCCCCCTGATCACGCCGCCCGACACGAACTCGAGTAGGGGCACCTCGCGCCGAATCTCCACCTCCTGCCGGTAGGGGAGCCAGTACTTTTCGTCCCACACGCTGTTGTCCAGCGAGATGCGGATGTAGTCCAGGTGGCTGTCGACATAGGAGGCCGGCGTGAACGTGAAGTTCATGCGCACGATCGCGCCAGTCTCTCGCTCCAGGAAGACGCTCCCGATGATGCCGGGTGCGTCGAGATCCTTGGGACGGACCTGCAGCTCGTAGACCCGAAGCTCAGCGGTCGGGCCTGCGAACGTCAGCGTGAGCGAGTCCGCCAGCCGGAAGTCGTAGACCGAATCCGAGGCTGGGGCCACAGGGTGAATGACGGCCTCGACCTCATCCCCGTCGCCCAGATGGATCCTGTCACCGAAGTCATCCTGGACGACGGTGAGGTGGTCCAGGTGGTACTTGATATTTGTCGGAAGCTTCTTCTCGTCCCTGAGTCCCACGATCCGCTGGCGGGTATCGCGGGGCGCACGCCAGTAGACGTCGAGAGCGATCTGGTCTGTCTTTACGAGCGTGCGCTCATGCGTATCGGCACGGTCTAAAAAATAATAGACGTAACCGCGCGCCTCGGCGGAATACGAGCGAAACTCAGGGTCCACCGACATATCATGGCGAAGAGATCTAGCCAGGGCGATCAACTCGAGGGCGCGCTCTGAGTTCCACGCGTTGTCGGCAGTCTGCGCTTCCAGCGACCGACCCAAGGGGACCAGGAGGGAAAGCGCGGCTAGCGCCGACGTACGGGAGCGTCCTCGGAGGCGTCGAAGCATGGGAGTTGGTACATCGGGGCCCGGACGGCGGTTCCCCGGATGAGGCGGATCGCCCGGTCCTCAACGAGAAGGGCCCCGGCTCTTGAAAAGACGGGGCCCCGGGTGTTGGTGCCTTCTAGTTGGCGGTCCAGAAGCCGGACAGGGACTCACCATGCGGGCTCTCGCGAAGCTTCTCGAACGCACGGTTCCGGATTTGCCGGATGCGCTCGCGGGTGACCCCGAGCAGCGAGCCGATTTGCTCCAGCGTCCGCTCCTCACCGTCGTCCAGGCCATAGTAGAGGTAGAGGATCTTGCGCTCGCGCTCCGTGAGGTAGGCGTCGAACATCCCCTCGAGATAGTCGCGGCGCGCGATAGCCTCGACGTCCTCCTCGATGTCCCCCGCGTCGGCTCCGGCAAAGCGCTCACCAAAGCTCGCGCTGTCCCGATCGCTACGGTCGATGGGCGCGTCGAGACTGAGCTCGCTCGCCGCCACCCGGCGCAGCGCCCGCAGGGTCTCCTCGGGTTCGCCCATCTCCTTTGAGAGCTCTTTGATCGTAGGCGAGCGGCCCAATTGCTGCGTGAGTTGCGTGTCGGTGCGCGCGAGCTTGACCAGGTTCGAGTTCTGGTTGAGCGGAATCCGTACAGAGCGCGTCTGTTCGGCGAGAGCCTGAAGTACGGTCTGACGGATCCACCACACGGCGTAGGAGATGAACTTCACGCCCTTGTCGGGATCGAACTTTTTCACTGCCTTGAGCAGGCCTTCGTTGCCGATACACACCAACTCGGCCAAACCCAACCCGCGGCCCTGATACTTCTTCACGTAGGAGATCACAAACCGGAGGTTCGCGGTGACGAGCCGTTCGGCGGCTTCCTTATCGCCGGTTCGGGCCCTGCGTGCCAGCGCCCGCTCTTCCGCGGGGTCCTGGATCAGGGGGTATTTCTCGACGTCTTGCAGGTACTGATCGAAGGAGTCCAGGCCTCGGGAAGTTGAAAACATGCGTTTCGATCAACCTCGTCTTTGGGTTCAAGCGGCCCTCGCCGCCGGCGGCGGCAACATCGACCCCGTCGGCAGAGTTCGAGCTAAGGGAAGAAGCCAAAAGAGCTTAGCGGAACTGGCGACGAAGAGCGTCAAATTTATAAAAACCTGTTTCTAGAGTCAAAGGTTTTCTTCAGCGTTGGCGCGGGTATTACGCCACCCGGACAGAGAGTGGCGCAAACGCGAGAAATTCAGACCGAGTAAGCCCTCAAAGACAGGCTCGCATTGATCCCTCCGAAGCCGAAGGAGTTCGTGACCGCGGTGCTCACGGTCGCTTCTCTTCCTTCGTTTCCGACGTAATCGAGATCACATCCTTCCCCTCGGGCATCGAGGTTCAGTGTGGGAGCGACCCACCCCCGTTGGATAGTGAGTGCGCAGATGCCGGCCTCGATCGCGCCAGACGCACCGAGGGCGTGCCCGTAATAGGGCTTGGTGCCCGACACCAGGACCTTGTCGGCCCAGTCGCCCAACACGGAGTGGATCACGCGCGTCTCTGTGGCGTCGTTGAGGGGGGTGGAGGAGCCGTGGGCGTTCACGTAGTCGACCTCGTCCGGGGCAACCCCGCCGGTGGCGAGGGCCTCGGCCATAGCGCGCGCGGCTTCGACTCCGTCGGGACGAGGGGCCGTCATGTGGTGTGCGTCATTGGATGTGCCGAAGCCTCTGATTTCCGCGTAGACGTGCGCGTCCCGCGCCTGCGCGTGCGCCTCGCTCTCGAGAATGAGCACACAGGCACCCTCGCCCATCACGAAGCCGTCACGATCCTCGTCGAAGGGGCGGCAGGCCTTCGACGGCTCATGGTTGCGGGCGCTCATCGCCCGGATGAGCGAAAACGCCCCGAACGAGAGAGGTGCGAGGGGCGCCTCGATCCCGCCGGCGACCGCCACGTCGACGATGCCCGCCCGAATGAGGCGCCACGCATCGCCGATGGCGATGGTTCCGGAAGCGCAGCTCATGGCGTTGGTGGAATTCGGTCCGGTGAAGCCGAAGTCGATGGCCACGTTGCAACTCGCCGCGCCGCAGAACACCCCCAGAGCCAGGCGGGGGTTGACCGACTTCAGGCCCTTGCTCAAGAATTTCGGGAACTCTTCCTCGGCCTGGATGATCCCCCCCAAGGCGGACCCCATCTGGACCGCCACACGCTCCGGTTTCAATTGGGAGGCCTGGATCTCGGCGTCCGCGAGCGCCAGGCCCGTGGCGGCCACCGAGAACTGGGCGAACCGGTTGAGACGGCGAGCCTGGGTTCTGTCCATATAGTCTCGAGGGTCGAAGTCCTCTATCTCGGCGGCCAGGCGAGACCGAAAGGACGAGACGTCGAAACGGGTCACGTCGCGCACGGGCGACGACCGGCCGTGGAGACCGGCCCACAAGCGGTCCACTCCGATCCCCGACGCGGTGATCGGGCCGATCCCGGTGATCAACACCCTGTTGGGTGTGTCGCGCCAGTCGGTCGTCATCGGACCGCCACCTGTTCCGCCGCATGGGCGACACCCGCGAGGGTTCGCCTGGCGATGTGGCTCACGAACTGGGGCCCGATCACGAGGTTGGCCGCCGGTCGGCCAATGAGGGGCCACGCGGGCCCGGTCCACTCGTGCACGATCCGGATGAGGGTCTTGCCGTCAGGTAGTTCGTCGACCTCCCAACGCACGTCCATGCCTTTGGTGACTCCGCCCACGTGCTTGTAGAAAACCCGCCGGCCTTCGGCATCGTGATCCATCTCGGAGACCCACCACGTGGGGTACCCGACCGGCCCGAAGGGGCGCCACGCAGCCATCTCGACCACGCCCTTGGCGAATCCGTCCTTTTGGTGGAACCGCACCCAACGATAGTGGGGCAGGATTTCCGGCCAGCGCTCGACATCGGCCGCAGCCTGGAAACAGGCATCGGCCGGAGCGCTCGTGATGGTTTCGTCGATGGTCAGCATTGGGATCCTCGGGCACCGGGGGGCAGTGTAACTTCGTGGTCAGGGCGGGTGCGGTCCAGGCTACCGCCCCGGTGTGATGGTCGGCTCCCCGGGACCACCACGGGTTCGGAGCGTCGGGTTCAGGAGAGAATACGGCGTAGCGACGTCACCGGTGAGGCGAACCAGTGCGTCTCCGACTGCCGGGAAGAGCTGCAAGCCACCGAACACCATACTCCGGAGTCGTCGGCGGGACACGACGCCCTCGATAACTCGCTGGATGCCGCGGCCTAGTCTGAACGCTCGATGAAGCCTGGCCTCGTACGGTGCCAGGCTCGCTCGGGAGATGGGTTGGGGAGGGTTTCCTGAAAGTCGCTGGCCGCCGGCCTGGCGCAGTGCCCTGTCGATGACCGGGGCAGCGAGCTCGGCGGACAGCAAGGCTCGGTAGATACCCTGGCCGGTGAGTGGATCGTAGTAGCCCGCCGCGTCGCCCACCAGCAGCACGCCATCGGAAACCGCCCGGCGCCGCGGCACGTCGAACGGGCCACTGCACCAGGGCCCCTCCAGCACCCTCGGCTCCGAGTCCCAGCCGAGCCCCGCGGTCGCGAATACCTCCTGGAAAAACTCCAAGGGCCGGCCTGCGAGCGAGTGTCCCCAGCGGGCGGAATCGACCACCACCGTGCCGTTCCAAAGCGGCAGGTCGGCGTGGACCGGCGCCAGCCCGATGGTCCCGAAGCCTCCCATCCGCAAGAGTCCGCTCCGTCGGCTGGGGCCGGAGCCGCTCAGCCGGCACGTGATGGAGACCTTTCTCCGTCGCGGTATTGGATCGACCCCGTTGATCGCGCGCGCCACGACCGACCGAAGCCCGTCTGCGCCCACGATGAGCGGTGCGGTTCGGCGAGCGGAGTGGCCGTCGGCCTCCCGGGTCTTTGCGACGACCGGCTGCGGGTCCCCTCCGGATCCGTGCGTCGGTGCTGGTCCACGTGGCAACTCGACGGTCCGCACGGTGACGCCTTCATGGAGGCGGGCGCCGTTCCGCACGGCTTCGCTAACCAGGGCGGCGTCCAGATCGGCTCTCGGGAGCCCCAGGCCAAAGCCGTCCTCCGTCCGGAAGCGTGTATCGACCTCGTGACCCTCCGCGGTGCGAAGGTGCCAGCCCTCGAGGCGGGCCGGGCGCAGCGCAAGAATCGTGTCCAACAGGCCGAGTCGCGCGAGCGCCTGCACGGCACCGGGATTGACGCACTCCCCGCACGCCTTCGGGCGCGGGTGGAATGCCCGTTCGAGCATCGTCACCGACCAGCCCCGGCGCGTCAGCAGCATGGCGAGTGCGCTTCCGGCCGGGCCCGAGCCCACGATCAGGACGTCGGGCGTGGACCGCGCCGGCCCGGCGGAGTGTCCACGCTTCACGAGGCGACGCGCCCCAACCCCACGACGCCTCCGCTGAGCACTACCCGATAGAAAAAGTGTCGCCGCACACGGACATTCGTGAGGCCGGCCTCCCTCCCGACCGCCAACAACTCCTCGGCCGTGAACGAACGTCGGACCGACGCCGGGCCGTCGTAGCGGGCGAGCCGGTCGGTACGCCACAGTGTTTCCGCCAAGAGCTGAGCGCCGAGGTAGTTAAGCCTCGTACGCTCGAGATCGTTCACGAGCACCAAGCCGCGGCTGACGCGTGCCATCTCACGCACCAGACGTACGGCCCCGCTGTCGTCGAAGTGGTGGATCATGAGCATGCAGACGACCGCGTCGAAGGTATCGTCGAAGAACGGGAGGGTGAGCCCGTCACCGCGCACCAGGGGGAGACACTCGGGCGCAGCCGCATTGGCAACAGAGATGGTCTGAGCGTTCGGGTCGAGCCCGATAACGCTCCATCGGCATCCACGTCGTTCGGACCATGCACGCAGGCGAGCGGGGGTGCGTGCATTGCCGGTTCCGACGTCGAGCACCCTGGCTCGGGGGGTTGCGCTCAGCAGCGGCTCCAGGTGGGCTTCGAGTGCGCGTTGTCCACCCAGCCACCTGTTGGCCTGCGACATCTTCGCGAGCGAGTCGGCCAACTCGTCGAGGTCCTGGACCGTGCCATCCACGAGTTCGGGCTCGAGCGTTCGGGGCGGCATCGGGCCGAGCGCAGATAGGCCCACGGCAGCCTCGGCTCACCCCCCCGCCGGGCCGGGCAGGAGTGTCGACGCCACGCTGGTTCTCCGACTCCGCCGCATCTGCTGGTCGGCGAAACCGATGCGGAAGCCCAGAAATTCCATTGCGGTAAACCGAAGCATCGGTCCGCGGAAGGCGTTGGGCCCGTTCGCGGGCACAGCGATGTCGATCCGCGCGACGCTGCGCGTTCCCTTGGGGAATCCTATCCGTATGCCGGCCCCGACGGTGGATTGCCAGCCGGAGTTCATGCCGAAGGGCACATCTCCCGCCCACGTTCGCCCCAGGTCGCCGAACACCGTCAGGCCCAGGTCCAGCATTCCTCCGCCGGTCCACCCCAAGAGGATCCGGTCCTCGATGGTGGCGACCACCCGCCGGCCTCCAGGGAAGCGGTCGAGGTGGAATCCGCGGAGCTGCTCGGGTCCGCCGAGCGTGAGCTGGAGCGGGGAGTCCATATTCCAGCCGCCCGCGGCCGACAGGCGGGTGAAGACAGTGTGGCGGCCGGAGGGCCCCTTTGGCCGCCAGTACACGTAGGCGTCGGCCTCCGCGAGCACGTCGCGCCAGCCCGTCCTGTCCATCGGCTCATCGTCCGAAAAATGCCGACCCTCGACGGTCACGCCCGCCGTGAGGATCCAGCGGCCGGGGGCGACGCCCCCGAACAGGCGGAGGCGTGTGAAGATGTCGTCGACCTCCGTCGGTCCGTCGGAGTCCAGGAATCCTATGCTCTTACCAAACGTGAGCGCGATCTCCGTCCCCAGGGGCACGTCCTGGACTCCCCTCAGCGCATCGAGGCCGACCTCCCTCTGAAATCGGATGTTGCGCTTGCCTACCAAGAAATTCACGCGTGTGGTCGCCGTCTCGCGGGTCAAGCGTTGCGCCTCGGTGGCGATCTCGGGCGACGCGGGCGATCTATCCCCGAAGTTGCTATTGATGACCGCCTCGACCCGATTCGCCACGTCGGGAAAGCGCAACTCTTCTCTCGATATGCCGACCCCGAAGAGCACGAGGTTTCCCGCATTACCTGCCCGGCCCGCCACCGTCACCTCGGCCCGTTCTACCTCGACAGGGAGAACCACGTGTGACAGCGTAGGGTGATCCTCGAGGGCGTACGAGAACAGCGTCTCGCGGCGGGAGTAGACCTCGCGGGCGGCCCAGCGCCCTACCTCACCGACGAACGGGTAGGTAAACCGCTGGTCGAAGAAACTCCCGACCCGCGTGTCACCCACCAACAGTTCACTATTGAGGCGAGTTCCGAACGTGCGAGGGGCTCCAACCCTCCAGCCGACATCGCGCAGTTCTCGGCGGTTCCTCCAAAAGCCACCGAGAAGGATCCCCTTGCCCAGGAAGTTCTCCTCGGTGAGGTCGATGCCCTCGAAGTCCACACCGGTGTCGAAGCGGAAGCGGAGGCTGAGTTCGGTGGTCCACTCGTCCTGAGTGTCGACCAGAATGTGCTGCGAGCCGTCGGGCTGCGGTACGGCGTACACATCTACCCTCGCCAGAAAATCATATTGACGGAGAATCCGCTCCGATTCCTCCAGCAAGAACATGTCGAGGCAGTCCCCGACTTGTTGCAACAGCTCCGCCTCGAGGAAGTCCGCTCTTGTACGGGCGTGCAAGGAGTTCGCGATGCTGTACGCCCATCTGAACCGGATGTCCTCGTCGATCTGTGACATATCGAAGATGGAGTGCGAGTCGACGAAGATGTTCGTGATCCTGCCATTCGGGCATTCCTGGGCGGAGGCGTGGTGTGCGGACACGGCCAGCGCAGCCAAGCACCATGCGAGGAAGGCGAACAATCGGCAGTGAGGGAATGGCATGGTTATTAGGATACACCCTCTGGCCGCCCGACGTGCCAGACGTCCGCTCACCGACGAGCGGTGGGACCATATCGGCTCCACCGATTGACCCCCGATTTTGCCTCGGCTACGATAATCTCTCCTCACTACTCAACCGAGCGAACGGCACCATGGATAAGCGGCGCAAAGCTGCCCTCGATTATCACTCCCAGGGCCGGCCCGGCAAGATCGAAGTCGTACCCACCAAACCGATGAAAACGGCGCGCGAGCTCACCCTGGCGTACAGCCCGGGAGTCGCCGAACCCTGCCTGGAGATCCACAAGAATCCCGACGATGTCTTCCGGTATACTGCGCGCGGCAATCTGGTTGCGGTGGTGTCCAACGGCACCGCGGTGCTGGGCCTGGGCAACATCGGTCCCATGGCCGCCAAGCCCGTCATGGAGGGGAAAGGCGTCCTTTTCAAGAAGTTTGCGGGCATCGACGTGTTCGACCTCGAGATCGCGTCCGAGGATTCCGAGGAGATCATCAAGTTCTGTGAACTCCTCGAACCGACCGTAGGCGGCATCAACCTCGAGGACATCGGCGCGCCCGAGTGCTTCGTCATCGAGCACCGGCTCAAGGAGACCATGGACATCCCGGTCTTCCATGACGACCAGCACGGGACCGCGATCATCGGTGGCGCGGCTCTGATCAACGCGATCGAGGTCGCCGGCAAGAAGATCGAGGATGTTCGTGTGGTGTTCAGCGGTGCCGGCGCCTCGGCGCTCGCCACGGCGGCGCACATCATCAAACTCGGCGTGGACCCGGAGAACATCTTGATCGCCGACAGCAAGGGCATCATCTACGAGGGCCGGGAGGAGGGGATGAACGAGTACAAGGCGCGCTTCGCGAGGAAGACCGCCTTCCGGACGCTGGCCGACGCCATGGACGGCGCGGACGTGTTCATCGGCCTTTCGGTAAAGGGCATCGTGGATGCGGACATGGTCGCCTCGATGGCCAAGGACCCGATCATCTTTGCGCTCGCCAATCCCGATCCGGAGATCACGCCCGAAGAGGTGGCCGAGATCCGGGACGACGCGATCATGGCCACGGGCCGCTCTGACTACCCCAACCAGGTGAACAACGTCCTCGGCTTCCCGTTCATTTTCCGGGGCGCGTTGGACGTACGCGCACGCGCGATCAACGATGAGATGAAGCTCGCTGCTACGTACGCGCTCGCGGGTCTGGCGCGTGAGCCCGTGCCGGAGGACGTCACCAGAGCCTATGGCGGCGAGGAGTTCGAGTTCGGGCGCGAGTACCTGATCCCGACTCCCTTCGACTCTCGCGTGTTGTTCTACGTGGCGCCTGCCGTCGCAAAAGCCGCCATGGATAGCGGCGTTGCGCGTGTCCAGCTGGACCTCGACGAGTACCGCGACCGCCTGCGGGCCAGCTTGGGGCCGGGCCGCGAGGTCATGCGGGGAATGGTCAACCGGGCCCGGCGCGATCCCCAGCGGGTCGTTCTGATCGACGGCTACAACCTCCAGGTGATCCAGGCCTGCGTGCAGATTGTGGAGGAGGGCATCGCCCGCCCGATCCTGATCGGGCGCCGAGGAAAACTCGCGGACATCGCCGAGCTACACGGGATCAATCTCGGGGGCGTGGAGATCGTGCATCCCGTCGACGACGAGGAGACCCGGCACCGGTATGCCGCCGAGCTCTATCGCATGAGGCTCAGGAAGGGCCTCACCGAGGCGGAAGCACGCTCCAAGATGTACCAGCCCCAGTACTTCGGCGGCATCATGGTACACCTCGGCGACGCCGACGCCATGGTGGGCGGCATCGAGTTGGCCTATCCCGAGATGCTCAGGCCGGCGCTTCAGATTTTGGGACGGGCGGAGGGAGTCAGCCGGGTGGCGGCTCTCTACATGGTGGCTCTTCCCAACCGACAGCTCCTGTTTTTCGCGGACACGGCCGTGAACATCGACCCCGACGCAGAGACGCTGGCCGAGATCGCCGTCCTTACGGCGGGATTCGTCGAGGAGTTGGGCCTCCAGCCCCGCATCGCGATGATCTCGTTCTCGAACTTCGGATCGTCATCGCACGAGGAGACTCGGAAGGTCCGAGCGGCCGTGAAGCTGGTGCGCGAGCGACGGCCCGACATCGAGGTGGACGGGGAGATGCAGGCCGACACGGCCGTGAACTGGCCCACGCTCAGCACGACGTATCCGTTCACGGAACTGACCGGTCCGGCCAACGTGCTGGTCTTCCCGACGCTCACGGCGGCCAACGTCTCGTACAAGCTGCTCGCCGAGTTGAGCGACGCCGAGGCCATCGGGCCGGTGCTGCTCGGGATGAGCAAGCCCGTGAACTTCCTCCAGCGGGGAGCGACCGTGGACGACGTCATCAATCTGGTCACTCTGGCATGTGTGGACTCGCAGGCCCGTTCTGGCCAAAATTAGTGCTGTGGAGGGAACGAATACTTGGAGGATCTGAAGGATATGGCGACACAGGTAGGTGAAAACCCATCGGTGATCGGCGGGAAAAGCAAAGTGGGACTCGAGTCTCACGGACTGACGCCTACCGGTGCGGTTCACTGGAACCTCTCTCCGGCGCAGCTCTACGAGAAGGCGCTCGAGCGGGGCGAAGGTCGTATCGCCCACATGGGTGCGTTCACCGCGGTCACGGCGCCGCACACCGGGCGCTCGCCCAACGACAAGTACACCGTGCGGGACGCAGCCTCCGAGTCTTCGGTCGACTGGGGCGACGTCAACGTCCCTCTCAGCGAGGAGCACTTCAGGGCGCTCAGAGACGACGTGCTCGAGTTCCTTGGCGGCCAGGATCTGTTCGTGCGGGATGCGCGCGTGGGATCACATCCGGAGCACGGGTTGTGCGTGCGGGTGATCACGCACAACGCGTGGCACAACCTGTTCGCCTACAACATGTTCTTGCGGCTGTCACCCGAGGAGTTGGACGGCTTCGAGCCGGAGTTCACCGTGCTGCACGCGCCGGGGTTCACGGCCGATCCGGAAAAGCATGGCACCAATTCCGGCACCGCGATCGTGGTGAGCTTCGCCGAGCGTCAGATCGTGGTGGCGGCCAGCAACTACGCCGGCGAGATCAAGAAGTCGATCTTCTCGGTGATGAACTTCATGCTTCCCGACCAAGGTGTGCTGCCCATGCACTGCTCGGCCAATGTGGGGCCCGACGGCGACGTGGCCCTGTTCTTCGGGCTCTCCGGCACGGGTAAGACCACGCTCTCGGCCGATCCAGACCGTGGCTTGATCGGCGACGACGAACACGGCTGGGGACCGGACGGCGTGTTCAACTTCGAAGGCGGGTGCTACGCCAAGACGATCCGCCTGTCCGAGGCCGGTGAGCCCGAGATCTACCAGGCCACGCAGATGTTCGGGACGATTCTGGAGAACGTGATTCTCGACGAGGACACGCGAGAGATCGACTTCGACGACGGGTCGATCACAGAGAACACGAGGGCCTCGTACCCCATCGACTACATCCCCAACGCCGTGATCCCGGGGCGGGCCGGCCATCCCAAGAACGTGGTCTTCCTGACCGCCGACGCGTTCGGCGTGCTCCCTCCGATCTCCAAGCTGACGCCCGAGCAGGCCATGTACCACTTCCTGTCGGGCTACACGGCCAAGGTCGCCGGAACCGAGCGTGGCATCACCGAGCCCAAGGCTACGTTCAGCTCGTGCTTCGGTGCGCCGTTCCTCCCGAGACACCCGGGCGTGTACGCCGAGATGCTGGGCGAGTACCTCAGGAAACACGGGCCAGACGTGTGGCTGGTGAACACCGGCTGGACGGGCGGCGGTTACGGCGTCGGCGAGCGCATGAAGCTCAGCCACACCCGCACGATGGTCAGTGCCGCCCTGGCCGGAGAGTTGGCAGACACGGCCACCGAGACCGATCCGATCTTCGGGCTGGCGGTCCCCACCGAGGTGCCCGGGGTGCCTTCGGGGGTGCTGCACGCGAGGCAGACCTGGGCGGACGGAGCGGCTTACGACGAAGCGGCCGGGAAGCTCGCCGCCATGTTCCGCGCGAACTTCCAGCGCTTCGAGGAGCAGGTGCCCGGGCCGGTGAAGGAGGCGGGGCCCCGGTAGTACGCTCGCCCTATGCCCTAGGCCACCGTCCTCTTCTTGCCCATCGCGATCGCGATCGTCAGGAAGAAGCTGATCACGCCTAGCGATATGAGGATGGCCTCCAGGCTCGGCATGGGCCCCATGCGATAGACTCCGAGGCGTGTCTGCGCCCAGCCCAGGACCCACTTGCCGATGGGCAGGCCGAAGGCCGCCTGGAAGGCGGTCTCCACGTCCTGGTCGGAGGTCCAGAAGCGGCCGAAGGCGTCGCGGCCAAACTCCTGTTCGAGGTCGTAGAAGAGGCTTTCCTCGTAGCTGTAGAACGCCCCTCCGGAGAGATCGCGGTGAAGGAAGGCCGGGACGTCGTCGCCGAGTCCGAGGGAGAAGGCGGGTCGTTTCACGTCGAGAACCGAGTTGCGGCACGCCTGCTCGTCACCGGTAAGGCAACTGTGGGCTCCCGGATTCCGCGTGATCCCTCGAGTTCCGAACGGCCCCCGGAGGGCCCTCTCCAGCGAGCTTCCCCTCGAGGCGCCGAACAGGTTCCGGCTTTCGGCATAGCGCATTCCGAACTGGGCGCCGCCCGAACTCAGCCAAGCCCCGATCGCCGGTCCGGGCGACCCGTGAATCAGGTAGTGGGTGCAGGGTCCAAGGATGTTGGATGCGCCCGGCTTGGGCGACCAACTGAACCCCCAGAGGTCGGATTGCGGGGCGTCCGGGGAGGGACGCAGTGCTAGGCACACTTTGCGATCGCCGGGCTCGAGGGCATAGAACTCCGGCCGGGTGCTCAAGACCCGGCTGAACGCCTCGTGGTTGCCGGAGCGCCCGTTGGGCCGTGCCGCGGCGAACGTGTACTCCGTACTCTCGATCCCCAGCCGGCCGATCTCCAAGGCCACCTGTGCGCGGAACTCTTCCTTTGCGTCGTCGTCGATCCCCTCGGGGAACGAGACGATCACTCCATTCTCGTCGGGCTGAGCGTCCGCGAGCACGCCGCTCAGCGAGTCCAACCAGTGTACCCGCTTCAGCACGTCGTTCAAGCGTTTGGCCTCCTTGAGCAGCTCTACTTTGAGCGCCTGCGCCTCCGTCGGCGGCACGTAGTTCAGGGACCGTCTCGGAGGATCGGGCGGAAGCAGCCACAGCGCGACCAACCCACAGCCTACGGCGACCAGCGCCGGCCAGTGCTTCATCCAATGCGCCATCGTGTGCTCCTGAGGCCGAAAAAGGACATCAATCCGATCCATAAGAGGGCGACGACGACCGACAGGGGCATTCCCGCGGTCACATCGGGGCGGGACTCGATGACCCGGGTCCGCCAGGCCGCGACCAACCCGTGAATGTTCATCCGGGACGCGTCCTCGAGGCGCTGCGTAATCGACCCGTCGTCCTCGACGATCAGGCGTGAAAACGCGCCTTCTCCACCGACCTCCAGCGTGAAAAGCAGTAGTGAATACCGCACCCGGGGCCGTAGCGGGATGTATGCCCTGGGGTCGGCATCGGCCAATCCGGCGATGCAGGCGTCGTCGTCCCCCTCCGTGAGGCACGCCCACCTCTGGTCTTGTTCGCGCTGGGAGCGGGTTCGGCCCAAGCGAGTGACGAGCGCCCGTGTCTCCTCCATGCTGTAGAGGTCCTCCCAGCTCGCGTCCTCGTCCAGGCCCAGGGCCATTACGCACGCGTCTGTGTCTCCATCAAAGCACTGGGAGGCCGAACGGGCCGCTTGGATGGCCAGGCCACGGTAGGCCTCTTCGTAGACCGCCGGCCAGCGAAACGTGGGGCGCCTTCCTGGCCTGTCGCCCAGCAGGGGCATGGCTCCCGCCCAACTCCCGAGATCCTTGGGCATCCGGCGGCCCAGGACCATGGCGATCGCGCCCACGGCCAGGATCTGCTTGTCCACCTCCGTGGTCCACGGCCTGACCCGAACAGCCTGCCAGGTGTCCGTATCTCGGAAGACGAACCCGCGGCTCGAAATCTGGAATCCGAACTTGATATCGCCGAGCAACGCCGAGGCGTCCGTCACCGACGCGGCGTACCCGCTCCAGGCGCGGCGGTACAGGTCCGCGGCTTCGTCGAGCTGGTCCGGAGGCGCGATAATGGTCAGCGGCCCGACACGGACCGTGTCCAGCGTCGCGACGCGCGCTCCGACCTTCCTCTGCCACTCCTCCCGTCGAGCGGCCTTCGCCAACGCCGCTCGACGTTCGTATTCGCGAGTGTCCGGCGCCGCCGCCAGGAGGCTGTCGATGCGGCGCACGAGGTCTGCTTCGGTCGGCGGCGCTTGCTGCGCACCGGCCGAGTCGGGAGCCCCCACAGCCACCATCGCGAGCGTCACAGCCATGCACGTGGCTACCCTAGACATCGATCAAGCTCCAGTTGCCGCTGAACACCTCGAACGGCCCCGGCCACTCGATCAGCGACTCCACTAGCCAGGCGCTGAAGTTGAAGGCGAACCCGGGCACCACCGCGCTCGCGTAGTCCGTCATGATTCCGGTGAGGACAAGCATGCCCACGAAGCTGCTCAACACGATCACCGTCGTCCGAATCGTCCCCGCGGCCAGGGCGAAGAACACGCTGTAGGCGAGCAGGCTGGCCAGGAAGAAGCGCACCGCAAGCGCCGTCGGATAGGTGTTGACGCTCGCTGGAATGTCGATCGAGGCCGCCGCCGCGAGCGCACCGAGCCACAGTCCGAGCGCCGGCACCACAACCAGCAGGGCCCCCGCCCCCATCTTCCACGCCGCATAGCGCGGGCGGGAGATCGGAAGCGACAGCGCGTAGATGTGGTCGGTTTTGTGGTCCCAGCTCCACGCATTGAGCGCTGCGGTCGCACCGACCGTAACGGCCAGCGCCGGGAACCACGGCAGCCAGAACTGCCAACTGTCGAAAAGAGCCTGCAGCGCGACCCGCGCCCCCTCATACCCCTCCGGAACCGGCCCCAAGCCTTGCACCGCGAGCAGCGGAAGCCCGAACGCCACTACCACGAAGGGGATCAGCCCCAGGCGGAAGGATTTCCACTGTGTGAAAAGAATCTGCTGGAACATCATCTCACTCCCCGTATCCGTTCGAACTGGGACGCGACGAGCGCAGCAGCTCGACGAAGCCCTCTTCCAGGTCCAGGTCCATCACGTCGCACACGGTCGCTCCCGCGCGCTCGAAGTACTGGGTCATCGGATCCCGCCACCCCCGCACCACCCACGTTTCCATGGGGATCCGCCGGTCGATGAAGGTCCGGTTGAGCACCACGAACGGCGCGTCGTCCGTCTCGGCCGGCGGGTTCTGCACCTTGAGCCGCTTGATGCCGCTCTTGAAGTCCTCCATCGGCAGTTCGATCACCAGCGTCCCGTCGTCCACCACGCCTACCCAGTCGCAGAAGCGCTCCAGCTCGTGCACCAGGTGGCTGGAGATGAACACGGTGGCTTTGGTGTGCGACACGTAGTCGAGCACGGCCGTCAGCACGTCGCGCCGGACCACCGGATCGAGGCCGTCGGTGGGCTCGTCCAGAATCAGCAGCTCGGGGCGCTGGGCGATCGCCAGCAGGATCAGCAGCTTGCCCTTCTCACCCTTGGACATCTGCCCGACCTTGCGGCGAGCGCCCAGATGGAGAGCCTCGACCAGCTCGTACGACCATTCGGCGTCCCAATCCTTGTAGAACGACGCGTGGTAGCGCAGCGTCTCGCCGACCGTGAGGCCGGGGTAGAGGTGCGGATGCTCGGGCACATAACCGGTGCGGCCCAGAATGGAGGGCATGTCGTTGGGCACGTTCTCGCCCAAGACGCTGATGTGGCCGCCCTCGGCGCGGAGCATGCCCATGATCAAACGGATGGTCGTGGTCTTGCCGGAGCCGTTCGCCCCTAGAAAGCCGTAGATCGCGCCTTCAGGTACGTGAAGGTTCAAGTCGCTGATCTGAAACGACTTCCCCGCCGTGTACGTGACCTTGTTCAACTCGATCGCGTTGCTCATCAATCTCGCTTCCTACCTCGTGCTGGAATGCTTCGGCGAGGTCGCGGGCGCTGATTCCCTGGCGGGCAGCGTCCGAGACCAAGGCGCGAACGAGGCGTCGCGCATGAGTCGCTTTTTCCTTGTCCTTCAAGCGTCCGGGAAGTTCGCTCACGAACGTTCCGGCTCCGTGTCTTACGGTGATGAAGCCTTCGATCTCCAGGTCGCGGTACGCCTTCACCACCGTGGCGGGGTTCACGCGAAGTTCTGTCGCGAGTCCTCTGACGGAGGCCAGGGCGTCTCCCTCGACCAGCTCGCCTGAGGCCACGGCCAAACGGATGCGGCCGGCGATCTGCTCGTAGAGGGGGGTCGGGCTGCGGGGGTCGAGGGCGTCGAACATCGTGCTTTATGAACTCCGTGGTCGGTGTACTAGTGTATCAGTCCTCCGATACAGTAATACACAGCCTCGGTCGTCGTCAAGAAAAACTTCAGGAGGATGAAGACGCTGTCGGGGGCGGCTCAGCCCGTGGAGGCGTGCGTTCGACTCGATACCCGGAGCGCGAACACCAGCGCCAGGATCAGGAGGAACACTGAAGTCGCCATCACCGGAATCGAGATGAAACCGAACACAGCGACCAGCCGTGCCGAGCACGGGACGCCCGACGTGCACGGTACCAACTCCAGGCTCGGGCGGATCTGGAGCATCACGTGATAGCTCGAGATCACGAGGCCGAGGAGCGATAGAGGCAGCGCATACCGCCACACGCCTGCATCCCCACGGGCGAATCCCACGCCCAGGACCACGACCAGAGGGTACATGGCAATGCGCTGGTACCAGCACAGCATACAGGGTTGAAGGTGCACGATCTCGGATAGGTAGAGACTGCTCATCGTGGCGATGAGCGCGAGGCCGAACGCCCATCCGATGGGATGGCGTTCGTTGTCCGAGAACGCCGCGCGCAGCCGCTCCCGTCCGGCGGGCATGGCGAGCGCTCCGATGAGCACGAACGCGAAGGCCAGCGCCACCAGAGTGAGCACGCCGAGGGTCTGAATGATCGCTGGGAAGAGCATGGGAGCATGCTAGGCGGCCAAGCCCACGTGGGCAACGCCCACGTCGGCAACGGCCAGCTACGCTTCAAGCAGGCGTGGGTTCTCCTCGTTCCGACTCCCTGTACCAACGCGCGAACAGGATGGTGATGGCGGTCCACAGGATGGCCGCGCCGCCGACTTTCATGAGCAGACCCGCCAGGGTCTGGTCGTCGCGGGTGGAGATACCGGGGAACGGCGGAGCGAGCTCGTAGGTGGCGTAGAGGGGAAGAGCAGTGAATGTCAGGTAGGCGAACGTGCCGGTGTTCACGAGCGTGGCAGCGATCAGGTAGCCGATCTTCATCGGATAGCCCCAACCACGCCGCTCGGGCACCGGTGCGACGATGGGCCACCAGAACAGCAGACCGGTCGCCAGCCACACCAGATCCAGCAGCATGTTTCCGGCCTGGCTCGGCATGAGCGTGTCCACCACGGGCGGCCAGTGGGTGGCTGCCAAGACGATCGTGAAGGTGGCGAGCGTGACGAGAGGGTGCGTCACCGCACGAAAGGGCCCCTCGGGGAGACGGCGTGCGAGGGCACGGTAGTCCTCCTCCCGAATCGAGAGCAGCAGCAGCGGCGGCGCGATCAAAGCGAGCACGAGGAACTGGACCATGTGAACACTGGCCAGGTACCCGGCGCCGATCGCTCCGATGGGCCAGTCCAGGATGAGCCAGAGGGCACCCGCTGCTACCAGGAACGCGGTCCGTCGCCACGACGGCGATGAGGCATCCGAGAGCGCCTCATCCGTTTCCCTTCGCTCCAGGCGAAAAAAGGCGACCACGAGCCCTGCCACGAACAGCCACACGCCAGGATAGGCTTGCCAGGTCCATGTCCACTCGACGCCGCGAGCCGCACACCACCAGATTATGTCCTTCAACGCTCTCTTCCAGAACCGAAGCCCTCGCGGGCGAGGCGAGGAAGATCCTTTGCCCAGTCGGACTGCCGCGTCCCGAATGGATAAGCGATGTGGGCGAGGTTGTCGGGGGTGA
The DNA here is from genome assembly GCA_022571515.1 of Gemmatimonadota bacterium. Classification (GTDB taxonomy): domain Bacteria; phylum Gemmatimonadota; class Gemmatimonadetes; order Longimicrobiales; family Gaopeijiaceae; genus JACZXQ01. The sequence goes on from JACZXQ010000010.1 coordinate 90,585, forward strand.
AGGCCAGGACCTGGGCCGCGTGACCCACCATGTACCTCTCGGAATCCTGCGCCGGGTCCACGAAGGACGGGGCCAGCCCGAACGACCGTTCGATATCGTTGACCTGCTCGACTGTGCCGAGCAGACCCACGAACGACTCGTCGAACCCGTCCAGCCAGCTTCGGAGGCGCTCGGGCGTGTCACGCTCGGGATCGGTGGACACGAAGACCACCTTGATGCGGCTGCGTAACTCGTACGGGAAGTCGCGCATCACGGCCGCGATGCTCGCAAGATGAATAGGGCAGATGTCCGGACAGTTCGTGTAGCCGAAGAACAGCAGGGTGAGGGATCCCTCGGTCTCAGAGGCGAACTCGAAGGGTCGGCCCTCTGTGTCGCGAAGGGAGAAGTCCACCTTCGGGACAGGTTTCTCGAGCACCGAGCCGTACCAGCCGGTGGCGTCGTCGAGATCCGCGGAGCCGTCCTTGCCACCACAGGCGACGCCCGCCAGTACGATCAGCACGGCCGAGAGGGCCAGGTGACAGGAACGCATGGATCTACTGGGTTTGCGCATCCGCCCCTTACACCCGCGACGCCTTGCGGTGCCTGGGTGCATGGCGATCGCCTTGCACCGTCTATACCCCGGTGCCAGCTTGACCGTCGCGGTCCACGAAGCGCACAAAGGGAGGACCAGGGGTGAATGCTCGGAGAACTGCGGTCGGGGCGGGCTGCTTGTCATGGTACTGGTGATGATGATGGCTGGTCTTACCGCGCCGATCACAGCGCAGATTCCGGAGGAGTTTACCAACCTGAAGGTCCTGCCGGAGGACATTCCGCAGCGGCGGTTGCTGACCATTATGCGAGGCTTCACCCGGGCGCTGGGCGTGCGATGCTCGACCTGTCACGTGGGCGAGGAGGGCCAAGACCTCTCCGAGTACGACTTCGCTTCGGACGACGAAGCGACCAAGCGTACGGCGCGCGAGATGCTCGAGATGGTGCAGTCGATCAACGAAAACGTCATCTCCTCCCTGGCGGACCGCGGGACCCCCGAGATCGAGGTCAGCTGCGTGACCTGCCACGCCGGGAGGCGTAGGCCGACCACGCTCGTCCAGGAGCTGACCTGGGCGTCGGCCGACGGGGGTTGGGAGGCCCGCCGAGGCTCGCTACCACGAGCTGCGGGAGCGGTACTACGGGCTGGGTACGCTCGATTTCGGCCCCCGCACATTGGAGGACTTTGCGACCGGGCTCTTGAGAGCCGACGATCTTCCTGGAGCGTTGGCCGCTCTCGATTTGAACCTGGAACTCCACCCCGAGTCGGCAAACAACTGGGCCCTCAAAGGCCAAGTCCATATGCGCTCCGACCAGACCGAAGAAGCGATCGCCGCACTCGAGCGGTCCCTCGAGCTCCTTCCCGGGAATCCGCGCGTGCTGCAGGTGCTGGAGCGCCTGAAGGCCGAAGGCGATTGACCGCCTGACGAGCCGAGGTTCACCAAGGGAGGACACATGACCCAGGCCGTTACTGAACCTGTCGACGTACAGAACTACATCGGTGGCATGTGGCGTCCGTCCGCGGGCGACCGGACCCTCCCGATTCAGGACCCGGCCTCCGCCGAGATTCTGGGCCAGGTGCCGTTGTCGACCGCGTCGGACGTGCACGCTGCTGTCGCCGCGGCCGCCGAGGCTTTTCCGGCCTGGAGAGCCACACCCGCCGTGGAGCGGGCTCGTATCCTCTTCCGCCTGAAGGCGCTGCTCGAGGAGAACAAGGAGGACCTCGCCCGCAGCCTGAGCCGTGAGCACGGCAAGATCGTGGCGGAGTGCCGGGGCGAGGTGCAGCGCTGTATCGAGAACGTCGAGCACGCCTGCGGCATCCCCACGCTCATGATGGGGGAGACGCTCGAGGACATCGCGCCGGGCATCGATTGCGCCACCTACCGGCAGCCGCTGGGCGTGTTCGCGGCCGTAACGCCCTACAACTTTCCGGTGATGATCCCGCTCTGGTTCTGGCCGTACGCGGTCGCCACGGGAAACACGTTCGTGCTGAAGCCCAGCGAGCAGGATCCGCTCACCCATCAGCGGATCGTCGACCTGTCTGCCCAGGCGGGCCTGCCTGCCGGCGTGCTCAATGTCGTGCACGGCGACAAGGAGGCCGTCACCGCCCTCATGGAGCACCCCGACGTTCGCGGGATCTCCTTCGTGGGGTCCAGCCAGGTCGCGCGCACGGTCTATGCGGCGGCGGCGGCTTCCGGCAAGCGGGTGCAAGCGTTCGGTGGGGCCAAGAACCATTTGGTGGTTCTGCCCGACGCCGACGTCGACGAGGCGGCGAACGTCTGCATGGCCTCGATCTTCGGTTCGTCCGGGCAGCGTTGTCTGGCCGGGAGCATCGTGGTGGGTGTGGGGAGCGCCTACGAGTCTGTACGCGAGCGCCTCGTGGACGGCGCGCGCGGGCTCACCCTCGGATATGGGCTCGACGAGGCCACGGACATGGGCCCGGTCATTTCGGCCCGGCACCGTGATCGCGTCTCGAGCTATATAGACGCCGGCGAGAGCGAGGGCGCGACGCTCGTGGTGGACGGGCGCGGGGCGTCTGTGGGCGGCTATCCGGACGGCAACTGGATAGGACCCACCGTCTTCGAGGACGTGAGCCCCGACATGAAGATCGGGACGGACGAGGTGTTTGGGCCGGTGGTTGGCCTGGCGCGCGTGGATTCGGCCGAGGAGGCGGTCGAGCTCATGCACCGAAACCACTATGGGAACGCGTGCTCGATCTTCACGCGGAGCGGCAAGGCCGCGCGCGACTTCCGCTACGCGGCCGGCATCAGCATGATCGGGGTGAACATCGGGGTGGCAGCACCCATGGCGTTCTTCCCGTTCGGGGGGTCACGTGGCTCGTTCTACGGCGACCTCAAGGCGCAGGGCAGGGACGCCATCGAGTTCTATACAGACCAGCGCGTGGTCATCAGCCGCTGGTAGGAGGCCAAATGAGCGAGTCAGCCCAGACCCCACCCGCCGCTACCCGGAGCCAGGAAGTGCTGGCGCGCCAGGCGGATCTCATCTTCCCCTGCGTGAAGCCGCTCTACGACGAGCCGGTCGTGCTGGAGAGCGGCGAAGGCGTGCGCGTCCGAGATGTCGACGGCCGCGAATACCTGGACTTTTTCAGCGGGATTCTCACGACCTCGGTCGGACACTGTCATCCGGAGGTGGTGGGACGCATCACGGATCAGTTGGGCCTCCTGGGGCACACGTCCACGTTGTACGTGACGGAGCCGCAGATCGAGGCCGCCCAGCGCCTGGCCGACATCGCGCCCGGCGACCTCGAGAAGACGTTCTTCACGAACAGCGGTACCGAGGCAGTCGAGACCGCCATCATGATGGCCTGCCTCTACACGGGCCGCTCGGAAGTGGTCGCGCTCCGCCAGGGTTACCACGGGCGAAGCTTCCTGGCCACGAGCGCCACCGCCCACGCTGCCTGGCGTCCCCTGGCCACGCCGGTGGCGGGCATCAAGCATGCCATCACGCCCTATCCGTACCGTTGCCCGTTCAAGCAACCATGCGACGAGAGTTGCGCCGAGGCGTTCGCACGGGACCTCGAAGAGGTCATCCTCACCACCACGAACGGCAAGCCGGCGGCGTTCATCGCCGAGACGGTCATGGGGGTCGGCGGCTACATCGTGCCCCCGGATGGTTATTTCCAGCGCGTCGCCGAGATCATCCGGGGTTACGGAGGTCTCCTGATCATCGACGAAGTGCAGGCGGGCCTCGGGCGCACCGGCAAGTGGTTCGGTATCGAGCACTGGGACGTCGAGCCGGATATCATGGTCCTGGCAAAAGGCATCGGGAACGGCATGCCCGTAGGCGCCACGATCACTCGGGGGGAGATCGCCGAGGCCTGGACGGCCAAGACGATTTCCACCTTCGGCGGCAACCCGGTCTCGATGGCGGGTGTGGCAGCCACCCTCGAGATCCTGCAACGCGAGAACGCTCCCGCCAACGCGCAGCAGCGTGGCACCGAGGTCTGGGCGGGCCTCCTGGAACTCAAGGCCCGCCATCACTGGATCGGCGACGCGCGCGGCATGGGCCTCATGCAGGCCATGGAAATGGTCGAGGACCGCGACACCAAGGAGCCCAGCCCCACCAAGGCGAAGGCGCTGCTCGAGGCCGCCAAGGACGAGGGGCTGCTGGTCGGGATCGGTGGGATGAACGGCCACGTGATCCGGATCGGACCCTCACTGCTGATCACTGAAGACGAAGTGGCGGAAGGACTCGACAAGCTGCATGCCGCCTGTGACCGGGTGACGCGGGATTCGCTGTGATCGCGGGCCTGCACTGGACCGCATGGCTGCTTCTGGCGGTCTCGGTCGGGCTCGGATTGACGGTCGAGCTGGCCTTCTACCGGGCACGTAGGAAGCCTTGAGCTCGGCCATCATCGTCGCGGTTCTGGTCGTCTACTTGGTGATCCTTCTGGCCATCGGCCTGTGGGGAAGCCGCGAGTCGGGCAGCATCGCGGGCTACTACCTGGCGGGGAAGAAACTGCCGTCCTGGGTGATCGCCTTCAGCTCCAACTCCACGGGCGAGAGCGCCTGGTTGCTCCTCGGCCTTACGGGTATGGGCTACGCGATCGGCATCCACGCGCTCTGGGTCGTCCTGGGCGAGGTGCTCGGGGTGACGCTCGCGTGGGTGTTCGTGGCGCGGCGGTTCAAGGAGTATACGGACCGCTACGACTCGATCACGGTCGCCGATTACCTGACCGACCGCTTCCATGACCGCCAACACCTTTTCCGGCTGATCGGCGCAGTGATCCTGCTCAGCATGGTGACCGCCTACACGGCCGCCCAGCTCACGGCCTCTGGGCTGGCGTTCGGATCGTTCCTGGGCACCGGGTACCGCACCGGCGTACTCATCGGTGCCGGCGTGATCCTCTACTACACGACGGTGGGTGGATTCAAGGCCGTGGCCTACAGCGATCTGCTCCAGGGGGTGCTCATGTTCGCCTGCCTCCTGGTGCTCCCGTTCGTGGGGATCGGCGCGGCCGGAGGGTGGAACGCGATGATCGGCACTCTGGGGTCACAGGACCCGGCGCTGCTGCGCCCCATGGGCGAGCTCGGGCTCACGTTCCCCGGGATCATCAGCGCGGCGGGGTTCGTCGCGATCGGCTTTGCCTTCCTGGGATCACCGCAACTCCTCACGCGTTTCATGGCCGCCAGGAGTCAGCACGAGATTGTGCGCGGCAGCTTGCTGGCGGTCGTCTGCATCATCGTGTTCGATATCGGTGCCGTGTTCAGCGGCATGGCCGGCAGGGCGCTCTTCCCGGGCCTGGCGGACCCTGAGACGATCCTGCCCGAGATGAGCGCCGCGCTCTTCCCGGCCGTGTTCACCGGGATCTTCCTGGTGGTCGTCTTGGCCGCGATCATGTCCACGGTGGATTCGCTGCTGATCCTGGCCTCGTCGTCCGTGATCCGCGATGTGGTCCAGCAGATCTTCAAGCCGGAGATCTCCGAGAGGCATCTTTCCCACTACGGGAAGGCGGTCACCGTGGTCATCGGTGGCGCGGCACTGGGTCTGGCGCTCGTCAAGGCCCGCATGATCTTCTGGTTCGTGCTGTTCGCCTGGTCGGGGATCGCCAGCGCGTTTACGCCCGTCGTGTTGTGCTCGCTCTTCTGGAAGCGGACCACCCGGGCGGGCGCCGTGGCGGGCATGGTGGCCGGATTCGTCACCACTGTGGGGTGGGTGCTGTTCTTCAAGTCTGGGTTCTATGATCTCTACGAGATGATCCCGGGGTTCGCCGCTGGGTTCATGGTGACCATCGGGGTGAGCCTCGTGACGGAGCCACCCGATGGAGCCGTCGAGGAGATGTCCTCGGTCGAGGCCGCGGTCGGCCCTGTTTTCGGCGTCGGGCCCACGTAGTTCGCCAACCACTCCTTGGGCGACGTCGTCCGCTCGAGTTCTTTGGGGTTCAGCTTGAACCAGCGCGCCACCAGGAGAATCTCCGCGGCCTCGAGTGGCCGAAGCGCCGCGAGTCCCTTCTCAGTGCTCGAGAAGACCTGCTCCACTGCCTTGCCGGTCCGGATGCGCTGGGCGTGGCTCGTCGGAAGGCGTAACTCTTTGCGGATGCGGCCCCGCCGTATGAGGTAGATGCGATCATCGCCGTTGAAGCCAGGCACTCGATACACGAACGACAGGCTCTCCACTCGTCCGCGGAACGCCGCGAGTTGTTTCTGGAAGGCGCCGAGGCGTTCGAGCCGGTCGCGGAGCAGCGCTGCATACTCGAAGTCCATGCGACTGGAAGCCTCCTCCATCCGGGCCTCGAGGTCGCGTAGCAGCGCATCGTTCGTTCCCTCCAAAAAGCGGCGCGTGGTGCGCACTTTGGCGAGGTAATCCTCGCTGGTGGTGCGGCCGCAGCACGGCGCGAGGCAGCTGCCCAGGTCGGCTCGCATGCAGAGCGGGACCCGGCCCCCGGAAAAAATCTCCAACTGATCCCCGAAAAAGACCGGCGTCGTGCTCGGGCAGTCCCTCAGGCCGATCGCGTGGGCCAGCTCACGGACGGTCTGGGCGACGGCCCCCACGGCGGGAAACGGCCCGAAGTAGGTCGAGCCGTCCGCGAGTATGCGGGTGACCGGGACCAGGCGTGGAGCTCTTTCCGCCGTGATCTTCACGAATGCGTAGGCACGCTTCCGCTTATGCTGGACGTTGAAGCGCGGACGCCAGCGCTGAATGAGCTTCATCTCCCGGACCAACGCGGCGAACTCGTTCGGGACGTACTCCCAACGAATCCGATTGGCCTCCCGGATCAGCTTGGAGGCCTTCTCCTCGGGCGCGGCGGTGAAGTACGAAAGGAGCCGGCTCCTCACATGGACGGATTTGCCCACGTATAGCGGATGCCCGTCCTCTCCCAGCATCTGGTAGATGCCAGGGCGGTTCTCCGCGTAGCTGCGGACAAACTCCCTGAGGGCGGTCGTCGGCAAGCGGTGGACTCCTGGGTGACGGTGGACTTTCGCTTTTCCTTCGGTAAGATAGGTCCGGGGTCAGCCGTGGTACAACCGGCCGAAAAAATGGCCCGAATAGGCATTGCTGCCCTGGTACCGGGGCAGCTACTCTCCTTCATGCCGACAGAGCGTCCCTCCCGGGTGATCCGTGATCCCCTATGGAACTCGATCCGCCTCGATCCCACGGCGGCTAGAATCGTGGACACCTCCGCCTTCCAGCGCCTCCGATACATCAAGCAGTTGGGTCTGGCCCACCTGGTCTATCCCGGGGCCACACACACGCGTTTCGATCACGCGTTGGGCGTGTACCATCTCGCTGGGATGGCCCTCAGATACCTTCGTGAGCAGGAGGACCTCCCGCCCGAGGCGTTGGAGGGCGTCGAGTTGATCCCCTATGCCGCCCTGCTCCACGACATCGGCCATTACGCATTCTCCCACGCGTTGGAGGAGTTGGAGCCGGATAGGCTGCCGGGCGACCACGAGGCGGTGAGCTCGTGGTTCTTCCAGTCGCCGGAGTTGCTCGAGGCGCTCGAGTCCATCGGCGTGGATGCCGCGGAACAGATCCACAAGCTCATCAAGGGCGAGAGCGAGGTGCCGCTCCGGGGGCTTGTGAGCGGGAGCCTGGATCTGGACAAGTTGGAGTACCTGCGTCGGGATGCTCGGTTTTGTGGCGTGCCCTACGGCGAAGTGGATGTGGATCACCTGTTGCTGGGCATGCGGCTTCTGCGTGATCCGGTGACCGGCTCATGGGAGGTGGGGGTGCACGAAAAAGCGATCGCTTCGCTCGAGTCGCTCCTCTTTGCCAAGTACCAGATGTTCCGGAACGTCTACTGGCACCATGGCGTGCGTGCGGCCACTTCCCTATACAAGCGGATCATCGAGGAGGCCGTCACCGCAGGGCTCATAGATTCCGAGGAGTTGGTTGGCCCCACGGACGAAGAACTGCTCTACGAGGTAGCGCGCAGGGCCGAACGCGAGGACAGCGAGGTGGCCGAGCGCCTGGTAACCCGCTGGATCCCGGCTCTTCGGCGCCGCCGCCTGCCCAAGCGGGCGCTCGAATTGACCGCGGCGGATTTGGCGGGGCGGGTCGTGGAGGATTGGGCGGTAACGGACACCCCCTTCAAGCGCCGTGTGGAAGATGGCCTGGCCGAAGAACTGGGATTGGAGCCTGGCGAGGTCTTTATCGATTTTCCGGCGAAACAGGCGATGTTCCAGCTCGATCTCCTACTACTGCGGCGAGACGGCCGAGTAGAGAGGTTGGGTCCCGGTGGGCTGCCCGGAGTAATCGACCTGCCACGGCTCGCCGAGGAGCTCTACCGCACCGCGAGGGTGCTGCGGGTGTTCACGTTCGAACGTCGGACGCTCGATCCCGAGTTGGTGCTCGAGCGCATGACGCGGAGCGACTCTCCGGTCTAGAGAGCGTCAGCTAACCGCGAGAAACCCGACCGTGATGTTGTCCGGGCCACCGTGGTCGTTCGCCAGCCCAATCAGCTTATCGGCCAACGATTCGAGCGTCCCGGCGGGTGCGCCCACGAGTGTGGCGGCGAGTGTCTCATCATCCACCACACCCACCAAGCCATCCGTGCAGAGCAGATACAGGTCGCCCGGCTCGGCCGACCCGCTGATGATTTCCGCCTCCACTTCCGGCTCCGTGCCCACCGCGCGGTTCAGGAGGTGCCGGAACGGATGCTGGGAGATGTCCGGATTGGTCAACTGCCCGGCGTCGAGCAGAGCCTGGGCGACCGTATGGTCCCGGGTGAGTTGTTCGAGCACGCCTCTTCGCAGCCGGTAGGCGCGGCTATCACCCACGTGCCCGATCACGAACGCGCCTGTTTCCGGATTGACCGCGAGCACGGTGAGCGTGGTGCCCATTCCGGCGTGCTCCTCGTGTGCCTTTGCCGTCGAGGCGACCTCGAGGTTCGCGGCCTCGACCGCATCCGCCATCGCATCGCCCCGTCCGTCGCGCCAGGTTCTGGAGGTCAATAGCGTGTGAGCCGCCCGGGCGGCGAGTTTGCTTGCGACCTCGCCCGATGGCCGCCCGCCCAGGCCGTCGGCAACGATGAGGATCCCCTCTGCGGCGTTGGTGAGGAAATGGTCTTCGTTATGGCTGCGAACTCGGCCTCGGTCAGAGGCGCCGTTCATGGCAAACGTCAGGGTCATTTTGGGCAGGCTCGGGTGTCGGATCGCGCCAAGCTAGCCTGCCCGAACCTGCTAGCGCAAAGGGGGAACCAAAGCTGGCCCCAAGGGTTGGACTGGCACACGACGCATACACCCCCCGACTCGACATTCCGGCCACCAGTCAAGGCCACGGGGGGTCCCCGCAGGAGGGAACTTTCCGAGGCACGAAGGGGTTCTACCGTTGTAAGAACGTCACACGACCATCTGGACAAAAACCAGGCATCCCGATAGCTTACATGGCTGAGGATTTTACGGCCGAAAGATGTCGGATCAACCGCCCGAAGAATCCGGTTATTGGCAGGCTCAGGAGATAGATGAAAATGGCGACCGCGACCGCAACCGCACCGACGCGCCGAGGCAGGAAGGGTCGACGCAATCCTCTCATGGGGTTTGATGCGACGATCGATGAGAAGACGGCGCTCGACCAGTACCTCCGCGACGTCAGCCGTCACGAGCTGATCACCCCTGAGCGAGAGAAGGAACTCGGCGCGCGTGCGCAGCTCGGCGAGGAAGAGGCGATCCAGGACCTGGCTCGCGCGAACCTCCGCTTTGTGATCAGCGTGGCCAAGAAATATCAGAACCGCGGTGTTTCCCTCACCGACCTGATCCAGGAGGGCAATGTCGGTCTCGTGACCGCTGCCCGTAAGTTCGATCCGGAGCAGGGGGTGAAGTTCATCAGCTACGCCGTGTGGTGGATCCGCCAGGCGATTCTCGCGTCGCTGGCTAACCACGGGCGCGCAGTGAGGGTCCCGCTGAACCGTGCGTCCGATCTCGCCAGGATCTTCCGCGAGAAGGAGCGGCTCAAGCAGGAGTTCAACCGGGAGCCCACGGCCGAGGAGCTCAGCAGGGCCACGGACCTGACTCCGGAGCTCATCGAGTCGCTGCAGACGCTCAATGCCGCCGAGATCAGGCTCGATGCCCCGATCGGCGACAGCGAAGACTCGCAGCTGGTGGAGCGGTTTATCATCGAAGAGGCTGCCGAGCCCGAGCAGGAGGTCGAGGCACGCCTTCTGACGGAGGCTGTGCAGGGCGCGCTCGGGACTCTCGAGGCGCGAGACGCTCGCGTGCTGACGCTCTACTTTGGTCTCCAGGGTGAGCGTGAGCATACGCTCGAGGAGATCGGAAATTTACTGGGCGTGACACGTGAGAGGATTCGCCAGCTTCGTGACCGGGCGCTGCGGCGCCTCCGCGAGGGCAGCATGGGTGGTGCTCTCGAGTCGTTTGCTGCGTGACCTTCACCAAGCCGAGTCCCGCCTCCCGTTCCGCCGTGCTACGGTCGGCGTGGGGGGCGGGCTTTTTTTTTGCCTGAATCCTCGATGCTGACCGGCATGGTCCGCCTCGTGCGCGGCGGAGTCTATCTGGTGGCGCTGGAGGATGGGACCGAGGTGGAGGCCAGTCTGCGAGGCAGGCTGAAGCTGGAGGAACGCGACGGCGACCAGGTGGTGATCGGCGACCGTGTGGTCGTGGCTGACGTGCATGGCGACTACGTGATCGAAGAAATCCTGCCCAGGGAAACCCAGATCATGCGGGTCAAGGGAGGCCGGCGTGCGCGTGTGCTGGTCGCGAACGCGGATCGCTTGGCTGCCGTGGTAGCTGCCAAGGACCCGAAGCCGCAACGGGAGCTCATCGACCGGTTGCTGGTCGTCGGTGAGTCCGGCGGTGTCGCGGTGACCCTCGTGATCAACAAGATGGACCTGGACGGTGCACCCGAGATCGCCGACGATCTGGCCAATGTCTACGAGTCGGTCGGCTACCCCGTGCTAAAGGTGAGCGCAACGAGCGGTGAGGGCATGCCGGCACTGGAGCGGATGGTATCCACCGGCATCGTGCTCTTCGTAGGCCCGTCGGGCGCGGGCAAGAGCAGCCTGGTCAACGCCCTCGAGCCTGGGCTCAACCTGCGAATAGGGGAGCTCAGCCGACGCACGGGGACGGGTCGGCATACGACCGTTTCCTCACGGCTCATACCGCTGTCGCTCGGTGGGCTGCTGGCGGACACGCCCGGATTCAGCGAGGTCGGCCTTTGGGGCGTAGAGCGATCCGAGCTCGACTGGTGCTTCCCGGAGTTCCGGGCCCACCGCGACCGGTGCCGCTTTCGGAGTTGCAGCCACCTGACCGAGCCCGACTGCGGGGTTCGAGAGGCGTTGGAGGCGGGGAAAGTGGATGCCGGCCGGTTCGAGAGCTACCGCACCTTGTGGGAGGAGGCCGGCTGAGGCCCCGTCAACCCAGGGGCGTCACGCTCGGAGCGCCCGACACCGGATCGGGCCGCACCGACACCGGCCATCCATAGACCTCCTCGAGCACTCCTTCACGTAGGACCTCCTCCGGACTTCCCTGTGCGGCGACCCTTCCCTCGGAGAGTAGGAGCATTTGGTCCGCGAAACGGGCCGCCAGGTTGAGATGATGGGTGATCAGGAGCACGGTCAGTCCTGAATCGGCGGATTCGCGTAATAACTGCAGGATGCTCATCTCATGGCGGAGGTCGAGGCTAGCGGTCGGCTCATCCAGTGCGAGCGCGCGGGGCTTCTGGGCCAGAGCCCGGGCGATGCGGATTCTCTGAAACTCGCCACCTGAGAGGGTCGAGACATAGCGCGACGAGAGTTGGGCGGCGTCGCAGCGCTCTAGCGCTTCATTGACGGCGGCGCGGTCCTCGTCTCCCTCCGGACGTAACGGGCCCAAGTGTGGGTACCGTCCCATGCTCACGAGCTCTCGCACCGTCATCGGGAAGGGCTGGTCTTCACTCTGCGCAACGGCTCCGACTTGGCGGGCCAACTCGCGTCTGTCCCAATCCCTCAGCTCGCGCCCCGCGATCCGGGCCGATCCATGGATGGGCCGCAGTGTGCCCATGAGAACTCGCATGAGGGTCGATTTGCCCGAACCGTTGGGGCCGAGGACGGCATACAGGGTGCCGGCCGGCACTGCCATCGTGACGTTCTTGAGGACATCCGGGCCAGTCGCGTCGTAGCGGGCCGTAAGGGACTCCGTCGAAAAGGCCGCCACCGCTCGGGATGTGGATCCAGGTGCCTCGGGCGGGCGTCCAGACGCCGCGCTAGCCAATCTGCCGCCTCACCATACGCCGAAGGAGCACGAGGAACAGGGGAACGCCGACCAGGGCGGTAATGACTCCGATAGGGAGCTCGGCCGGCGCCAGCGCGGTGCGGGCCACTAGGTCCGCGAGCGTCAGAAACGCGCCCCCAGCAACGAAGGAGATCGGGAGTAGCGCACGGTTGTCCGAGCCGATCAACAGACGGACTCCGTGCGGGACGATGAGGCCGACGAAGCCGATCACGCCGGTGGCCGCGACGCCCGCGGCGGTTACCATGGAGGCCACCCCATAGGCCATTTTTTTCACGCGTTCCACGTCGGCCCCCAGGTAGCTGGCGGTCTCCTCGCCGATGGCCATGAGGTTCAGCGACCTAGCCAATCCGAGCAGGGCGAGCGTCGTCGGCACGGTGTAGGTCCCCACGACCAAGACCGTTCGCCAGGTCGCGCCACGCAGGCTGCCCATGGTCCAGAGTACCGCGCTCCGCACGGTTTCTGCGTCGGAAAGCGCCAAGATCAACGATAGAATCGCGACGAAGAAAGCGCCGACGACCACACCGGCCAGAAGCAACACACCAACGTCCAAGCGGGCGTCGGCCGCCGATGCCACGCGGAATACCAAGAGGATGGCGAGCAGGGCGCCGGCGAACGACGCCGCTGGAAGCGCCCATGAGGTGAGCGACACCAGCCCGAGCGCCATGACCGATACGGCGCCGGTGGCCGCTCCACCCGAGATGCCCAGGATGTAGGGCTCCGCAAGGGGATTCCTGAGCAGCGCCTGGAAAACCGTACCCGCCATGGCGAGGCCACCACCTACGAGGAGTGCCAGGATGACCCTGGGAAGCCTGATGTCCCACACGACCCTGTGCAGAGTGCTCGAGCCTCGGCCCAGGAGAGCGTCGACTACCACGGACCAGGAAAGGGGCTCGGGCCCGAGAAAAACACCTGCGAGCAATCCGGCCACTGCGATCGCCAGGAGTAGCACGGCCAGTGCCCGGCGGCTCACCGAAACGCCTCCGGGTGCAGGATCTTCGCGAGCGCGAGTGTGGCCTCGCCGAGCCGCGGGCCAGGGAACTGGATGGACTCGGGGACGAAGCGCACGGGGCGATCGATGCCTGGGGGCGGCTCGGCCCCCTCCGGAAGAAGGAGGAAGTCGATCTCGCGGACGACGAGGCTCTCCAGGCTGACCTGAGCATAGAGGTGCCCCAGATCTGCGAAGACGTTCTGACCTCCAGCCAGCGTGAGGAGTTGGTGGACGTAGCTACCGGGGCCGGCTGCGTAGGGGGCGGCTCCGCCGAGCAAGAAAGCAACGCGCACGGGTGGGAGGCCACGGACCGCCTCGGCGACGTGGACGAGGGTGGCGTCGATAGTGCCGACCAGCGAGTCCGCCAACGCTACCTTGCCGGTTACACGGCCCAACAGCCGCATGATCATGCGCACATCATCGATCCCGTCCGGCCGAATCGCGAGGTTCGGAATGCCGAATTCGGCGAACCGGCTCGCTGTCCCCGCGCTATTGGGGCCGAGGAAGTGGATCACGAGGTCCGGCTCGTGAACCACTAGCACTTCCAAGCTCGGGTCCAGACCTCCTCCGACGGAGGGCAGGTGCACAACCGCCGCCGCCGTGTCGAAGTCCGTGCGGGCCACCAGTCTCGCGCCTACGCCCAGGACCAGCAGCGTTTCCGTGGCCGAGGGGACCAGTGAGATGATCTTCGAAGGTGGTCGCTCGAACCTATGCTCCGCTCCGGTGGCGTCCACGACCACCACCGGAAACCCATCGGGTGGCTGATCAGAGTTGGTCGCCTTGGCCTGAGGATCCGGAGCCTCGCCCGAGCAAGCGAGAGCGACAAGGGCGGCTGAAAGGCCTGGGAGAATCCGTCGCATGGGGGCGGGTCAGGGCGCTGCGGTACCGCCGGACAGGGCTCCACCACACACATCGTGGTAGAGATCCACCCACTGGCCGCCGCGCCTGTGAATGGCGGCGAGCGACATCGATTCCTCGCCCGCGACCTCGAGCAGGATCTCTGCCTGGCCATCCCCGTCCCAATCCAGCCGGTCGAACAGTCGCGGCGTGCCCTTCCCGTGTACGTCGTTCTGGCGGTAGGCCATGTAGGATGTGGTGTACCCGGCTCCGTCATCGGTGCCCATCAAGAACACGGAGTACGCCCCCGGGGTCGTTGGGCCTACGTCGAGCCCGTCGCCGTAGACGAAGGTGGCGACGATTGCAGGGGGCGAGCCGTCCATGAGGTCGAAGACCTGGATGTCGCGTCGGATCTCGAGGATGGAAGGAGGCGGGGTTGCCCCGACCGTTCGGATGATCCTCCCCATGAGATTGAGTGACGTCACCCGTTGGTCCCGATTGTGGCTCAGCTTGCGGTAAGGGGCATAGGGGCGCGCGTCGCCGTTGCTGCGGGCGAGTGCGAGGAAGCGTTCGGCGTCGGCCGCCTCCGGGACCAACTCCAGCTGGCCACTCACGGTCGGTCTGCCGGCGCAGAACCCCGCTGCCACCCCGGTCGTGGAAGCCACCATAGTGCCTACCCGCACGCCTTCGGCAAAGAGCGTGAAGGCGGCCCCAGGTGCGAGACGCTCGCGGGTGAACCGCTCCATGAAGCCAGGGGATTCATCCTCGGTGGGCAGCGCCCGAAGGCTTCGTCCGCGGATTTCGCCCACCGGCACGAGGGAGACCGTGTTGCCGTCTCTGCGTCCCATGAACAGTACGGGTCCCACGACGACAGCGACCGAGTTTGGTCCGGCCGAGTCGTTGCTGGAGACGGCCGAGCCCTCGAGCGTGTCGCTTTTGGATGGGGGGGGTTGTAGCCTCAACTCCGAGCCTCCCCAGGCCACGTTGTCGCAGCCTAGGGTGGCGATTACAATGCCAAGAACGGTTAGCTTGTGGAGTACCATCGCCTTACGGGGTCCTGGTCTTCGGTGGAAGACAGTCGGCGGGGTGGTGCCCCGCGTGGTGCGCCTCCCTGGGATGAGGTTTCGGAAAGCTATCCGGGCTCCCAAGGGAACGCAAAGACCGCGCTCGCTGTTGGCCCGGCGCGTGGGGGGAACGTGTTCAATTGAGCTTCACTTACCTGATCCGTTGGATTCCGCCGTTCGTCATTGGGCTGGCGGCTGCCACCGTTGGCGAGGTCGCGGTAGGGCTCCTCTTGTACTCCGGCGAAGGGTTGATGCGTGCGCTCGCGATCGTCCTGGCGACGGAGATCGGCGCCTTCGGACTCGGTCTCATGGCCGCACCCGACCTGAACCACCCCAACCTCGTGGATGCCCTCAGGCGGCGGTGGATGGTCTGTCTGATGGTGTTCATGGTAGCTGCGGGATTTGCGACGCTTTGGACCTTTCGGCCGGGGGCCGAGTCTACGGCTGTGTCCCAGGCATTGGGGTTGGCGCTACTCGGCGGGCTTCCGCTCTACGCGGCGGGCAACCTGCTCGGCACCATGGCAAGCCTACGTGAAATTCGCGGATGTGTCGGCCCCAGGATCGGCGCCTCTGGCGCGTTCGGGGCGGCCATCGGCATCATGGCCGCGGGTTATGGCGTGCCCCGGCTTTCGGCGCCGTCTGTGCTGCTCTTTCTGATGGTCCTGCTTTCGGCGGGTGCGCTCATCCAAGGCGTGGGACTCGTCGAGGTGCGGCGCGAAATGGATGGCGAGTCGAGCACGACCCCCGCGTCACCCGATCCGGTGGAGGAAGCGGGACCGTGATTCTGGCGCACCTCTCGGACCTCCACCTGGGGTTCCGAGCGTTTGAGCGAAAGGACAGAGGGCGCAATGTACGTGAGGTAGACGTGGCGCGTGCCTTCCAGGCTGCGATCAATAAGATGCGGGACATCGAACCGCAGGTGGTTCTCGTGGCCGGTGATATCTTCGATCGTCCGGAGCCCACTCAGGGAGCCATGGTGGCGTTGGCCCGCGGGCTCGCAACCCTTCGTGAGGCGTTGCCTGATACGAACGTCCTAATGGTAGCCGGCTCGCGGGACACTCCACACCGACCTGGCGATCCCGGCGCCTTGGCGACCTTCGACGCCTTCCCGGGCGTGGAGGCGGCTACCGCCAGGCGCCGGGTGGTCCACCTGCCGGATCTGGACTTTCATGCGGTCCTGGTTCCGCATCGATCAGCGATCTCCAACGAGGCGGAGGCCGTGACCCCAGACCCAGAAGCAAGGTGGAACGTGCTGCTGGCGTATGGTGATGTGACGGCGGGGGGCGGATCCGGATTCGTGGTGAGGGCCGACGAGTGGGACTACGTGGCGCTCGGTCACAGGCATTCGCGGGTGGCGGTTCGTGAAAACGTCCATTACAGCGGATCGCTGGAACGCGTGGGTGCCGCCCCATGGGAGGAGGCCGTGGCAGAGAAGGGGTTTCTCAGTTTCGACCTCGTCGCGGGCGTCTCGACATTCCATCCTGTTGCGGGAAGGCCGGTCGTATCGCTCGAGCCCATCCTCTTTGAACCGGCGCGAAAGGCCAGGTTGAGAGAACGTGTGCGAGAGGTTCTCGAGGAGGTCCCCGGGGGCATTGGCGGCAAGATCGTACGTCTTCGGATACAGGGCCTGGGTCCGGAGGACCTCGATCAGATACAGAAGCTTCTGCACGACTATCGCCGGCAGGCACTTCACCTCGAGGTCTCTCTCGAAGACGCGCCGGGACCTGCGGAGGCGCGTCCTGACGAGGACTTTGCCGACTCGCTCTCGGATCGTTTGGCGGCCCGGTTGGGTACGCCGGGTTTGAATGAAGACGTCATCAGAAGGGCCGTGGAAGATGCGCTTACCCAAGCCAGTCACAGAGTGCAAGGATCCGTAGGATGATCGAGCAGCTTCAGGGATCCGCTCCGTCACTGGGCGACTTCCGAGTTGCCCTCACGCGGGGCATGACCGCGCTGGCCTGCCGGGACGGCCGCAGCCGGGACCGGATATTCGATGCACTCGAGCGCAGCCTCGCACCCGCCACCGACCCTCTCGCCAGGGTGGCGAGCGGTCGCGGAGTGGATGAAACCTCGGATGGGTTGGAGAGGGCGGTGCGCCTGCTCGCGCGGCGGATGGGGCTCGCCGAGGTGGAGCGGCAGCTCAAGCTGATCGATGAGGGAGTCGCCCGGCAGGGTGGCCGCGAGGTGGACGCGGCCCCCGGAGAATTCAGCGGAACCCTCGAGCAAGAAAAACAGTCACTCCGGCAGGTGCGCGCCGACGCCGCCGAAGTCAACGGCGACATGGAGGTCGCGAACATGGAATGGCTTCGCGAGCGGCAGGATGCGGAGACCCATCTCATGGCTTATCGGGACCGAGCGCGAGAACTCAAGGTACGGCTCCAGGAGATGGAATCCGGGGGGGCCGAGGCACCTTGTCCAACGTGTGGCAAGGTCCTCGCCGACCACCACGCGCGAGTGATCACCCAGCTTCGCGAGGAGTGGGAGTCCATCGTCCAGGACGGGAGTTGGTGGAAGCGCCGGCGCGAGCAACTCGATCTCAAGCCGCCGGCGCTCCAGGATCTGGAGAGCCGATCCGTTCGACTCCAGGCTCGAATCGAGGCCTATTCGAAAGAGGTCGTACGCCTACGCTCACGCTCGGCGGGAAGTGAGGCGGAGGAGCCCCCCGAGCCGGACCAGGCTCGCGAAACTGCTCACCACGGCGGCGAGGCTGTCGTTCGCGCCGCGGCGCTCCGCGCCCTTCGGGTGGAGTTGATTGAGAAGGCCCGAGATCTTCTCGTTACGAGGGCGGGCCGAAACCTCAACCACCTCATGAGCGGAGCCATTCTGGGCGTCGTTCAGGACGCTGACGGCCAGCCCATCGCCGTCCGGGACGAGGGGCCTTCGCCGTTTCAGTCTGATGAAGAGGTTGCGGCCTACGTGCTCGCACTCAGAGTGGCGTTGGCTGATCTGGTCGCGGAGCGGAGTAATGGCCTCTCGACCCTCATGATCGGGGATCCCTTCGACCGGCTCGGCAGGGAGGCGAAGGTGCGGCTCGTAGGCCTGCTACACTCTCTGCTGCCACGGTTCGAGCAGGTGTTCCTCCTGTGTCCCGGCGAGATCGTCGACCTCGTGCCGGAGCGTTTCGACAGCGCCCTGGAATTCCAGGAAGGGTCCGACGGAGCCTCCTCCGTGCGAGTGATTCCCGGCGGGGTGGGACGACTCACGCTGCACTGAGGCCGACATGGCCTAACCGGCGCGATCGCTCCCGGCGAGGTTGAATCTCGCTGCGATCGCCCTCAGCGCACCCTCCACCCGACGGCCGCTGCGATACTGGCCGATGGAGATCCGCGTACGCCCGTCCTTGTGAGGACTTACCCGGATGCGCACATCCCCACCGAGATCGGTCGTGCGAAGATAGTCGTCCAGATGGTCATCCCTCGCCTCGTACTCGGCCCCGGCCTCCGCCAGCGCGCCCTTGAACGCCACCAGGAGTTCCTCTGGACCGATGGCGCTCTTGTATTGGACGCCCCGGTAGAGCACGCTGGACGTCGCGTAGCCGAACTCGGCGTCGTGTGGGATCGCAATCCTGAAGTCGGGCCACCCCTCTTCGGCCAGGTCGGGGAACTCGACCCAACGCCCGCCATTGGAGTCCTCGGACTCCCTGATGGATTCGCGGCCCGAGCCCAGGATCCCCAGGGACTTAGCCATTTCCAGGAGTTCGACGTACCACCGGTCGAGGGTGCGGATGACGCTGAGCGCTGCGTCCGCGTCGCCGCGTGTCCCGGGGGCCTCCTGCCCCGTGCCGGCCGGACCTTCAGAGTCCATCAGACCCGCTGGTGGTCCGGCCGCCAGTCGGTGATCCGCTTCTTGATCGCTTCGCGGTCGGACAGCCCCTCATCCAAGACCGCTATCGCCAGGTCGCCGACCTCGGCGTCCGACGCAAACCGAAGGGCGATGAGTTGGTTCACGGTGAGGTCCGCGATTCTGTGCCGATGCTCGTGGGGTAGCAGCCGCTCTAGGCGCAGCTGCTCTTCGAGCCGAATGAGCCTGTCCTGTGCGGCTAATGGGAAGAAGCGCAAGTGCAGGAACATGCTAATCAGGCCGATGGCGAGCAGGAAGGCGACCACGGCAGCCATGGAAAAGGCCACCACGAGTTGGTACAACGACCAGCCGAGGTTCAACAGCAAGATCGGGCCAATGAGGAAGTGGTATGTGGGTACCCACCTCACATGGTTTCCGTAGTTCTGTGGCTCCTTCGACGCCATGTCCGCGCTCCTTTGAGCTGTAGGGGGTGTGTGAATCAGGGGCGCAACGACTGCCAGGCGGTCGTCCGCTTGCTCGCGGCCACATACAAGTCGTTGTCACCCGTCAACCGCCCAGCCTCCGCCAGGGCGAGGTACACCCAACTGTAATACGCCGGAATACCCACGGTAGACCGGTCGGGCCAATGCGTCCACTCGTCCGGTAGACCCGTTCGGTGTATGAACACCTCCTCGGCGAGGGTCCGCGTGCGGGACAGGTCCAGCCACGGCCCGCTCACGCGACGAACCTCCGCGACCGTCATCTGGATCAGATTGCTGTCGGCGACCGGTGGTGCGCTCATCAGGCGGTAGGCCAGACCCTGCCGGACCGTGTACTGCCTCATCCCCAGATCGCTCGGCGTGTTGCCGCTCGACGCGAAGTACAGCGGCCTGTCACCCAGGGAGTTCGAGATGATCGCGAGCGCGAACTGGTGCCAAGGAAAGAGGATCTGGCCAGCTCGGAGGGTCGCCACCAGGGAGTCCATCTGGAACTGTCTCGCTTCCCGCAGCCGGAGGTATCCTCGCGGGCTTGCCACCTGATCGATGGTCTCGTCAGACAGGGCGAGGATACTCCGTGTCGGCATCTTGATCGGGTCGTCGAGCAAGAGAGCCACCTTGCCCTGCGCCTCGGCTTCGGCCGGATCATGGGTGTAGAGGGCGCCCTGGCCCGACGAGTCGTAAGGACGCTGGCAGACGATCCGGTCGGGGGTATCGGCCGGATCAACGCCCGCCGGGCAGGGGCTCGTCAGTTGCCTGAGCTGCTTGGCGTACCAATTCGTATTCAGGTACGAAGTCACGATGACCGTCACATCGCGGCGGATCCCCTCGACCTCCTGGAGATACCACAGGGGGAAAGTGTCGTTGTCCCCGTGCGTGAAAAGTACCCCGTACGGCTCCACGCTCATCAGCATGTTGTAGGCCCAGTCACGGGCCGAGTAGTCATACGAGCGTGTCGCCCACGACCAGTTCATGATCAGTGGGATGAAAGCGATGGCAAGGATCGGAGAGAGGATCCTCAACGGACGACGAAGCTTGGCGGCCAGCGCCTGCCAAAGCGCGGCGAGGCCTATCCCAGCCCACAAACCCCAGATCGAGAAGCTCACGATGAAGAAGTAGTCTCGTTCACGGACTTCATGCAGTGCTCTGTCGGCGATGGGTGCGGACAGCGAGAAGCCATGCTTGAAATTCAGATAGAAGACCAACGCCACGGAGAGCGTGCCGAAAAGGGTCAGCATGTAATAGCCGCTGATCCGATCCCGACGCATATGCTCGACGATGCCGTAGAGCCCGAGCGCGCTGAAGAGGAGCGTGATCGGGAGTCGCGCGAATGGCAGCACCGTCCGGGCCCCCGCCACCGAGCGGTTCCACTGCCAGTCGAAGTACTGGAAGTAGTTGCCGTACTGCGCTAGCAAAGGCGCCATGCGTGGGATGAGAGGAGGCTTGTCGTACTGGTCCCGGGCCAAGGCTGAGGAGAGTTCGGCACAGCCGGCTTGCCCCCAGGTCACGATGCTCGTGAGCGCGCTGCCGAGCGTGCTGCACGTTGGGTCCGCCTCGTTGATCAAGGGATCCAGGGCAGCCCTGAGCGGCAAGAAGAGGTGGATCGACAACCCCAGCGCCATCGCCCCCGCCCCCGCGACGTAGAGCCGCCAGTTCACCAGCGTCCTCGGGTGGGTCATCAGGACGAAGGCGGCGAGCGCTGGGCCGGCCAGGAACGCCATGAGGTGATTGCCGACGGAGAGCGCGAGAATGAACAGGATCAGCACGAGCAGGTTGTCGTCCTTGCCCTTGCCGATGTTCTCGCGCCAGTAGAAGGCGAGCCAGCTCAGCAGCGCGATGGTGAAGAGCGAGACCGTGTAGACCTTCTCGTTCACGTTGGACTGGCTCCACACCGTAAACGCCGTGGCGCTCACCAACACTGCAGTCGCAGCGCCGACCAATCTGAATACGCGGTCCTTGCTGAAGTGGCCGAGAATCCGGTGGACCACCATGAACCAGAGACCGTGCGCCGCCGCACCCATCATGGCCGAGAACAGGTTGATCCGAACGGCGACGGAGAGTCCCGAAGATGTGAGAAGTAGCTCCCAGGCTCTCGCGAGAACGACGAAGAGAGGGTTTCCCGGAGGGTGTGGGATACCGAGTATATGGCTGGTCGCGATATACTCGCTGGTATCCCAGAACGCCGTGGTGGGTGCGAGGGTCACGGCGTAGAGAAGGCCCACGAAGGCGGCGGTCCCGATTGCCCAGATGTGGGCTTCCATCCACCGGCCGGCCGCCTCGGGCGTGGCCGCATGGCTCGTGGATCCCGGAGCTTGTTGGTCCATTTTGCTCGATTGGTCTTGGCTCATCGCAACGTATACTCAAGCGGTCAGGATAAGGTTGCCTAACTCGTCGACCCTGGCAGTCCAACCTTCGGGCACCCAGGTGGTAGCGCTGTATTCCGTGATGATGGCGGGCCCTTTCACTTCGTGGCCGGCCCGCAGCAGGGGGCGTTCCACCTGCACCGCATCCACAGAACAGCCGCCTACATGGACGGTTGCCGGAGTGGTCTCTGGCGGTCCGTCCGCCGCCTCGAGCATCTCGACCTCGAGCAGGGGGCCAGGCGCCGAGGCTACTGCCCTCAGGGTCACGGCCTCGAGAGGTGTTTTGGGCCGTGAGTAGCCGTAGCGCTCCTCGTGCGCCTTGTGGAACGTGGTCTGCCAGTCTTCGGACGCGACCCTCAACTCGAAGCTCTGGCCTTCGTATCGCGCGTCGACCCACGTGGTGATGTCGACCGCTTCGTCGGGCACGCCCTCCGTCAGGAGTGCAGATCGCGCCTGAGTGGTCAGAGCGTCCAGCGCCGCTTGCACGCGTGAGCCGTGGTCTTCGTCTGCGGTGGAGATCAGCACCGTGCGTGAGGCTTCACGGGTAACCGCCGCCGCCAACATCCCGTAGGCCGACAGGAGTCCCGGATCGGGAGGGATCACCGCTCGGGCAGCTTGAAGCGTCTGGGTGAGTTCGGCGGCGTGCAAGGCGCCGGCACCTCCGAAAGCCACCAGAGTGAACTCTGACGGATCAAACCCCCGTTCCACCGAAATCACGCGGAGCGCCCGCTCCATCGCCGCGACCGTGACTGCCAGGATGCCCTCGGCGGCATCCTCGAGCGAGGTCCCCAACTCGGTTGCGATGGCCTCGAGGTGTGGCTCGATCGCGGCGCGGTCCAGCGTGGACTCTCCTCCCAGAAAAGCATCACACGGCAGCCGTCCAAGCCAAACATGGGCGTCGGTCACCGTCATGCCGGTGCCCCCGCGCCCGTAGCAGATGGGGCCCGGGTCCGCGCCCGCGGATTGTGGGCCCACCCGCAGGGCCCCGCCCGGATCGAGCCGGGCAAGCGAGCCGCCGCCCGCCCCCACCGTGTGGATGTCGATCACCGGAATCGCCACGGGTTGGCCGGCGATCTCGAGTTCCCGGGTGTGGAGCAGTTCACCTGGGCAAAGGGATACGTCCGTCGATGTCCCCCCCATGTCGAACGAGATCACCTTGTCGAAACCGGCCCGCTTGGCCCACGTGAACGCTCCGACCACCCCACCCGCCGGCCCGGAGAGCACTGTGTGGACGGGTTCGCGGATCGCCCGCGTCACTGGAAAGGCGCCACCGTTGGATCCCATGATCCGCACGCGTTCCGCGCCGGACTCGGTGTCGATCCGATGCAGGTAGCGTGACATGAGCGGCGCGACGTAGGCGTTCACCACGGTAGTCGAGGTACGCTCGTACTCACGGTACTCCGGCAGGAGCTCGGACGAGACGGACACGGGCACGCCGCTCCCCGCGAGTGCCTTCGCGACCCGACGCTCGTGCTCGGGATCGGCGTAAGAGTGAAGCAGTACCACCGCCAGCGCCTCCGCCCCCGTCGTCTTTTGTGATAGCGCGTCCAGCTCGGCCTGATCCACTGGTTCGATTTCTTCGCCGGCCGGTCCGAGGCGGCCCCGAATGCCGATGCGATCGCCTCGCGCCACCAGGGGTGGTAGGCGGTGCCCGACCAGCGCGTACAACTGTGGACGGTTCTGGCGCCCGATCTCGATGATGTCCTGGAAGCCCTCATTGGTCACCAGGATCACTCTCGCGCCTGTGCGCTCGAGCAGCGCGTTCGTCGCGACAGTGGATCCGTGCAGCAACAGGTAGGATGCGCCGTCCGTTACGAGGGCCCGCGATCCGGCCAGCACCGCGTCTGCGGGATCGGCCGGGGTCGATGGTATCTTCAATCTCTTCAGACGGCCCGAATCGAGGTAAAGCACGTCGGTGAACGTGCCCCCGGTGTCCACAGCCAGGACGGCGCGAACCTTCCCCTGCTCTCCCTCCGTCATATCTTGTTTTCCCACTGCACAGTCGTCGCCGTCAAAGAGGATCCATGGAGACTCACCCCACGTTCGAGGATTTTCAGTCTCGCGCCCGACAGCCGGGCGTGGGCGTTGTCCCCGTGTGGAGAGAGTTCCTGTTCGATGTCGATACCGCCGTCACCGCGTACGCCAAGCTCGCTCGCCCGCCGTTCGGCTTCCTCCTCGAGTCCGTCGTCGGGGGAGACCAGTGGGCCCGCTACACGTTCTTGGGCAGCGAGCCAGCCGCCGCCTGGCGCCTCCATGGCGACCGGGCCGAGTGGTGGACCCCGGAAGCGGGCTGGACGGAGATCGAGACGGACGATCCACTGGCCGACTTCGACGCCCGCCTCAGGTCCCGGACCCCGCCTCCCGATGTCGAGCTGCCAAGGCTGTGGGGCGGCGCAGTAGGGTACTTCTCCTACGACGTGGTGCGCCAGGTCGAGCGACTGGGTGAGGGGCCGGAGGACGACCTCGGCTTGCCCGACGCGCTTTTCCTGTTCGTCGACATCGTGGTGGCGATCGACAACTTGCTCGGCCGGGCCAAGGCGATCGCCACGGTGGACGTGGAGCCCGGGCTGGACTCCGACGAGCTCCGGCGTCGTTACGACCTCGCGGCTGCCAAGACCCGACGAGTCATCGAGCGGCTCGGCGAGTCCCAGGCGCCCGCCCCGCTCGTCTTGGCCGCGGAGCCCGAGAGTGACCCGGACTTCACCAGCACAATGACGCGGGATGAGTTCGAGGCGGCGGTCGAGCGCATTCGCGAATACATCCGTGCCGGGGACGCGTTTCAGGTCGTGCTGAGCCAGCGGCTCGGGATGGAACTCGAGTCGGGCCCTTTCAACCTCTACCGTGCCTTGAGGTCTCTGAACCCCTCCCCATACCTCTACTTCCTGGAGCTGGATGGGATGACTCTGGTGGGGAGTTCCCCTGAGGTGCTTGTACGCGTCGAGGACGGGACGGTCACCGTCCGGCCGATCGCCGGCACACGCCCGCGCGGCGCGACACCAGAGCAGGATCGGGCGCTTGCGTTGGAGTTGGCCGAGGACGAAAAGGAGCTTGCGGAGCACCGCATGCTCGTCGACCTCGGGCGAAACGACGTAGGGCGGGTGGCCGAGTACGGCAGCGTGGAGGTGCCGGAGTTGATGGTGGTGGAGCGCTACTCGCACGTCATGCACCTGGTCAGCCAGGTCGAAGGCAAGCTCCGGAAGGGGGTTTCGGCCATGGACGTGTTCCGCGCGTGTTTCCCGGCGGGCACGGTCTCCGGCGCGCCCAAGATCCGAGCCATGGAGATCATCGACGAGTTGGAGCCAGTGCGCCGGGGGCCGTACGCCGGCGCGGTGGGGCACTTCGGTTGGGGTGGCATGTCCATGGACACGGCGATCACGATCCGGACTGTGGTCGTCGTGGGGTCACGCGCCTACGTCCAGGCCGGAGCGGGCATCGTCGCCGACTCCGATCCGGGCAAGGAATACGAGGAGACGCTCAACAAAGCCCGGGCATTGCTCCGGGCTGGAGCAATGCTGCCTCCAGCCGAATGCTGAGGCGCTTCCCCAGCGGAGAGCTATGCCAGTTCCTCGTACAAGTAGGCGAGCGCGCGAATGCCCTTCTCGAAGTTCTCCACCGGGAACCACTCGTCGGGCGCGTGCAGGTTGCACCCCGGGTGAGAGAATCCGATCAGTAGCGCTGGCGCCTCGAGGATTCTTTCGAACTCGCCCACGATAGGGATCGACCCGCCCTCACCGACCAATACCGGCGTGGCGCCGAACGCCCGCTCCAGGGCCGACGTGGCGGCAGACTTCAGGGACTCATCGAGTTGGGCCTTCCAGGGATGGCCGCCGTGGAGATCCTTCACGGTCACCGTAACACCGGTCGGGGTGACGCGTGAGAGGTGCGCGCGGAAGAGCTCGAGCACGCGGTCGGGATTCTGGTCCGATACCAGCCGGAAGCTGATCTTGGCCATCGCTCGGGCCGGCAGAACCGTTTTGGCACCCTCCCCCGTGTAACCGGAAAGAAATCCATTCACGTCACATGTGGGGCGGGTCCACAGGCGCTCGAGCTCCGAGTAGCCCGTCTCCCCACCCAGCTCTGATGCTCCCACGGAGGCTTGGAATTCGTCGCGATCGAACGGAAGTTCGCGAATCGCTTGGCGCGTGGCTTCGTCCCACTCGACGACGTCGTCATAGAAGCCTTCGATGGCGATCCGGCCGTCTTGATCGTGAAGCGTGCTGATGATGTGAGCCAATGCGTTCGCCGGATTCACCACCGCGCCTCCGTATGAACCCGAGTGTAGATCGCTCGCCGGTCCTTGCACGTGCACTTCGAAGTAGGCCAAGCCCCGCAGTGAGAACAGCAGCGACGGTAGGCCGGGCGCGAACATGGACGAGTCCGAGATGATCACCGCATCCGATGCCAGGCGTTGGCGGTGGCCCTCCACGAAAGGCACGAGGTTGGGTGAGCCGACCTCCTCCTCCCCCTCCGCCAGAATGATCAGGTTGACCGGCAAGGAACCGGTCGCCTTCAGATGTGCCTCGGCGGCCTTGATGTGGAGGTAGAGTTGTCCCTTGTCGTCGGCGGAGCCTCGAGCATAGATGCGTCCGTCCCGGACCTCTGGCTCGAAGGGGGCTGACGTCCACTCGTCCAGCGGCTCGACGGGCTGAACGTCGTAGTGGCCGTAGACCAGCAACGTCTTGGCGTCGGGCCCGGCACCTCGCCACTCACCGAGGACCACCGGATGCCCCGGCGTGTCGATAATCTCGGTCTCGAGACCGGCGGCCCGCATCCTGTCGCACAGCCATTCGGCCGTGGCCCGGGTATCGCCGTCGTGTTCCGAGCGCGCGCTGATCGAAGGGATGCGGAGGAACTCGTCGAGCTCTTCCCGCCAGCGTGGGAGTGACTCGGCGATGTAGGACTGTGCGTCGGCCATTTGGAGGGCGCTCCGTAGTCGAGGAAACCTTTTTCGCGGTCAGAACGTCATATCTAGTGAAGTGGGTGGGATGGGTGGAGGGGAAACGACCTCCAGACTGAACGGATTCTTGCCAAGACCGAATTGAGTCGCACGGTCAGAGAGGCTGGTCACCTTTCAGGCAAGCCACTTCGATGGTCTCGTGGAGCTATCTGCGAGATGTGTGAGCGGAGGCGTCGGCCCCCATAGGTCGACGCCTCCCTCTCTTTTTCATGGCTTCCACGAACGTCAGAGCGCCTCAGGTGAGGCCGCGAATTCCCCAGCGGTAGACGAACGTCATCAACACCGAGAAAAGCGCGGCGCCGGCCATGCCGCCTGTGCTGAGGGCCAGGGGCTCATCGAATTCGAGGATGCCCACGCCCAGCATACCCCCGATAACAGCTGCGAAGGCGCCTAAGATCATGATGACAGTAACATGGCCAGGAGCTTCTTCAGGCCGCTTTACGAGGGCCCGCATGACGATCCCCACGAGCGCGCCCATGACGATCCAGATGCCTACACCTATCCAGTTTTCCATAAATCACTCGTAGTACGGTGCTCGCTAACGAACGCGCGAAATCTATCCTGGAGCCCGGAAGCCCGCTACCGTCGGCCTTCGGCTTCTCCGTTTGACGTGGGGTGACGGAGGACTTAAGCGTTCCGTGTGGACGACGACGTCATTGATCTCACCAAGTATCTCAATCGCTCGAAGGCGGTCTCCGACATCGGGCCCGATGCCAACGGGTCGCGCGGCAACTTCTCGGTGTGGGGCGGCGACGGGGATCGTTCGCGGTTCGCCCTTCCGGTGTGGCGGTCGATCTACTTGGTGGGTGGCGGCCGGGGCGGTCTTGTCTGGGAGGATCCGGATGAGATGCCCGGCGTGCTGACGCCGTTCTTCGTGCTGGACCTCGGCGCGGAGCCGGCTCGCGTCGAGTTCAGCTACGATCTGGTGGCGGAGCTGGAGACGTCGGAGGCACCGACGGTTATGGAGAGCTCCACCGGCATCGGGATTTTTATCGGCACGAGGGAAGGCCGGCAGTGGTACCTGGTCCTCGACGAGCGGCGCCCAACCGGCGAAGGGTTGCAGGGTGGTGTTCGGGAAGACCTGCTCTTTCTGGCAGGCGAGTGTGCGGGCTTGCTCTTCTACAGGGAACTCGGCTTGGACAAGGATTGAGACCTAAAAGCCTTCTAGTGCTTACCCATCCTTCGCTTCAACTCTTTCAGCCGAGCCTGGGCTTCGGCTTCCGGATCCAGGGACTCGAGATCGTCGAACTCCGAGTCATCGGTCGGGCTGGTCCCGAAGTCTAGGTCGCCGACCTCGCGTTCGGCCTCGTGCCGCGCATCGTCGTGCTCGATCGCGCGCTCCATCCGGTCCAGCTGATCGAAGAGTTCGTCGGCGCCGCTGAGGCTGCTCCTCGCCTGATGGCGGCCTGCGCTTGCGGCGAGCGTGTCCCGGTTCTTGGCGGCCTGTTTGATCGCGGCGAGCATGTCCTGTACCTCCGCCCGCCGCCCCTTGAGTTCTTCGTTGAGGACGTCGGCCTTCTGCTTGAGGACTCGGTGGCGGTTTTCGTGCTTGACCGCATACTCCGCCGCGACCTTGGCCGTCTCCTCATCGGCGATCTCCCGAGCCATGCGTTCTCGCCGGCGGCACGTCTCGGCGCTCTTGGCTTCCTTCTCGACCTTCCGGAGTGTGGTCTCGATTTCGGACTCGAGCCGGCGTACGTCGGCCTGTGCGTCGGCGGTCTCATCCTTCATCCCCCTAAGGAGTCGATCGACGGCCTCGGGAACGTCGTCGCGGCCGAGTTCTTCCTTGAAGTTATCCACCGCCTCGTGGAAGGCGCGGCGCAGGCTATCGAACATGGTTTAAGGTACCACCGCCCCGGCGGTTTGCCAGGGCCGGCGCACACGGATGGGATGCGGTCAGTTCAGGAAGGGCTCTATGCGCTGGGCGAACGAGTTCCTGGCCCGGTGCAGTCTGCTCTTGACCGTGCCGAGGTTCACGCCGGTGATCTCGGAGATCTCCTCATAGCTCTTCCCCTCGAGTTCGCGGAGACGGAAGACGAGCCGATGGTGCTCCGGCAACTCCTCGACCGTTTCCTCCACCAGGCGTCGCAGGAAGCGCTTTCGGAAGAGGTCGTCCGGTCGCATGCGGTAGTCCTCGAACTGAATCGGCCGGTGATCATCGTCCCAGTTGCTCGTCAGGCGCTGGAACAGGATGAGCGGGCTTCGAGACCGGTTACGCAACTCATTCTTGGAAAGGTTGCCGGCAATCGTGTAGACCCAGGTCGAGAATTTCTTGGAGGTATCGAACCGATGCAGGTGACGCGTGACGCGAATGAACGCCTCTTGCACCAGATCCTGGGCTCGGTCCGAATCGCCCGTCTTGCGCGTGATGAAGTGGATCAGCCTAGACTGATAGCGGTCGTAGAGCTCCTGGAATGCCCCATAGCGTCCAGAAAGGTGCTCCGTGACGAGTTGTTCGTCGCTGAGTGCGTCTAGGACCCGATCCTTGGCGAGGACGGGTTCAGCCTTGCACGGGGCCATATGCCATCCTTTTGGCCGTCCGCATCGGTGCCGTCGGCCACGAAAAGAAAAAAAGCGGACCGCGGCTCAGGATGCGCGCCCGCGCGAGTCGAGAATCATTATTAACAAGAATCATTCTTGATTATCCACCCCGAATATGGCAGGACGGCCCTTGCTCTTCAAGCCCCGTCTTTCAGTGGCACAGTCATCACCGGTCTATTCAGGAGTCCAACGAGCGGGCCGCCTTCCGAAAAACCCTCGTAGAGGGCGCACCGGCCGTCGGGCTCGTGGCCAGACGACGTCAGTGCTTCGTCCACGGCCCGGTCGACCTCGGCTGTAACCTCGTTCTCGATCTCCTCGAGACCCGTGCGATCAACGCCGTGAGCCACAAGGTACTCCTCATACTGCCCGATCGGGTCCCGTTTCCCCCAGGCCGCAAATAGCTCTTCGGGAAATGTAGCGCGGGCCTCGTGTTCATCATGGGTGGCGTGGCCCCCCATGCGGAACGTCTCGGCAACGACAACGGCCGGCCCTTCGCCCCGCCGACAACGCTCAACGGCCTCGACGGAGGCGGCGTAAACATCGAGTACGTTGTTGCCGTCGCACGTCCGACTCGGAATACCGTACATGTCCGCCCAGTGCTCCAGGTCACCCGCGCCGTGTTGGTCGACCCGGGTGCCCAACGCCACCTGGTTGTTCTGGATCACGAACACCACGGGCAGGTTCTGTACCGCCGCGAAGTTCATTCCTTCGTGACAGGAGGCCGTCTTCGTAGCCCCATCCCCAATCCACGTAAGGGATACGCGGGCTTCTCCCCGCATCCTGAACGCGAGTGCCGCTCCCGCCATCACGGGCACATTGGTTCCCATGTGGCTGACCGGTTGGATGACTCCCTTGGATAGATCCCCTACATGCAGATCCCGTCCGCCGTTCGGCGAGTCGGCCGTTGCGAGATACGATCGGAAGAGGTCCGCCAGCGGCATGCCCATCATCCAACAGGCACCTGCGTTGCGGATCATGGGAGTGATGACGTCCCGCGTCGGGTCGAGGGCGGCGACACTGCCCGCTGTAACGGCTTCTTCGCCGGTCCCGAGCCAGGCCTTGGAAATCACTCCTTGCCGGACCCACCTCTTCAGCGCCGTGTCGTGCAAGCGCGCTACGAGGAGACTCCGGTAGAGCCAGAGGTGCGTCTCGCCCTCCATGCCGGTGATGATGTCCGCTGTAGCCGGGTCGGACGCGACGGACTCGACGAACGCACGTACCAGGTCGGGATCGGGTTCCCAGTTCTGGTATTCCGGTGGGTCGAAGGCAGGATATCGTCGCATGAGCCGAGGGGGGGTGGCTGGTCACAGGGGGCTGGAAGAAAACTAGGTACTCGGTCCTGCGGGTCCAAGGGGGTTGGAAACCATGCCGAAAAAAAACGAGGAGCGGGGGAGGTGACAGCCCTCAAGGCACGAAACCAGCCCCCCCAGGGTGGCCTCACGAGGATCTGTCGGATTCTCCGCCCGCTACGCTCGTGCCGCTTATATACCGTATGGAATCCGGAATGTCACTCTCAAATCGGTACGGTAGGGTAAGGTCGCAAAACCGGCCGTTGCCGGGCGGGGACCATCGCTGCAACTTGAATCGACATGTCCCCACAGGGCCGGACGACACCGTGCCCGGAAATCCTCTCCACCACAGCCGACGCCGATGACGAATACGAGGCCTCGTCGCAGGATCAGGTCCATCGTGGCTCTGACCCTCTTCGAGGTGATCCGACACCAGGATCTCCCGGCCGAAGTGCTGGAGGACGACGATCCGTCGGTGACGATGCCTCGGAAGCTCGGGTTGAGCGACGTGGTGGAGGCGCGCATTCGGCATGCCCGGGAGGACGTCAAACGGGGTCGGCGGATCTCCGACGATGAGTTCCACGACCTGGTGCGCCTGGTCATTCGGCGGCCGGACTCCGAGGAGGTCTTCCGCCTCATCGGCGAACGGTTGTCCGGCGGCACTGGCGAGCGTCCCCGCAAGCGATGGCGGGTTCTCCCGTCGAGGCTGCGTTACGCTGTGGCTCGCCGTGCCGTGATGCGTTCCCTCAAGTCGCTGTTCGGTCGGCGCGTCGGCGGGTTCGCCGCCGGTCCATTCACGATGGAAGGGCGTTCGCTGCTCTTCATTCAGAGCGATCCGGGAGGAGACGCCTGCGCCTTGGTGTCGGGCTTCTGCGGTCCGGTGCTGCTGCGCACGCTCGGCATCACAACCTCGGTGAGCCATGTGGCGTGCGAATCACGTGGGGATGCGGTTTGCCGATGGGAGTTGTCCGAAAAGGTAGATGGCCGTGGTAGCGGCTAGCGATACCCGTAGACGTGGTAGAGCAGGGCGTACACCAAGAGCCCAGTAGTCGAGACGTAGATCCAGAGGGGTGCGGTCCACCGTGCGAGCCTGGCGTGCGCATGAAAACGCCGCTTACGAACCAGGTAGAGCAGGCGGATCACCATCGGAACGATGATGATGGCCAGGGTCACGTGCGAGAACAGAATACTCAGGTAGACCACGCGCGCTACACCCTCGCCGGCAAACTCGTGGATCCCGGTGAGTGAGAAGCGAATCACGTAGAACACCAAGAACAGCGCAGACGCAGTCACGGCGCCGGTCATGGCGAACCGATGCCGCCGTACCTCGCGGCGCTTGATGAAGGCCAATCCCGCCAGCACGAACGCGAGGCTGCTCGCGTTCAGGGCGGCGTTCAACGGGGCGAGTATCGCCCCGACTGCTTCAGCGTCCATCTTCGGCGGCAGCTTGAACGGCCAGTGCCACCCGGTTGGCGGCGGCGGGTACCCCGGCCTCGACCTCGTACGTCAGCGTCGTGAGTGCCACGAGGATCGCGAGCAGGAGCGCCGCCCCGAGAGTGTGAAGCGAGACCGCCGGGACGGACAGCACTGTGGTTACCGATAGGACGCCGAGCGCCACCTGCACGAGCGCGACGCCCGCGGCGGTCATGGCCAGGCGCCGCGCGACGGAGGGTCCCAGGGCGTACATCGCGTGGACGGCAAGCGTCATGACTGCCAGCGCAAGCAGGATCGCCACGACACGGTGAGAGAAGTGGACGGCCACCCCGCCCGTGACGAATGGCGGTACCCACTGGCTCAGGCACCGAGGCATGTCGGGGCACGCGAGCCCGGCGTCCATGTGGCGCACCGCGGCTCCCAACACGGACTGTGCAAACGTCAGCAGAGCCGCAGCACCGGCGAGCGATCGCATGCGCCGCAACGCAGTGCCCGACGCGGCGGGGCGTTTCCCCCATCCCGGCAGGGTCACCGTGTAAAGCACGACCGCCAGCGCAAGGAAAGCGAACGCGAGCGCGAGATGGGTGGTGGACACGATATCCGGGAGCCGCATCAGCACGGTTACGCCGCCGAGGACCGACTGTACCACCAGGAGCGCTATCCCCCCGAAAGCGCTAGTGCGAACCCATGGACGGTTCGCCTCCTGGCCATACGCCAGGTACGTGGCAGCGACGAAGATCAGCACCAATCCACCGGCGACCAGGCGGTGGAGGTGCTCCCAGAATACCCCACCCTCCATCTCGGGCATCAGGGTCCCGAAGCACGTGGGCCAGTCGGGGCAAGCCAAGCTGGATTCTGTCGCATGCACGATGCTGCCGAGCAGGAGTAGCCCGAGCGTCCAGGCCACGGTCACTCCGAACGCCCGATGATGTTGTGGAGAGGTCATGCGGGGGATGCTGGGGGATTCTGTTCGACCAGACAAGTCGGTGACTAGGCGGCCTCCCCTACCGAAATTAGATTTGACCCATGCCCAAAGAAAAAGCGAGCCCCGTAGAGACGGTGGGATTTCTCCGGCGCCTCCTGCCAAGGCTGAAACCACACCGCCTCCATCTGGTGGTCGCGGGTGTCCTCATGCTCTTCAGCACGGGAGTTGGCCTGGCCTTCCCGTGGCTCATAGGGACGCTCCTCGACGCGGGTTTCGAGGCCCTCCTGAACTCCATCGCCATCGGCTTGATCGCCCTTTTTTCCGTACAGGCGGTTGCGAACTTCTCGCAGAGCTATCTCACGGGCTCCGTGTCGGAGCGCGTAGTGGCGGAGTTGCGGAACGATGTCTTCCGGGTGCTCGTCCATCAGCCACCGGGTTTCTTCTCGCATCGAAGGGTCGGCGAACTCACCTCGAGGCTGGCCTCGGACGCTGGCCTGATCCAGGGCGTGCTCCGCTTCGGCGTGCCCGAGTTGATTCGTCAGGGGGTGTTCCTGGCCGGCGCGTTGGTGCTTATCACGATCACCAACCCGAGGCTGACCCTGGTCACCCTGACGGTGATCCCCTTCGCAGTGGTGGTGGGGTGGTTCTTCGGACGCCGCGTCCGTCGGATCAGCACCTCCATTCAGGACCGGCTCGCGGCCGCCGTGGCACGGGCCGAGCAGGTCTTCACGCAGATCCGAACCGTGCAGAGCTTCACCCGGGAGCCGTGGGAGACCGAGGCCTATAGCACCGAGGTGAACGCGGCTCGGGATGAGGGACTCCGGCGGGCGGTAGCCCGGGCCAGCCTCACCGGGGTCGTGACCTTCGTGGCGTTCGGAGCGATCGTCCTGGTGATCTGGGAGGGTGGCCACTTGGTCCTGGCGGGCGAGTTGACTCCCGGGCAGTTGGTCACGTTTCTGATGTATGCGGTCACGATTTCTGGCGCTATCACGTCGTTGGCGGGATTCTGGGCCAACCTCCAGGAGGCGGCAGGTGCGGCTCAGCGCATCTTCGAGATTCTGGATACCCCGGTGGCGATCGTCGCTCCGGCCGTTCCAACGCGGCTACCCGATCCTCCTCGAGGCGTCGTACGCTACGAGGGAGTGAGCTTCCGGTATGGCCCTGATCTTCCTTTGGTGCTCCGCGGGATCGATCTGACTGTGGAGGAGGGTGAGACGGTCGCCATCGTCGGCAGTTCGGGTGTGGGCAAGAGCACGTTGGTTTCTCTGCTTCCGCGGTTCTTCGACGTAGAGGAGGGGCGCGTTACGCTCGATGGCATCGATGTCCGCGAGGCCGCGCTCGACGAGTTGAGGCAAAGGATCGGGTTCGTGCCCCAGGAGCCAATGCTGTTCGCCGGGACGGTGAAGGAGAACCTCCTCTACGGCAACCTCGAGGCGACCGACGCCGAGATCGAGGAGGCCGCCCGGGCCGCGCACGCCTACGAGTTCATCACCTCGTTCCCGGACGGGTTCGATCAAGCGATCGGCGAGCGTGGTGTCACGCTCAGCGCGGGACAACGGCAGCGTATCGCCATCGCCCGGATCATGCTGGAGCGCCCGAAGATCCTCATCCTGGATGAGGCTTCGAGCAGCCTGGACGCCGAGAGCGAGGCGCTCGTACAGGACGCGCTAGAGCGCCTCATGACCGACCGCACAACGCTGGTGATTGCCCACCGGCTGTCGACCGTGATCCGGGCGGAGCGCATCCTGGTGCTCGAAGACGGGGTGATCGCCGAAGAGGGCAGCCACTCCGAGCTGCTCCAGCAAAGCCAGGTATACGAACGGCTCTACCGTCGCCAGTTCGAGGACGCTCTCGCCACCACCGAGGTGGGCGAGCGCGCCTGAACGCTCGTCAGGCCGAGGGCACCGGCTCTGCCTGAGCCTGATCTTCCGACGACTCGCTCTCCTCCGACCCCACCCCGGCGGGAGCGGGCGGCTCAGCGCCCGGCATCTCCCAGTCCATCTCGACGATGCCCTGCTCCAGCCACTCGAACCGGCCCTCCATGGCCTCTTGGGCGACCTTGTAGGTAGCGGTGTCGTCGTTGGAGAAGAGAGTGCGGAAGTGCTCCGCCACCCGTCGCCGCGAGTGCCGGCAGAATAGATCTGCCAGGGTAGTCGGGCTCGTATCGGAGGGGTTGGCACCAGTCATCTGCTTCGAGCGCACGCAGGTGGCCGTCATGACCAGCAACTCGGAGCCGATATCGACCAGGCGCCCGAGCACCGCCTGCTTTCGCTCCAGGCCGGGGCCGAATCGCATCATGGAGTAGAAGATGGACCGGGCCAGCCGCCCCGACGTCCTGTGCACGTAGCGCATATGGCGCGCCAGCGGCCCGAAGTCGGTGTAGCGCGGCCACCGGCCCCAGGAGAGCCAACGGGTCGGATACCACCAGGCGTAGTAAATGCCCGCGCGGACGAGTGACATCAGGCGCCGGGTCATCGGCGCGCGCGGGTCGATCATGTCGCCGGCCACGGTCAGGTGCATGTCCACCGCCTCACGGGCGATGAAGAGGCGCATGATCTCGCTGGAGCCCTCGAAGATCCGGTTGATGCGCATGTCCCGGAGGGCGCGCTCGATCGGGTACGGGGTCTCCCCACGGGCCTTGAGCGAGTCGGCTCGCTCGTAGCCCCGCCCGCCCCGGATCTGAACGGCGTCATCCAGCAGCGAGTAACCCATCTCACTGTTCCACAACTTGGCGATGGCGGCTTCGAGCCGGATGTCGAAGCTCTTGTCGCCGGCCATGGCCGAGGTCAGCTCGACGAGCGACTCCATCGCGAATGCATGCGAGGCCATGCGCCCGAGCATCTGGGCGATGGCGTCGTGCTTGCCGATGGCCGCGCCCCACTGCACGCGCTCCTTGGCCCACTTCCGGCACATCTGGAGCGATCCCTTCGCCCCGGCCGCGCAGAACGCCGGGAGTGAAAGGCGGCCCGTGTTGAGTGTAATGAGCGCCAGTTTGAGCCCCTTGCCCTCGCCCCAGAGCAGATTCTCGCGCGGGATCCGCACGTCGGTGAAGCGGAAGACTCCGTTCGAGAGGCCGTTGAGGCCCATGAACGTGCACTCGTGGATGACCTCGACGCCCTCCCATGCCGTCTCGACGATGAAGGCGGTGATCGGCCGCCTGCTGCGTATGCCCTCACGCGGGGGCGTGCTCACCATCACCACGATGATCTCCGCTCGCGGGCCGTTGGTGCACCAGAGTTTCTCGCCGTTCAAGATCCAGGCATCGCCATCTTCGGAGAGTACTGCCGTGGTTGCCATGTTGGCCGGATCCGAACCCACGTCCATCTCGGTCAGGGCGAATGCCGACAGTGCCCCGGCAGCGAGTCGGGGCAGGTACTTCTTCTTCTGCTCGTCGGTGCCGAAATAGATGAGTGGCTGAGGGACTCCGATGGACTGATGCGCCGACAGGAACGCTCCTGTCGAACCGCAGCGGCTCGCCACGATGCTGAGGGCGCGGTTGTAGGAGACCTGCGAGAGACCCAGGCCGCCGTACTCCTGCGGGATCTTGATCCCGAACGCTCCGAGCTTCGTCAGGCCCTCGAGGACCTCGTCGGGCACCCACCGATCCCGGTCGATCTTGTCGCCGTCGATGTGGTTACGAGCGAACTCATCTATGGCCTCG
This sequence comes from Gemmatimonadota bacterium, assembly GCA_022571515.1. Lineage (GTDB taxonomy): Bacteria > Gemmatimonadota > Gemmatimonadetes > Longimicrobiales > Gaopeijiaceae > JACZXQ01. The sequence continues at coordinate 127,130 of JACZXQ010000010.1, forward strand.
AGGAAGGGCTTTGCTCGCGCCTGCTCTTCAGGGTCGGGCTGCGGTGGTGGGTCCAGCACATCCAGTTGGAAGCGTCCCTCGAAGAGCCCGCGAGCGAAGCTTCTGTCCTTCCATTCGGTCTCTCGGGCGGCCTCGGCTACCTGCCTGGCCTCGTCTACGCTAGCGAGCTTCTTGGTCGTATCGTTGGACATCTGGGCCTCCCGCCAAACCGGACCCTGAGGGGCGCCGGGTTGATGCCTGCTGAGTATCTCCAAACCTAACGTATGAGCGGGTCTAACGATGCTATCCGTGCGGCCGGACCGAGGACGCGGCACCCTGACTCTGTTCGTTGAGGATGAACGCGTCTATCTCCTCTGATCGAGCCTCCGCGTCGGCCTCTCCAAGCTCGATCAGCCGGCCGAGGTAGTCGGGCTGGAACAGCAGCAGGCTGAGGAAATCCGGGCTTTTCGTCTGCTTGGTTCCCAGGCCACGCATCAGGAATCTGAAGGTTCTCGGCAGTTGCGGTTCGAACTCGTTCGCCAGCCGGCCCAGATCGACCGATGGTCTGAGGATGAGCAGCTTGATGATTCTAAGGCCCTCCCTCTCCTCCTCGGGCAACCGCTCCAGCAGCCGGTTGAGCCGCTCCAACCGGAGCGCATCCTGGTCGATGAGGTCCAGGAACACCGAGTTCATGATGGATCCTATGACCTGTGCCGGAGGCGGGTAGCCGAGCACGGAGGGGCGGTCGGCCTCTACCTGGTCGCGGTCGTAGCGGGTCGAAATCGCGAGGATCCGCTCGGCCCCGAGGTGAAGGGCCGGCGACAGTGGGGCAGCCAGCCGGATGCCGCCGTCGCCGTACCAGGCGTCGCCGATCTTCACGGCCGGAAAGACCAACGGAAGGGCGCAGGACGCCATCACGTGGTTCACTGTGAGCACGGTCTTCCGAGAGCGCCGCTGCGGACGCTCCCACTCCTGGAGATCGCATCCCTGGATCCAAGTCATGGACTGGCCGGTCGTGTAGCTCGAGGTGCTCAGCGCCACGGCCTGGAGCCGCCCCTTGGCCAGATTGTACTGCACTCCGGTGAGCTCACCGTCTACCGCGTGCAGCGCCTCGGACAGATAATCCCGCAATGGGCTCGTATCCACGAGTCCCTCGACCCTGACGCCGCCACCCGCACCTCCCGACAAGAGCTGGAACGCCCACCGCGCACCGCTCCAAGCGAGGGATGGCGTGTCGACCCGAAACACGTCTTCGACACGGAGGTTCTGCCACAGGGACACCAACTCGTCCACCGCCTGTTTGAAGGAGCCGTGGTGCGAGGCCAGCAGCGCTGCGCTGATAGCCCCCGCCGAGACGCCGGTGACGATGGGAATCCTGAGGTCGGGGAACCGCCGCGCGAAGTAGCGCAGCGCGCCGACCTGATAGGCCGCACGAGCGCCACCCCCGCCTATGACCAGACCGAGTGGGTCGTCCTGGTCAGGCAAAGCGGGCTCCGTGCGGCCCTCAGGCTTGATGTCGGGAGTGGAGGTCATCTCGTTCCTCAGGGCTCCAGTCAGCCGCTGCCTACGATGGGCCTCCCTATTGCCACGAGTCCGGCTGCGACCAGGGCGAGTGCGAGGACGGCCCATACGGCGTGGGGAAGATAAGACTTTTCCTCGGCTGGGCGCCTGCGCATGACCGAAACCGGAATCTGCGCCGAGGTGGCGGCAAGCAGCATTGTGAGGAAGTGAATTGCGATCGCCGGGGAGAAGCGCCCGGAAAAAAGGAGGGCGAACCCGAGCAGGATCTGCAGGTGCATCGCCCCTGCCAGACCGGACGAGAGTGCGCGCATCGGCTTGTCGTACGGCCTCTTGGTGATCGCGCCGAAGAGGGCATAGAGAACCGTGGCGACGCCCAAGAGCAGGATCAGGTACCGGAAGCCTGAGTGGCCGTCGAAAAAGAAGTTCTGCATCTATGTCTCCTGTCGGCCCGTGAGCGCCTATCTGCGCTTTCCGGGACGGAGTTAATTGCGTTCAGTCCGAGCCGAAGCCGAAGGCTGGCGCGGCGGGGGAGATCTAGTCGCTGGGGTCCTGGCCGGCAAGCAACGGCACATGAAACGGCGGCGCGTTCGGTATACGTATAAAGTGATTCAAATCATACGTATAGTCACCGAGGTGTTCCTCGGACGGCCAGCCCCATGGGTACTGTCAACTCGAGCCCGGCCCCGCCAGACTCTGTTGATGAAAACGACTGCAAACAACTATTGCGGCTACCGGTTTACGCCTGAGATCATCGGTCACGCCGTTTGGCTCTACCATCGGTCTTGCCCGAGCTTCCGCGATGTCGAGGAGCTCCTCGGGAAGCGGGGGATCATCGTCTCGTACGAGACCATCAGGCAGTGGTGTCGGAAGTTCGGACCCGAGTACGCCAGGAAGCTCGAGCTCCGCCAGGGTCGGTTGGGTGGCATTTGGCACCTGGATGAGGTGTTCGTGAGGATCAGAGGCGAGAGCCACTACCTGTGGCGGGCCGTGAACCAAGACGGGGACGCGATCGACATCCTGGTTCAGCGATATCGCAACGCCCGCGCGGCCAAACGGTTCTTTCGCAAGCTGCTGAAGGGGCAGGGGAGCCCACCGTGGCAGCAGGTGACGGACGAGCTGAAAAGCTACGGCGCTGCTCATCGCGTCACGATGCCTTCCGTGAATTACATCACGGCACGCTACGAGAGCAATCGAGCGGAGGTATCGCATCAACCGACGCGACAACGTGAGCGTCAGATGCGGCGGTTCAAGTCAGCTGGCCAGGCGCAGCGATTCCTGTCGGTCCAAGGAGTCATCCTGAACTCCTTCAGGTTCGCGCGCCACCGGATGCGCTCAGAGAATTACCGATGGCTGCGTGCCCGCTCTTTCAAAGACTGGACTGCGGCCATCGCTGCCTGAACAATTCCGACGGATCCCCTGCCTCTGCTTTACCCCGACCCGATCAAGTTGACAGTAACCCGAAAAGCCCTGCAAGGAACGCACCGACAGCGGACGCGGCCACGGTCCCTACGAGGATTACGATATCTATAGGCACCTGCCCAACCCTACCCCCTCCCCCTATCCAGCAGAGCCACCTCTCGGCGGTCGCGGATGCGGTTGCCTGGGTTAACCATATTGAATGGCCAGGGATTAATCACGATACCTCTCCGATATCGTCGTCCCCGAGACTCAGACTTGCGGGCCCCAACCACTTACCAAGGACGTCGCGGACTACATCGACCAGGTCACCGAAGTGTGCTGGCTTGCTCTTGTACGAGCGCGCTCCCAGGGAGTAGGCCATCCGCGCATCTGCGGGATCAGTGGACGACGTGAACACTATGACGGGGATATCGGAATGCTCTTCGCTGACGGATAGCCAGCTCAGCACGTCAAACCCATGCATGTCCGGAAGGCCCAAGTCTAGGATGATCACCTCAGGAAGGGGATTCTCGGCGCGGTCGTCGTATGGTGGTATTCCCTCCAAGTAGTCCAACGCCTGTCGTCCGGTCGAGGCGATGCGCATGACTGTCCCGCGGGAGCGGCTCTCGAAGACCGATCGGATCAACAGGGCATGGTCCTGATCGTCTTCGACGACCAGGATCGGACCTAAGGAAGTGTCCATGGATATGACTGACCTCTCACCCGACGTGAGAAAACCGGGACTTTCCGTTTCTTGTGGCGATCCTTAGAGGCGGCGGGTCGACCGAAAAGGATAGGCATCATAGGGCCCTGGCGTCCGCTACTGGTTCTGCCCCTCACCAAAGCAGCCAACAATGAAAAGGCGTTCTCCCCCTGGAGTGGGTGCACTACTAAGAGTGCAAGGAAGAATCCCACGAACCGAGGAGGAGAACGCCCATGGACAGGTATATCGGACTGGACGTGCACTCGTCAAGCTGCACGCTGGCGGTGGTAGGGCCGAGCGGAAAACGGCTGGGCTCGCAGGTGGTGGAGACGAATGCGGGTGCACTGATCGAGGTACTGCGCGGAATTCCGAAGCAACGCCACATGTGCATGGAAGAAGGGACGCTGTCGGAGTGGCTGCACGAAGTGCTGGAGCCACACGTCGAGGAGCTGGTGGTGACGGGCGTCGGCAAGAAGAGCCGCGGCCCGAAGAGCGACAAGCAGGACGCCTTTGGGCTGGCCGAGCAACTCAGGATCGGCTCGATCGAGACGCGGGTCTACAAGGGGCGCGGCCAATTCGGGCGACTGGGCAATCTGGCGAGGGCCTACGGATTCCTGGTCGGCGACACGGTACGTGTGAAGAATCGGCTGCGGAGCGTGCTACGCTCGAGGGGTGTGGGCTACGGCGCAGGCCGGTCGGTGTATTCGAAGCGCGACAGGGATCAGTGGCTCGGCGCGTTGCCGGAGGCGACGAAGGCGCTTGCGGCACAACTCTACGAGGAGCACGACGCGCTCGTGACTCTGCGCGAGAAGGCCGAGAAAACGATGCTGGCCGAGGCCAAGAAGCACCGGGAGTGGCATGTGCTGCGGACATGTCCGGGATTAGGCCCGATTCGAGTCGCCGAGCTACTGCCGGTAGTGATCACGCCGTATCGCTTCAGGAGTCGGAGCGGATTTTGGGCCTACTGCGGCCTGGGCATCGTGATGCGCAGCTCGTCGGACTGGGTGCGAACTCAGACGGGAGAATGGGCGAAGGTCCAGGTGCAGCAGACTCGCGGACTGAACCGGAACTTCAACCACACGCTGAAGCGGATCTTCAAAGGCGCGGCGACGACAGTGATCGGACGGGCAGACGATGGACCCCTGTACCGCCACTACGAGAGTCTGTTGGACGGCGGCACGAAACCGAACCTGGCGAAGCTGACGATCGCACGTCAGATCGCATCGATTATGCTGGCGCTCTGGCGCACGGGCGAGAGGTACGACCCGACGAGGTTGGAAGCGACGAAGTAGACCGGGCCCGGAACGATGAGCGTGGGGTGGAAAATTGCGTTCAAGCGAACGGGTCCGACGAACCGAGAGCGAACCGGTTACAGGGGAAAGCATCCATTGTTTTGCTGGGCTGGGCCGAGTGGCCCGAGTCCCCACGGATAGGATATGCACCCCTGGAGAGCCGAACGAAGCGATGGGCCAATGAGCCCCAGATAGAAGGATGGTTCCTGCTCCCGAGCGGAGAACGCCAAGGCTGTAAAGGACTTTCGGACTGCGACACGGACCCGACGAACGCACCCACCCTGAACCGTCGAACCGGCAATCCAAACAATGCGGACGCCTGCGGTCAAAAAGTGGGCCGCTGGCGCGTTGTGGACGTGTGTCTTGACCGCTGGCCCCATAGAAGGCAAAACAAAAGCCCTTTTGCCGGGTCGGGATAACGTGAAGGGCAGGACCAGACCGGTCAACCTTGGGTCTCACGCCAGCGTTGGGGATCAAGCGTGCGCTCAGGCATTCGCAATGCTCGAATGGGACGAACGCATACGTAGATGGGCGGCGGTGGGCGAGCGGGATGAACCCTCAAACCAGAGGGGATAGAGGCATGGAGGGGTGCTCTCAGTCTGGCAGCGACTGATCGAACTCGAGGGCACCGCGCGAAGCGTGGTCCGGAACGGGTTCCGGATCGGTGGGGTCGAACCCGCCGGTCTGATCGAACTCGAACAGGCCCTGGGGCGGCGCCCGAGCGGGAGACAGTGGAGGCCTCCTCCCGTGACCGCCGCCCGCGCCCCACCCCAGACGGAGCTCGGATTCGGCGTTCGGTCCCGTTTGGGGGTGACAGCAGAACACCTCAGAGTTGGCCATCGCGACGCGGCTTGACGCGGTTCATCTTGCCCAATTCTCATGATTCGGCCTCCAGTTCGTCCGCCAGCTTCGAGAGTTCAACATCCGTGGCAACAGCTACCGGATGCGTCAGCACACCGACCTCTCGGTATCCGGATGTATAACCATGCGCGGCTCCGGGTGCATTTAGGGCGTTTACTTTACATAATGTCCATTATCGGAAGTGGAAAAATGCAAGAAAGCCAGCAATGGCAACACTGAACGGGGATCGCACCTTACCGTGTATGACTATTCGCGCTGAGGTGGGTGCTTTCTCTGCATAATTCTCGGCGCTGGGGATGCTGCGGTCGGGCACCGATCAAAGCTCGTGGAGTTCCGAGTCGAACAGCACCATGAGGTACTCCGTGAGCGGCTCGCTGGGCTCACAGCCTGAGACCGACAGGGCCAGCGACGGTGGGGTTTATCACCGGGTTCGTCACCGGGGTTGCTTGGGGCTCACTCTGGGTCGGTCATGAGGCCAGGCGATGTCGCCACGTGCCATCTTCAGACGCCACCTATTGCCCTCTAACGGCCCGAACATCTCACCCACCCTGGCCGCCGGAGCGACCTCAATCAAGGCCCAACTGCGTCTTCACGACTGCGACGGCGATCTGACGTGTCACTTCCAGAGATGCTGTCCCACCAACCGATGCCAATGACCTCTTCACCTTGCTCCACACTCCGTCATCTCGGATATCGTCGAGGAAGTCGTGCCCTTCCCATGTGAGTCCCATGAGATGCGTTTCCGGCCCGATCGAAAAGTTCGCCTTGAGAAGTCCAGCCTTCGTCATCATCTCGGCATGCTCGAAAACTTCCTGTACGGACCACGGCTCCACTTGAACGTTGTGAACCATGCCCATCGGATCTACGCCCTCAGCCCTGAGCAGAAGCGTGCGGACGAGCTCCATGTCCCGTTTCATATTGCTTGCCAGTCGTCCACAGCGGGTGAATTGCCGCCAATCACGGAAAAAGCCAGCCCTCCACATACGACGCACCACAAGCCGCGGGGGGGGGCTGCGCCGAAGGGCGCTTCTGCTGCGCGCTTACGATGGAGACGCGGGCCGGGCGCTCACGGACCCTCTCTGCCAACATACGGTGAGACAGATTAGACTGGAGTATTTACTGAGCCGGAGGGCGAGAGGGGAAGGGATCAGATGTTGGACTGGAAGAACAACGGAACAGGAGGACAGCAGGTCATCGGCCGTACGCTGGAGGGAGCCGTAGGCGACCGTAAGCGGACGGCCGATGGGCGCGATGCTGGAGTCCCGGACCCTGAGCTCGTCGAGCGTCCCCGGCGGCGGAGATTCACGGCGTCGTACAAGCTCGAGGTGCTGCGCGAGGCGGACACCTGCTCGAAGCCAGGCGAGATCGGTGCCCTGCTGCGCCGTGAGGGGCTGTACACGTCGCACCTGTCCGCATGGCGCAAGCAACGCGACCGGGGAGCTCTGCACGCACTGTCGAAGTCGCGGGGCCGCCCCAAGGCGGACCCCCGCGATGGTCAGATCGTGCGCCTGCGTCGTCGCGCCGAGCGAGCTGAGGCCGGGCTGGCCAAGGCCCGCAGGGTGATCGAGCTCCAGGGAAACGTCTCCGCACTCTTGGAAGAGCTGCTCCAGGATGGGGGTGCGACGCGAGACGGGAGCGGCGGACGATGATCGAGCAGGCCGTGGAGGATCTCACGCCCCTGGTGGGCACGCGGCCGGCGTGCCGAGCCATGGGCGTAGCGCCTGCGACCCTCTACAGGTGGCGGCGTCCGCCCGAACGCAAAGCCAGCAAGCCGAGGCCGAAGCCGCCCCGGGCCCTCTCGCCCTGCGAGCGTGAGGCGGTGCTCGAGGTGCTGCACTCCGAGCGCTTCGTCGACTGCTCGCCCGCCCAGGCGTGGGCCACGCTACTCGACGAGGGCCGCTACCTGGCCTCGGAGCGCACGATGTACCGGATCCTGGCCGCCGAGGGAGAGACCCGGGAGCGACGCGATCAGCTTGTTCATCCGGCCTACTCGAAACCCGAGCTGCTCGCCGAGCGGCCCAACGAGCTATGGAGCTGGGATATCACCAAGCTGCTCGGACCGGCGAAGTGGACCTACTTCTACTATGCAAAGCTTTGCATAGTAGAAACTATGCGGAGTCCAGGACTATGCGGAGTTGTGCCGGCGGACCGCGTGATCGCGGGCGATCCTGGGGGGTGGTACTCCGCATAGTCACAGGGCTTCGAGGAAGGCGAGGAGGCGATCGCGAGCCTTGAATCGGACTGGCCGGCGGGGCCCGGGGTCATCGAGACGCCTCAGGGCAGCCTCCTTCATGGCGAGGTCGGCTTCGACATAGAGGTGGGTGGTAGCCGTGTCCTCGTGACCGAGCCAGAGGGCGATGACGGTGATATCGACTCCGGACTGGAGGAGGTGCATTGCCGTCGTGTGCCTCAGCGTGTGCGGCGAGATCGGGCGCGCGAGGAGCGAGGGACAACGCTCGGACGCCTTCGTGATCGCCACGCGCAGGCGTTGCTCGACTCCGGAGCGTGACAGGCGTTGGCCGGCGCGGTTGGGGAACACAGGGGAGTCGGGGCTACGGTCGATGTGCTTGAACCAGGCACGCAACCGCCGGGTGGTACTCTTCCAGAGCGGGACGACGCGCTCCTTGCGCCCTTTGCCGTGCAGAAGGAGCGCAGAGGCACGATCGACGAGGACGTCAGCAATCCGCAGACCGGTGACCTCGGAGACGCGCGCGCCGGTGTTGTAGAGGACGGCAAACAAGACGGCGTCGCGTTGACCGCTCCACGTGGAGCGATCGGGTGCGTCGAGCAGAGCCTCGACCTCCTCGCGGGAGAGGAAGTCCAGAGCGGGCCGGTCGAAGCGTTTGGTGGGGATGGCGAGGATGCGCTGCGCGGTGGGCAGCGACGTGGGGTCGCGCACGGATGCGTAACGCCAGAAGGAGCGGATGGCGGTGAGGCGGAGGTTCCGAGTGCGCGAGGAGTTGCCGCGCTCGGTCTCGAGGTGGTCGAGGAACGCGAGGATCATTGGCCCGTCGAGATCATCGAGCGTCAACGCAGAGGCCGTCCGTCCGGTTCGTTGCTCGACGTAGCGGAACAGTAGCTCGAAGGTGTCGCGGTAGCTTGCGATCGTGTGCGCGCTGACGCCGCGTTCTGCGATGAGCCGGCGCTGGAAGAAGTCCTGCAATAGCGCTGGGAAGCCGATCTCGGGCGGTATCATGAGGGGCGCTCCTGCTCAGGTCGGGCGAAACGCTCGAAGCGATCGGAGCTAATCGCCATCAGCTCGGGGACCGCGGAGAGGTACCAGTACGTGTCGGTGGGCTTGGCGTGGCCGAGGTAGGTGGCGAGTGCCAGGATCTTGCGATCGACATCAACGCCTTCCTCGTACCAGCGTAGGAGCCGACGCACGGCAAACGTGTGCCGTGCGTCGTGAATGCGCGGCCGGCGTGCGCGCCCGTGGGCGGTCCAACCCAGGCGATCTCTGATCCGGCTGAAGGTCCTCTGGACGGTGTTGCGCTTGAGCGCTGGCGCATGATCGGTACGGAAGAAGTATCCCGACCGGGTCCGGGGGGTGTTGCGGTGATCGGCATAGCGGATGAGCGCCTCGGTCGCAGTCGGGTGGAGTGGAACCAGGCGCGACTTGTGGAACTTGCCCTCGCGTACGGTGAGGACGCCGTCGGTCAGGTCCACGTCGCCAGGCATGAGGCGGCAGGCTTCGCCGAGCCGCAGTCCTGTCGAGAGCAGTAGTGAGAAGAAGGCGACGTACGTCTGGGGACGAAGTCCCCCGCGGGGCCACAGCAGACTGGCCTGCTTCAAGAGTGAGGAGACCTCCGCATCGCTGTAGATGTGGGGTTGTTTGCGGCGTGGCCGTTGGCCCAGGAGTCCAGCGGGCGGAACCTCAGTGGCGGGGTCGAACACCGCACGATATCGCGCGAACCGTCGAACGGTCGACAGACGTCGAGCGGGCGCGGCCGGGTCGCTCGAACTGGTGGCCAGCGCCCACTGCACCGCGAGATCGGTCGTCACGTGACCGTCGTGTCCGATGCGGTCCGCATACCGAGCGAACTCGAGCAACTGCTGTCCTGGCGACTTGAGTTCGAAGCCCAGCCCGCGTCGGAAGGCAAGGTAGTCCTCGACCTGATCGAGGAAGCTCGGGGGCGTCATCGGATCACCTCCGGCCAGGGCAGAGCCACCTCGCGGAGCGCCGGCAGATCGAGCTTGGCGTAGATCGCCGTGGTGTCGAGGCAACGGTGCCCCAGAAAGTCGGCGACCTCCTTGAGGCTGGCCCCTCGCTGCACCAAGCGGCTCGCCACGGTGTGCCTGAAGACGTACGCGCCGCCGAAAGGCGCCTCGACTCCCGCGCGTTGGAGCGCGCGCACCGCGACGCCCGTCACCGCTGTGTTCGAGATCGGTCCACCACGACGGGATCCGCGGTGCTGCACGAACACACGGCGCTCGTCGGTCGTCGGGCGCTCCTCGCGCAAGTAGACGGCGATCGCGCGGCCAGCCTCCCGAGGAAGCGGTAGGACGGCGCCGCGGCCAGTCTTGCGGGCGCGCAGCTGGATGGTGCCGCCGCGCCAGTCGATGTCCTCGAGACGGAGGCCAGCCACCTCACCGGGGCGCAGGCCCAAGGTCGAGAGGCACAACACGATCGCTCGGTCCCTGCGCCCGAACGGCTTGGCGACGTCGAACGACGAAAGCACCTGATCGAGCTGTTCGTCGCTCAGGTATCGAGGAAGCGTCGACAGCCGCCAATGCGCAACGGCAGGGATCGCGGCCTCGAGCCGCTCATCACAGAGTCCCTCGGCCCGCAGGAATCGGAAAAACGACCGTAGCGCCGTACGGACGAACTTCATCGAGCGGGGCGAGTATCGGTCCCGTAACGAGGCGACAAACTCGATTACGTCGCGGGGACTGAAGTGTGTGGGGTCGATCGGGCCGCCTCCGAGGGCCGCACGGACGAACGGACGCGCGAGGCGTTCGTAGCCGTGCAGAGTCCGCTCGCGCAGTCCGCGCGTGCGTCGCTGGTGCTGCTTGTACGCCTCGATCAAGGCGTCGAGTGTCCACAAGTCGTGGTGTGCCATGGAATGCTCCTTTTCCGGCCAACAGGTCGGAATGAGCATCCGGACTATGCGGACTAGCTACCAGGGGTCACAAGCTATAACCGCTTATTTAAAAACCACTTGGCACAACACCGTCCCCCGGACTCCGCATAGTCCCGGACTCCGCATAGCCCCGATTTGACGGACACCTACGAGATTGCGGAAAGGAGGTGTCACGATGGGACGAACGAGGAAGGCGTATGCACCGGAGTTTCGGCGCCGGATGGTCGAGCTTGTGCGAGCGGGGCGAAGTCCGGAGAGCTTGGCGAAGGAGTTCGAGCCGTCGGCAAACGCGATCCGGATCTGGGCACAGCAGGCGGACCGGGACGAGGGCCGTCGCAGCGACGGGCTGACGACGCCGGAGCGAGAGGAGCTGCGTCGGCTACGGCGTGAGCTCCGTCAGGTGAAGATGGAGCGGGAGATCTTGGCAAAAGCAACAGCCTGGTTCGCACGGGAGACCGGATCGATCCCCTCGAGGGGTTCCGATTCGTGAGCGATCACCGGGCGCTGTACCCTGTGCGCGTGATGTGTCGCGTGCTGGAAGTTTCCTCCAGCGGGTACTACGCGTGGCGCAAGCGGGGGCCTTCGGAGCGATCGAGGGCGAACGCTGTGCTGCTGATGAAAATCGAGCAGTTCCACAAGGAGAGCGACGGGACGTACGGTTCGCCGAGGATCCATGCGGATCTCGAGGCCGAGAACGACGGCGCGAGCCTGAATCGGGTGGCTCGTGTGATGTGCGCGGCGGGCATGCGGGGCGTGAGTCCGCGCAAGTGGACGACGACGACGGTTCGCGATGAGGACACACGACCGGCGCCGGACCTAGTGGATCGGGACTTCACGGCGACGGGCCCAGACCAGCTCTGGGTGGCGGACATCACGTACATCGCGACGTGGGTGGGATTCCTCTACCTCGCCGTGGTCCTGGACGTGTGGAGCCGTCGGATCGTGGGCTGGGCGATGGCCACGCACCTCAGGACGGAACTGGTGCTCGACGCGTTCGACATGGCGCTCTGGCAGCGCAGGCCCGAGGCTGTGATTCATCATTCGGACCAGGGCAGCCAGTACACGTCCATCGCGTTCGGGAGGCGCTGCAAGGAGGCGGGTGTACGGCCGTCGATGGGCTCTGTCGGCGACTGTTTCGACAATGCCATGGTCGAATCATTTTTTTCGACGCTCGAATGTGAGCTCCTGGACCGGTATCGGTTCAAGACCCAGGTCGACGCGAGGATGGCCACCTTCCGCTACATCGAAGGCTGGTACAATCCGCGCCGGCGGCACTCAGCTCTCGGCTACCAATCGCCCATGAACTTCGAGGAGAACCACGCACGATGCAGTGTGGCTTGTCAGGCTCGCGGGGGTACAGCAAGCTTCAGCGGGTCGAGCCGACTTCCACTCCCAAGCGCCTTCGGCGCACGGGAAGCTCTTGACTCCCAGGGGTCTTGGGAACAGCTACAAAACACAACTACTTACCTGTCCACCAATTCGGGGTAGGCCCACGTCTTGGTGATCGGCACCACGAGGACTTCACCTGGTCTGGCAGGCATGAGATCCCTCTGAAGGTGAACAACTCTGAAAAGCTCGCGGCGCTCCAGATCTGGAATCGAGCGAGCCCGCGAACATACTGATATCGGCGTACGGCCAGGACCGCTTGCCGTAGGACCGTCGTTGTGGACAACTTCGCAGCGCCTCTCTGGGGCCGGTAGGCCGAACCACCGGCGGCCCGTACACGTCCCGCGCCGATCTGGAGTCTGTAGATTGATCTCACTAGCTGGTAAGACCGCCATCGTCACGGGTGCGGCCCGTGGCATCGGTGCAGCATGCGCCCGTGCCTTTGCCGAGCACGGCGCTCGGGTGGTCATGGCAGATGTCCTGGCGGAGCAGTGCACGGCAAGCGCGGAGTCCATCTCCACGGATACCGGCGTGGACACGCTCGCGATGCAGATCGACGTGAGCCAGGAGGCCGACTGTGAGGCGCTTCTCGCTGGCTGCATCGAGCGATTCGGCCAGTGCGACATCCTGCTCAACAACGCCGGCATCATCGCGCGGGGCTCCATACTCGACGTCTCGACGGCCGACTTCGATCGAGTCCTAGCGGTCTAC
>JACZXQ010000073.1 GCA_022571515.1 Gemmatimonadota bacterium
CTGGAAGACCATTCACGCGCTTTGCGACGGATGCGGCGAGCCCCGTGACATGGAGATCGTGGACAGCACCTACGCCTTCTGCACGCAATGCGGGACCACCAACCGGTGGATGGTCATCGATCTAGCCCGAACTTCCAGGACCGGCATCGACGGAACCCCTGCTGGCATCAGCGTTTCCGCCCGTTGAGCGGTTCCGGACTCTGCTTACAGCAGCCGGACGCCGGCGGCTTCGAACACGCGGCGCTGGTGTTGGCTGGGAACCGACAGCTGGTCCCAGGTCGATGCGCCTTGGACGTTGGCGACTCGCATCGTGTGGCGTTGTAGCGTCCCCATCGCGGCCAGTAGCGTCTTGAGGCTGTGCAGCGGGTAGCCGCCGTCGGTACTCGTCAGTTCGGTGTCCTTCCGGACGCCCTCTGCCGAGCGCGGCGTGGGGGCGACCGGGTCGCCGGTGCGATTGAGCTCATCGAGATCGGGGTCGTGAAAGAGCAGGTCGGCCAAGCGCTGCTCGAGATGCCACACGACGTGGGCGGCGAGCATGCACAGGAAGATGTGGGCCCGAACCCGTCGTTCGTCGTAGTGGTAGATGGGCCTAACCAGTAGATGCGTGGTCTTCATGTTGTGGAACACGTGCTCGACCCGAGAGAGGCGCTTGTAGGAGCGCACGACCTCGTCGGCGGGGTAGGACCGGGTGTCTTCGACCGATGTTCGAATCACGTAGAACCCGTCCAGTGAGGCTTCGCGGGCGATGCCCTTCTCGTCCCGCTCGAAGTGGAAGACGCCGTCGCGGGTCTCGATCCGGAAGTGTTTGCGCATCCGCTGATTGCCCCATGCCCGGCCCACGCGTTCGGCGATGGCCACGCCCTTCTTGAGACGTCCCGCCGCAACCGCTGCGCAAATGGACCGCAGCCGCTGTTCGGTAGCCTGCAGCAACGCCTCTCGCTTGCGTGCCCGCTCCGCCGCCAACAGCGGATTGCGACACACCACCAAACGTTCACCGGGAAAGTGTTCCGAGGTGATCTCCATGAGATTACGCTCGTCGAACAGCCCGAGCTGGAGATCGCCACCCTCCACCAGGGCGCGGATCTGGGCGGTGTCGAGCGCAGAGATCCAGTCCACACCGTCGATCTTGCGAAGCTCCTCGATGCGCGTCTGCTTGATCATCCCGCGATCGCCGACCAGGATCAGCCGCTCGAGTCCGAACCCTTCCTTGACCTTGCGCACCTGGTCCATCACGGTCGCGGTGTCACTGGTGTTGCCGGCGAACACCTCGACTGAAACCGGACAGCCGTCACCGTTGGTGATCACGCCGTAGACCACCTGGGGCTTGTCTGGGCGATGGTCCCGACTGTGTCCGTGGGCCGCCAGCGGACAGCACCGTCCGGTGACGTAGCTCGACGAGATATCGTAGAGAATCAGCGCACCGTCCTGTAAGCACTCGCGCGCCAGCCGCCGCTCGATCCGCGGCTGCTGTTCGGCCAGCCAGTCCAGCGCCGCGTACAGCTCGTCCTCCGTGGCGTCCTCCACCTCCAACTCTTCGGGAAGGGTCGTCGTGCGCCACCAGCGCGTCGTCGCCAGCTTCGACTGCGGCGCCAGGATGCGCGCCACGATCATCGCCTCGACGAGCTGTCTCTCGCGACACCGCTTCGACCCCAGGGCGCTTCGCAGTCCCACGTCGCCGATCACGCCTCGGATCAACGCTACGTGGCCATGGGCCCGGCTCGACAGGATCTCCAGTGCGCTGCTTGGCACACATCGCTCTCCCTTCAAGCTCCGTCGAACGAGATCGCGTACGTCTGCGGGCAGCTTGGTGATGTTGGCGAGCGTCTCGGTCCTCACCTCGCCCTTCTCCCGGAAGGTCCGGCGCACGAGGTGCGTCTCGTAGACCTTGCCCTTCTGCTTACTCCTGATCGTGGTGACGAACATGGGCCCTCCCGCAAGGTTGATATACATTACCTCACAGTGGCGCCGATGTCAACACCAATTACTGCTTACACTTTCACGGCGAAAATGCCCGCAAATGCCCGCAGTCACTGGGTTGGGCTCAGTTTACAGCGTGGAAGTTCGGGTTAGGCGATGGGCGCCTGTCCTCACCGAGTCGGGAAAGCGTCTCCCATTGGTTCCGGCCGGTCAGCATTGCTACGTCTCCTCCATCCGCTAGCTCCCGTCCTGGCCAGTTGCCACAGGCCTATCCGGTAGAGGCGGAGGCTTGATCTCGTAGCGCCGCAGGGTCTCCACGTCCAAAGAGTCACGATGGATGCCGATCAAGAACCCCCTGCCGAAGCCGGTCACCTCCAGCCCCTCTGGAGAAACTAGCTTTCCGATGGGCCTTCCAGCAGAATCGATGCTCCACCACTCCTGGACGGGGTGAGGTTTGGGCGTCGGCAATTCCACTTCGGGCCCGGCATAGTCACTAATCCAAAGAACGCCATCAGTGCCGAGCAAGAAGGTACCCCACGCCGGGACCATTTCCGGGAAGTCGGTCTCCCTCCATGTGTCTCGAAGTCGGGCCGCTGACGCAGCTGAGCGGTCTACGAGGCCGATCGCCCACTCCATTGCTTCATTGATGCGCCGTCTCGTGAGGGTCCGGCTCTGTCTTGTCCGCCATCGGGAGATGCGCTGGACCGCACCGTCACGGCCTCGGAAGGCCACTTCTGGCCGGGCTGAATCACCAATCCAGACACCTGCGTCCGCACGTTCCAACGCATACCGCGCCCCAAAAGGTAGGATCGATATCCCGACGCCCTTGGGCGTTCCTGTGTCGGCAGGCACAATCGCGAGAGTATCCAAAACCCCGGCCTCCACACGTGTTAGGAGCAGCAATCGTCGGGTGGGCACCCCACCCGACGCTCCGGGTGGAAGGAAGGCGTCCCCGACATAGAACCCCTCACCGTCCGGTAGCACCACCTCTGGGTAGAAGAGCCCAGGAACTCCGGTGGGAGGCGGCTCCCAGCTGTCGAAGTACTCCCCGTCGCGGAAGCTCACCCACACGCGCCGCCATTCATCGAACACGCCGAGGCCGTTGTCCTCCTCGGCGACTGACGTGATGTGGCTGAACTCCCCCGGCCCTTCGCCTCGGGACCCCAGCCGCTGCCACTCTTGACCATCCTCTTCAACCAGAAGCAACTCCTCGGCAATCCCGTTGATCAGCGCGACCCGTCCGTCCTTCAGCAATCGGGCGGCTCTCACCTCGGAGAGGGGGACTCCGTGCCGTGCACCGGCCTCTGCCCCAAAGACCCACGCCGGTGCTTCGCTAACGAGGCCCGCACTCGGCAATTGATCCAGGTCGAAATCCACTACCTCAATCCCTGCGCTGTCATACACGATCAGCGGAGAGCCTCGAACCACAGGCGCTTCTTCGCCCCCGCACGAGACCAACGCAACCAACCATGCTGTGTGCAGCAGAAACGACAGTGTCCTATCGGGAATCGGTTCTCCTCCTGGCCATCTCGTCGGGCCTCTCACCGTGGTCTTACTGGCCCAGAGCCCTTCGCTTAACGTTCTAGGTTGCCGACGCGGCTCGCACCGCGAGCCGTGTTCTCCGGAGCGCGCGCAGCGTGCC
>JACZXQ010000074.1 GCA_022571515.1 Gemmatimonadota bacterium
GGTCGGCCTCTTCGATCCATTTTTCGCAGTGCCCACAGAAGCGGGCCTTCTCCTCCTTGGCCTTGCGCCGGTCCATGATGTCGGATATCGCGCAGCCTGCGTAGATGCCGGCCACGAGAGCACCACCGACTACGGTGACCGCGCCGATCACTGCGAACGTGTTCCAGATCATGTGGAGCATCATACTATCCAGACCCCTTCCCCGGTAATCACTTCCGACCCCACGGTCTTACCATCGGTGGTGAACTCGACAACCGTGCGCGTGGGGGGATCAGACTTCCACGTATCGTGGGTATAGCGGTGCAGGCCCCCGTGTCCCATCGGGCGCTCGCAACGATGCCGTATTGTGGACATCCACACGCCGTCCACCTTGTTCGCAGTACAAATCATACTGGTGTCCTCCGTGGTTGAATAGCGGGCCCAGTCGTCCTCACCCGCGGTAGCTCAGCTCTTGGTGCATGACACGGGCCAGCCAGGTGCCGGGCCGTACGCAGGCCAGGACGGAGACCAACACATGGGTGGCCGTCAGCCTGATGCGAGGACGTGTGCGGGACTCCAAGATGCGCTCAGAGAGTTCGTCGCCTCGTTCTAGCCCATCCACCGCCCGGAGCCAAGCACGCTTGGCCATGCCCCCAGACGTGAGATAGTAGGTGGTCTTGCCGTGGTCCTCCGTGAGGCCACCCCACCTCCACGCCAGGCCCTTCTGCGCCAACGACGCGCCGATCCGGCTGTTGCTTATGAGGCCGCCGGCGTCCGCTTGTCTGAGTTCTGTGGCTTGATTGTCGGTTAGGTACATGGTTGGCTAGTCTCCGTTGATTCGGTGGATGTGGACTGGAATCCCAACGTCTCGGGCCTCGAAAATCATGTTCTTGGTCCCCTTGCTTTTTCCGTCCCAAATCGCTATCAGGAGGTCAGCGTTCTCAGCCATCTCGCGGTTTCGGATGAGGCCAGCCATTACGTTGTATCTGCTCCCGTCCGGGCGGACCTTGATGACCGCCCTCGGGTGTGAGAGGCCGTCCCACCTGGCAGGGAACGGATCGACCTCACGTAGGTGCGCGTCAGCCCACCTCTCCCCCAGGCGGTCCACCCCACGGGCTCCACCACTCACCACGACGGCGATGTCGTCAGCCCACCCGGACTCCTTAACGGCTCGCTCGACCACCCGATAGTCGGTCACGCTCCTGGAGCCTGCGATGATTGCGCGTATCTCACTCATTCCTACCGGCCTCCGGTGGGGCGCCGGCTAGGACAGTTGGGCCGATTCCGAATGGGTCTTCCGGGTCCAACAGCCCGTGCTCGACCATGTACTCCCCCAACTCTTGAAGGTGCTCAGATGTCAGCGGCCCCAGCACGATTTCCCCGACATCAGGGAGGTCCGGGTTCTCGTACACCGGCCTTCCGAACAACTCGCCAACCTTTTTCATGCCGCCTCCGGTCCTCGGTCGTCCTCAACTACGCCAACGGGTGAGAGTTCGAGTTCTACGAATTGCTCTCTGCGATTTATCACCTGGGTGGGTAGTCCGGTGTAGGTGAAGTGCTTGGGGCTGTCGTCCACGACGTAGCCCCGGCTTACCAACCAGTCCTCTATCCACTTCAGGCGGTTCAGGGCGTTGCCTTGGTCCATGAGGTTGTAGAGGTGGAGCGTTGCGGTGGCTCGTACTTCGCCGTAGGGCGTCCGTGGCGGTTTGGGGAGCCGGCGGAACATCAGCAGAGCGTCCAGTTGGCTGTAGTAGGCGGTCTGGCTCCGGTGGTGCTTTCTCCAGTGACCCCTCGCGTTGGCCCTGTTCGGTGGCATTGGGAAGCGGAACTTGAGGACTTCGGGCTTCATACGCCGATCCTGCTCCAGTCGATGCCCTCGGGCTTGGTTGAGTCCAGTCGCCTCCAGACGTTCACCCTAATGGGCGGCTTCTTTGTCACCCGGTCCTCGCCGAAGCGCACCCAGGCGGTGACGATCGTGGCAGCGACAGCACCCAGGAGAAACCCCAGCATGATCCCCAGCACTCCAGCGACTACAGCGCTCATCGCCCATCCTCCAACAGCTTCCGCGACCCCAGTAGAAACACCCGCTGATTCGCTTTCGTGATTCCAAGGGCCAGAGAATCCAGATCCACTAGCGCGATCTCTACGCACTGCCACGCACCCGACTGGGCTGTCTCGGTTACAGCTACGAGCGTGCGACCGTGGCGCCAGGTATTGGCCCAGCCGGTCGCTAGGACTGCGCAACCCACTACCAGCATCGCTATCAAGGTGAGCAGGTGGCGGCGCAGTGCCCATGCGTCAGGGGTGAGCCAAGGGTCGGGGGCGGTCATCGGCGATTCGCTCTCCGTGAAGCCTTGGCGATCTTGGTGCGTCGTCGAACCTTCCGCGTTCGCTTGCTCTGCATCCCCTTGGTCGAGCCAGCGCGATCCCTGTAGGCGTTGCTGCTCCACGTCGGGACGGGCATGGTTAGCGCCATCGCTAGGGCACCCGTGAGTGCTGGCATCGCTGTCATCGTCTCATCCTTTCAGGCGGGTAGTGAAGCGAAGCCCAGGAATCGAACCTGGAGCAGATTAGACCTTTACGACCTAGGCTCTGAGTAAGCCTTCTGCTTCCTAGCCATATGGACCTTAACTGCTTTATTGCGCAGCGATCCTGGCCTCTTCGCCCGTAGGTGTCTCAAGCCTACGAAAATGTCTGGACGCCCCGTAGCCTGACTCGCTGGTTCTAGCAGCTTCGGGCCTTTCGGTACCCTCTGGGCGTAGGGCGTCCATAGGTCATTCGGATTCTTCGCCCTCTTCTGCCAGCGCCTTACACCTGCTCTCGGTGAATTTTTGCATCTTCCTTTCCGCGAGAGCCTTTTCGCTGGTCATCTGCCATATGGCCGCGCTCAACGCATCGCTCTCCTTCTCCCAGCAATGGACGCCCATCACACCTGTGTGACGCTTGGGGCATTCGCGGTTTAGGCCGAAAGTCAGCTCGCGCTCTAGGTTCGGGAACTCGAAGTAGCGTTGGCCATCCCCTTGGTCTGCACCCTCGATGGCAGCGGTCTGTACCGGCAGCCCCGTGTGAATAACCCACAGCAGGATCATCCCGTCCTTCACTTCTTTTTGGGTGAGTTCGGCCTTGCGTGCCCTCATTCTCTACCTCCTAATTGTGAAGTGGTTGTGTGTGCCCCCGGAGCCACTATTCGGTGGCGTGAATCCCTTGGCTGTAGTTGTGTGCTGGTCTCCGGGGGCGATCGTATCTCGTCCATCCTCTTCACGACGCGCTCCATCATCTCGACGCGGCCAAGCATCTTGTCGCACTCGCGCCTAAGCCTTCGCACGTCCCACTGCCACAGGCCGAAGAAGAGGGCCGCCAGGATGTATCCGATCATGCTGCCCACTCCTCTTCCAGCCGTGAGGCTTCGGCTATCAGGTCGAGTCCGGTGATAAGCTCGAAGAACCCTCGGCCCGTGTGCTCGCGCACCTGATGGTGGGAGTTGCACAGCGGAACCATGGCCTTCGCCTTCCCACCCAACGACCTC
>JACZXQ010000047.1 GCA_022571515.1 Gemmatimonadota bacterium
GGTAGTGGCTCATGCGGTGGGCCATGCCCACGCGCTCCAGAGAGGCGTGCGTGCGCTCCTTGCGCTCGCTGCCCGGCATGCCGCGGTACGTCAGCGGAAGCTCGACGTTCTCGTAGACGGTCAGGTCGCCGATCAGGTTGAACGCCTGGAAGATGAACCCGATCGCCTGGTTACGGATCTTCGCGCGCTGCGAAGCCGTCAGGTTCTCCGACGGCTCGCCGTCGAGCAGGTACAGGCCGCCTGTCGGCGAATCCAGCAGGCCGAGGATCGACAGCATCGTCGTCTTCCCACACCCCGATGGCCCCGCGATCGATACGAACTCGCCGGCCTTGATGTCCAGGTGGATATCCGACAGGGCGTGGGTCTCCACTTCCTCCGTGTAGAAAACCTTGGTCAGGCCGCGCAGGTGGATGAGTGGGTGACCGTTGGTGGTTCCGTCGGTGGTCTCCATATCCCAAAGCACTCCATCCCTGAGGGAAACAGAAGGGCGGGTTCCGCCCGATAAAGATATAGACGGAACCCGCTCTTGTTTAGTTGCAGCCGGCGTTTGGATCAATCAACCTGACCCGCCTGGGAGGCCGTCGGCAAGATTCACCCCGAGGGGATCACTCCGACTGAAGCGCCCTCACCGGCTCGACGGTGGCCGCCCGCCGGGCCGGCAAATAGCTCGCGATCATGGCCACGGTCGTCAGCCCTCACATCCGCCGAGATTGCAGCCGGATCCTCCGACGCCGAGCGTGGCGAGCATCACCTCGGGCTCGAGCCGGGGCAGAAACGCGTCGGAAAGCTCGGGCGGCATGACGGTCTGGAGCAGAGCGACCCCCTTGATGGACATGGTCGTCCCCAGCACCCCGGGCACCAGCGCCATCCGTGCCGCGACCTCCTTCTGCCCGCCCTCCGCCCTGGCCAGCAGCGGATTGGCGGTGTTCGCGCAGGCGATCAGCAGGATGAGGATCGTCACCGTGGTGAGGATGTACATGAGGGCCGCGTCGGTCTCACCGGGCAACAGATCATTCAACGTGTCGACGTTGATCCCGTAGCCCTCGTTCGCCTCGGGGTACTGGACCTCGAGGCGTGCGAAGATCGACGACATCTCCGCCTGGACCTGGTTCTGCGAGACACCGGGATCGACCCGTCCCATCACGATGAAGGTCTTCACGTCCGCGGCCCTGTACTTCCCCCGAGACACGGCTGAGCGCATACTTCATCCTCCACCACAACAAGCTGATCCACCCAGCGTCGAGCACCGACTCACCCTAAGAATCCGGAATCCGAATGGCGTGGCTCACTAGCCCCGAAGCCTGGGTCGCCCTGGCGACGCTCACACTGCTCGAGATCGTCCTGGGCATCGACAACATCGTGTTCATCTCTGTGCTGGCTGACCGGCTGCCGAAGGAGGAGCGCGGCAAGGCTCGCCAACTAGGCTTGGCGGCGGCGATGCTCACGCGCATTCTGCTGCTGTTTTCGATCTCATGGATCATCGGACTGACGGCCCCGCTGTTTGCCATACTGCAGCATGAAGTGTCCGGGCGAGACCTGGTGCTGATTGCCGGTGGACTCTTCCTGCTCACCAAATCCACCAGAGAGATCCATCACAGCCTCGAGGGCGAGGGGGGAGGGAGCGGGCCCGCGAGCAGGCGCGCGCCTACCTTTGCCGGCGTCCTGGTCCAGATCGCCATCCTGGACATCGTGTTCTCTCTGGACTCCGTGATCACAGCCGTGGGAATGGCGGACGACCTCGGGGTGATGGTCACGGCGGTGGTGGCGGCCGTGGGGGTGATGATGATCTCGGCAAACGCCATCGGCAATTTCGTATCCGAGCACCCCACCGTGAAGATGCTCGCCCTTTCGTTTCTCTTGCTGATCGGAATGAGCCTGGTCGCGGAGGGCATGAGGTTCCACATCCCGAAGGGGTACATCTACTTCGCCATGGGCTTCTCGGTCTTCGTGGAGTTCCTGAACATTCGCATCAAGGGAGGGCCGGCGATCCACGAAATGGTGGCCGAAGCCGGCGAGGGGGAGGATTGAACAGCTAGCCTTCCGAGCGTCCCACGACCAAACCGGGAACCGGGCAGGCTGCCTGAAGTACCTCACCCGCCATCTTGCGGAATAGGTCCGCGACGCGGCCATCGCCTTCTTTTTCGACCCGACTCGCGGCCCTCAGCAAGAACTTCACCCTGTCTTCCACATTCATCGTCCTCTTCCTTCCACCTGGGGCCGAGCCCTACCCGGCCTCCATCCCCTTCTCTCTTCCGCAATACGTCCGGGTCCCCATCTGGTTTCACGAACGCCCTTCCCTACAACCATACGACGATCGAACCGGACAAAACGTCACACCGCCTGAGGAAGAACCTGGCGCGGCGCAGTGCCTGCGGGCATGATCAGGCCACTCGATCCAGTCACCCTACATGCCGGAGACCGCCTTGAAACCCTCGTTCCTGCAGCGGTACCTCCTGCCGGGGCTCGTCTTCCAATCGGTCGTGATCGCGGGCGGGTACGGGACGGGGCGGGAGTTGGCCGAGTTCTTCCTCCCGTACGGGCCGGCCGGTGGTATCCTCGCGATGATGCTCGTCTCCATGGTGTTCTGGAGTGTGGTGTGCGCTGTGGCTTTCGAGTTCGCCCGGCACTTCCAGGCGTTCGACTACCGCACGTTCTGCAAGCAGTTGCTGGGGAGGGGCTGGGTGATCTACGAGGGGAGCTACTTCTTGATGCTTCTGCTCGTGCTCGCGGTGATCGCCGCCGCCGCGGGGTCGATTCTGGAGGACACCTTCGGGCTGCCGTACCTCGTCGGGGTCCTGGGGATCATGATGGCGATCGGCTTCCTTACGTTCGAAGGGACGGGATTGATCGAGCGCGTCTTCGCTGGCTGGTCGGTCGTGCTCTACGGCGTCTACCTGGTGTTGTTCGCCTGGTCGTTGAGCAAGTTCGGCCCGGCGATCGCCCATTCGTTGCGGTCCGTGCCCATCGAGCCGGGATGGGTGGTGGGCGGTATCCGCTACGCCTCCTACAACGTCGCGCTCGTCCCAGCGCTGCTGTTTTGCGTCAGGCACGTGCAGACCCGGCGCGAGGCGCTGATCGCCGGCACCCTGGCGGGCCCGATCGCCATCATTCCTGCATTCTTGTTCTTGATCGTGATGGCGGGCCATTACCCCGAGATTGCGTCTCAGGTGGTGCCGGCTAACTACCTGCTGGAAGAGTTGGGTTCGAGAACATTCCAGATCGCGTTCCAGATCGCCCTGTTCGGCACCCTGATCGAGACCGGTACAGGCATGATCCACGCGGTGAACGAGCGCATTGCGGAGGCCTTCCGCGAGCAGGGCCGCACACTCCCGGACACCGTTCGGCCAGCGGTTGCACTCGGGCTGCTCCTGACCGGCACCGCGATTGCGCAGTTCGGGCTCATCGAGCTGATCGCGAAAGGATACGGCACGCTGACGTGGGTCTTCCTGGTGGTCGTGATCCTCCCGCTGCTCACGCTGGGGGTGTGGAAGCTCGCCTCAACTCCGCCGGTCACGGCTGAGAGATAGGACGCCGCGGTCCTGAATGGACAGCCGGGTGGTTACGGCCGAGGTCATCTTTCGGATGGCATCCTCGAGTGAGATCACGCCCTGTTCACGCACGTAGCGGCCGAGGATACGCGTGAACGTGCCGTACCACCTGGGGTCACCCGCGAAGGCGCGGGTCGGTGGCGTCCCTGAGGCCGTCGCCGACGAGGTTGAATGCCAGCACCGTCAACACGATGGCAAGGCCCGGGAACGTTGCGATCCACCACGCATCGAGGAGGGCGCCTCGCCCATCTGCCACCATGGTCCCCCACGAGGGCGTGGGTGGCTGCACGCCCAGGCCCAGGAACGAGAGGCCGGCCTCCAGCACAATCGTGTTCCCGATGCCCAGGGTGGCGGCAACGATGATGGGACCCAGCGTGTTCGGCACGAGGTGTCGGGCGATGAGGAAGATCGAGGGTTCCAGCTGCGCGCTGATGAGGATCAGAAGCACGAGCCGGGGGAACGCCAGCACCATGTCCACGAAGCGCATGATGACCATGTCCACGACGCGACGCCCAGGTAGAGACCCAGAAGCGTGATGACCGGGATTAACGCGTTCCGCAGGGCGTGCTTGAACACGACGGCGAGGGGTCCGAGACCTTTGGCCCTTGCGGTGCGCACGAAGTCCTGCCGGATCACGTCGAGCATTGCTCCACGCTGGTAACGCGCGATGCCCGCTGCGAGCGCCAGCGTCAGGGACAGGCTCGGCAGCACCAGGTGCATGAAGCGGTCCCTGATCTTTCCCCACGCGGTGAACAGGTCGTAGTCCACATGGTGGATCCCGGACGCCGGAAACCAGAGGGGCCACTCCCACACGTTCCTGGCGTTCAGGCTGAACACCAGGATGAGCATCAGGGCCAGCCAGAAGGTTGGCATGGAGTAGAAGAAGTGGCATGCTTCTTCTTGTTCCCCGTCGACCCCGAACCTATCTTCGGACCGATTTTGCGCTGTCGGGCGCTGTCGTCCCACCATCCGTTCAGGAGCTTCCCTGATCGACCCAAAGGGCTGCCGTCCGGAGACGATCGAGCGATGACGTCGCTCGACCGATCCTCCGCGGGGAGACTCTGGGGCCAGCCGGCACCGAGCTCGACGGAAGGCACGGTAGCGGTTGGGACAGGGACGGTCCGTGAGCTGCTGACGATCACGGTGATCGTCTCCGCATGCAGCCTCCTGTACGAGCTGCTGATCGCTCAGACCCTCTCGTTGCTCGCCGGCAACACCGTGGTCTGGTACAGCCTGACGATCGGTGTCTACCTCGGCGCGCTGGGCCTCGGAGCCGTCCTGTTCCGGCCGCGCTCCGGAGGAAGCGCGTGGGCCAGCCTGTTCACCGTAGAGTTGGTCCTCAGCGCCGTGGGGGCAGGAGCCGTGCTGCTGATCCAGCTCGCGCACTCGGTGCATCTGTTCCTGTCGCCATCGCCCGACGGAGCCAGCTTGTTCGTGTTCTTCGGTGTGTCACTGACCATGACCTTGCTCGTCGGCCTTCTCAGCGGGATCGAGCTTCCCCTCCTGATCAGCATCGGCAAGGACATCGCGGGCCGCGGCAGGCTCACGAACCGCGTCCTGGGCTGGGACTACATCGGCTCGCTGGTGGCCGGCGTGCTGTTTCCTCTCGCGCTCGTGCCTTTCGTCAGCTTGCCCGTCATCGGGTTCGTGACCGCGGTGGCGAATCTGTCCGTCGCCGCATACGTGATCCACCGCTTCGTCCCGCGCGACAGCTGGGTGCTGGAGAGGACCGTGGCCACCGCGGCTCTTGGCGGCCTGTTGCTGGTGGGGATATCCCAGGGAAGCGCTATCGAGCAGTACTTCCTCAAGAGGTACTACTTCCACTTTCAGGCTGCGGAGCGCGGGTTGCCGTTCAGCGCTCTGGACGACCTGCCGAACGTCACGCGCGCTTACTCTCCGTACCAGAAGATCGATCTCGTCTACGATCCCTCGGGGTATCCGACGGACATCCTACTCAATGCGTATTCCACCAAGTGGCGAGAGCACCCTGAATCTCCAAAGAATCGCTTCCTGTTCCTGAACGGTGACTTCCAAGTTTCTTCGAGCCATGAGGAGTCGTATCACGAGTGGTTCGCGCATGTCCCCATCATCTTGAACGGCGAGGCGCCGGCGCGGGTGCTGGTAATGGGAGCCGGAGACGGGCTGCTGATAAGGGAGTTGGTAAAGTACGACTCCATTCGGAGCATCAAGCACGTCGACCTGGACCGGACGCTCGTCGAGCTGGCGAGGGTCCATCCGGTGCTCACGGCCATGAACCGGGGCGCCCTCGACGACCCACGTATCGACACCGAGTTCAGTGACGCGTTCCAGTACCTGCGGAAGTCCTCCGAGCAGTTCGACGCTGTTTACCTGGATTTCCCATACGTGAAGGACTACAACGTCTCCAAGCTCTACAGCCGCGAATTCTTCCACTTCGTGCGGGAGAGCCTCACCGAGGGTGGCTTCGCCGTTCTGGACGCACCGGGCTCGAGTTTTTATGGTCAGCCGGACGAGAGCGGCGCCATGAGAATGGTGCCCGGAGGCGAATGGGAGATCTACTACAACACCATCCGGGCCGCGGGCTTCGAGGCGATCGTCCCGTTCCGCTCCGCGCTCGAAGCCGAGAACCCAGCGGCGTTCGTGCTCCTGGATGAGTGGGTGGGGACACCGGATTTTCTGGATCCCCGTACCGGGGAGGCCCGCGCCGAGCTCAGAGGGGAGTGGATGCGCCGGATGGTCACTCGGCACATTTCGTATTTTCGAGAGGGATTCATCGTCATGTGGAACGGCGACGCCCCCGCCGCGGAGTACCAGGATCCCGGCGTTGAACTGTCCATCCTGAATGAGACGCGCTTCGGCCTATCCTTCCCACCGCCCTTTCCCCGCTCGGCGGATATCGATACGCGGTGGGTGAACTCGATTCTGCGTCCCAGGCTACCTACGACAAAACTCTGGAGCACGCGTCGTCCGTGGAACTAGCCTCGCGAACTTTGGCAACGGAACGCTAGCGATGCTCCTGTACGCGCCAACCGTGTTCGTCAGCGCGTTCCTGCTCTTTCAGGTCCAGCCGCTCATCGCGCGCTACATCCTGCCCTGGTTCGGTGGCGGGCCCGCAGTTTGGACGTCGTCGATTCTGTTCTTCCAGGCGATGCTGCTGGCCGGCTACGCATACGCGCACCTGAGTATCCAGCGGCTCAGACCGCGTGCACAGGTGGGAGTCCACCTTGTACTCTTAGCGGCAGCATCGACTCAGCTCCCGATCACGCCAGCCGACGCGTGGAAGCCGACCGAGGTCGCGCACCCCACAGCGCAGATTCTGCTCCTGCTCACTGCGAGCATCGGGTTGCCCTATCTCGTCCTGTCTTCGACGGCTCCTTTGCTCCAGGCCTGGTTTGCGCGAGCGCTTCCGGATCGCTCCCCCTATCGACTCTATGCGCTCTCCAACCTGGGCTCGCTGCTCGCGCTGGTGAGCTATCCCTTCGTCGTCGAGCCCCTCCTGACGCGGGGCACCCAGACCTTGGTTTGGTCGGCGACGTTCGGCCTCTTCGTGGTGCTCTGCGGTGCATCCGCCGTGTGGGGACTCCGGGCTCTCGGGCCGAACGGGTTGGGGGCCGCCGCGCTCCGGGACCCCGACGAGGCGCCTCCAGCTATGGGGACTCGGGTGTTGTGGCTCGCTCTGTCCGCATGCGCAGCCGCGCTGTTCCTCGCCGTCACCAATCAGATCACGATGGACGTGGCGGTCGTGCCGTTCCTGTGGGTACTTCCGCTCGGCCTCTATCTTTTGACGTTCGTCATCGCCTTCGAGCACGACGGCTGGTACGTCCGCTCGTGGTTCGTCGCGGCGCTGGTCCCGGCCCTCGGCGGCGCCGTGTGGTTCATGTTCCGGGCACAAGCCGCGCCCATCCCCCAGCAGCTCGTGGCGTACGCGGCCGTGGTGTTCATCGGGTGCATGGTCTGCCACGGCGAGCTCAGCCGCCTCAAGCCGCACCCTCGATATCTCACCGCGTTCTACCTGACCGTGGCGCTGGGTGGGGCGCTGGGAGGCGCCTTCGTGGCACTGTTGGCTCCCGTACTATTCAACGACCATCTCGAGCTGCATGTCGCGCTGCTGGGCGTCGCCACCCTGGCGCTCGTCACGATGTTCATCGACGAGGAATCCACCCTGTATCTCGGTCGGCGTCCGGCGGCTTGGCTCCTCCTGGCGGGGTCGGTGGGGGGCCTCGCCCTAGCGCTGAGCCTTCATGCCCGCAGGGCGGGGGAGCTCGCGGTCGTGCGGTCCAGGAGCTTCTACGGCGTCCTCACCGTGTACCAAGAAGCCGAGGGCAGAGCCGAGGAGCATCTCTCCTTGTGGCACGGGAGGATTCCTCACGGTGTCCAGTTCACCAGCCCCGAGGGGCGCCGGGTCGGGACCGGGTACTACGCGCCCAACAGCGGCGCGGCTCAGGCGTTTCGGCTGCTCGCTCCGGACCGGGACCGCCGGATCGGGATGGTTGGGATGGGAGTCGGTACTCTGGCGACCTACGCGCGGCCGGGGGATTATATTCGGCTCTACGAGATCAACCCGGAGGTCCGGATCTTGGCCGACACGCTCTTCACGTACCTGAGGGATTCGCCGGCCGAGATCGAAGTGGTAATGGGCGACGCACGCCTGTCGATGGAGCGGGACCCCCCTCAGGATTTCGACCTGCTGCTCCTGGACGCGTTCAGCGGCGATGCGATCCCGCTCCACCTGCTCACGAAGGAGGCGTTCGAGGCCTACGACCGTCATCTCGCACCGGGCGGGGTTATCGCCCTCTTGATCTCTACCTGGCATCTCGACTTCGAGCCCGTCGTACTACGACTCGCGGATCACTTCGGGCTTCACGCGATCAAGATCCGCTCGCCGGCCGGCCCGATGCAGAACTGGGGCTCGGAGTGGATGATAATGACGCGGGACCGGGAATGGCTCGAGGCGGCGCCCTTCGCGCACGTGGCCGCTCCGCCCGCACGAACAGGGGAGAGCCAGCGCCTGTGGACCGATGACTACACGAGCCTGTTTCAACTCCTGCGGAGGTGACGTGAGACCCTCGAGAAATTCCCGATGATCTACGCATTCTCGTTCCTCCTGGGCTTCTGCAGCATGGTATACGAGCTGCTGCTCGGGCAGTCCCTGTCGGCGTTCTTGGGCAACACCGTGCTCCGATACAGCGTGACCATCGGTCTCTATATGCTCTCGATGGGGATCGGGGCGCTCCTGGCCGAAGGCCGTTGGACCAAGCACGCTGCCGCAACACTGCTGAAGGTCGAGATCCTGCTCACGGTGACCGGGGGCTTCTCGGTGATTTTCCTCCTGGTTCTGAGCTCGATCGGCATCCCGGACTGGCTCTTCTCGGTGCTCGCGCACCTCCTCATTGTCCTCATCGGGGTCCTCACCGGCTTTGAGATCCCTCTGCTCATCGAGCTGCGCGGCCCCGAAGTGGAGGGCTCGGAGCGGGCGGTGCTCGGCGTCGACTACCTCGGCGCCTTTTGCGGCACGGTCGCGTTCGCTTTCGTCTTCTACCCCCTCTTCGGCCTCATCCCCAGCGCGTTCTTCGTCGCGCTCATCAACGCGTTCGTGGGAGTTTGCCTCTACACGCAGCGGTTCAAGGTCCACGAGTCCGGCCGGCGAAGCTACGCCGCCCTCCTGTGGGTGCAGGCGGGCCTCTTCGTGGTTCTCGCGGTGCTGCTCCAGACCGCGGACCGTGTGACCGAGCTGTTCCTGCGCTACTACTTGGGATCGTGAGGCACGTGTGACGACAAGAACGGATTTTGGTCAGCACTACCTGGTGGACTTCCTGAGATGTGACCCCGAGACGCTCCGATTCGTGGGTCCGACCCGCGAGATCTTCCTGCGGGCAGCTCGGGAGTCGAAGGCTACCGTGGTGGGGGAGGACTTTTACCAGTTCGAGCCCGATGGGGTGAGCGGCGTGCTCCTCATCGCCGAGTCGCATTTCAGCGTGCATACCTGGCCGGAAGACGCGTTCGCGGCCGTCGACATCTTCACGTGTGGCGATGAGATGGACGCGGACGTGGCGATCGCGGTGCTGACGGCCGCGTTCCGTGCCGAGGAGACAGTCGTGAGGGTGCATACGCGTGGGCGGCTCTACGAAACCGAGTCCGGAGAGGCCGACGTTGGCTGACCGATCCGGCGCGGTGCGCACGGTCCTGGCGATCACCGTCGTGCTGTCTGCGTGTAGCCTGCTCTATGAGTTGCTCATCGCCCAGACGCTGTCGATGTTGGCCGGAAACACGATCGTGTGGTACAGCCTGACCGTGGGCGGCTACCTCGGAGCGATGGGGCTCGGCGCGGTGGCGGTAGGCACGAGGGCCGCCCGGAGCAGCTGGAATACGCTCTTCATCGTCGAGCTCCTTCTGAGCGTCGTGGGCGCGTGCGCCGTCCTCATAATCCAGCTCGCCCATTCTCTCTACCTGTTCTTCTCCGCGACTCCGAGCGGCGGCAACGTCCTTCTCTTCTTCGGCGTCTCGTTCGCGATGATCCTGCTTGTCGGGGTGCTCAGCGGAATCGAGCTGCCGCTCTTGATTCAGCTCGGCAACGACGCCTCCGAGGACGGCAAGGTCACGAACAAGGTGCTGGGCTGGGACTACCTGGGCGCCTTGGTGGCAGGACTGCTGTTCCCGCTGGCGCTCGTGCCCTTCTTCGATCTGGCGGTCATCGGATTCGGTACGGCGCTGGTGAACCTGTCTGCGGGCACGTACGTGCTGTACCGTTTCGTGCCCCACGAACGCCGGTTCCGACTGAAGACCGCGTTCGCTCTGGCGTTTGGAGGAGTGCTGGTCTTCGGGATCTCGCAGGGCGGCCGCATCCAACAGTACTTCCTCAAGCGGTACTACTTCCATCAAGAGGCGGCGGCGCTCGGCTCTCCGGTCGGCCCGCTCAGCGAGCTGCCGGATATCGAGCGCTTCTATTCCCCCTACCAGAAGATCGACCTGGTCCACGATACGTCCGTGTACGAAGGAGCCATCCTCACGGACGCGTACTCGACCAAGTACGCAGAAGACCCGTCGCTGCCGAAGGACTGGTTCCTCTTTCTGAATGGGGACTTCCAGGTCACCTCCAACTACGAGGAGATCTATCACGAGTGGTTCGCGCACGTGCCGATCATCCTGAGCGGGAAGGTGCCCGAGCGAGTCCTGGTCATGGGCGCGGGTGACGGCCTGCTGCTCAGAGAGCTCGTGAAGCACGAGGCGATCCGTAGCATCCGGCATGTCGACCTGGACCGGACGCTGGTGGGCTTGGCGAAAGATCACCCTATGTTCACGGCCATGAATCGGCGCGCCTTCGATGACCCCAGGATCCAGACGGAGTTCGGCGACGCGTTTCAGGTGATTCGGAGATCTCGCGAAAAGTACGACGCGATCTATCTCGACTTCCCGTACGTGATGGACTACAACCTCTCGAAGCTGTACAGCCGGGAGTTCTTCCACTTCGTGAGGGCCCGGTTGGCCGAGGGCGGCTACGCGGTCCTCGACGCGCCCGCGCCGAACCTGCGACCGGATCCGGATCCGGAAGGGAATCTCCGGCTCCAGCGCGGCGGGGAAACGGACATCTACTACAACACCATCCGGAGCGCCGGCTTCGAGTCCATCGTGCCGTTCCACACCCGGCTCGAGATCGACAATCCGAGCGCATTCGAGGCCCTCGAGACATGGCCCTCGACGCCCACCATGGAGGGCGCGGCGTCGCGGGAAGATCTCCGCAGCGCCCTCCGCCGAGAGTGGATGAGGCAGTTCATCGACGTGCATGCGAGCAACCTCGAGCAGGGCTTCATCCTGATGTGGAACGATGACCGAGATCCCACGGCGCACACGTATGTGGACCTCGGTATCGACCTGCACGTGCTGAACGAGCGTCGGTTCGGGCTGGCATTCCCGCCTCCGTTCTCGCGGTCGGAGGACATCGATCCGTTCAAGGTGAACTCGATCCTCCGGCCCACGCTACCCAACCGGCGGATCCTGAGCGTGCGCAAGCCGTGGTGATGCGATACGGCCGTTCGGAGAAATTCCTGGCGGGCACGAACCCCCACTACTATCCTCTGGATGAGACGATCTGTGGCCAGGAGACTCCGTGTGAAGACGTGGGGCTACGGTCGATGTGCGGACGCAGTTTTTGTCATGACTCGGCACTATTTGCCGGTTTGCCGGCCGCGGCCGCCTGGACCATATCGATGTTTATTGGTGTAACTGGTTGCGTGTATGGAGTTTAGGTCTAGGACTGCGAGTGGCACGCCTATTGCGGATCCTCGGGGCGGAGGCCTGCCACAAACGCACGCCGAACCGTTCGAGTTGTTCATCTACGAGCCTGGCAATTTGTGAGGGGCGGAGCGACCGTGACAGCTACGGGGAAAAACGCTGATACCGAGTTGAGCGAGGCGAAGGGCTTCACCGTCATCGAGTTGTTGGTGGCGTCCGTCCTGTTCGTCGTCGTCATGGCGTCTGCCGTAAACCTCCTGATGTCGCAGCGGGCCTTGTACGACGTACAGGGCGATCGCATGGCCCTTCAGAGGAACGTCAGGGCAGCAGTGGACATGGTGGCGAGCGAGCTCCGTTCCATCCCGGCCGGCGGCGTCATAAAGGGTTCGTC
>JACZXQ010000011.1 GCA_022571515.1 Gemmatimonadota bacterium
GAGCTGTCCGGTCTGGCGGTCCCGCACCGACGGCGCTCTCTGACGCGGCGGAGCGGTCGGTCGAAAGGTAGAGGTGGGCGTCGCGTAGATGAAGTCACCGGCCGAGTTGGGCTCGGCAGCACGGGCCGGCGTTGGTGCATGGCTCCTGATTTAGATCCACGGCTCCGAACTGAGAGCAATTACGAGGCACCCAATCGAATCGTCCCATCCAACCATCCCAAAGCCCAACAAGCTGCATCCTGCTCCTAGCATCAATCGGTGTCTTGAATTGGGACGATTTGAATGGCCGGGCACAGATGGACACCCCGAGGTCGAAATCCGCGTCAAAAAACCCTGTTGATCACGGTTACGAGTAACCCTTTGGCGGCCAGGGCCAGCAGGATCACGACGAGCACCACGGCCAGCGTCAGCAGGTGGCGCAGGCTCTTCAGTGCCGACAAGAGGTGGGGGATGTCACTTCCCTCGGTCCCGACGATACTCCGAACGGAGTATGCCGTGTAGAAGCTCCACGCGCCGGTCACGGTATAGAGGATCGCCACGACCACGGCCCTACCCTCCGCTCTCAGGAGGGCGGGCATGTCGAGCGCCGCCAGAACGAGAAGGAAGAAGCCGAGAGAACTCATCCGCAAGGCGAGTCCCTTGAAGAGAGCGTTATCCTCGTCGCTGAACTCGTAGGATCCTCCCGGCGTAGGGGGGCCGACGGTCTCTGTAGAGTCCTGATTTTCCATGGTGGCTTCCCGTTGGGGTGCTATCCAGAGTGAACACACCTGCCCACCGAAATCAAGCATGACGACTCGTCGCCAACCTGCGGTGCGCCCGAAGCGGGCTTCGACGCGAGCCCGGATCTCAATCGACGTTCCTTCGGCAAAGAGGCAATGTGACGAGCCACATCCTGGCCCGGTCGTTTTTCGTCGCACAGAGAGAGACTCGGTACCTGAGCCGAACAGCCCCTTCCGCCTCGACGTGTGCCCACCAGTGTGCCCACAACAAAAAAAGGGGCCTGTGGAAAACCCACAGGAACCCTTGTCCTTCCCAGTACCCCGCCAGGGACTCGAACCCCGAACCTACTGATTAAGAGGAAATCGGTACCGCTCTCCGATCCGGCCTGCTCTACCTGAAAATCCTGACACTAATCATCGCGTAAACACTGTTATTCTAACACTATTTGCCTTGTCAGTAGGTACCGCTATGTTTCAATGTGTTTCTGCTCGTGCTGCAGGGATGTGTGCCCTATATGTGCCCTACAGGGAAACGGTGGACTTCATGGGAGAGTTAACCACACGCGGAATTGATGCCTTGCCGATTCCCGCCGAAGACGAACGGCAGCGTGACCACAAGGACGGAAGGGTGCCGGGACTGATCCTCCGGGTGTTCTCCAGTGGCCGGCGATCCTGGTATCTCCGCTATCGAGCCGACGGCATCCTACGGAAGGCCAAGATAGGCGACTTCCCCGCGCTATCGCTCGCCGCAGCACGACGCAAAGCCGAATCTCTACGGGTCGAGGTCCGGGCGGGCGCGGACCCCGTGAGAGAGCGAATGGAGCGCCGGGAGGCCGATACGTTTGGCGACCTGGTCGATTGGTATCTGGAGGAGCACGCCTCCAAGACACTCGCCCCCGTCACCGCACGAGAAAACGAACGCATTCTAACAGGAAAGGACCTGGCGGCACTCAGGAAGCTCCCCGCGACCGCCGTGACCGATGCTGACGTGGCGAAGGCCCTCGACCGTATTGAGCGCCGGGGAGCCATGACCATGATCAACCGCACACAGACGGCGATAAGCGCGGTCTACACCTGGGCTACTCCCCGCCGAAGGGCGGGAATAGTATCGAACCCCGTGCGGGGCCTCCCGCGGCGACACAACGAACGCGGTGGGATCAAGAGGACCCTAGATGAGAGCGACATCCGACAGGTATTCGGAGCCATCGACTCGATCCCCGGGGTCCCTGCTTGGGCATCCACTGCGCTATGGCTGATCCTCCTCACCGGCCAGCGTCCGGGCGAGGTCCTTCAGGCGAAGTGGGCACATATCGACCTCGAACGTAAGATGTGGAAAATGCCGAAGGGCTATCGGAAGAGGGTGCGCGGGCAAAGAGAAGCCCCGCCTCATGACGTGCCACTGAGCCCGCTCGTAGTGGATATCCTGGGGAAGCTACCTGGGAGGCGCACGAGCTACGTGTTTCCCTCCCAGAGCAAGAGGGGTCACAAGAACACAAATGATCTCAACCAGCGGGTACGGCGAGGACTATTGAAGCACCTGAACATGCGCACGAACGGGGGGGATCCACCCGCTAAGGTGGAGCCTTTCACTCCCCACGACTTGCGGCGCACCTGCTCCACGCGTCTGCACGCTGCCGGCGTCCCGCGACACGTAGTCGAGAAGACGTTGGGCCACGTGGATTCGAGCGTGGCCGCGATCTACGATCAGCACGCCTACTGGGACGAACGAACCGACGCCCTCAATGCGTGGGCTGAGCGGTTACGACAGATCATCAGGTCAGGAGAATCGTGAAAGTCAAGTAGCAGGTCACCTTGGCCGGTCGCGCCCTTGTCGTGAGGGCTTACCGCTCTCGGAACATCTCACCTTTTTTCCCCTCCCAATGGTACAGGAGTATTGTAAGAGCATGGACGAACTGTGTTTTCCATGCTCGACTATCCCTTCGGATGTTGCGCGTGCCCTCCCTCTTCTGGCCCATTTTGAGGGTCTCTTCTAGTATCCGCGTGACGAGGCTGGCTGCGAGTCGCCCACGGTCGTCAGCGTGTCGCCTCCGGCTCCCCTCACGCTCGATTACACGAGCAAGCAGGAAGCCGAGGCACACTTTCTCGAATGGCCTCAGGCGCAAATATTCAGTCCGAGCCTTGCCCTTGAAGTTCGCCTTGAAGCTCTCGCGGACTTCTCTCGGACGCTCCGCTTCACTTGCAGGGGCCTTTATCAAGTATAGTGGCGTGCTATGGATGGCGTATTCGTCATCGAGCATCGGTCCCTCACCGAACGCGAGCCACGACGCCCTGACGCCAAGAAACTTTGAAAGAGCTTCAAGCGCATCCAGACGGGGCTTACTGACGCCCCGAAGGAATTTTCGTATCACGTCGTCACTAACGCCATCTACGTCAGACCGTTTGAGAGCCTCGGCCAAGGCGTGCCCTGACGAGTGGGGCGAGCCAGCCAGCGCTTCGTTCAATCTTCGCGCAAAAGAGCCCTCTGGAACGGAATCGGTCCAGAGCTTTCCAGGTCTCCCCACGGTGGACTCCTTGAGATGTTTTCCTCAAGAATGCGGAAAATCGAGAAGCTGAGCAACAGCAGACCGTATTATGCAGCGCGTACCACGGACGTTCATGCAACCAAGGGACAGAGCAAATGGATAAGCTGCTGCGAGTGAGGGAGGTGCTTCAGACGACGGGCCTCTCGCGTTCGACCATATGGCGACTAGAGCGGCAGGGCCGGTTTCCTCAACGCGTTCAGGTCACGGGCGGGACCGTGGCGTGGCGGGCATCCGAGGTGGCTGATTGGATAGAGCGGCTGCCACCGGCCTCGGCACCCACACCGACGGGGGCCTAAGGGTAGTGAAGGCGCTTAGCCCACCCGGTGGGGATCTGACGATCCCGTGTTGGGTGGCCCGCCCAGGGGCGATTGGGGCACTTCGGGATGTTGGGGATTCGATGTTCATATGGACCACCATCTCGTCGATCAATGGAACCCCATACCGACCATGTTTCGCGTCCGAGACCACTCTGGCCGAGACGATCTGTCGATCACGCGGGGCACTACGGGCTCGCCTGGCCGATCTCCGCTCGGTTCCTGGATTGCTCTTCGAGGTCAAGCGTCCTAGACGCTCGGCCACACGGATTCCGACCGTGTGCCGGTGGGCTACTGATCCGCTCGCACATGATTGCTGGTATCTCCTGATCTCACGAACACGGCTTCCCGCGATCGCGGAGGAATACGCTCTTGGCGGGGATTGGCTCCTTCGCGAGACGGAACAGCTCGCTCGGCACGCTGCCCGTGCGTATGAGCTTGGCGAACGAATCAAGATCGATCTTCTTACCGACCCAGGCCCAGGATCTATACAGGATGGGGGGGGGCGGTAAGGAGAGGTAGTAGCCGCTCGCGAAGAGGAACAAAGCCGATAAGACCTCGACAGAGACGGGGCGGCAAGAAACGAGGTCGGACTGACCAGTGATTGGAAGAAAAAGGAGAAACAGCGAGCGCTCGCACAAGTGCTTGGACATTGAATGGGACCTGCTTCGGTGGCGACTCTTGGGGGTCGGTAAGTCGTGCGTGAGTACGCCGCCAGCCGAACTGGCTGCACCGTGGCAGGCACCGACTGATGGTTAGAGAAAAGAGCGGAAACATGGTGGGACGCCCGACCAAATTCCGCGAGGAATATGTGGAGCAAGCTTTCAAGCTTTGTTTGTTAGGTGCGACTGATGCTGACCTTGGCCGATTCTTCGATGTCGACGAACGAACAATTAACAACTGGAAGGAAGCGCACCCTGAGTTTCTTCAGTCCCTAAAGGGCGGCAAAGAACAGGCGGACGCTCGCGTAGCGCAGAGCCTCTACCGTCGCGCGCTCGGCTGGGAACACGAGGCCGTCAAGATCGTAGCCGACGCCAAGACGGGAGCCGAACACATCGTCTCGTACACACAGCGTTATCCGCCCGACACGACTGCGGCAATCTTCTGGCTGAAGAATCGTAGGCCCGACCTTTGGCGCGACCGACAAGCCCTAGAACACGCCTGTCACAACATTTCACCGTTCACGGCCGCGACTTCGATACCCTCTGGGGTCGTCATCCTCCCGGACAACGGCCGCGACCCGCACTTACCGAAGACCTGAGGTCGAGTGCCCGAGGATGGTGGCCTAAGATCATCATCCCCCACGCGGTTAACACCTCTCTGAGCCACGAGAACGGCCTGGCCTTAGTCCCGATATCCAATACAAACCGAAGACGCCGAGAGCGCGTGTAAGGGCTGTTCTCCACCCTTCTTCTTGCGCCTACTGGCCCGCTCTCGGAGGTTGAACGCAGTCTGATGTCAACGGCCATTGAAAGCTTCACAGATCTGGCCATCGAAAATTGCGCACATGGCGGAGGTGACGGGCCTCTAGATCGTCGTTTTCTCCTTTGCTCTCGCCCTCGTTCCTTTCGGGGTTGGGGGGCTCGGCTCCGCAGGAGGCGAGTGAAGGATCTTGGAGAGGTCGGTGTGCTTCCGCATCCGGTAGCTGTTGCCTCGGATGTTGACGATGTGGCAGTGGTGCAGGAGCCGGTCGATGAGCGCGGCGGCCATGACCTCGTCGCCCAAGATCTGGCCCCACT
Organism: Gemmatimonadota bacterium; assembly: GCA_022571515.1. Taxonomy (GTDB): domain Bacteria; phylum Gemmatimonadota; class Gemmatimonadetes; order Longimicrobiales; family Gaopeijiaceae; genus JACZXQ01. Next base: position 5,316 of record JACZXQ010000011.1, read on the forward strand.
CCTCGAACCCTTTGTTAGAAGTGAGGACGGTGGACGCCCGCTCGTAACGCCGGTTGATCAACTGGAAGAAAAGCATGGCGCCGGTCTGGCTGACCGGCAGGTAACCGATCTCATCGATGACCAGGAGCGACGGGTAGGTCAGGATCTTGAGGCGGTGTCCCAGCCGGCCCGCGGCTTTGGCCTCTTCGAGCGAGGTGATGAGATCAGCCAGAGCGCCGTAGTAGACTCGGCGCCCGCTTTGAGCCGCGGCAATGGCGAGGCTGATCGCCAGGTGCGTCTTGCCGACGCCTGGAGGGCCGAGAAAAATTACGTTCTCCTTACGCTCCAAGAACCCGAGCTCGTGGAGGCTGTCGATCTGCTCACGCTTGATCGAGGGCTGGAAGCTGAAGTCGAAGTCCTCGAGCGTCTTGATGGCCGGTAGCCGGCTCGAGCGCATGGCGGCCTCAAGGCGCCGGTTGTTGCGCAGCGTGATCTGAGCACCGAGGAGTTGTTCGATGGCCTCCGAGGCTGTCACGCCTCCGCCATCGACTCTGGTAAGTACCTCGTCCAACGCCTCCAGCGCACCGGGCATCTTGAGATCGGCGAGCTGGGCCCGGATCCGGTCACGGCGCGACGGTGCTGCGGCCTTCACCGAACACCTCCGGCCACCTGGGCGTACGCTTCCAGCGGTCGACGCTCCACGTCGATGCGGGGAAGCACAGCCTTGGCCCGCTCCTTCACCTCGGGCGGCAGTACCAAGGATCGGTATGGGCGCGAGGCCAAGGGCCGCAGCAGGTCGCGCTCGTGCTCGAAGCGATCGACGGGCCGCTCCTTCAGTGTGCCATGGGTACGGACGTTGGCCACGTGATCGAGCCAGTGGCGGGCCTGAGTGTTGAGGTCCTCGTCCGACGTGAACGTCCGGCCGTAGAAGAAGCTCGAACGGACGTATCTCACCGGCCGTTCGACCTTGCCCTTGGTCTTCGCCCGGTAGGGACGGCATGCCCTGATCCGGAAGCCGTGATGACTCGCGAAGCGCAGGAACTCGGCGTTCTCGGTAAGGCGACCCCCATCGGCTCGCTCATCCTTGATGATGACGGCCTTCATTTGGTCGAACAGTAGCTCATGAGGCACGCCACCAAAGAAGCTGAACGCCGCCTCGAGGCCCTCGAAGACATGCTGCATCGTCTGTCGAGTGAAGAACTGCAGCCACAGGACACGCGAATACCCCAGCACAACCAGGAACGCGTACCGCTTGCCCCAGGGCAGCTGAAAGTCTGCGAAGTCGACCTGAGCCTGGTGTGCGGGTGGCGTCTCGAAGCGCACCACGGGCTCTTCTGGAGGCCGGGGGCGCACCTTGCGCGCATAGCGCTTCACCTGGTTGTAGCTGCCCGGGTAGCCGGCTGCCCGGACTTCCTTGAAGAGCCGCACGGCCGTGAGCTTCGGATACTCCCCCAGACGAACGTCGATCAACGGCTTGTACGGGTCGAGCTTCGACGGCATGGCTCGCCTCGGACCGTAGGCGACGCGCTCCTCGCCCAGATCACGGTCCAGTTGCCCGGTCTTGATCCAGTGATGCACCGTGCGGCGGCTGATCCCCAGGTCCCGGGCGATCGCCGCCTTGTTCAGCCCCTGCTCTAGATAATGACGAAGCAGCACACGCTTCTCCCTTCCGATCATCACACCTCCACGTTCGCGGTGAAGGTGCCAAGTGAGTGGATCGACCGGGAGATCGCTTGGGGCGTGCCTACACCCCCACTCTCCCGCTCGCTAGGTCAAAGCGCCATGTGCGCAATTTTCGATGGCCACATATGGGAATTATTGGGTGGCCGCCAACAATGGCCACACGTGCTATGTTTCGCTGTGCGCTGTGACACCATTCCTGAACCCCAAGACGAGCGAGCGTTGATATCCTCACGCGTATCGTCGGGGGCGCCAAGCCTGCCGATGCCATAGATTCTCCAACCGCGCTTTCTTCAACTCGCGTGGCACCGGTTGCGCTGGTAGCCGAACCTCTCATGCAGAATGAACCACGGTGCAAGGTGAGATGTGCGGGGGCTGCGCAAGGCGCCACCATGACGGGTTTCGAGGTCGGCAGGCGGGAGCGGCTTCCAGCACTGGACTTCTGCTCCCTCTTAAAGTACGTGTCTTCCCCTCGTATTTCCCCTTTGGCAGCACGGTCGGTAACTCATCAGCATGCCCCATCCTCAGACTGACATCCAAGCCCCAGCGCCAGCACTCGAGCAACCTCTCACCTGGCTCGATGCCCCGACCCGTTTCGGCGGGCTATCGAAGTTTCTTCGCATAAAGCGCCCATCTCACCTGGCCTTCTGGATCCTCTTTGCTGGGATGGCCGCCTGCATAGTCTCCATTCGGATATCCAATGTGTTCAGCTACCATCCTGTCTTCGCGGCATACGGGGCCGTAGTTGGAGCGCTTATCATTGCCCGCTATGTGTTCTTTGCGTTGTACAACCCCCCCCTTCTAGCGCCTGACGTTTACCAGCCCGAGGTTGCTGCGATTATTCCTGCCAAGAATGAATCCATGGGGATATACGCGACGGCACGCTCTCTTGCGGAGCAGGACTATCCCAGCGAAAAGTTGACAGTGGTCCTGGTCAACGATGGAAGCACCGACGACACCGGCTACTGGATGGATCGCGCAGCCACCGACTTCGGCTTCAAGGTCATCCATCTGGCCGAGAACAAAGGCAAAAGGATCGCGATTGCAGAAGGGATGAAGGTGCACGATGCCGAAGTCACTGCCTTGATCGATAGCGACGTACAGCTTGATCGCGATGCGCTTCGAGAGATCCTGCGGGGCTTTTACTCTCCGCGGATCGCAGCTATCTGTGGACACACGGATGTCCAAAACGCTGACGTCAATTGGCTGACGAAAATGCAGGCACAACAGTACTTCATCGCGTTCAGAACCTTTCGAGCGCTCGAAGGTCATTTCCGCAGTGTCATCTGCTGCTCTGGAGCATTCAGCGTATACCGCACGAGTGTGCTCAGGGGAATCATGAAGCAGTGGCTGAGCCAGACCTTCTTGGGGGTGAAGCGGACCTTCGGAGATGATCGAGGCCTGACCAACCTGGTCCTGCGAGAGGGCCTCGAGACGATCTATGTACCTCTTGCCAGGGCGAGCACGATCGTGCCTGAGACGCTCTCCAGGTACATGGCGCAACAGGTACGATGGCGGCGATCTTTCATCATCGAAGCTATCATCGGTGTCAGGCACATGTGGAGGAGACCCTTGGGGGCCGCAATGGCGTTCTATGCTCTTCTTCTGGTGACCTCGATGGCTCCCTTCATAGTGGGATACTTTCTCGTGATCGGCCCGCTCACTGGGCACGTAAATCCAGTCGGCTATTTGATCGGCCTGTGCCTTATCGTGATGCTGCACCAGACCTTCTACTGGGCGTTCCAGCTGCCACCTGCCAAGAAGGTGGGTTTTCTGGCGTTGATGCCGATGCTGCCCATGTGGATCGTGGCGTCGTTGCTCATGTTGCCTTGGGCTATGCTCACACTCGGAACAAGAGGCTGGGGTACGCGCTAGATGGGATGTCGAGACGGCATTTCTTGGCGCAGAAAGACGACGTGCTAGCTGGAGGGTACTGCTGCCGCCTGGAGCTACCTCGGCTATGCGGAGCTGCACATAGGTGAGATAGGTGAGGCGACTCCGCCGCCTTGACCCCACCGCATCTCATGAGTTCCGACGTTGCTGGCACCAAACCGATGGAATACTGGCGACTTCCTGGCGGGAAACGTGAGTGAAGTGACTGTGATCATAGAATCCGAGATCCAGCGCAAGCTCGGTCAAGTTGTCCTGCCCCTCATCACGCAGCCGCTCGAGCGCCGTCCGTACGCGCAGCAAAGGATAGAGAGGTGTGGAGGTGGGCCGACGCGGCCGGTACACGGGCCGGGAAGTAGCACAGTCGGGCAGTCGGGCCGGAGGCTGCCGGTATCGGTGTCTGGAGCTGTGTTCTGCCAGGGTCGCCATGGCGGAACGTGCCCCGGACCCCAGGGCCTCGCCATGGTCGAACGCGTACCATGCCGACTATTATGGCACGCCTCGGGACGTACAAGCGCCGTCGAGGGAAATCGTGGCGATAGACCGCATTGACCGTAACGCGCCTCATGCTGGAGCACGTGTCGATGTAGTCCGCTCCTGGCGAGTCGCTTGCGCCAAACCCCCGAGCCACAGCAGCTTACGCCCCCCAGTTTTCTAACAAGAGGTCCCTGAGCCGAGGTAGTCTCATGCAGTCGCGATCCCCGTATCGTCCCTCGCATTCCGTTCTGGCCCTGGTCGTATTCTCGCTCCTCGCGGTAATGGCGGTCCCGCCCGCGGCTCACGCCCAGGACGGCGGGTCCTCTCTGGAGCAGGCGGTCGCGAACCTCGAGTGGCGCAACATCGGGCCGACCATCATGGGCGGCCGGGTGGCCGACCTCGCGGTGGTGGAGTCCAACCCCTCGATCTTCTACGTGGGCACTGCCACGGGCGGGGTGTGGAAGACGGTCAACCATGGTACCACCTTCGAGCCGATCTTCGACCACGCCGAGACATCCTCGGTGGGTGACGTGACCCTCGCGCCCTCGAATCCGAATATCGTCTGGGTGGGGACCGGGGAGCCGCAGAACCGCCAGAGTTCCCCATGGGGGAGCGGCGTCTACAAGTCGATGGACGCGGGGCGTACCTGGAGCCACATGGGGCTCGCCGAGACGCACCACATCTCTCGGATCCGGGTCCACCCCAGAAACCCCGACATTGTGTACGTGGCGGCGGTCGGCCGCCTCTGGGGCAGTAACCCCGAGCGGGGCGTATACAAGACCACCGACGGTGGCGAGACGTGGGAGCTGGTTCTGTTCATCGACGAGCACACGGGCGCCATCGACCTGGTCATGGATCCCGGTGACCCGAACACGCTCTTCGCCGCCATGTACCAGCGGCAGCGCACAGGGTGGGGCTTCAATGGCGGCGGGCCGGGCAGCGGCATCTACCGCACCACCAACGGCGGCTCCTCCTGGACGGAGTTGACCAACGGCTTGCCCCAGGGCGACATGGGCCGCATCGGGCTCGACATCTACCGGGGCGACGGCAACCTGGTGTTCGCCATCGTGGAAGCCGACGCCCGCGCTGGGGGGCGGGGCGGCCGGGGCGGAGCAGGCGGCCGGGGTGGTGGTGGTGGTGAGCGTCAGACGGGGGTCTACAAGTCGACGGACCGGGGCGAGACCTGGGAGCACGTCAGCACCACGAACAACCGGCCCATGTACTACAGCCAGATCCGCATCGATCCCAACGACCCCGACCGCATCTACACCGGGGGATCGTCCCTCTACAAGTCCGTGGACGGCGGCAGGAACTTCACGGCGGACGCGGCGCGTAACGTGCACTCGGACCACCACGCCCTCTGGATCGACCCGGCCAACTCGGACCATTTGATCCTTGCCGGAGACGGCGGCGTCTCGATCAGCTGGGACCGGAGCGAGAGCTGGCGGCAGCTGCGTAACATCCCCATCGCCCAGTTCTACGAGATCGGAGTGGACATGCGTGATCCGTACCACGTGTGCGGCGGCCTGCAGGACAACGGCTCGTGGTGCGCCCCGAGCGACACGTGGTCCAACAAGGGGATCCGCCCCCGCGACTGGTACAACGTGGGCAGCGGGGACGGGTTCTATACGGTGATGCACCCGACCAACCCGAACATCATGCTCGCGGAGTCTCAGGGCGGAAACCTCACGCGCGTCGACTTGTTGACGGGTGAGCGGGCCAGGATTCGCCCCGTGGCGAGGCCTCAGGACGGCGAAACCGAGCGGACTCTGCGCTGGAACTGGGACGCACCGGTTCTGATCTCGAAGCACGATCCCAATACGATCTACTTCGGCAGCAACATCCTGTTCAAGAGCACGGATCTGGGGCAGTCCTGGCGGGAAATCAGCGGCGACCTGACGCACGCGATCGACCGTGGTACGCTCGAGATCATGGGCGTCATGGGCGACAAGCCGATGATGTCACCGCACGACGGCACGAGCTCGTACGGCAACCTCAAGACACTCGCCGAGTCGCCGATCAACCCCGAGGTGCTCTACACGGGGAGTGACGACGGTAAGGTCCATGTGACGCGGGACGGCGGCATCACGTGGACCGACCTCACGGACAACTTTCCGGGCCTGCCCGAGCGCACCTATGTGAGCCGACTCGTGGCGTCACACGCGGACGAAAGCACCGTCTATGCCACGTTCGACGGACACCGGAACGACGACTTCGCGCCCCACGTGTACGTGAGCAACGACTTTGGGCAGAGCTGGCGGGCGATCGTGGACGGGCTCCCGCAGACCTCGGTGAACGTGATCGCGCAGCACCCGCGCAACCCCGACCTGCTTTTCGTGGGCAACGAGGTGGGCGTCTATTTCTCGATCGAGGGGGGTGACGTCTGGACGCGCCTCAAGAGCAACCTGCCCACCGTACCCGTGGACGACATCGCGATCCAACCGCGAGAGAACGACCTGGTGCTCGGCACGCACGGCCGAGGCATCTACATCATGTCCGACATCACACCGCTCGAGCGGCTGACGGCCGACGTGCTGGCCTCGGAGTCACACCTGTTCCCAGTGCGGCGAGCCACGTCGTACAACGAGTACCGGCCGCAGGGGTGGACACCGGGGATCTACGTATCGCCCAACCCACCTCAGGGCGCCCTGATCCGCTACTACCTGCGCGATGCGCTGACCGAGGCCGAAGTGATCGCCGAGGAGAGCGGCCCGAACGGCGACGGAGGCACGATCGCTCCGGTCGGTAGCGCGTCGGCACAGATCACCATTCTGGACGGGAGCGGTGAGGTCGTCCGTGAGCTGGAGGGCCCGGGTGACGCGGGCATCCAACAGGTGCTCTGGGACCTGCGGTTCACTCCGCCGTACGAGGCCGTGGACCAGCAGGGTGGGGGCCGTGGGGGCGGTGGCGGGTTCCGCCGCGGACCGCCGCGCGGACCCAAGGTGCTTCCGGGCACCTACACGGTGAGGCTCGAGGCGGCCGGCAACGTGCAGGAGACGAGCGTGGAGGTGCGCCTCGATCCGCGTGTGACGATCAGCCAGGCCGACCTGATGGCCCGCCAGGACCTGCTGATGAGCGCCTACCGGTTGGCCAAGCCGGCCTACGACGCGGGCCAGGCCGTGCAGCGGCTCACGCGCCAACTGGCCGACATGCGGTCGCTCCTGGACAGCGCCGGCTCGGCCCCGGAGGAGGTGACGCAGGCGGTCGACGAGGTGCGTGACGAGGTGCGCGAGCTGGGCCGTGATCTCAACCGGGGTCAGAGTGGGGCGCGCTCCATCGGCTCGGTCGAGGGTTCGACCTCGCGACCCAGCTCAGACCAGGAATGGCAACTCGAACAGGCATGGGAAGCGCTTCCCGACCTGATCACGAGGATCAACACGCTGATCACCGAGCGCATCCCGGAGATCAACACACTCCTGAACGAGCACGGTATACGGCCCGATCCGGGTGAGCCGCTGAAGGTGCCCCGCCGGTCGGGCGGAAACTGAAGGCGGAGGCGAGCCGGGTCTCGGGGCGGAGGGCTTGTTGACCGACGACGATGGTCGCGAAAGCACTGACGCAGAGCTGCGGCGGCCCAAGCAGGGGAGCATCCCTCCCGTGACAATGCTGTTCGTGGGGATTGGAGTGGGCTTCGCGGTGGCGGGCTGGTGGGGGCTGATCTTCGGCGGCGCCATCGGGTTCTTCCTTTGGAGGTCGAGGGCCTGATCACGGCCACGAGCGAGGCCACGCTCTACTCCACGGCGGAGCCCTGCTTCCTCTGCTCATTCGCCATCCGGGAGGCAGGCCTCAGGCGCGTCGTGATCGGTGCGCCCACTCCCGACATCGGCGGCGTCGCGTCGCGCTACCCGATCCTGGTTGCGGACGACGTGGTGCGGTGGGGGCCGGCGCCCGAGGTGGTGTGGCTCTAGTGCGCAAAGCCGGCTTGCCCACAGCCTCGCCGGCACCGACCTTCGCAGTCCCCCGTGGTGCACGGCCGGAGTCGTGCCACGTGGCGCGTCCAACTCAGGAGGACTTACATGTTCGCCCCTCGCTCGTCCGTTGATCCGAGGCCGCTCGGCCCGTCCATGGTGCTGTCCGTTGCCCTCGCGCTGGCCAGTGTGCTTGCCCTGGCCGCACCGCTCCACGCGCAGGACGCCGCGGACGCCGCCGAAGCCATCCGTTCCGTCGTTTGGCGCCCCATCGGCCCGGCCAACATGGGCGGTCGCGTGAGCGACATCGACGGCGTTCCGGGCAACCCGAAGATCTTCTACGTGAGCGGCGCGGACGGCGGCATCTTCAGGACGCGCAACGCCGGCACCACGTTCGAGGCACTCTTCACGGACCAGCCCTCGTACTCCATCGGAGCGCTCACGGTCGCGCCCTCGGACCACAACGTGATCTGGGTGGGCACGGGCGAGGGCGACCCCAGGAACAGCACATCGTACGGCGACGGCGTCTATCGTTCGCTGGACGGCGGCGACACGTGGACGCACCTGGGGCTCGGCGACACCGAGCGCATCAAGCGCATCGCGGTGGATCCGCGAGACCCGGACGTGGCGTTCGTGTGCGCGCTTGGGCACGCATGGGGGCCCAACGAGGAGCGGGGCGTGTTCAAGACGGAGGACGGCGGCGGCACTTGGGAGCGGGTTCTCTACATCGACCAGGACACCGGCTGCTCGGACCTGGACATGGACCTTTCCAACCCGCGCATCGTCTACGCCGGAATGTGGACGCACCGGCGTCGCCCGTGGCGTTTCGACGACGGCGGCAAGGAGACCGCCCTCTACCGCACCAAGGACGGCGGGGCCACGTGGGAGAAGCTCACGAACGGCCTTCCAAGTGGGCCTATGGCGCGCATCGGCGTCGCGGTCGCGCAGAGCGAGCCGTGGACGGTCTACTTGATCACCGAGGCCAAGGACGAGGGCACGCTGTTCCGGTCGGACGACGGCGGAGAGTCCTGGCGCATGGTGAACGACGACCCAAGCATCAACTTTCGGCCGTTCTACTACAGCGACATCCGCGTGGACCCATCCAACCCCGAGATCATCTTCTCGCTTTCGGGTGGACTCTCGAAGTCCATGGACGGCGGGCGAACCTTTCAGCGCATCGGGCGTGGGGTGCACGGCGACCATCAGTCCATGTGGATCGACCCCGAAGACGGTGACCGGGTGCTCAGCGGGAGTGACGGAGGCTTCCAGGTCTCGTATGACGGCGGCGACAACTTCGACATCATCAACACCGTCACGCTGTCGCAGTTCTACCAGATCGACGTCGACGACCGCGACCCCTACTGGGTGTGCGGCGGCCTCCAGGACAACGGCAACTGGTGCGGACCCAGCAACTCGCTGCACTCGGCCGGCATCCTCAAGGACGACTGGTTCACGTACAGCGGGGGTGACGGCTTCTACAGCCAGTCGGTTCCCGGCCAGCCGCACCTGGTGTACTCGAACTCCCAGGGCGGCAACATCATGATCACGGACACGCGCACCGGGCAGACGCGGCGCATCCACCCGTACCCGAAAATCGTGGGCTCGGCGGGTGACGCGTTGATCAACCACCGCTACCGCTTCAACTGGGACGCACCGATCCACGTTTCGCCGCACGAACCCGGCACGGTGTACTGGGGCGGCAACGTGCTCTTCCGTAGCAGGGACTTCGGCTACTCGTGGGACGTGATCAGCCCCGACCTCACCACGGACGATCCCGAGAAGCAGCTCGACTCGGGAGGGGAGATCTACAACGACAACACGGCGGCCGAGTTCCACACCACCATCCTCACGATCGCCGAGTCGCCGATCGAGCCGGGCGTGATCTGGGTGGGCACGGATGACGGGAACGTCCAACTCACGCGAGACGGCGGCGAATCCTGGACGCTGCTGAACGATCGCATCCGGGGCCTCCCGGCTGAGACCTGGATCGCCAAGATCGAGGCCTCGCCTCACGATGCGGGCACCGCGTTCATCGCGGTGGATAATCATCGACTCGATGACTTCACGCCGTACATCTTCAAGACCACGGACTACGGCCGGAGCTGGACCACGCTGAACGAGGGCCTGCCTCAGGACGACTACGTGAAGGTCGTGCGCCAGGATCCGAGGAACCCGAACCTGCTTTATGTCGGTATGGAGCGAGGTCTCCAGGCCTCGTGGGATGGGGGCCAAACGTGGGCGTCGATCCGCAACGGCCTTCCGCCCGTCTCGATCCGCGACATCAAGGTGCACGGGCGCGACAACGATCTGATCATCGGGTCGCACGGACGCGGAGCATTCATCCTGGACGACCTGACCCCGCTCCAGGAGCTCGGAACTGCCATGACCGACGGCCGGCGCCTGTTCCCCATCCGGCGCGCCACGCGCTGGCAGATCGCGCGCAAAGACGCCAGCCAGGGGCAACGCAGCTACAGCGCGCCCAACCCACCCAACGGCGCGTTGATCCAGTACTACGTATCGGAACGCCCCGACGAGCCGCTGTCGCTGTCCATTACGGACGCGACCGGCGAGGCCATCCGCACGATCCGCATGCGAGACGTCGAGCCAGGCGTGAACCGCACGCTGTGGGACCTGCGCTATCAGGGTCCGGACCCGATCCCCGGCCAGCCCGCAGGCGGACGGGGTGGCGGTGGGGGCCGAGGAGGCCGTGGTGGTGGTGGCGGTCCCAAGGTGCAGCCCGGCACCTACACCGCCACGTTGAGCGGCCAGGGATGGGAGCAGAGCCAGACGTTCGAGGTCCGCGGCGACCCGCGCATCGATATGTCGGAGGAGGACTTCCGCATCCAGTTCGAGGCGTTGATCGCGCTGCGCACGCTGTCGTCCGAGATGAACAACACCGTCGGCGCGGCCGAGAGCGTGATCACCCAGCTCGAACAGCTCAAGGAGACGCTGCCCGCCGGGCGGGGCTCGAACAGCGACCTGACCGAGGATATCGACGCGGCAATCCGGGAGATGACCGAGGTTCGGGACGCACAGCTCCGCCGTCCACCCCCGCGCATGGGCTACCGGCAGTTCCCCAGGGTGAGCGAGGAGATCCGCTCGCTGAACGGCGCGATCGGCGGCGTGGAGGCCCGGCCCACCGAGCCGCAGCTGCTGCGCGTGGACGAGATCACGCAGGAGGCCCGGGCCGCCATGGACGCGGTGCAGTTGATCCTGGACACGACGATCCGCGAGCTGAACGAGCGGCTGGGCGGCGACCCGCGCATTCGCGTGGACCTGGGGCGCAACCGCCGACGGGCGATCTCGCAGGAAGACCAAGGGCCCGGGGGCTGATGGTTGGGAGTCGTCTCGACTCGGATGCGCCATGAGGTAGTAGGTGCTTCCGGATCGTTCCGGGGTATGACGGACGAGGAGTTCGCGCGCATTCTCCAGCGAGCAGCAGAACCGCAAGACCGAGTTGATGGGGGTATCGCCCGATACCTGTCTCGTTGACCGCCTGAGAAGCGGCTCGATCAGAACGCAGGCATACACTTTGGCCGGATTGCCCAAGGGGCGCATTAGTCGCGGGGTGCTTGGGCGCACCCTCGTTGGTGTCTCCGCGCTCGGTTTCGCGTCGCTTTTTTGGCCTGCAGCCCCACCGAACATCGACCTGCCCGCGGAGGCCACCCCATTCCGGTGGGACGCCGACGAAGTCCTTGCCGCTCTGGAGGCGGAGTTTGCTCGTGCGGGCGCGACGGACCTGGGGGCAGCCACCGACGTTCTGGACAGGTTGGAGACGGAGGGAGGGGACCTCCTGAGCCGAGTCGCCGGCAGCGACGACCCCCCGTTCGACGTTCTGGCCAGGCTGTCGTCTCTCCAGTTCGAGCTCGCCGTCCAGGGTGCGGCGCATCCCACGTTGCTTCCTCGAGTGCAGGACTTCCTGGTCGACTCCCGCGTGACCCTCATGAGGGCGGCTACCCGATGGCCGACTGACCGCGAGACGCACGAAGCGCTCTATCGTGTGCTTTTCGGAGGGCGGATCGCCCTCGATGAGGCACTGATCCAGGCCGGGACCGATGCGTTGGCGCCGCTACTGCACATCGAGGACATTCCGAGCTCGACCCCGTCCATCCTCGTCGAGGGCGTGCGCATCCACTCCGGTGACGTGCTGCTGTCTCGCGGCGGTGCCCCCACGTCGGCGTTGATCGCGAGGGGTAACGACTTTCCCAACACCTTCTCACACGCCGCGCTCGTCTACGTCGATCGTGAGAGTGGCGAGGGAACGGTCATCGAATCGCTCATCGAGACCGGGTCGGTGTTGAGCACGGTCGAGGAGTATCTCGAGAGCAAGAAGCACCGCATACTCGTGCTTCGACTACGACCGGATCACCCGGCGCTCGCGGGCGATCCTCTCCTGCCTCATCGCGCCGCTGAGGCGATGGTCGCGCGCCTCGACGACGAGCACATCCCATACGACTTCGCAATGGAGTGGGATGACGCGTCAACCATGTTCTGCTCGGAGATTGTCTTTCACGCGTTCCGCGATACCGGCGTCACACTCTGGCCGCTGCGGTCCTCGATGTCGTCCCCGGGGCTCGTGAGTTGGCTCGCCGCGATGGGCGTCCGGGAGTTCACCTCTCTCGTGCCATCCGACATCGAGTATGATCCCCAACTCCGTGCGGTCGTGGAGTGGAGAGACGCCCCGGCGTTGATGGATTTCCGGCTCGACAACGCGATCATCGATGCTCTCCTGGAGGAGGCGGAGCGCGGCGCCGAGCTGGGCTACGCATGGTACGCCCTTCCGCTCGCCCGGGCGCTCAAGCTCTTCTCCGTCGGCCAATCGGTGCTTGGTGGGGTGCCCAAGATCCCTAGGGGGATGAGCGCCTCGACGGCGCTGAAGGTCGATGCGCTCGTGTCGAAGGTCAGCCCGGCCGTGAAGGATGAGCTCGTGTCGCTTGCCGCCGAGTTTCGGGAGCACAGTGGATACGAAGCGCCGTACTGGGTCCTCGTGCAAATCGCCCGCGAGGCGCTGGCGGCACGGAGGGAGTCACTGTATCCGGCACTCACCGTTCAGTAGGCACCGCTCGACGGCGACCCACGGGCACGTGAGTATACGTATAAAGTGAATCACTTTATACGTATACCATGTCAGGGGCTTGGCTCAGAGCGGGGAGTGGCATCGCGATCTATGCAGCCGGGCCGGTCACCGGCGTCTCGCTCATCAGGCAGAGGTAGTTGTCGTCGGGATCGCGGAACCCTGCCATCCACAGCTCGGTGTCTTCGGTCTTGTGGACGATGTGAGGCGCCCCCTCGAACTCCACGCAGCTCGCAGAGGCGGAGTTCGTATCGCGGCCGGCGATCTCCCGCATCCTCAATTCTCTGGAAGACGCCGGTCTGGTGAGGCGTGAGAAGACACCAACTGATCGGCGCTTGGTGCGGGTTCACGCCACCGCCAAGGGAACGAGGTTGATGGAATCCGCGCGAAAACGCCGGCTCGAGGTCATCGCGGGTGAACTGACCGGTCTGGATGCGAAGGCATTATCCACACTCGAGCGGGCGGCCGCCGTCCTCGAATCTCTCGGGGGGTAACGCCACAGCCATGCCACGTCACATCGCCTTTCTCCGCGGGATCAACGTCGGGGGCCACAGGGTCAAGATGGACGAGCTCCGCCGCCTCTTCGGGGAATTGAGCTTCTCGGACGTCTCCACATTCATCGCGAGCGGGAACGTGGTGTTCGAGTCGCCCGACGAGGACCGCGCCGGCCTCGAGCGGGAGATCGAAGGGCGTTTCGAAGAAGATGGTGGCCAAGTACGCGCCATCCCCAGGCTAGCTACTCCAAGCGCGTTCCAGTCCGATCTTCCTCCCTTGCACGCGCCCCCGAGCCGAGCCTACAGTCCCTGACATATGAACCATCAAGCCTCCAGGGCGCTTGCCGCCTTCACGGCCGCCGCGCTGGCGCTCACTCCCTCCGGCCTTCACGCCCAAGAGGACCTCATCATCACGGGCGGACACCTGATCGACGCGGTGGCCGATGGCGCGGTGCGCAATCCGGGCCTGCTGGTGCGAGCAGGCAAGATCCTCCGTGTCGGGCTGGACGGCGGCACCCTCGAGGTAGACAACGCCCGCACGATCGTCCTGGACGACGACGAGTACATCCTCCCGGGCTTGTTCGATCTGCACGCCCATCACGCCATCGACCTGTTCGGGCAGGGCCGCATCGACGAGCGTACGGCGTACCCGTCGATCTTCCTGGCCAACGGCGTCACGTCGGTGTTTCCGGGCGGCGAGATGAACCCGGTGGAGATGCGCGAGTTGCGCCTACGGATCGAGCGGGGTCAGCAACCGGGCCCGCGGCTGTTCAACTCCGGGCCCTACTTCGGTCGCTGGCGGCCGGGCTGGACGGACCTCTCGCCCGACAGCATCGAGGTCGAGGTCGATTACTGGGTAAACCAGGGCGTCCGGGGCTTCAAGGCCAAGACGATCTCGCCGAAGCACCTGCGCGCGCTGATCGATGCTGCCCACCGGCGCGGTGTGACCGTGACCGGCCATCTCGACTCGGGATTTCGCGGGAGCGTGAACCCGCGGGACGCGATCCTCATGGGCATCGACCGGGTGGAACACTTCCTCGGCGGAGACGCCATCTCGGGTGACCGCCCAGCGTACAGTTCGCTCGAGAACCTAAATCCGGGTACACCCGAGTTCGATGCCATCGCCGCGCTTTACATCCAGCACGGCGTGTTCTTCGACGCTACGCTCACGGCGTACGGCTATTACGGCGAGCGCGACCCCGAGGTGTTCACCTACTTCCACGACGAGATGCGGTACCTCACGCCCTACATGCGGGAGATCGTGGACGCGCGCGAGCAGCGCCCCGTGATCGACCAGTTCGAGCGGATCTACTGGGTGAAACGCAAGACGATCAAGGCCTTCTACGACGCGGGCGGCGGCCATCTGATCACCCTGGGCACGGACCATCCGTCCTGGGGCGAGTTCATGTCGGGGTTTTCGTCGCACCGTGAACTCCATGCGATGTCACTGGCGGGCATCCCGAACATCGACGTGATCCGGATCGGGACGATCAACGGCGCGCGGGCGCTGGGCGTGTCGGACAGGCTCGGCACCATCGAGGCCGGCAAGCTCGCCGACTTCTTTGTGGTGCGTGGCAACCCGCTGGAGGACATCCGCCACACGCGCGACGTCCAGATGGTGATCAAGGCCGGCGAGGTCTTCGATCCCGAGGAGTTGCTCGAGGAAGTCGTGGGTACGATCGGGCCCAGAGGCCCGGAAGACGAAGCGGTTTGGAAGCCCCGTGCACGTGACTGAATTCTTGCCCGGCGGCGGATCGGCACCTCGATGGTCCGAATAAAGGTCTGCTGTATCGGTTCGGTGGAAGAGGCGCAGATGGCGGTCGAGGCTGGAGCGTCAGCCATTGGGCTCGTATCCCACATGCCGAGCGGACCCGGCGTGATCGACGAAGGGCTGATCGAGGAGATCGCCGCAGCCGCCCCACCAAACATCTCGACATTTCTGCTCACGAGCCGGACGGATCCCATCACCGTGATCGACCAGGTCCGCCGCACGTGCGTGAACACGGTCCAGCTTTGCGATCGCATGCCTGCCGGGGCCCACGCAGAGCTTCGGGCCGCGCTTCCGGGTGTGTCGGTCGTGCAGGTGATTCACGTAGCCGATGAGGGGTCGATCGTCGAGGCCCGGGACTGTCAGGATCAGGTCGACGCGCTGCTTCTGGACTCGGGCAACCAACGTCTCGCAGTGAAGGAGCTCGGCGGGACCGGCCGCATCCACGACTGGACCGTCAGTCGACGTATCGTAGGCGAGGTACAGGTGCCTGTCTTTCTCGCCGGCGGGCTTCGAACGGAAAACGTCGCAGAGGCGATCCGTACGGTGAGGCCTTACGGAGTCGATCTCTGCTCGGGGGTGCGGACCAACGGTGCATTGGACGGCGACCAGCTACGTCGGTTCGTCGAAGCCGTCGCTGCCGCGTAGGGCTGAGCGCACCCGTGCGCCGGAATCTCCTTGCGGCCGGCGCTTCGCGAGATCAACGTGGTCCTGAGGCCGAGAAGGCGAGTGCGGTGACCCGCAACTCTTGGAAGTGGGTCGATGAAACGGACCCGGATCGCGATGCTGATCGCGGTAATGACGTACATGCTGGCGTGGCTGCTACCGGTGGTGGACGGTGGAACGACCATTCTCTCGGGTGGCGTGTTCTGGGGGCTCCTGTCAGCCGCGCTGTTGAACACACACTGGTTCTTTGTATTCGATGACCGAAGCGACCTGTTCATCGGCTACTACACGTGGGTCGCTTCCTTCGTGATCCTCCCAGCAGCCGCCTACGGCCTCGGAAACGACGGACAATCTGACCCCATGGGAGTGGTGACATGACCGACGCGGTGGAGACCCAGGCATCCCTGGAAGCGGTACTCAAAGATGAGATCATCCGCATGTACGAGGAGGTGGCGGAGAATCCCGAGGGAGACTTTCACTTCTTCCACGGGAGGGAGGCCGCCGAGCTGTTCGGCTACGAGGCCGATTGGCTTGACCGTGCCCCCGCCGGCGCTGTGGCCTCCTTTGCCGGCGTAGGAAACCCGCACCTGCGGAGCGATCTCCAAGAAGGCGAGACGGTCCTGGATTTGGGGAGCGGCGCCGGCTTGGACGCGATCATCGCCTCGTGGGGCGTGGGCCCCACCGGCAAGGTCATCGGCGTGGATCTGAACCCATCCATGTGCCTGAAGGCCCAAGAGCACGCGGCGGCGACCGGCACGACCATGGAGTGCCACGAGGGCAGGATGGAGGACATCCCGATCCCCGACGAGACGGTCGATGTGGTGATCTCCAACGGTGTCATCAACCTGTCGTTTCGGAAGCGGAAGGTGGTCGAGGAGATGTTCCGGGTCCTCAAGCCCGGTGGCAGGATCTCCATCACCGACATCGTCAGCGCTAAACAACTCTCTCAGTCGATCGTCAACGACCCCAAGCTCTGGGCTAGCTGAATCGGAGGTGCTCTCCTGGAAGGAGAGATGTTCAGGCTCCTGGAGGAGTCGGGGTTCACTCGAGTACGCTCGGCGGTGGTCCCTCAGTTCAGCTTCCGGCACGCATCCACCCAGAATTCGGCCGAGGCCTACGGTGTGAAGGCGGTGATGATGACGGCGCTGAAGGCCGGCGAAATGGCCGAATGAGCAAGGCCAAGCTCCTCCTCGGGGTGGTCGGGCTCGCAGCCGTCGTGCTGTGGATGAGGTCCTCAGGCGGTGAGGCCCCGCTTCGCGACGGCCTCTCGCTGACGTACGAGTGGGGCGGGACGCTCACCCGCGTGAGATTCACCGAGGTGGAGGGCGACCTGTTCCGGGTCGAAGTCGAGTTCGCGAACCCCGACGGCCCCATCTGGTCAGGCGCCAACGCCGCCGGAAACGGCGTAATGGTCACCTCGCGGCTGCGAACCACAGGGGGAGGCGTTTTCGAGCTGGCATCGTTGGGTCCCCTGTGGATACCGCCGGGGCAGGTCAAAGAGGGCGGGAGGGCGCACGGCACCCGCGTCGCCGAGGTCCGCTCGTGGCGTGGCTGGGACGTCGGCGTCGTGCGGGCGAGCGTGGGGATGGGCGCGGCCCTTCGCGGCGAGTGGTACTACGAGAAGACCACCGGCCTCCTCGTGGGCGGCACCAAGAGCACGGCGATCACCGGACCCGGTGAAGGTCAGACGTTCGCACTGATCGAAAGCAATCTGGAGGGCCTGGGGCCCCACTAGAGGGCCCTGATCATCTCCTCCAAGCGGTCGAGGCCCAGCCGCACGTTGTCCTCCGGGGGCCCGAACGAGAACCTGACCCACGACCGGAAGTCGCCCTCGGGCCGTTCTTTCCCAGGGTTCACGTCGAAGAACCGCCCCGGCACGGTCATCACCTTTCGCTCGAGCCCACGGCGAAAGAACACGTCGGCGTCGTTGAGCGGCTCAGGAAGACCGCCGACGTCGGCCCACACGTAGAATGTCCCTCCGGGGGCATGATCGCAGCGGATTCCCATCTTCCCCAACCGCTCCAGCATCAGGTTCCGCTTGCGCGTGAAGACGTGGCGCAGCGCGTTCGTCTCCTGATCGGCCTGCGCCGGCTCGAGCGCCTTGAGTGCCATGCGTTGCGCCGCCGTGCCCGGGCCTCCGTCGATTGCGCTCGCCGCCCGGTTGATGTTCTCGATGATGGACGCGGGGCCCACCGCCCAGCCGACCCTCCACCCGGGGTAGCGGAAGCTCTTGGTGAGTCCGTCGATGAGAACCACGGGATCGCGTTCGACGTCCTCTACATGGGCCGCGGCGGAGACCGGTCCCCCACCCGGCGTACCGTCGGCCTCATAGATGAAGTGCGAGTAGAACTCGTCGAGGATCAGGGTGCAGTCCCCTTCCCTGGAGACCTCCAGGTACCGCGCCAACTCGTCATCCCGAATGACCTGGCCAGTGGGATTGCACGGGTTGCTCAGTATGAAGGCGCGGAGCTCCTGGCTCGCGACCGCATCTTTCAGCCGGTCCGCCGTCACGACGAACCCGCACTCCGTGTCGGTTAGCAGAGCTACGGGCTCGATGCGATAGCGGTGGTAGTCCAGCATGTCCTCGTATGCGGTGTAGTCGGGCACCTGATACCCCACCCGCACCGAGCCCAGAATCGCGAACACCCGGGACAAGCAAAGGCGGCCACCGGCCGCGACGCTCACGTTTTCCGGACCGTACTGCGATGCCTTCCCTTGCCTATACAGACGGTTGTAGTGCGCAGCGACAGCCTCGCGCATCGCGTCGATCCCGCCGATGTGGCCGTAGGCGTGATCCTGCGGCTCCAGCTCCACCGATGCGATCCGCGGTGGCGCCCCCTCCATGGGCCCGACCTCGGGCTGGCCCTGCCCAAGGTTACACCAGTCGGGGTCACCGTTGGTGAAGCCCAGCTTCATCGCCTCGGCCACGACGTAGATCACTCCCATGTAGGGGACGGGGCGAATGGTGGGGCCTGTCGTGGGCTGTTGGGATGTCACGCGTTCGTCTCTCTTCGCGGGCAGTGGGCTCGGGGCTTCAACGCCGGGGACAATAATAAGAACGGCACGGTTTGACATCGCTATGCCATCCCCGAAGTATCACCGGAGTTCGAGTCCACGAGACGATCCGCTTCGTCTCTCCAATGGAGCGACCCGCAATGACCGACAACACTGAGACGCCGCACGCCGAGCCACCCAACGTAGACCGCCGGGAGTTCGTCAAGCTCGGGGCCCTCGCCGGGGCGACGGCCGCGCTGGCGGGCACCTCCGCCTGTGCGATCGAACGGCCCGCCGAGAGGGGAGGCCAGAGCGCGGATCCCACGGACTTCGAGCTGAACGAGGCGACCATACAGGAGCTACAGGCCGCCATGGCGTCGGGCGATCGGTCAGCGCGCTCGATCACGGAGGCGTACCTGGACCGGATCGCGAGCTTCGACCGGCAGGGTCCTTCTCTCCGCTCGGTGATCGAGACGAACCCCGACGCCCTCGATATCGCCGAGCAACTCGACAGGGAACGCGAGGCCGGCACGGTGCGGGGGCCGCTTCACGGTATCCCGATCCTTGTGAAAGACAACATCGACACGGCCGATCGCATGACCACGACGGCCGGGTCCTATGCGCTGGAAGGGTCGATTCCCTCACAGGATTCGTTCGTCGCCCAACGACTGCGCGAGGCCGGCGCCATAATTCTGGGCAAGGCCAATCTGAGCGAGTGGGCGAACATGCGCTCGACCCGCTCCTCCAGCGGCTGGAGCGGGCGAGGCGGCCTGTGCGGCAACCCCTACGCCCTCGACCGGAACCCCTGCGGCTCGAGCGCGGG
Source organism: Gemmatimonadota bacterium (assembly GCA_022571515.1). GTDB lineage: Bacteria > Gemmatimonadota > Gemmatimonadetes > Longimicrobiales > Gaopeijiaceae > JACZXQ01. The sequence continues at coordinate 25,069 of JACZXQ010000011.1, forward strand.
CTCCGGCGCCGCCACCTCGGCGAACTTCACCGCGGCGGCCATCGGCACCGAGACGAACGGCTCGGTGGTGTGCCCCTCGTCGGCCAACGGACTGGTGGGTATCAAGCCGACCGTCGGACTGGTGGGCCGCTCGGGCATCATCCCCATCTCGCACACCCAGGACACAGCCGGGCCGATGGCCCGCACGGTCGCGGACGCGGCCGCGATTCTGGGCGCCCTCACCGGGGTGGATCCACGCGACGACGTGACAAAAGCGAGCCGGGGCAACGCGCACGCGGACTACACGCAGTACCTGGACGCCGGTGGGCTCCAGGGCGCACGGATCGGTGTCGCACGGCAGTTCTTCGGCTTCAACCCCGACGTGGACGGGCTCATGGAGTCGGCGATCGAGGCCATGAGCAAGGCGGGCGCCGTGATCGTCGATCCGGCCGACATTCCGACTCGCCAGCAGATGGGCGAGCCGTCCTTCCAGATTCTGCTCTACGAGCTCAAGGCCGACATGGCCGCCTACCTGGCGACGCTGGGGGAGAGCGCTCCCATGCGCACGCTGGCCGACATCATTGCATTCAACGAGGCGAACGCCCACCGCGAGATGCCGTACTTCGGGCAGGAGCTGTTCATCCAGGCCGAGGAGAAGGGCCCGCTCACCGACCCCGAGTACCTCGAGGCGGTCGCCCTTGCCCGCCGGCTCTCGCGCGGGGAGGGCATCGACGCCGTCATGAACGAGCACCGGCTGGACGCCGTCATCGGTCCTACGGGCGGTCCCGCGTGGAAGACGGACCTCGTGAACGGTGACAACTTCGGCGGCAGCAGTTCGAGCCCGGCGGCTATCTCAGGCTATCCGAACATCACCGTTCCGGCTGGCTTCGTGTTCGGGCTGCCCGTGGGTATCTCGTTCTTCGGGCGCGCCTGGAGCGAGCCGGTGCTGCTGCGGATCGCCTATGCATTCGAGCAGGCGACCCTGCACCGGCGCGTGCCGGGGTTCGTGCCGAGCCTGAAGCTGGGGGCCTGAAGGGCCGGGGGCCGGCTCAGAACTCTCCGCCGGGGCCGAACTCCGAGCTACACTCCGCGCAGAGAGGGCCGTGCGGTGAGGGGGTGAGTCTACCGTCCTGAACCGCCGCCTCGAGCTCGGCCCGGGTTTCTGCCTCATCGGCTACAGACTGGAATGAGGCTACGGAAGAGAGTGATCTCCGCTTCGGCCTCCTCCAGCCGCAGCTGGAGAGCCACCGTGGTCTCCTCCTGTTTCCTCCGGTCGGTCATGTCGCGGACCGCCACGACGATGCGCAGGTTTCCATCCACGGTGACGGGGCTCAGGCTGATATCGGCCGGAAACTCCGACCCATCCCGCCGAAGGGCGACGGTTCCTGTGCGTTCGCCCATAGGCTGCAAACGGGGCGCCTGGGAGAAGCGCTCGCGTTCACCCATGTGATCTCCCCGGAAGCGCTTCGGGACAAGGAGCTCCACCCGGTGACCCACCAGACCGTGCCGGTCATAGCCGAAGAGCTCCTCGGTGCGCCGGTTGGACCGAAGGATGACGCCGCCTTCATCAATGACCAGCATTGCGTCGGGAGCTCCATCGAGGAGTTCGCGGAAGTACTTTCCTTCGCCCGGCTTTTCCATTTCTTGGGAGGGTCCTGTATCGGGTGGCGGGCTCGACTTCGCGAAGTCGACTGGAGTGGCACCATAAGTTGGGCTGCGAGGGCCGGGTCCGCCAGTGACCGGCTCGTGCGACGAGGATCGTCCGAACGTGGCGGATCCACTTCGAGGTGTGCGTCGCCCCGCGTGGGCCTCGATCCGCAACATCAGGGGCTCGCTAGCGACCCATCTCGTCGCTGTTTCGGGCAACCCTCCGGGCCTCGGCACCGCTCTCCAGGACCGTGTGGCCTTCGGAGCGTAGCGCGCCTCGGAGCCGCTGCCGCCACGACATGCGCCGGACCAGGACGACCTGCACGTAGGGATCGGCGCCGTCCACGACGATGAAGTGGATGTCACCCAGTTCCCGGGGCCGCGGGATCCGATAGGACTGGTCTTCCCAGGTGAACTCGATCTCCTCAAGGCGTTCGAACTCCTTCGCCGTGAGGACCCGCTCGATGTACACCTCGTCCTCCACCCGGTATACGCCCTCGCCCACGGACTCTCCCGACTGGAAGTACCAGGGGTCGAAGGGCTCGCCCCGCTCCCGCTTGAACGACTCGTCCACCGCGTAGTCCATGGCCCCGAGGGCGTCTTCGTCGGCCAGGGACTCGAGGTGGTGCTGGAGCTCGTGGGTGAGGGTCTCCCAGAGCTCCCCCTCCCAGTCGAAATCGGGGTCATCCTCGGCCATCTTGCGAAAGGAGCCGTAGTAGAGGACCACCCGTGAGCGAGTGGTCTCGGGGCCCTGCCATGCCGAGTCGAAGGACTGTGTGAGACATTCGCCCAGGGTGACGACGCCGGGGAGCTCGGGATGGGTCTCCACGGCCTCGACAGTCGTGACGCCTTCTACGCCCCTCCGATACGCCTCTGGAATGCTCTGGAAGGCCTCGTGGGCCACGCGGGAGAACTCGTCGAAGGTCATAGTCACGGGGATTCAGGTTGACCGAAGTGGGCGGGCGCCTGTACCTAGCGCCGCTCCACCCTGGCCCGCTCGATCACGTCGCCTTCCAGGACGGCATCCACGACGTCCATCCCGTCGACCACCTCCCCGAAGATCGTGTAGTTGTGATCGAGTCGGACGTTGTCCACCAGGTTTACGAAGATCTGCGCGTCGCCCGTGTCCCTGCCCCGCGTCGACAGTCCCACCGTGCCCCGCCAGTGTGACACGAGCCCGAGTTCGTCCCTGCTGTATGGCCCGTCGCCCCAGTACTCGTTGGCGCCGGGGCTCCCGCCCTGGATGACGAAGTTGGGCTGCACACGGTGGAAGGTGAGTCCATCGAAGTAGCCGGCCTCGACGAGTCGGGCGAAGCGCGCGGCGTTCGTGGGAGCAACGTCAGGCATGAGCCGTATCCTGATGGTTCCCCCCCGGCGCATCTCCAAGACCACGTCGGACCGGGCCAACCGGTCGAGTTCGTCCCGAGTCGGAAGCTCGAGGCGCGGCAGCGTGGAATGCGCCGCAGTGCGTGCAGTCCCAGTCCACGTTGTCAGCAGAAGGGCCACTTCCTCAGCCACACGAGCGTCGAAGTCTTTCAGATAGGGCTCCAGACCGCCCACCTGATCGGGGCCGCCGAACTCACCGATTCGAGCCAGCAGGGCGAGCCGGGGGTCGCGTGACGTCTCCCTCCGCTCTGCCGAGACTCGATGGAAGGCGGCCAGCACCTGTTCCAGCGCGACCTCGGTCTCGTCCGTGCCCTCCAGGAGCCGGGCCGCCGTGAGGAGGAGCTGAGGATCGTCCTGGCCGAGTTGCGCGACGACAACGTCGTCCGCGAGGTGTCCCTGGAGGTTGCCGAGCTCCCGGATCGCCGCGGTCCGGACGTTGGCGTCGCCATCTTCGGCCAGTCGCCGGAGTCGTGGCTCGTCGGCCAGGAGGCCGGAAGCACGGGCCGCATAAGCCCTTACGAACGGACTCGGGTGCGTGGCGAACCGGTCCAGCAAGGGGGCCGACACACGGTTGGGAGCCACGCGCGCCAGAGCCACGAGCGCGTGGGCCGGCGCGTGCCACCCGCCGTCATCCGACGGGCCCAACCGTTCGGCGATGTCTTGGAGCGTGGCGGACTGGACGGCCCCCTCGCGACACGACCGGCCGAGGTAGTCGATCGCGGCGTGCCTCACGTGGGGGTCCGGATCGGCCGCGAGCCCGACCACAGGGAGGCAGCTCTGGACGGCCGCCCCCGATCGCCGGTAGGCCGCGATCGCCTCGGTCCTGACCTGGGCGTCAGCGTCTCGGAGCGCCGCCAGTATCCGGATGACCTCCGCCGAGCTCCGCTCGCCGCCCAGGCCGCGCACAGCCTGACGTCGAACCCCGGCATCGGGGTCGGAGAGGGCGTCGCCCAACACGTCCGAGTCGGCCGCGCCCGCCTGGGCCAACGCCGCGACCGCCAGGCTGCGCACACGAGCCGGGTCGGGGTCGGGAGCCGCTTCGGACATGCCCTCCTCGCGCCCGTACGAGACCAGTTCGGCCAGCCGCGCGCGCGCCTCCTCAGTCAGTGCCGCGTCGGGGCCGAGCGTGCGCACGATCGTCTCGAAGCCCAAGGCGACGCCCAACAGCGTGACCGCCGGGGCATCCCGCTCAGACGAGCCGTCGGCGCGCCGAGACAACTGAAGGAGGTGGTCCTGCGCTCGTTTCAGAACTTCCCCCCCGAGGACCAGGCGCCCGAGTGTGCGGGCGAGCACGCCACGGACGACCGAATCGGCCTCCACCGGAACACGCGAGGCGAGCATGCCGGCCACCTCGTCGCCGTCTTCGCCCAAGACCGCCTGCCCGAGCGCGTTGACGGCCTCGCCGCGGACAATCGGGTCGTCGTCGAACGCGAGTGGAAGGATGTCGCCCACCAGGTCGGGCCGCTCCAGCCGCCCCAAGGCGCGCACCGCGACCGCACGCACGGAGGCGTCACCCGAGGCAATCCCCTCCAAGAGGGGTGTCAGGCCTTCGGGGGAGGCGCCCCTGGCGTCCTCGGCCGCCAGCATGGCGTCCATGACCAACGGACCCGACCCTCCAGGCGAGCAGCCGGCCATGAGGCCGGTGACGAGTCCCACGTACCAGAAGCGTCGCATGGGCCCAGTGTACGCCTCGCCGACCCGCCCAGGCCATAGAGAGCATTGCGACGGAGCGCGTGGAGACCCCAAGCTTAGCCTCCTCCCCCGACGGTCGAGTTCTCGAGCACGCTCTTCGCGACCGACGCTTCTGGACCCCAAGCCCCCCCGCGTGGTATCCGAGGGTTGACTCAATCGATCGGGGAGGACGAGGCGTGACAGACGTAGCGGCACTGATGAAAAGCGACTCCCTGGAGGCGGTGCGCGTGCTCGACGCGCTGCGCGCCGGCGGCGGCGCCGCAACCCTGGGTGACATCGCCTCGGCCACCGGCCTGCCGATCGAGGCGGCGCGCGAGGCGCTGAACGACCTGCTCGAGGCCCGCCGCGGCCACCTGGAGGTCGGAGAGTCGGGCGACGTGGTTTACCGCTTCGACAAGAAACTGCTACGCCGGGACAGTGAACCGTTCTGGGATCGTATGAAGAAGGCGGGCTGGAAGCTGTTCACCCAAGGCTTCAAGGTGTGGATCGTGGTCATGCTCGTCGGCTACTTCGTGGTATTCGTGGCCTTGGCCATCGCGGCGCTGTTGGCAGCCTCGCGGGGCGGAGGGAGCAGGAGCCGACTTCCGAGTGGGCGCGGTGGTCGCATGCACATCCCCTCGTTCTGGATCTGGTACTTTTTTTGGACGCCGCGATGGCGTCTCGGTCGGCCGTACTACGGGCACCGCTGGGAGCTGTCGCAGGGCAAGGAAAACAGGGTGCCTTTCTACAAGAAGGTGTTCGCGTTCGTCTTCGGACCCGACGTGCCGAACCCCACGCGCGAGCAGCTGGATCGCAGCACGGTCCGCCTGATCCGGTCCCGACAAGGTGTGATCACCACGGCCGAGCTGGTTCAGCATTCCGGCCTGCCGGTGCCCGAGGCGGAAGAAGAGATGGGCCGTCTCACAGGCGCCTATTCCGGAGAGGTACTGGCCTCACCAAAGGGCGAGCTCGTTTATGCCTTTCCCGAACTCATGGTGAGCGCGAAGGGCAAGATCAAGGTGCGGCCACCGAACCCGGCGTGGCGTCGGCTCGAGTCGCCCCAGCTCGTGACCGGAAACTCGGTCGGCGCGAACGCGGGCGTCGCGGGCATGAACGCGTTCACCCTGGTCGCAGCGACCACGGCCCCACTCTTCATTTTTCCCCAGTTGCAGATCGGCGGAGCGCTCGCCTATTGGGCGCTGGTGTACGTTCCCGTGATCTTCAGCGTGCTCTTCTTTTCGGTGCCGGCGCTACGCTGGATAGACGTGAAGCGCCAGAACGGACGCCGAGCCAAGCGCAACCTACGCAAGGTCGTCCTTGGGTTCGTCTACGAGGCAGCCCTTACGAATAACCACGTCACGGCACAGGCGCTTGCCGCCAAGGTAGAGCAAGCCCTCGAGACATCGGTTACGCCGGAGCAGGTCACGGGCGTCCTGCATGAGCTGGCGGCCGAGTTCGACGCCGACGTCACCCCCGGTGCCGACGGCACGCTGCAATTCCGCTTCCCCTCCGTACTCCGCCAGTTCGTGGCCGGGCGCGACCTCCGCAAGCAACTCGAGCTCGACAAACGCAAGGTGGGTGACATCGTGTACTCGAGCGCCGACACCAACGAAGAGGCCGGCCAGCGGGAGCTGAAGGGCTTCGACCGCGAGCTCGCCGGCCTCATCGAAGCACCGGGCAGGGTCAACTACGAGGAAGTGTACGACCTCATCGAGTTCGACGAGGAGCTCGCGCGCAGACGTTAGAGCCCTGCTGAGGGAACATGCGATCCGATGCCACGACAGTCGAGGAGTACATCGCCGAGCTACCCGACGAGCGCGCCGAGGCGATTCGAGCGGTCCGCGAAGCCATCCTCTCCAACCTGCCCAGCGGTTTTGAGGAGGCCATGAATTGGGGGATGATCACCTATCAGGTCCCGCTCGAGACCTACCAGGACACCTACAACGGCAAGCCTCTCATGTACTCCGCACTGGCCTCGCAGAAGAACTACATGGTCGTATACCTCATGGGAATCTACGCAAGCGAGGAGGCGCGCGAGTCGTTCGAGACGGCCTATCGAGCGACGGGCAAGCCCCTCGACGTGGGGAAGTCCTGCGTACGCTTCAAGCAACTCGACGACCTCCCTCTCGACCTGATTGGAGAGTGCGTCGCGTCGGAGACGGTGGACACGTTCGTGGCCCGCTGCAAGAATGCCTAGAAGGCTGTTGAAGAAGTACAGTGGGTCGCGCACAGGGGGCTTGCGTGACTCAGGGTAGGAACGACGACGAGTCGTAGCAGGGCTACGGCGAGGAGGAGAGACGACGCATGAGGCATGCAACCCCCCTGTGCCCTTCGGGTTACGGCGGCACGGGGCCATCTCCGTCGTTGGGGACCCTCAACGTAGCTAGCGCTACGCAGTCGGGCCCCCGCCTAGGAGCTGACACCCGTGGCGCTCGTAACGCGACCCGCTGTACTTCTTCAACAGCCTTCTAGCCCAGGGGCGGTGGCTAGCGCCTCACCGAACGTCTCGCGCACCGACCATGGCGGTGGCACATTGGGAAGGTACACCGTAATCGAAGGAGACCCTCAGATGATCCGCCATTTGATGCGACGAGCCCTCGGGCTTTCGCTTCCCATTGCCCTGGAACAGACCTACAGGTTGGCCTCGCAGAGGGACCCGGCTGCAGCACCGGCACTCCGGGAACTCGTGGATCGGATCGAGGACATGCTCCCCAATCTGTAGGGGAGGAGGCCAATCTCGGATGCATGCGCTACCTCATGGGCATCAATGCGAGCGGAGAAGCATGGCTGATCATCGATGACTGACTGGCAAGAGACCCACCGAGTGCTTGCGACGGTCACCCTCAGCGAGGGAACCTCGATTGAGGGCGATATCCATCTCCAGACCGGCAGTGCGCTCCATGTGGGCGGCGAGACAGCGGTCGAGATGCTGAACCGGCCGGAGCGATTCTTCGCGTTATCGTGCCCCTCCGGAGACGTCACGCTCCTGTGCAAGGCTCAGGTCGCCGTCGTGACATGCGATGCCGACTTGTGGGAGGCCGATCCGGAACGACGCGCCATATCAAAGAAGTTTCTCCTCGACGTAAGCTTGATCAGTGGTCAGAAAATCTGCGGATCTGCTTACTGGGAGCATCCATCAACGCATCCGCGTCCCCAGGATTTCTTGAACTCGCCGGAGCCCTTCTTCGAAATCACCGCAGAGGGAAACGTCCACTGCGTCAACCGTACCCTCGTAACTCGAGTCAACCCTTTGGAATGAGGTCATGCGTGGGCGAACCGAATGCACCCAGCGACGCCGAGCTCGATGCCGCACAGGCGGAGATGAAGCGCCTGCTCACGTTGCTGGTCGACTCAGGGGGGTCCGATCTGCACCTTCGGGTCGGCCACCCCCCCATCCTGCGGAAGGATGGACAGCTCGTTCGTGAGGACGGTCCCGCCATCGAGGAGCCACAACTCCGGGCGATGTTGAGAAGCACCATGCCGCTCCAGGCGTCCTCGACCTTCGAGGAGACCGGCGACCTGGACTACGCCTACGAGTTGGTGGACGTGGCGCGCTTCCGCTGTAACGCGGCAGTGGACCGGCAAGGCCCCATGGGTGTGTTTCGAGTCATCCCACACCAGATCCCGAGTTGTGATGAGCTCGAACTCAGCGCGGCGATCCGGAATCTTTGTTACCTCACCAAAGGCCTGGTGGTCGTCACGGGTCCTACGGGCTCAGGGAAGTCGACGACTCTCGCGGCCATGGTCGACCTCATGAACCAGGAGAGATCACACCATATCCTGACCATTGAAGATCCCATCGAGTTCGTGCACGAGAGCAAGGGATGTCTGGTCACCCACCGGCAGGTGGGGATGCATACGCGTTCGTTCAGGTCGGGCCTACGGGCCGCTTTGCGTGAAGATCCCGACATCGTCCTGATCGGCGAAATGCGCGACCTCGAGACCGTCGAGATTGCGCTGCAGACCGCGGAGACGGGGCATCTCGTCTTCGGCACCTTACACACGTCGACCGCCCCGTCGACGATCGACCGGATTATCGATCAATTCCCGGCCGACCGGCAGGCGCAGATCCGCGTCATGTTATCCGAGTCCCTGCGCGGCGTGATTGCACAAGTCCTGTGCAAGAAGATCGGGGGTGGCCGCATAGCGGCGCGTGAGATTCTTCTCACGACCCGAGCGGTCAGCAACCTGATCCGTGAGGGTAAGACCTTCCAGCTGCCGTCGATTATCGAGACCGGCGGCGATCGTGGCATGGTGACGCTGAACGATTCGCTGCTGGACCTGGTTCACAGGGAATTGATCGAGCCCAAAGAAGCCTACATGAAGTCTAGTGACAGGGAGCCGCTCGCCTCAGCGCTCATCGCGCAGGGGTACGAGCTTCCATTTCTGGCCTAGCCTGAGAACGCCTCACACGCCCGAGACCGACGACCTGAACCCGAGCAAAGGGAGTACCATGCGCTATCATGCGGCGATTCTGACCGTGCTCGCCCTGCCCTTGGTGGCTTCACAACCGATCGCCGCCCAGGAAGACTCGGCGAAGTTGGAGGAGTGGACCGTGCCATGGGAGGAAAGCAGGCCTCGCGATCCGTTCCGTGGACCGGACGGCAAGGTGTGGTTCGTGGGACAGCGATCGCATTACGCGGCCTATCTGGATCCGGAGACCGGGGAGTTCAAGAAGTACGACCTGGAGGACGGGACCGGCCCGCACAACCTGATCGTCGACGACGACGGCATGGTGTGGTACTCGGGAAACCGGGCGACCCACATCGGGAGACTCGACCCTGAAACGGGAGAGATCGAGCAATTCCGCCTGCCCGATGAAGCCGCTCGGGATCCGCACACGCTCGTGTTCGACGCGCAGGGTGACATCTGGTTCACAGTCCAGTTCGGCAACTTCATCGGGAAGTTCTGGAGGGAGACCGGGGAGGTGAAGCTCATCCCCGCGCCCCAAGCGCAGACGCGCCAAGGACTCGGCACCAGCCGTCCCTACGGGATCAAGATGGATTCGCAGGACCGTCCCTGGATCGTCCTGTTCAATACCAACAAGATCGCGATGGTCGATCCTTCGACGATGCAGCTCACCACGTTCGACCTTCCCGATGAGCGCTCCAGGCCGCGGCGGCTCGTGATCGACTCCGAGGACAGGATCTGGTACGTCGACTACAGACTTGGCCGGCTCGGCCGGCTCAATCCTGAAACGGGCGACGTGAAGGAGTGGGACAACCCAAGTGGGTCCGACTCGCGTCCATACGCCGTGGCGATCGACGCGGATGACCGGATATGGTTCGTCGAGACGGGCGTGAGGCCGAACAAGTTCGTGGGCTTCGATCCCCGCACGGAGAACTTCTTCAGCATCGTCGAGGTAGACAGTGGCGGCGGATCGATCCGCCACATGTTCTACGACCGCGACGAGAACGTGATTTGGTTCGGAACCGACACAAATACGATCGGCCGTGCGACCCTGCCGCCGCTCAAGCGACGAACGGCCACTCAGTAAAACCGACTCCTACTTACTTGAGGACCAGGACATGCACCTTAGTTTTCGCTGGACTGCCCTGATCGCCGGGCTCGCGCTTGCCGGCTGCCAGGCCTCCGGCCCGAGCGCCGCAAACGCCTCCCTGGAATCCGACGACGAGATCATCAGCTACGCCTTTGGGCGTCAGATCGCCGACCAGCTCAGCGTCTGGGAGAGTCACCTCGACATGTCCGCCCTCTTGGCCGGTTTGGAGGATGGATTCGAGGAGGTCGATTCGCGCATCGACGACAACGTGCTCCAAGATGCCAGGGACCGGGTGGGAGAGCTCGTCCGGGAGGAGCAGGCTCGTCTCACGGCGGAGACCGCCGCCATGAACCTCGAAGAGGGCGCCGCGTTTCTGGCGGAGAACGCGACAAAGGAAGGTGTGGTCACGCTGGACAGCGGACTGCAGTACGAGATCATCACCGAGGGTGACGGTCCACGCCCGACCCTGGAAGACCAGGTCCGCGTCCATTACAAAGGCACGCTCATCGACGGCACCGAGTTCGACAGTTCGTATCAGCGGGGCCAACCCGCCACGTTCGCCGTCACCGGGGTGATTGCCGGGTTCACCGAGGCACTCATGTTCATGGGTGTAGGAAGCCACTACCGCTTCTTCATACCGAGCGACCTCGCCTACGGAGAGGCGGGGAGAGGTGGCCGCCCGATCGGACCCAACACCGTGTTGATATTCGAGATGGAGCTGCTCGAGATCCTTTGAGGGTGGTGTCCTAGGCGGGTGCTCGCGCGGTGATGGTCTTTACGACGTCGAGGTAGATGTTACGCACCTCGATGATCGAGAAGCCGGCGCGCTCGACGTTCCGCACCGTGGCGCGGTTCAGGTCGGGGCCCAGCCGGCTGGCGATGGGCGTCATGGCGTGCAGCATGAGGTTGAACGGGAACCAACGGCTGCCCGTGTGCTCGAACATGCGGATCTCACCTCCCGGCACTAGCACCCGCCGGAGTTGCTCCAAGCCTGCCACTGGGTCGGGGACCGAGCAGAATGTGCACGACGTGTAGACCTGATCGAAGCTCGCGTCTTGGAAGGGCATGTCGTGCACATCCATCTCCCTGAGCTCGAGGCGCCCCGAGTAGGCCTCGGCCTTGATGCGCGCCCGTTCCAGCATCTTTGGGCTGATGTCGATCCCGATGATGTCCTGATCCGGCGGAAAGAACTGGAAGTCGAGGCCGGTCCCGACGGCCAGGAATAGGATCCTCCCTCGCATCGCGGAGAAGAGTTCGCGCTTGAAGGGAGCCCAGCGCTTCTCAGGCCCCTGCCCACCCATGAAGTCGAGCGTGGCGGACGCGGCATCCCACTTGGCCCGGGTCTCATTGCGGATCGCCTCATCCATGATAAGGCCGCCGTGTGAGGTGGGCGTTCAATGCGTAGCTGAAGATCATGACTCCGAGGCCGATCAAGGCTCCGGTGGAGGCAGCCTGCCCCAAGCTCACATCCGCTCGGGCGGCCGTCATGCCGACCCACATCCCGGCGAGCACCCCGGCCAGCGTAGCCGGCAGCATCACCTCCATTGCGCCGAACAGGATCTGAAGGAGGGTGAGCCCCAGCACGAGTCCGACCAGCATTCCCATGACCATGCCGACCGCCATGCCGAGCGTGGCGTGCCATCCCGGTCCGATGGCCATGGCGGCGAGGAGACCGACCACGGCGCCGGTGCCGGCACTGGCAATGAGATCGCCAAGAACGAAGTAGGGGCGCCGCTCGATCACGCGACGGTCGGGTCCATGCTCAGTCCGTTCCTGCCGGAGTCGTCATGTCGCGCGGAAGGGGTCGGAACGCCAGCGGCATCAACGTAAACAGGAGCAGGCCGAAGAACGCGACGGCCAGCGCCCCCGTCGCGGCGAAGACAGGCCCACTGGTCGCACCCAGCCAGGCCGGCGGCACGTAGGTCTCGCCAGGGGCGAACCCCATACGCGTCACCCCGGTCACGACTCCGGCAACGTGCAACCACAACACCAAAGCCGCGACCGAGAGGTTGAGACCGATCACCGTCCACCTCATGGCTTCGCAGTGCAGCGGCTCGTCGGAGCCCTCGCCGCCGATGGCGCACAGGTGCTCGCCGATGATCCAGATGCATGCGCCCAACAGGATCATGGTGTCGATCCCTATCGTCGCACCCATGGCGTGCCCCGTGACCACATAGGTCCCGTGGATCACCGCGTTCAGCGGCGGAATCGAGATGAACACGGCCGTAGCCAGGATCGCCACCGTCCACCACTTGGCCGCTGCGAAGCTGCCTCGCGTGGCGCAGAACGGGCGGTCCTCCACGGTGCTGACGAGCCTCCAGAGATCCCAAACGGCTTTCGTGAGCACGATGATCTCCATCATGCTCACTACGAAGGAGATCCACTTCACCAGCTCGCTCTGGGGAAGGTGATAGCTGTGGTGGGCGAAGTTGGTGAACGAGTTGAGAAGCCCTACACCGAATAAGGCGTACGCCGTCCTCGAATGGCCGTATCTCGGGTCTCCTGATATCCGCTCACCGATATAGATGATGGACCCGTAAACGAAGAGGTTGAAGCTCCCCACCAGAGTCCCCGTAGCCTTCCACTGAATCCGGAGGTCGTGCACGGGGTCGGCGAAGATGCCCGAGAGCAGATAGGCGTGCTGCTCGAGGAACGTGTAGATGAAGAACAACATCCCCACGCCCCACATGGTCACGTAGATCGGACGTGTCCAGAACCCGCGCGCTACGATGCGGAAGAAGTTCCAGGCGTAACAGATCCAGCCCAGCAGGATCAGCGTCGAGAAGATCGGATGGAATCCCACGTACTCCCGCCCCGAGCCCACCCCCAGCAAGAGCGTCACCAAAATGCCCGCCCCGGCGGCCGCCCAAGAAAGCACCTGAATCCAGAGTCTCCTGCGGTCGCCCTGCGTGATGGGGCCGGCTTGGTCTTGGAGGTAGCGGTGAACGACCGCGACCCCACCGAGAAAAATCCACGCCGACGCGAACGTCGTGTGGATCGGCCGAAGCTGCCTCAGATCGAGTCCCAACGACTGGAACGCCGGCGCGAGGCTCGGCACAGAATAGAGCGCGCCCAGCAGTCCCCCTACCAACGTCACAGCCAACGCAACGAGCCCGCCCCGGATGAACGTGAGCGTCGCGAACTTGCGCGTCGGATCGCCGTCCGCGAAAAGCTTTTGTGAGGTCACCGCGCTCAGAGCGGCGTCGGTCACACCGCTCATCAGAACTCCCACCACGGTATCGCCGACCAGTCGACCGCTCGCTGACCCGGCGCGTCGAGCACCGCGGCCAGCCCGGCGCGGTGCTCGCCCAGCCAGCGAATGAACGCGCTCACGGCGGCCAGGTCCTCCGCACCGAGCGGGGGGGTCGGAGCCACCATGATCGTGCCGGGCCTGCCGTTCACGAGAACGCCCCTGAACTCCTCTTCCGACAGGGCGGTCAGCGAGAGATCAGGGGCGCCAACGGCAGACGTCCTGAGCGGCATGTGACACCCTGTACAGGAACGTTCTTGGAACGCCAGGTAGCCGTCCGCCACGTCGGAGGGCACATCCCCCACCACCCCATCCATCACATCCGCGAACCGGCCCCAAGGGCCCCCGGCCTCGGATCGGGCTCCAAGCCGGAGCTGTCCGCGGCCCAGGTCCGGTCGGTCTAATTCTTTGAGGTATGCCGCCACGTGGGCGACCTGCTCATCGGTAAACCCAAGCGCCGGCATCTGCCCACTTCCTTCTCTGAGCAAGAGGCCCAAGCGGGCGTTGTCGACGCGACTCGACGCATTGGTGAGGTCGGGACCCAGAAAGCCCCCCTGCCCATAGACCTGGTGACAGACCTGGCATGCGTTGGCATGCCAAAGCTCCCTGCCCGCCAAGGCGTCCGCCGACAGGGGCTCCTGGCGCTCGTCGGAGTACACCAGCGCGGTCTGCACCACGAACGCCGCCACCAGAACGGTCATCATCGTCTTCTTGATGGTGGCGTCAACCATGGTCCGTCAGCACACTCCTACAAGGGTTCGGGCGTGTTCTTATGGAGATCCTTCCTGCGACGGCGGAAACGACAGTATAACGCTGGGGGACCCCCCGACGTCAAAGCGACAACAGCCTCGCTGCGTTCTTGCCCAGGACCTTGGCTTCATCCTCCGCCGACAGGCCCAACGCGGCGATCGTGGACTTCATCTTGTCCAGGCTCCCGATCATGTGCGGATAGTCGCTTCCGGCGACGATCTGGTCGACTCCTGCGAAGTCGACCGCAAGCCTCAAGGCCTTCGGGTCGAAGTTGACCGTGTCGTAGTAGAACCTCTTCAGATACTCCGAGGGCAGCCCGGAAATCCGCTCTCTACAGCGGGGGAAGGCCTCGTAGCCACGGTCGAGACGCTCCGCCAGGAACGGGATCGCACCTCCCGTGTGGCACAGGACCCAGCGGATGTTCGGGTAACGCTCCGGCACGCCGGCGTACACGAGGTGGGCCGTGGCGAGCGTCGTATCGAAGAGGAAACCCACCAACGGCATCAGCATGTAGTCCTCCATCGCCTCCACCCCGAGCGGGTATGTGGGGTGGATGTAGAACACCACACCATGGTGGTCAGCTCGCTCGTAGAGTGGCTCGAAACGCTCGTCGGCCAACGGCACGCCGCTCGCGTTGCTCAGAAGCATGAAGCCCTTGAAGCCCAACTCGATCACGCCACGCTCGAGTTCACGCACGGCGGCCTCGGGGTTGTTGAGAGGGAGGTGCCCGAGGGTGGTGAACCGCTCCGGCCACTCGTCGCGTCCGGCGGCGAGCCCGTCGTTGACGATCGAAGCGAGCTCGGCCGCCCGCGCGGGAGTCTCGATGCTCGTGCCCGGTGCCGTGAACGTGATCACCTGCATATCGACTCCCGCCTCCTCCAGCACCTGAGCCCGATGCGCGAGGTCGCGGTGCCCCGGAACCAAGACGTTGTAGTCGCCGGGAGAATGGAGGACGGGATTCCCGGCGTCGTCCTCGGTGATCCGGAAATTGCTGGGCCCCTCGCGGATCGCGTCCAGGAAGAGTGGCGGAAAGTAGTGATTGTGGAAGTCGATGATCACTCTGGAGGTCCTTGCGAGTAGGTGTGCCGTCCTGCCGAACCCGGTGAAGGTACAGCGGGACGGGCCCTGCCGCTCGCCGCCCTCCAATGCCACCTTGGAGTCGTCATAGTACTCGAACCAGGGTAGCCCAGCGCTGGTGTACTCAACCGCCGTCGGAGGCGTTGTGGGAGGTTCCTCCTTGGTAACGCTTCGCCACACGAGTGAGTTGGTGAGGTGCACGAAGCAGCGGCTGAACGGTTCCGTCTTCCAGTCCTTGAAGTCGTGGTGGTCGGCGCAGATCTCCTGCTCCATCATGCCGCCGGGGGCGAGGCCCATGTCGGGTGCGGCACTCCCCGGAGCACCCGCGCACTCCAGCATGTTCTCCTCAAGAGCCTGGTACATCACCCCCGCCCCACGGCGCTCGGCCGCCCGCATCCGCTCGAAAGCCTCGGGCTTGATGGGGTACGCCACGATCTGGATGCCCCGTGCTCCGCCGCCCCGGTGAGCTGTTCCTCCGCCGAGTACCCGCTGCCCAGGGGCATGGCGACGAACTGGCGGATGTGTCCCTTGTCGACGCAGTAGCCGTCCAGCCAGGGCTGCCCCGGCACGACGACATAGTCCTGCGTGTCGTGGTTGAGTCCATCACGGCTCAGCCACTTGTCGGGCACGCCGGAAGCGAAGTCGTCCACCTGGGCGACCTACCAGTCGCCGTCCCGTATTTCTCTGACCAGCCGCAGAACGGCGTGGTCCGGCATATCCTTCAGCTCACGAATCAACTCTGCGAACAGCTGCGGCCGCGTGCGAATGGCAGCCTGGAGATCGCTCGACACCTTGCCGGCCATCGCCAGCAGTGCGTCGGGGTCCAGCCCCAACTCCTTGGCCAGCTTGACGATCGTCGTCTCCGAAGGCGGTGCGACCTCTTCCCTCTCGACCTTGCTCAAATAGGACGGCTGCACCCCGATGCGTTCGGCCACTTGCCGCACCGAGAAAGACCGGTCGGTCCGTCGCAGCTCTTCCCTGCACTCTCTCAGGAGTGCGCCGAAATTCGTCATGTGTGTACTGTATACTACTTAGTACACGTCGTCAAGCCACAAGAACCGCCTTGGATCAGGTGCGGTGCCCAGCGTGACCGGTGCGCATCCACACGTAGTAGACCGGAACACCCAGGAGCACGAAGCCGAGGCCGAAGGCGCTGTCGAGGGGCGTGGCGATGACCTGGTTGATCACGATCGAGAAGGCGGCGAGAGCGAAGAGGGCCGGCACCACCGGGTACCCCCACATGGAGTAGTCCCGCTTGACGTCGGTCCGACGCCGAAGCGCGTAGATACCCAGTGCCATCATCCCGAAGAAGATCCACTCGGTGTAGACGACCCGCGTGAACAGCTCCCGGTAGCTCCCCGTGCCCACGAGCACCGACGCCCATAGCGCCTGCAGCAGGATGGCATGGTGGGGCGTGCGGTGTTTGGGATGGAGGTCGCCCAGCCACCCGAAGACCACACCATCCTTGGCCATCGCGTAATAGACCCGCGGACCTGCGAGCACGATCCCACTCAGCGCCCCAAACGTCGAGAAGAGCACCAAGCCCGACATCGCGGCCCCACCTCCGAAGCCCAGGACGGCGTCGGCCGCGTCGGCCGCGACCCGATCCGAGGTGATCACGGTCTCCAAGGGGAGGACATAGAAATAGACCGCATTCAGAGCGACATAACAGACCGTAACCACAAGCACGCCGATCGTCAGAGCCCGCGGAATCGTCTTCCTGGGCTCGACGGTCTCGCCGGCGTTGTACGTCACCATGTGCCAGCCGCCGAAAGCGAAGAGCGCGGCGACGAGTGCCAGCATGAAGTCCGATCCTCCTCCGCCGCCCAACAACCCCTGGTCGGCAGCGGCCGAAACATCGGCGGGTGGCTCTCCGAGCGCGAACCCCACAGCAATGATCAGCACGATGGCCGACACCTTCACCCACGTGAAGACGGCTTGCAGGTTGCTCGCGTGCTTCACGCCGGCGTAGTTCACCGCCGAGAGGAGCAGGATCGCGCTGATCGCCACGCCTTTGGTGCCAAGGTCCCCCAACGGGACGAAGAACCCGACGTAGCGTGCGAACACCACGGAGATCACTGCGATGATCCCGGAGTGCATCGTCCAGAACATCGCCCACCCCCAAAGGAATCCCAGGACCGGGCTGAACGCCTCTCTGAGGAACGCGTACACGCCACCGCTCTCAGGAAGCGTCGAGGCGAGTTCGGCGGTGACCAAAGCGCCCATGAACGTCAGGCCGCCGGCCACGAGCCACACTAGAGCCGCGCCCGTCAGGGAGGGTACGCGTCCGGTGATCTCGGACGGCTGCACGAAGATCGACGCACCGATGATCGTGCCCACCACCATCGCGGTGGCGTGATGGAGGCGTATCTCTCTGCGGAGCTCGGGGGCGGGGTGGTCGCTCATGGCCCCGATTCTGGCGGTCGACCCCCGGGGCCGTCAAACCGACCCCGGAGGCGCCGGCCGAATCCGCTGTGAGCCGTGCGGTTGCTCACGCCCTCACGACCCCTCTACGTTCCCGGCCGTTCCTGACCGCACACGGAGGAGGGAGGCACGTTGAAGGACGACGGCAAACACACGGACCCACCTAGGGCGAAAAGCCCCTTGGCGCGCTGGACGCCCCTGATCGTCGGGGCTGCCGCTGCCCTTCTCGCGTTCGCGATCTCACCCGGAGGAATCGACACCCTCGAGGAGGTCGGCCACTACGGCTTCGCCTCCCTGATGCCTGCGCTCGTCACGTTGCTCCTGGTGTTCGTGACCCGCGAGGTCGTGAGCTCGCTGTTCGTGGGCATCGTCGTGGCCGGCGTCGTGGTCCGGGACTTGAACGTGGTGGATCGCTTCTTGATACCGTCCATCGGCACGCCCAACTTCGCCGTGATCCTCCTCGTCTACCTGTGGTTCCTGGGCGGACTGATCGGCCTGTGGACCCGCACCGGGGGCGCCCGCTACTTCGCCGAGTGGGCCCGTGACCGCATTGTTCGAGGGCCCAGAAGCGCCAAGCTCTTCGCGTGGCTCATGGGCGTGGTGTTCCACCAGGGCGGTACGATCTCCACGATTCTCGCAGGTACGACGGTCCGGCCTGTGACGGACGCCGAGCGCGTCTCGCACGAGGAGGTGACCTATATCGTCGACTCCACCGCGTCTCCTATCGCCACCCTGATTCCGCTCAACGCATGGCCACTCTACGTAGCGGGATTGCTCGTGGGCACGATCCCGATTTTCGCCACCGAACAGGATGTCGTGACGTTCTTCTTCCGCTCGCTCCCCTTCAACTTCTACGCGATCTTCGCGGTGCTCCTGACGCTGCTCTTCTCACTGGAAGTGTTGCCCTGGGAAGGCAAGCGCATGAGAGCCGCCCGGCTACGTGCGCGCTCGACCGGCCAGCTCGACCGGCCGGAGGCGGAGCCGCTCACGTCCGAGGAGCTCACGGTCCTCAAGATCCCAGAAGGGTACACGCCGGGAATGATCGACTTCCTGGTGCCCCTGGGCGTGTTGGTCGGCACGGCGCTGACCGGTGTGATCGGCGCCGCCGTAGATGGCGTTCGAGCAGGAAGCGTCGAGGTGTTCTTGGCCTCCATCAACGTGCCGATAGCCGAGGCGTTCGGCCTCTCCGTGCTCTCGGCCATGCTGGTGGCCATCGCTAAAGGCATGGATGTGAAGGGCGTGGTAGAAGGCTTTGTCGAGGGATGTAAGGGCGTGACCATCGGCGCAATCATTCTGGCGTTGGCTGTCACTCTAGGGCAGGTATCACAGACTCTCGGCACCGCCAACTACATCGTGGAGACCACACAGCACCTGCTCAATCCGATCTTCCTGCCCGCCGTGTTCATGGGGATCTGCATGGCCGTAGCGTTCTCGATCGGTTCGTCGTGGGGCACCTATGCGGTGGTCTTCCCGCTGGCCATGCCGCTCGCGTACGCGATCAGCCCGGATCCCTCCTACCTCTCCCTGGTCTTCGGGGCCGTGCTGGGTGGTGCGGTGTTCGGAGATCAGTGCTCGCCGATTTCGGACACGACCATCTTGTCCAGCTTGGCGTGTGGAGGGGATATCATGGACCATGTGCTCACGCAGTTACCCCTGGCCCTCGCGGCCGCGGGCATGGGTGCGGTACTGGCGACGCTGCTGGCGGCTTTCGCGATCTAGGGTACGCTCGCGCCTGCGATCGCGGAACCACATACTTCATGTCCTACGCATGCTTGCGTTTCCACGGAGGGTATCCCCAGGCACCGCACCGCATACCTATCGCTGGCCGTCTTTGTGCTATTCACGGCCATGTGGCTTGCTCGGCCCACTCCGGCCGCCGCCCAAGGCGCCGGGGACGTCGTCCTACCCGACCCGATCCCAATGGGGACCACCCGGCCACAGCGAGCCGATCGGATCCTCATCCGCAACGCAACCGTGATCAGCGGTAGGGGCTCGCCCCGGACGAACCGGGCCATGCCGCCCGAGGCCCCCATCGACATCCTGATCGAGGGGAACAGGATCGTCAACATGGTGCTGAGGGACCCGGTCAATATGGCCCGGTCGAACACGCCGGTGGACGACATGGGTGCCGACTTGGTGCTGGACGCCACAGGCATGTACGTGATCCCGGGTCTGGTAGACATGCACGTCCACCTCCGAGCCGACGGCGGAGCGATGGGGGCACGGGCGTTGGACTACCAGTACCGGCTCTTCATGGCGCATGGCATTACCACCGTACGCGACGCCGGAACCGGCGCCGGCATGGAGTCGATGAGAGTCCAGCGCCAACGGTCGGCCGACCATGAGATTGTGGCTCCACGGCTCGTGCTCTGCCAGCGCTGGCCGCTTCCCCTTCGGCAGTGGGACGTGGGTAACACCCCCGCATCGGCCCGGGAGATGGTGCGGAGCTTCAAGGAGCTAGGCGCCGATTGCATCAAGGTGAGCAAGAGCCCAGGCCACTACCCGGACGTTCTCGAAGCCATCGTCGACGAAGGTGCGCTACTTGGCATGCACACCATGGTGGACCTCAAGGTCTCCGAGACCGATGCGATCACCGCCTCTGACCTCGGGGTGGCGTCTGTGGAACACTGGTACGGCGTGCCGGACGCCGCCCTGCCCGGCTCGCAGAACTTCCCACCCGACTACAACTACTGGAACGAGCTGGACCGATTCCGCTGGGCAGGCAACCTCTGGATGGAGGCCGCGGAGTATCCCGAGGCCCTCTCCGCCGTGATCGATCGCCTGATCGAGAACGGCACGGCGTGGGATCCCACCATGGTCGTGTACGAAGACATGCGCGATGTGCGACGCTCTGTGACGCCACCCTGGCGTGAGACGCTGTTCCATCCCTCGGTGGTCGACGGCATGTGGCCCGACTCAACCACGCACGGAGCGTTCAAGAGCGAGTGGAAGACCTCCGACGAGGTGATGTGGAAGAACAACTACCGCATCTGGATGAAATGGGTGTTGGAGTTCCACCGCAGGGGAGGGCTGCTCACCGCCGGCAGCGACACCAGCCCCCACGGCGGCATGGCGCTCATCCGCGAGCTGGAGCTCCTACAGGAGGCGGGACTCAACCCTATCGACGTCATCCGTGTGGCCACGACCAACGCTTACCAGGTACTGGGGATGGAGGACCATTGCGGCGTGCGGGTGGGGTGCGTAGCCGATCTGGCCGTGATCAACGGCAACCCGATCGACAACTTCAAGGTGATGTACGGCCTGGGATACGGGTTCTACGGGATCGCTGCGCGGGACGAGCAGTGGAGACAGGGCGGCGTTCGCTGGACCATCAAGGACGGCGTGGTCTATGACGCTCCTGCACTACTTCGCGAGGTCCTCTGGTACGTGCAGCAGGAGAAGGCCCGCGACATCACCGAGGAGTCGGGCGGACCCCGCTGACGCCGGGCTTTCATCGGACCCCTGGGTGGCGGCGCGGCTCGCTAGGGCACGATGCGCGCCCCGGAAAGCTGGGCTACCGCTGACAGAGTGGTCCGGAGCGCCGCGAAGCCCAGATCGAAATCCGAGTCGTCGTAAGTGGAGAACACGTCCGTCGGTTGATGCCAGTGTGGATTGGATCCCGCACCTATTTCCGCGACCCGCTCGTTCTCCCTCACGCTCACCGAAGCCACCAGGTTCCGGAACGGCCAGGAGTCCGTGTTGCGCATGTTGGAGCCGACGCTGGCCGGATAACGCACGCCGAACTCACGGTTGCCCTGCCTCAGTACGTCCGCGAGGGTCTGCGATTCCCCCGCGAACGCCGAGGCGGACTGGTATTCGACGTCCACGTCGGCGTTGACACTCTGTTGGGGGCCAGGGGGCAACCCATGGTCGAAGAGGATCATGTCGTGCTGTATCATGCCGAGCCAGGTCGGCTCCGGATAACGACCCGACGCGGGTGGATCCTCGATGCCCTGGAGCGGGGCCCGGTCCGACGCATATGCCGTACTGCCGTTCAACCCCGTCTCTTCGTTGTTCCACAACGCGAACCGGACGGACCGCTCCGTGCTCACATCCGCCAGCGCCAGCACGCGGGCCACCTCGAGCACCAGGGCCACCCCCGACGCGTCGTCATCCGCTGCCCCACCACCACCCCGCCCGTCCATGTGGGCGGACACGATGTACATCTTGTCGGGCTCGGCAGCCCCGACCTTGGTTGCAAACAGGCTCTCGCGGGGAGCACCACGGTAGAGGTAGGGGTGGCGTTCCACTTCGTAGCCGAGCGCCACGAGTCGCTGCTCGATCCAGGCCGCGGCGGCGATGTTGCTCGGGGCGCCCTGCGTTCGGTCCCCGAATGCGGCCAGGACCTCGATGTCGGCGACGAAGCGGGCCCGCTCGGCCCTGGCGACAACAGCCCCGACATCGGGCAGCCAAACGATGGAATCGGGAAGAGGAGGGGCGACCGGCCCTTCGGGACCTGCCCCGGGCGAGTCTCCACAGGCGACCATAGCGAACGCTGTGAGCAGCGCTGCCGATCTTCGCATCGCTTCCATGCCCCAGTTGGTACCGGCCCGGTTACGTCTGACCGGCGACGCTGACCGCCGGAGCCAGAGTCTCACCCTCACTCTTCGCGATCACGGCAGCCGCCGTGATATCGCCCGTCACGTTCACCGAGGTGCGGAGCATGTCCAGGATGCGGTCGACACCCAGGATGAGCGCGATGCCCACCTCGACCTGATCGCCCAATCCAACAGACTGCAGCACGATGATGAGCGTGATGATCCCCGCGCTCGGCACACCGGCCGCTCCGATGGAGGCGAGAGTCGCGGTAAGGACCACGGTAAGTTGGGCGCCGAAGCCGAGCGGAATTCCATAGATCTGCGCGATGAACATGACGGCGACCGCCTGGTAGAGCGCCGTGCCGTCCATGTTGATGGTGGCGCCGAGCGGTAGCACGAAACTCGAAACCTCCTTGGACACGCCTACCTCATCCTCCGCCGTCTCCATCGTCACCGGAAGGGTGGCGTTCGATGAGGACGTCGAAAACGCGATCAGGGGCGCCTTCAAGATGCTTCTGTAGAAGGCGAGCGGATTGAGACCAGCGAGGAACCGGGCCGCGAGCGAGTACGTCACCGCGACGTGCAGCGCCAGCCCGACGACGACGACCAGGGCATACGTGATCAAACTCCGGAGCAGATCGAGGCCGAAGCTTGCTACGATCGCGGAAATGAGCGCGAAGACGGCGTACGGTGCGAGCACCATCACCCAGTTGATCACCACCATCGAGGCATCGTTCACGCCGTGGAAGAAGTTCAGCACGGCGTTCTTGCGATCCTCTTGGAGCGTGGCTACGGCGGCGCCGAAGATGATCGTGAACACGATCAGCGGCAGGAGATCCATGTCGGCCGCCGCCGCGACCGGATTGCGCGGGATCATGTTGAGCAGGGTCTCGACGGTGGACGGCTTCTCGGCCGCCAGCAGCATGCTGCCCTGAGCTTCGGCGCTGAGCTCCGCGGACAGAGCATCCCTGGTTGCCGGGTCGATGCCCGAGCCCGGCTCGAAGACTTGCGAGATCACCAGCCCGATGGTCACCGCAATGGCGGTCGTGGTCATGTAGTAGACCAGCGTCTTGCCGCCGATCCGTCCCACCTTGCGCAGGTCGCCCAGCGAAGCCGTGCCCACCAGCAGGCTGGCCACGACCAGCGGAATGACGATCATGGTGATCAGCCTGATCCAGGCAGTGCCGAACGGCTGAAGTCCGCCGATGATGGTCTGAAGCTGCTCGATTCCAGAAAGGTTCGCGACCAGCCCAACCACGAGTCCGGCGCCGAGACCAAACAGGATCTTCGTGGGCAGCGACATGGGGGAGTCCTATCTATGTGAGGGGGGTCCAGAACCCGGGCAACATATCCCGCCCTGCCGAGAGGCCACAAGCGCACCGCGCGGCCCTGCCGGATTCCAGGGAGACCGTAAGCCGAACGTGTGGCGGTCAGCTCGTCGTGAAGCGTTTCTTACGACTGCGGGGGGGTAGGGGCCACGTCCAGCCGGCGCCTGATCTCGGCCTCCGCCGGGAACGGCCGGCCGTCGCTCCGTTCGAACCGATCCTGAAGATCGAAGGCCGTCATCTCCAGAGGGATCGTCATGTACTGAAAGCGGTTCCAAGCCAGCGAGGTTACGTACCGGTGTGCGAATTCGGCGATCCCTAGAATGCCGTACTGCACCAGGTGCACCATCTCGTGGAAGACCACGGAGTGGGGCATGGGACCTGACTCTCCGGTGTCGCTCAGCAGAATCACATCGCCGAACGTAATCCCCGCCCATACGCTGAAGTCGAGCGGGATCGCTTGGCCCGCGGCTTCGAACTGGCTGTAGAAGGGAGGGTTCTCGATCAGGGACGCACTGCCGATTCTCGCTCGGTCCAGAGTCTCGGGCTCAAAATATCCGCGCAGCGCCGCCCTCGTGGTGTCGGGCAGCGACCCCGACGTCTCCAAGTGCCGTTCTCGCTGCTCACTGATCCAAGGCCCAGCGTTGTCGACGAGAAAAGCGACCAACGTCTCCAGGTCCATTCGGCTCGTTCCCATACAGGAAGGTAGTGCCGGTCGGGCCGAGGTCTCAAGACGGAGCCCCGCCGGGACCTTCGCCATAGCGGACTATACGTCGAGGTTTCTTACGTACTTGGCGTACTTTTCGATGAACTGTCGCCTCGGCTCGACGTCGTCCCCCATGAGGCGGCTGAAAATCGAATCCGCACCCGCGGCGCTCTCCATTGTGACCTGGTAGATCGTTCGGACCTCGGGGTCCATCGTGGTCTTCCAGAGCTGTTCCGGGTTCATCTCGCCCAACCCCTTGTAGCGCTGGATCGTCACACCCTTGGCCTTCCCATCACCTTCACCCTTCCCGTTGAACCGATTCAAGTACTCGGTGCGCTCTTCCTCGGTATAGGCGTAGTGCTCCTTCTTGCCCTTGGAGATGCGGTAGAGCGGCGGCTGGGCGATGTAGATGTACCCCTCTTCGATGAGTTCGCGCATCTGCCGGAAGAAGAAGGTGAGCAGTAGCGTCCGGATGTGAGCGCCATCCACGTCCGCATCCGTCATGATGATGATCTTGTGGTACCGGGCTTTTGAGATATCGAAATCCTCGCGAATGCCCGTCCCGATAGCGGTGATCATGGCGCGGATCTCCTCGTTCGCGAGGATCTTCTCGATCCTTGCCCGCTCGACATTGAGGATCTTCCCCTTCAGAGGGAGGATGGCCTGGAACGACCGGTCACGACCCTGCTTGGCGCTACCACCCGCGCTGTCGCCCTCGACCAGGTAGATCTCGCACAGGGATGGGTCGGAGATGGAGCAGTCGGCCAGCTTGCCGGGCAGCACGCCACCCTCGAGCCCACTCTTCTTGCGGACGAGATCACGTGCCTTGCGGGCCGCTTCGCGGGCCCGGGCCGCTGAGAGGGACTTCTCGATTATCGCCTTCGCGGCCTTGGGATTCTCGTCGAGGAAGATCGCCAGATGTTCGTTGACCGCCGTCTCGACCGCACCCCGTACCTCACTGTTCCCAAGCTTGGTCTTGGTCTGACCTTCGAACTGGGGCTCCATGACCTTGACGCTCAGGATACACGTGAGGCCCTCGCGAACATCATCCCCCGAGAGGCTCTCGTCGGGTTTCTTGAAGATCCCGTTCTTGCGCGCGTAATCGTTGATCGTACGGGTGAGAGCGGCCTTGAGCCCCGTGAGGTGCGAACCCCCTTCGTGCGTGTTGATGTTGTTCACGAAGGTGTGGGTGTTCTCGGTGAAGCCGTCGTCGTACTGCAAAGCCAACTCGATGTCGGCCTCCTCACGGCTCGCCTCGAAATAGACCACCTTTTCGTGAAGAGGGTGCCTCGCCCCACGCACATACGTAACGAATTCGGCGAGACCACCTTCGTAGCAGTGGACCTCTTCGGTTCCTCCTTCACGCTCATCCTTCAGCGTGATTTCGAGCCCCTTGTTCAGGAACGCCAACTCACGGATCCGATTGTTCAGGGTCTCGAAGCTGTATGTCCGCTCCGTGAAAATCTCATGGTCGGGCTTGAACGTGACCTTGGTGCCACTCCCCTCAGCCGTGCCCAACTCCACCAGCTCGGTGTTCTTGATGCCCCGCTCGTACCGCTGATGGTAGCGCTTGCCGTCCCGGATGATCTCGACCTCCAACCACTCGGAAAGTGCGTTCACCACGCTGACACCAACCCCGTGAAGACCGCCGGACACCTTGTAAGTGTCCTTGTCGAACTTTCCGCCGGCGTGCAGCGTCGTCATGGCGAGCTCGACTCCGGGGATCTTTTCTTCGGGATGGATGTCGACGGGAATGCCGCGCCCGTTGTCTACCACCTCCACCGATCCGTCGGAGTGGAGCCAGATGCCGATCTTGGTGCAGAATCCCGCCATGGCCTCGTCGATCGAGTTGTCGATGACCTCATATACGAGGTGATGCAGTCCACGGGCCGCGGTCGACCCGATGTACATGCCTGGCCGCTTCCTTACCGCCTCCAGACCCTTGAGAACCTGGATCTGATCGGCCGTGTAGTCGCCGTTCCCGTTGTTGTCCTTCTTGTCGCTTTGCGTCATCTACGGTTTCCTGTCGAGTGAAACCCACTGCGCCCCATGGAGGCCCAACTCGCCGTGAATCATGGCTTCAGCCCCCGTCCATCAAGACGAACACTATTTTCTTGATGGGCACATCCTCTCGGCCCTCGTTCAACCGCTCGAGAATGCCCTGCCTCATCATGGTCAGTTCCATCAGCCAAGGGCTGGTCCGGACCTCTACGAATAGTACTGCATCCGACAGAGACTTCGGCCGGGTGACCGTCGCGATGCGCTCGCCTACCCGCTCCGCCCACTCGTCCAACACCCCCACCCGCCGTACCTGGCGCCCAACCTTGCCCTTGCTCAGAAAGGCGTCCACGAGCTCCCCCACCCTCACCGGCCCCGCAGTCCGTTTGCGCTTCATGCCTGAATGCATCCGGCATCGATCGTCCAGCGGGGCAAAGCATCCCGGCGCACCTTGACGTCGCTCTCCTTCGGAGCCGTAAGGATGACCTGCCCTGGCTCCTCCTGTTCGATCAGCGCGAGCACGCGTTCGCTCCTGCCCTCGTCGAGTTCGGCAAAGGTGTCGTCGAGCAACAACAGGGGTTCGAATCCCCGTGCGGCCCGGATCGTCGCCGCCTCCACCAGGCGCAGTGCCAATGCGGCCGTGCGCCGCTGCCCTCCCGAACCGAACTCCCGCAGGTCGCGATGCTCGTCCTCCTCGGCCAAACTGATGCGAAGGTCATCGCGGTGGGGGCCAACCACCGTGGCGTGCACTCGCGCCTCCCGACGGGCCGACTCGTCGAGCGCCTGCCTGTAGAGTTCTTCCACACGGCCCAGGTCAGCGCGGTCGATCGCGAAGGCCGGGTCGTAGGAGAGGTGCGCCGCCTCCTCTCCGCTCACGGTTTGGTAGTACCTGGTGAAAGCCTCCGCCCATCGTTCGGCCCACGAAAGTCGCTCGAGCATGACCCGCGACCCGCTCTCCACGAGCACGCCGTCCCAAGCGCGCACCACATCCGGCGGGCTCTCCTTCCGCAACGATGCGTTGCGCTGCGCGAGCGTGTGGCGGAAGCGTTGCAGCGCGTCGAGATACCCTGGCACGTTCAGCGACAGGACAATGTCAACGAAACGACGACGTAGGCCGGGACCATCGCTCACCACCCCGACGTCCAAGGGCGAGAAGATCACCGCCGAGAGTCGGCCGACGGCATCACCCAAGCGCTCCGGCTCCACACCTTCGACCGAAACCTTCTTGCGCTTTCCCGCCCTCTGGTACGCGGCCGCGACTTCGATCTCGTCTCCCTGCCCACCACTCACGTCCCCGCTACACCCGACGAGGCAGGCCACCAAGCGGAACGAATCCTCACCAAATGCAATCAACTGCTCGTCGGGAACCCGGCGGAAGGAACGAAACGTCTCGAGGTAGTAGATCGCTTCAAGGAGATTCGACTTGCCTTGGGCGTTGCGTCCGATAACAGCTACACCCTCGGCGGGGATACGAAGCTCCTGGTCTCCGAGGTTCCGGAAGTGCCGGAGCTGAAGCCCGCTCAGGCGCAATTCGCCGGTACCTGGGGAAGCCTTCGCAACATTGGTAAATTTAACATTTCTCGGCCAGTATCGCCAGGGGGGCGAGAGACGCCGGAAAGTATTGTGGTACAAGCACTTCCGTGCTTTCGAAGGCAGCGTGCCCGGTACCGGATAAGTCACGGGAAATCAGAGGCTTGGAACCGGCGTCGATCGTGCTCGGCGGCCACGCTTCTCGGGTACCTGCCCTGCTCACCGACCCTTGAAATCCGCACTCCGTTTCTCGAGGAAAGCAGTCATGCCCTCCTTCATGTCCTCGGTCGAGGCCAGCAGTCCGAAGAGGGCGGACTCGAAGCTCATCGCATCGGCGGCCGGAGCGTCCAGGGCCAGATAGATCGACTCGAGCGCCGCGCGCACCGCGAGCGGCCCGTTCTTCGTGATACCGCGCATGAAGGTCTTGGCACCCTCGATGAGCACCTCCCTTGGGAGCACCTGACTGACAAGCCCGATGTGCTCCGCCTTGGCGGCGTCCACCATGGCTCCCGTTAGGGTCATCTCGACCGCCCGGCCGAGTCCGATGATCCGCGCTAAGCGGAGGCTTCCCCCGTAGCCCGGAATGATGCCCAAGCTGACCTCCGGAAGCCCGAACTTGGCGTTCTCGGACGCGATGCGCAGGTGACAAGCGAGCGCCAGTTCACACCCGCCGCCCAATGCGTAGCCCCCCACCGCTGCGAGGACCGGCTTGGGGTAGCGCTCGATTTCGGCGAAGATCCGCTGCCCGTCCCGGCTCACACCCACCCCACCCATCGGGGTCATTTTGGCGAGCTCGCCGATATCGGCACCGGCCACGAACGCCTTTTCCCCGGAGCCCGTGAGGATGACGCCCAGGACCTGGTCGTCGTCACGAAGCTCCCGGAAGACCTGGCCCAGTTCCTGAATCACCTCGGCGTTCAGGGCATTGAGCTTGTCCGGACGATCGATGTAGACGAGCGCCAGCTCGTCGTCCCATTCCACTCTGATGTGCTGGAGATCGCTCATGGCAATGCTCGTCGGTCAGGTTGTCGACGCGCCCGAAATCCGGGCGGTGAGCGGGCTGAACCTACCGGCGGGAGCACGGGCACGCCACCGGTGCCGTGGCGCCCACTCCGCCCGTTTCGTACCTTGGCTGCCCCTGGGTTTTCGTGCCTCCCTCGCAGGAGCCTGACCCGGTGGGGGGCAGTCGTCAGTCACCATCCATCAAGTCGAGAAGGAGTACACCACGATGAGTCGGTCACTCAACAAAGTCATGCTGATCGGCAATGTCGGAAACGATCCGGAGATCAGGGCCACGGGCTCCGGCGCCCGCGTGGCCAAGATGTCGTTGGCAACCAATCGCAGTTGGCAGGACAGCTCCGGCAATCGGCAGGAAAAGACCGACTGGCACAGACTCACCTTCTGGGGAAAGCTCACGGACATCGTCGAGCAGTGGGTCAAGAAAGGGGACCGCCTCTACGTGGAAGGGCGAATCGAATACTCCCAGACCGAAGGCGAGGGCGGCACGAAGTATTGGACCGACATCGTGGTCACTGAGATGATCATGATGGGCTCAGGCGGGGGCGGCGGTGCGGACGGGGACTTCAATGGTGGTGGTGGTGGTGGTGGTGGTGGAACCCCGGACGCCCGGCCGAGCACGCCTCCTGCTTCTGAACCCGACGACGACCTTCCGTTCTAGCGGACCCGGGCCGCAGGCCAGGCCCCACCCCGGCCCAGGCTCGGGGTCCCCTAGCTGCCGCCGCCCGGCTCGACATCGCTGCGCCACAAGCCCATGAGGTAGGCGTCGTAGCGCTCGGGATTTCGCTGATAGTCCTCCGCCCACACGTCGAAGGGTGGCAACGCCGCCTTGCGTGACAGGCTCGCGGTGGCCAACTGAACCATGCGGCCATAGGACAACTCCCCGGGCCGCCCACCCTTGCGGTGAGCTTCCTGGGCAAGCACGTAGATTTCGTCGGGGCTTAAGAGGAGGAGGAGATCCGCAACCTGGGCAGAACAATAGTCCAGGTACTTCGCCCGAAGCACGGCTTCGGGCTCCGTACTCTCCTGACCATGCTGACTCGACCCGCCTGTGTCGCTCACGGCGTCCTCCTAGGTGCTGGAGGTGCTCAGCCCGCCCGAATCGAATCGAACGCGGCCATGGGGATGGGTGAACGTCAGTTCACCTTTACCCTCCGCCCACGGCAGCGTCAAGCGGTTCCGTATTGTCAGGTAGCTCGTGGCTGGTCGGTATCGCCCGGGTCGGGGCCATCTTGTTCGCGGAGATGGCGGTAGATCGACCTGCGTGTGAGGCCGTACAGGACCACCCTACTCAGGAACTCGGGGTCCGTGCGCTGAACCTCCTCAGCTTGCTCTGCGAGATCCCGAGGCAAGCGAACGTTCAACTGTACGGAGCAGGTCTCCCACATGCGCAATCCTCACCAAAGTAGTATGAGTCAAAAACTTACAGAATCCACATCAGACCTGACGGCCCGTTCGCGTATTCCGAACGATCTTTTGGTAGGAAAGCTTTCCTTGAGGCGAACACATAATAAACGACTATTCGGGCGGGCGCAAGACCTTTTTTTGAACTCGCCGATCTAGACACCTGAATCCATAAGTTGTTGTGTGACAACGACTTCAAAAATAACGATTTTCCCTGAATCCACTTGTTCCTGGGCGCCAGGAGGATCGCGATTTTTGCTATTTTTAATTCTGGAACTTCAAGTATACCACAGGCTTGAGCGATGTGCGTGCAGTGAAAATAGAACTGGAAGCCGGCGGATTTTTTTGCAAAAAACGTGTACTAGGGAAGAGTCGATCTGAGGAACGCTTGGAGGGTGTGAGATGTGAGATCTGTGAACCTCGCACGAATGTTTTGGGGGTCCTCTTCGCAGAACACGTTCGCGGTTCGGACGCCCATATCGGAGGGGCCCCGGCTGAAGCCGATGAACCCACGCCACACTTCGCCATCCGGGAAGAGGCTCAGACCCGCCGTCCACGTCTCCCCATCCATCCGTACGTCCCTGGCATCGACCACCACTGGTTCCACCGCCCTGGCGCGGAGTGGTCCCTCGAAGACGTACTGGAGATGAGCAATCCGATTGTGCTCGTAGTCCTCGAGCCAGCATTCGAACGGGGGAAGCGGCAGGAGCCCCCGACAATACCGGACGAGGGTGGCCATGGGGTCCTTGTTCTCGTGTAGCCCCCTGGCGGCTGCCCACGCACGCGCCGTGCGGTACAGTGGCCGGATGGCCTCCTTCGGAACCAGGCGGAGCAGACCCGCCGCCTGCCGCTGGCAGTACTCCTGGTATTGCCGGCGGAGGCCTGCGTCGGTCCACTGACTCGCCGCCGCCTCTCCACCGTACGCAACCGGACCGCCGTGCTGGGCGGTAGGGCGCATGGGGCCGCCCATGGTCAGTGAACCGTCGGGTTCGAGTCCGTGGGCCGCTGCCCATCCCTCGGGAGCGGCGTGGCTCGATGGCGTGGATCGCGCAAGTTCAGCCGTGCGAGGGTTTCCCGCTCACCGAACGTGCTCAGGTGCTGCTCTACGGCCTTGAAGCGCTGCGGCTCGAAACGAGCCAGCAGATGAGCCAGTCCCTTTCGCACCGCGCCAAGTGCCGTCCGTGACTCGGCCAAGGTGATGGGGATTGGCAGCCTTACCTCGTACGAGATGAGTTGCTCCCCAACCGACGGAGTAACCTGCCACAGTCGGCTCGAAGGAAAGGCCTCTTGCAGGCTCGCCTCCATCATGGGGTCCGGCTCGGTCGAGGACGTGCGGAAGACCAGCGCGGCCCCGTCGTAGTCCATGTGTGCCCTCGTGATGCGCCCAGGCGCCATCACGATTCGCACTGAGGTGCCCTCATGCATATCCAGGTCCCGGCAGATGTCCCGGAATCCGATCCGGAGCACCGTCGAGCGCGTGAGCGGACCGAAACCGACACGCTCGAGCAACCGAAGGGCCATCTGGAAGCAGTACGGCGCGAGAGGATCCACCACGGTCTCCGGCGCGGCCGCCCGCTCCCGTAGCAAGTCCGTTACGTGTTCCAGAGTCGGCTCGTAAACCCAGTCGAGCACAACGAGCTCATGACTCAGGTCGAGCGTCTTGAGGGAGGCGCTGCCGAGATCCACGACCTCCGCAGCCGTCGCGTACTTCCCCTCTAAAACCAGCGCGAGGCCGATGTCCTGGATACGGCCACCCGGAATGTCGACCTCGTGCACGTCGCGATATTGGACCACAGCGCGCGTGAGGGGCAGCTCACATACGCCCGGCACGTCGGCCATCGCCTCCGGCCGCGCGCCCCCATCCATCGTTATGGGCATCGCATTCATCCAGCCAACTCCAGTCAACGAAGAACGCCCCCGCGCATTGGCACGGAGGCGTGTTCAGGTCGCAGGCGCACGTCGCCCTTGACACTTTCAAGGCGATTCCCTTAGCTTGCTCATAGCCAATACGAGCAGCGCGGGTCGCCATCCCGTGCCTCGAAGCGAGAGTCCCGGTACCAGCCGGAACTCTCGTTTTTTTTATGTCGGTCCTCCCAGGCACCGCATGATACCGTCGGCACCGGGCAAAAAAACCCGGCAACTTTGCCGGGCCTCCAATCGTCGCTCAATCAGAGCAATGCCGCTTGAGGCATGGATGATCACTAGATCCATGCCCACTTTCGATTTCACGATAACTATATGTTTACCAAGATGGCAAGGCATTTCTTCCAGCCGCTGCCGCTCCCGCACGGATGTTCCGAGGCCAGGGGTATGCCCTTCCTTGCACCAGCGGAGTGGTTGGGTATCTTGGTGGTGTTCGCATGCGATGGACGCTGTCCTACGTCCGAAACAGGCACGAGGTCTCACGATCACAGTATGACTCCGGATCGCCCCCGTAGCCGCTCCATGGGGTTCCTCGACAATGACGGGGAACGCTGGGCGTGCTTCCTCGTGACGTTCCGTGACCGTGCTCAGCGGTGGCACGGCTACTTCTCCTTCCGCTCGAAGGACGGCGGCTCCGAAGCCGACGGGGTGCGAACGGCCGATATCTTCCTCGAGGCGTCCGAGTCGGAGATCGATCAAAAGGCCCGGGGGTTGGGGCGGCCTCTGCTGAACGGCCTTCTGGCCTCGGCGCTCCACACGCAGGACCAATCCGACACCACTCAACTCCGACGGTGGTTCAGAACCATGCTCGCCGAGAACTCGCTCGAGCTCTCGGGACCGCTCGGCGAAATGGAGGACGGTGTCGGCGATCACCTCGAGTTGACCCAACTGCGCTCCCTGTACGCATCCTACCGGCTCGATCAAGTCGCCCACTTCATCGCCCTGCTCAAGCCGGAGGACTTCGAAGACGCGGTGGGGAATATCCTCGAAGGCCGCGTTATCGACTTCAGCGCCAAGGACCGACTCCAGTTTGCGATGCTGGTCGTCGAGTACATCGAGAACCGCATTCCGCTGCCACCCTTCGAGGTGTGGGCCGAGGACTACGTGGCCAACCGCAACGAGTATCTTCTCTACTCCCACACGCTGCACAGGGAAGGGCGTCTTCCCTAGGGACGTCTGGGCCCCCTGACATTGCCCTCTCCTAGGCGCTCGTTTACCTTTCACGTCTTGTCGGAGTATGTGGCTAGCCAAGGAGTGTGAGAGTCTTGGAAGTATCAGTACAGGACAACGAAAGCCTCGAGAGGGCGCTTCGCCGCTTCAAGCGGAAGGTGCAGCGCTCCGGACTCTATTCTGAACTCCGGAAGCGGCGCTTTTACGAGAAGCCGAGCGCGCAGCGTAAGCGAAAGCGTGAGGCGGCGATTCGGCGGGAGCGCCGGCGGCAGCGACGCGGCCGTAGGTAGCGCTGGTCAAACCTGTCGTGCGCTCGGTGGACGACCCCCCAGGGGGTCGTTTTTTTTTGCTCGTGCCTCAGGCTACACGCCGGAAGAGCCCGGACAAGCTCTCCCAAGGGTCCCGTACATCGGGTGTCAGGTAGTCGATCACGAACGCCGCGAGAACCCGGTTGCGTCCCTCGGGTGACCGCAGGTCGGTCGTGGTCAGGCCCGAAACCGCTTGGACGGATCGGCAGAAGTTTCCGTTGGACGTGTAGCCGAGGCGGAAAGCCGCCTCCACGGTCGTGATCGACGGATCGGCCAGGACCCGCGTAGCCGCGAGGACTCTGAGCCACGACAGGTAACCGAACGGTGAAGGGAGTCCCCGGCGTCGAAAGCGGGCCTTGAGCGCACCGGTCGAAAGCTCGGCCACGGCGCCCATCGCTTCCAGCTTGTTGTAGCGTGCGGGGAACTCGAGCAGGCGGCGAACAAACCCACGAAACTCGTGCGGAAGCGGGAAGCCGCACATTCGGCTCAAATCGACCAACACGCCATCGACCCAGCCAGGGGGGCCGGCAGCCTCTGCCATGAGTCTCCGCAGCCCATATACGCTGGTGTCGATTTCTCGCACCGCCACGCCCGTCCAGCCCGGGGCCGGTCGCGCCAACTCAGTGTCGAGCGTGCCCAGAACCAACACCGGCACACCCCTCGACACGATCGCGTTCTTCATCGGATGCTCCTCCATCGGGGCCACGACGCCGAGTCGTGGATACCCGAGGGCCAACGCCTCCGCGATCTCGGAGTCCCGAAAGAACACATCCTCCTCCGGCAGGGCGGCGCGGCACACCGCGAAACGGAGAAGCGGATCCGAGAGGGGGGCTAGGATCATCCGATGAAACCGCGCTACGAGGAGAACAAAAGGCCTACATGAACTCTAGATACGTGCCGGCCCGCGCGCCAGGGTTTCTGTTTCCCGTCCCGAGCCGTATGGCGCAATTCCGCGCATGGGATCCTCCGTCAGGAATCGAGCTCGCCGAACAGGTCGACGCGAAAGCGTTTGGCCTGACGCTTGACCCACCGCCGCCAGGAAGCCGGTGGGGGAGAAAGGTCATCCCCACGCTCGAGGGCATCCAGGACGCCTTCGAGTTCCTGTATCACTTCCTTGTGCTTCTTCTTCGATGCCCGACCAGTGAGCGCAGCCACTCCGGCGGCCACGGCGGCGCCGGCGGCCACGGAGACAACGACGGGTAGCGGAGGTGCCATGATGCCGCCCAGCAGGAGCAGCAGTCCAAAGCTTGCCACTCCACCCGCGGCCATACCACCGATAATGGCCCCGGACAGGTAGTCACCTCGAATGCCGGGGTCGACCACCAGCTCCACGAAGGTCGACCCGTCTGCCACCTCGTTGAGACGGATTTCGACCTCCTTCGCCGACGCCCAATGCACCCGCTCCGACAGCGATGCGCCCGCGAGCGCGAAGTGCGAGAGCCAGTCGACGGCGGGGCGGTATAGGAGGATACCCGTGCCCTGCCGAACGGGCTGGAGTAGATGGCCGGCTACCATGAACTCGTCCAGAATCTCGCGAAGCTCTTCGGCGGAGCCCGGTACCACCCTCGAAGCATGAACGCGGCTCGGGCCCATCCAGGCGTCGATCAGACTGCTGCTGGTTTCGGCTGTTCGGACCTCGAGGAGGGCTCGACGGACATGGGCCTCGGAGAAGCCGACTTCCCGCCCGATGCGAAACAACTCGGCTTCGTCGAGTTCACCCTCGCCACCATCCGCGTCGGAGGCGGACAGTTCGGAGGCCCGCTTCATAACGGCCTCGAACTCCTTCCGCGTCAGGCTCTTTCCGGGCTCGTCAGGCATGGCAGCGGTCCTCGAAGGCTTCTAGCAGTGGACTACTAGTAGGCCTCCACCACCACGGCGCCACCTTGTCCGCCACCGATGCAGGCAGATCCGAGGCCGTACTTGCCGCCTCTCCGCCTGAGTTCGTGGATGAGGTGAATCGTGATGCGGGCACCCGAAGCCGCGAGGGGGTGGGTGAGGGCGATCGCGCCACCATCCACGTTCGTGATCTCGGGGTCCAGTCCCAACTCCTTCTCCACCGCCTTGTACTGCGGCGCGAAGGCCTCGTTGACCTCGACCAGATCCATATCGCTGAGTTCCAGGCCGGCCCTTTCCAAGGCCCTACGAGACGCCGGAGCCGGTCCGATACCCATGATCCGAGGCTCCACGCCGACGAAACCCCAGGAGACCAGCCGGCCGATGGGCTCCAGGCCCTGGGCCTCTGCCCAAGCGGCATCGGCGAGAACCGCACTCGCGGATCCGTCGCCGATGCCGCTGGCGTTACCCGCGGTGACGAGTCCGTCCTTCTTGAAGTATGGCCGGAGGCCGCCCAGGATCTCCATCGACGTATCCGCCCGGATGTGCTCGTCGGCCGCGTATTCGACTTCGCCCTTTCGAGTCCGCACCGTAACCGGGGTAATCTCCGCATCGAACCTGCCCTCGGCCCATGCCGCCGCCGCACGCCGATGGCTGCGCAGAGCTACCTCGTCGGTCTCCTCACGAGTGATTTCGTACCGTTCGGCGAGTTCCTCGGCAGTCTGAGCCATGGTGAGGCCACAGTTCGAGTCGAGCAGCGACTCCCAGAGGAGATCCTCGAAGAAGCCACCGGCCTCGCCGAGACGCATCTTGCCCCAGCGGGCACCTCGAACGACGTGGGGTGCCTGGCTCATGGACTCGGTGCCGCCGGCGAGCACCGCGTTGGCCTCGCCCAGCAAGATCTCCTGAGCACCATTCACGAGCGCCTGGAATCCCGAACCGCACAGGCGGTTTACCGTGAGAGCCGGCACCTCCTGCGGAAGCCCGACACCGAGGCCCACGTGTCTTGCCAGGTAAATGGCCTCTGAAGACGTCTGCAGAGCGTTACCGTAGATGACGTGATCGATCTGGCCGGCCTCGACGCCGGACGCTTCCAGCGCGGCCTTGCCGGAGACTATCCCCAACTCGGTCGCTGTGAAGTCCTTGAGCGAGCCACCGAAGGTCCCGAATCCGGTGCGCTTGCCCGAGAGGATGACGACATCCCTGTCTTGTCCTTGCGTGCCCATATGCCTAAACGAACTCCTCTTCTGGCGTGTCATCGGTCAGGTACTGCGCGAAGGCCTGTTTGTTCGACGCCCTCACGTAGGCCTCGTTGCCGTCGATCACTCCCGACATCAGATGTTCGAGGATCGCCTGGTCCATGAGCTGCATCCCGTCCTTCTTTCCGGTCTGGATGATCGACGGCATCTGATGGACCTTGTTCTCACGAATGAGATTCGCGATCGCATTCGTCCCAATCATGATCTCCCAGGCCGCTATCCGGCCACCTCCACCCTTCTTCTTGAGCAACAGCTGCGAGATCACGCCCTTCAGCGACTCCGCCAGCATCGCGCGGATCTGCTCCTGCTGGTCCGCGGGAAAGACGTCGATCATGCGGTCGACCGTCTTGGGGGCCGAGCTCGTGTGAAGCGTGCCGAACACCAAGTGTCCAGTTTCCGCCGCGGTGATCCCAAGCTCGATCGTCTCCCGGTCACGCATCTCACCGACGAGGATGACGTCTGGGTCCTCGCGGAGGGCCGCCCTAAGGGCGCTCGCGAAGCTTCTGGTGTTGGTGCCGACCTCGCGTTGGTTGACCAGGCACTTCTTGTTCGGGTGCGTGAACTCGATCGGGTCCTCGATCGTCAGGATGTGGTCGGATCTGGTGTTGTTGATCAGGTCGACCATGGCTGCCAATGTGGTGCTCTTGCCCGAACCTGTGGGGCCGGTCACGAGGACGAGGCCTTTGGTGAGCATGCACATCTTACGAATCACGTCCGGAAGGCCCAGGTCGTCGGCCGTGAGGATGTCCGTAGGTATCGTCCGAAGGACCGCCGCCATCCCCTTGCGCTGCAGGAACACGTTGACGCGGAAGCGGGACACGCCCGGAATCTCGTATGCGAAATCGAAATCCTGGCGCTCGAGGAACCGCATCCGCCATTCCTCTTCCATGATGCCGAAGATGAGCGCCTCAGTGTCCTTCTCAGTCAGCTCACGGAACTTGATGCGCTGCATCTGCCCGTGAACGCGCATGACGGGCACGGACCCCGTCGTCAGATGAAGGTCGGACCCCCCCTGCTCCACCATGACCTTCAGGAATTGATCGATCTGGGCCATCGAGTGTTCCTATCGTTCGTGTCGCGGTTCGACTGTCAGTTCGTCCGGAGTCCCTCGCGGGTCACCCGCTCACCGGATCCAACGTCCACTCCAGGTGATCACCCTCTTCCGCTTTGATCGTCAAGATCCATCGGATGCCCGCCCCGTAGGCGATCCTGCGATCCTTGTCACTCGGCCAGAGCACGAAGGCCACGGCAGCGATGTCGAGGGCGGGCGTGATCCAGTCCTCAGGATCGCTGGGAAGATCCACTGTGACGACGTCGAAGTGGAACGCCCTGATGCTGTCGAGTTCCTCACCCCACTTGGACTCGTCCTCGGGCAATTCGATCGAGAACGCCTCCTGGGCCGCCGCGCTCTCCGGATCCGTGACGTAGACGCACCTCCACGACGCATCCAGGATCAACGTAGGAAGGTGAGGCAGGATCTCGTGGCCCAACTCGGTCGGGTCGGTGGTCACGATGAACCGTGCCGAACCCGAACGCGCCAGCATACGGATCTCAGACATGATCCCGGGCGCCGGCGGCGGGAACCGCTGCTGGAGAATCGCCCTTTCCTGAACCGGACTGAACAGGTATTCCGCCCCGCTCTCATCGGCCAGGTACTGGACCTCGATCGGGGTAACCATGCCGGCG
This sequence comes from Gemmatimonadota bacterium, assembly GCA_022571515.1. GTDB lineage: Bacteria > Gemmatimonadota > Gemmatimonadetes > Longimicrobiales > Gaopeijiaceae > JACZXQ01. Next base: position 63,450 of record JACZXQ010000011.1, read on the forward strand.
CGATTCACGTGACCGGTGTAGGTGGCACGTCGCCCATCACCCACCTCTTCCGAGGGCGGCGGAGTCACGAGCTGGTCCAGCTCTTGGGCCCAAAGGCCCTTGAGCGGATGGCGCCGGATCTTCCCGGCGTCGTCGAACCAACCCCAGGCCCGGTGTCCTCGCGTGGAGATCCCGAACCGGCTCGAGGTCGCATCCAAAGCGAAGTCGAACACCTCGCTGAGCGACGCCGGCGTCGGCCGTTCACCTTCCTCCTGGGCGGCCGTACGGGCGTATACTTGACGGATGAGTTCGCGGATTTTGTTGGGGGACGCCAAAGCCAATTCGACGTTGAGATCCGTGCGTGCCTGAAGCGAGTCGGCCGCCTCGGTCTTGATGGGTGAATCGACCACCACGGTGAGCGTGTCCTCTGTACGCATGATCGGCAACGTGAGGTGGGCCAACGCCCACTCCGGCGACACGAGCGCGGCAGCCTCCGGGTCGATCGATTCAGCGTCAGGAAACACGTACGGCAAGTCGAACTGGGAAGCGAGCCCCCACTCAAGCTCCTCCTGGGACACGAAGCCCATAGCCAGCAGAGCTTCTCCGAAATACCCTCCGGTCTCCTGCTGATGCTCCAGGGCCTTCTCGACGTCCTCCTCGGTGATCCGGCCGAAGCTCATCAGGATCTGACCGATCGTTTTTCGTTCAGCCATCGTCGAAATCATCCTGTCGTGTGGAAGCCGCCCGGCTCTCCCGAGTCCGCCTTGCGCCGCCTAAGCGGGCTGTGTCGAACGCACCGTTGCGTCGAGGTTTTTACAAATCCACTTCCCGACTTGTTGGGTGGAGCGCGTGCCCCCCAGATCCGCGGTGGTCTGACCTTCTCTGATGGAGCGCACGACCGCCATCTCCACCGCCGCTGCCGCCTCCGCGAATCCGAAATGCTCGAGCAGCAGCCCCGCGCACCGGATCGCTCCGATGGGGTTCGCCCTGCCTGTTCCGGCGATGTCCGGGGCCGAGCCGTGAACGGGCTCGAAGAGGGCATGACGTCCCGGATGAATGTTGGCCGAGGGCGCCAGGCCGAGGCCTCCGGTCAACTCTGCGGCGAGATCACTGATTATGTCGCCGAATAGATTGGACGTCACGAGGACTGAGTACCGCTCGGACCTGCGGACCAGATCCATCGCCATTGCATCCACATACATAGTGTTCCGGGCGACCTCCGGATAGTCCTGGGCCACCGCGTCGAAGACCCGCCGCCACAACGCCCCTTCGATCGGCATCGCGTTCGCCTTGTCCACTAGGGTCACCGACGGACGTCCCCGGTCCGCAGCGAACCGGAACGCAGCCCGCACGATGCGCTCCACTCCGCGGTGTGTGTTGACGCTCTCCTGGATCGCGACCTCGTCCGCCGTCCCCTCGCGGAACACGCCCCCCAGGTTCAGATAGAGTCCCTCGGTGTTCTCCCGAAAGATGTCCAGGTGAATCCCGTCGGCGGGCACGTCCTTCAGAGGGCACAGCGACGGATCAAGCAGGACACACGGACGGTAGTTGATGTAGAGGTCCAACTTGAAGCGAAAGCCCAGAAGGATGTCGCGTACGTAGGCTTCATCCTTCACGCGCGGATCGCCCAACGCCCCCAGTAGAATCGCATCCCGATCCTCCGCCAGAGTGCGGAACTCGGCATCGGTGATCGTGACACCGTCGCGCAGAAAGCGCTCTGCGCCCAGATCCCACTGGTCCAGTTCGAGGTCGAGGTCGAACACGATGATGGCCCTCTCGAGCACGCGCGTGGCTTCACGTGACACTTCGATCCCGATGCCGTCACCGGGAATGACTGCGACACTCGGCATTCACTGCTCTGGGCTTGGGTGGAAGGCGCTACCGCAGCGCTCAAGTCGGCAGGCCAAGCAGAAAACTATAAAGATACCGCGCCCAGGCGCGCCAGAACGGCGGTCGTCAGTCGCCGGCCCCGTCCGCCCCGACGACGATCACTCCCCTAGTCGACTCTCCATTGCCGTGGCTGATGTAGGGATAGCGCCCTGGAGGAGCATCCATGAAGTCCACCACGAACCGGCTCCCCCGCTCCACCAAGGGCGGGCTCGAGAGTTGGCCCTTCTCCTCGAGAAACCTGCGGGCGGGCAGCGTGAGCGAGTCCGCCAGGAAGGTGATACTGTGAACGCGCCGATCAACCGTGTAGAACTCGACGACCGTGCCGGACTCGACACGGACGGTGGGCGGCATCACATGCTCCCGCTCACGCGCTCCGCCCAGCAAAACGCGTTCGACGGTGCGGTTCAAGCCGATGCCCAACGAATCGAGGAGCGTGGTGTCGACGCCGGCCCCGTCAGCCCGACTCTCCGGCGGTGAGCAAGCGGCCAGCCCGAGCACCAGCATCGCACCAATTCGCCGGGCGCGGTGGATCAGGAAGGTACTTCCGTGCCGCACGCTATGCAGAATCGCCACAGCGCTTCGATCTCCTCACCACACGCGGCGCAGGGCGCGAGGCCCAGGTTGCTGCCACAGAACGGGCAGAACTTGATTCCCTCCCGCTCCGGAAGCTCCCCCTTGCACCATTGGCAGGAGGACGGCGCGGCACCACCCGACGCGACGGGAGTCGACGCCTCCACCTCCTCCATCCCTGAGACGTCGTCGGACGGCTCGGCCCCGTGCTCCTCAGTATCCGTTGACGGATCTACCACGACATCGTCCACCTCAGCAAATCCGAACGCCCGCTCCGGATCGTCGGCAGAGTCGTCCTCGGCCTCCGGCACATCTACGCTCACAGCATCTGTGACGTCAATCTCCTCAGGCTCGTGGATGGGGCCGGACGCCTCGAAGACCGCCTCGGCCCCACCCGAGTGCTCGGCCTTGGATTCTTCGTAAAGTACCGGCCCCTCGAAGTCGATTTTCGACGGATTGAGCCTCACGTCGGCGGCCGCAAAATCCCGGAAGAGACCTGTATTGGGATTGCCGGTCTGCAACTCCTCTCGAATCTCACGGCGTGCCACGTCCGACTCGAGAAAGAGGTAGTCGCCCTCACCAGCGAGTAGCCTCAGCAGCGCGTCTTCGTAGTCGCCGTTCATCTCCACACCGATCACATCCCGGTGAGAGCGGTACGGAACAAGGTTCTGGTAGATCTCGGCGACCGTGAACGGCTCGACGAGACGGTCAGGACGGACCTCTCTGATCTCCCGCACGAGGGCGCGATGGAAGCGGGAGAGAATTTCGTTGGTGTCCAGTGTCATCGGTCAGTTCGGATCGTCTTCGAGGGTGACAAGGCCGGCCTTGATCGCCGCGATCAGGAAGCCTTCGGGATCCTGAAATGGAATCTCGAGCCCCGATTGTTCATGCCACCGCTCAGCCAGCCGCCGCATGTAGTGGGCGAGCGTCTCGTGCGAAAATCCCGCGTGGTCTCGCATTTGCCGCAGGATCTCGTGCCACGTCCCCCTGAAGAGATAGCCATCGGCCATCCGGAGTTGGTGCGTCGCCGTATCGCCGGTCCCGCCTCGCTCGAACAACTCCAACTGGCTGGGATCGTAGAGCACCTGCCCGTCGGTGCCGTTGACCTGAGTCTCCACCTCGGCGAGCAGTCGGTCGATGGGATCGCGCAGTGCCTCGAGTTCGGTGAGGCGCTCCTCCCACGGCGTGAGTCTGGCGTCGCCGGTCTCCATCTGCCACAGGGCCCGCTTGAGCTCGATCAACCGCCACACGGCCAGCGAGTCCCAATGTTCCGGCGGCGGTACTCGCTCAAACTCGCGAAGGGCTCCCTCCCAGTCGCCCCGATCATACAGGAGGTGTCCGAGATAGGTGCGAGCCTCATACAGATCCGGATCGAGGCGTAGCGCCCTACGGATCTGGCGACCCGCTCCAACCTCGTCCCCGAGTCGATGCAGGGAGTAGCCCAGCGAAGCGGCCGCCTCGGCACTGTCGGGGCGGGCCGCGGCCGCCTTGGCGAATACATCGCGACTCTCGGCGTATAGGTCCTCGCGGTAGAGGGCTCTGCCCATGGTGAGCATGAGCTCAACATCGTCCTCGAACCCCATCTCCGCCACCCTACCGAACAGGCTCAGCGCCTCGGCCTTTCGACCGAACCGGAGCAGGGATTCGCCCAATCCTACGAGCGCGTCCTCGTGGGAGGGATCGAGCACTAGGGCACGGTCGAACGCCCGCCGAGCCCACGCGAACTCTTCGCGAGCCAGGCGTGCGTAGCCCATGCCCACATACAACTCGACAGCGTTGGGATATAGCGAAAGGCCCTCTTTGAGCAAGTCGAGGGCCCCATCATAGTCACCGTCGTTGTAAAGCTGATGTGCTTCTTCGTCGTATTCCTCTGAACTGAGGAACCGCTCTGGCATATTCGCCGCTCCTTGGAGCATGGTCGCGGTGGACTGCGAAAAGGTAACGTGCGAGCCGTCCACCCACCACCCTGTTTTTCAGCCCCTCGCCGCCTGCTACCAGGCCTCCGCCGTGCCGGCCCTCAAGCTTTGGCGTATCGCACCCCACAGGCCGAACAGATGAAGTTCCGGCCCACACGGTGGAGACGGCGGCCTTCCTCATGCCGGGGACATTCCGGGTCCATCCCGGCGTCCATTCTATCGCGCACCTTCTTGCGTTCAGTGCGCGTCGCCGCTTTCAGGGGCAACCTGAACCGTAGCGACGAACTGAGGCACTCGAAGATGACGGTGCCCGAACCATCCTCCTCGGGTTGGACGTGCAGCACTTCGAGAAAGCCGCCCATCGGCGAGGGAAGCTGCGCGCCAGCGTAATAAAGCTGCCGGAGCGTCTCCTCATCCTTGACGGGAAGTGCGCCCTCTCCCAACGGGCCAGATGTATGCTTGTTGGACCTTTTCGCCACGGATCCTCGTACCGGCAATGGTCAGTATGTGGGGGTCTCAAGCCTTGCCGGCAGCCTTCGTCGGCGCCCAGCACAGTCCACCTCGAAGTGCTCGTGACTCCCCTAAAGCGGTGTGTGGAGCGGACTTAACGCCAATCCTGTGGACAACGTACAAGCAAAGCTCGCGCAAGATACATCGGGTCTCAGAGACCCGCCAGCCGTAGATCTCGAGGCGAGGGGAGATCAACCAGATTCGGAGATGACCGAGCGCGTCTGACGTAGGGTGGAAAAAGAAGAGCGGAGGACCTTCAGTCCCCCACCCTTGGGTCGGTCACAAGATTTCCCGCAGCGAGTCAGGCGGCGTTTGCGTCGTCGCTGCCGCCGGCTGTATTCTCGGCAGCGCTGCCCGCCAGGGCACCCTGAGCTACCTCGACATCCACCGGCTCTTCGGCCGGAGTTTCGGTCGGAACCACGGAAGGAGCGCCCCGCGAGATGGCTGGCTGGCAGAAACGCATTCCAACGGCGTGGAGCTCTCGAAGCTCAGCGCCGGCGAGATCAGGATAGCGCTCACTGATGTATTCGATGGTCTCATCCATCCACTGCGACTGATCCTCCTGCGTAGCCTGCAGGACACCACAACGGTTGATATGACTGAAAAGCTCGTCACGAGCCTGTGCAATAAGCTTGTCTCTCAGCACTCGTCTCTCCCCTGGGGTTCCGTGTGGAACGGACCGTGGTCCGCCCGATATATAATTCAGCCATGGAAGATAAGACAAGGTTGGCTGAGGACCAACCGGTACCGGCGGTGACCCACATGAACCACCACGGCCTCGACGCGGTGACGCTGGAGGTGTTCCGCCACCTCTTCACTGCCCTGACCGAAGAGATGGGGGCCGCCCTCCGACGGGCGGCCTTCTCCCCGAACATCAAAGAGCGCCGCGACTATTCCTGTGCCCTGTTTACCGCCGATGGAGTGGCCGTCGCGCTCGGCGACCACATGCCGGTGCACCTGGGTGCCATGCCCATGAGCGTGCGAGCGGCCATCGACGAGTTGGGGCCCTTGGACGACGGTGACGTCGTATGCCTGAACGATCCCTTTAGCGGCGGAACCCACCTGCCGGACATCACGCTGGTCGGCCCCGTCTACGGCGGCTCGGCCTCGCAGCTGCTCGGCTACGTCGCGTCCCGGGCGCATCATTCCGACGTCGGCGGGACCTCGCCGGGATCGATGCCTCTCGCGACCGAGATCTACCAGGAGGGTTTGCGCATCCCACCTGTGCGTCTGTACACGGCCGGCGAGCGCAGCGACGACCTCTGGCGGATCGTGCTGGCGAACGTGAGGACCCCGGTCGAGCGAGCGGGCGACCTCGATGCGCAGCTTGCCGCGCTGCACACCGGCCGCGTGCGGCTGCTGGAGATCGTGGCTCGCAGGGGAGTCGACGAGGTCCTCGGGGCCATGGATGAACTCATCGCCTACGCGGACCGACTCCTGGCTACCGGGATCCGGCGGATTCCCGATGGCCGCTACGAAGCCCAGGACACCCTGGACGACGACGGCTTCGGCACCACCGACATCGAGATCAAGGTCGCTCTCGAGGTTGAGGGCTCGCGGCTCTCCCTCGACTTCATGGGCACGAGTCCGCAGGTGCGAGGCGGGGTGAATGCCGTGGCCGCGATCACCGCATCGGCCTCGCGTTATGTGGTCCGTTGCATCGTGGAGGCGCTTATCAATGAAATCCTCCCGGCGGGTGGCGGCTCCATGTCGAGCGTCGAACTCCTCCTTCCGGAGGGTTCCATCGTCAATGCCAAACCGCCTGCGAGCGTCGCCGGCGGAAACGTGGAGACGAGCCAACGCATCACCGACGTTCTGCTGGGCGCCTTTCGGCAGGCCCTTCCGGATCTGGTTCCAGCGCTCTCGCAAGGAACGATGAACAACATCACGGTCGGTGGTACGGATCCACGAACCGGTGACACCTTCGCGTATTACGAGACGGTGGGTGGAGGCATGGGGGCGGGCCCCGCCGCCGATGGCCTGTCGGGCGTGCACACCCACATGTCGAACTCGCTCAACACACCCATCGAAGCGCTGGAGCACGCCTACCCGTTCCGGGTGACGCACTACGGGATACGTCGTGGCAGCGGCGGCGACGGGGCCCACCGCGGCGGTGACGGCCTCCGGCGCGACATCGAGCTATTGAGCGATGGCACGGTGACCCTGCTCACCGAGCGGAGGACGCGCGGACCCGCGGGAGCAAACGGGGGAGAGGACGGCGCGCCCGGCAGGAATATCTTGATCAGGCAGGGTCGGGAGACAGAGCTTCCCGGCAAGGTGACCCTGGACGGTGTCAAAGGCGACGTAATCAGCGTGCGGTCGCCCGGGGGCGGCGGCTGGGGGGAGGCGACAGCCTGATCATGGAGCTTCAACTCGCACTGGTCTGTGACCACGCCAAGACGACCGACGACGGCAAGCTCGACGTGCACGGCGTCTTCAACGACCTGTACGCGCCGGCTTTCCCCGCTCTGCAGGATCACATGGTGCTCGTGCTCGCGGTGGAGTGGAGCCGAAGCGACTCGGGCCGCTACCGCTTTCGAGTGGAACTGATCGACCCGGACGGCAAGCCAACACTCAGCGTCGAAGGACATACCGACGTCGACTCCCGTCCGGAAGACCGGCCGCCGGCGCGCACGCGCCTCATGCTCCCGCTCGAGAAGGTGGTGTTCCCCAAGCCCGGCGCCTACAAGTTCAAGATCCAGCTCAAGGGAAAGTGGCACGAGGGGCCATCGCTGCACCTCATGCAGGGTGCGACTCCGCCGGATCCCGAGGGGGCGTGACGGTTCCAGCAGGATTCGAGCGGGTGAGGACCAGTGGGGCGGTAGCCCTGACCCGGTCCAGCGCCCGTGACTGGGTGGAGACGACGCTTCGTGGCGGAGCCACCCTCTACGACGCAGCGTGCGAGATGTCACAGGGAACCATGGAAGGCCGGGGGATGGTGCACGTGGTCGCCGCCCCGACGGGCGAAAACCAGCGGTGGGCCGTGCGACGATACTTGCGGGGTGGCTGGATCCGTTGGCTCGGCGACCGGTACCTGCGGGGGGGCACGCCTCGCCCGATTCAGGAGCTGGCTGTAAGCGTGGCGGCACTCCAGCGTGGCGTCCCCACGCCCTCCATCGTCTGCGCCGCCGTCTATTCCTGGGGCATCTTCTACCGCGGGGACCTGGTCACGGAGTACATTTCCGGTTCTCGTGACCTCGCTTCCGTGCTGTTCGGTGTCTCACCAGAAGCGACGCACGAAGGCATCTCGCACAGAATCGCCGCCGTTACCGCCGCGGGAAGCCTTATCAGGCAGATGGCTTCGGCAGGAGTTCGGCACCCCGACGTGAATGCCAAGAACATCCTTCTCCACGGTAACCCTGAGGCGCCCCACGCCATGCTGCTCGACTTGGACCGCTGCGTGATTTCGGAGCCACCGGCCAGCACGTCGATCACTCCCATGTACCGACGGCTCGAACGCTCGTTCGCGAAGTGGGAAGGCCGAACCGGCCGAAGGATGTCCGAGGAGGAGCGCCGGGCTCTGCGAGCCGATCTGGAGGCCCACCGGTGAGGGACCGCTTCGCAACGCCGCCCGGCAGCGTGTGCATCGTGATGATGAGTGCGATCGGGGACTCGGTGCACGTGCTCCCGGTGGTCAACGCGCTGAGGCGGGCGTGGCCGGACACCACCATCTCTTGGATCATCCAGCCACTGCCGCATACCCTCGTGCGAGACCATCCGGCGGTCGATGAGTACCTGCTGTTTCACCGTAGCCGCGGCGCTGCCGGCTGGGCCGCATTCTCGCAGCTCGCTGAACAGTTGAAGGAACGGCGATTCGATCTCGTGCTGGCGCTCCAGGTCTACCTCAAAGCCGGCATCATCACCGGATTGCTATCGGCCGACGTCAAGCTCGGGTTCGATCGCGCCCGCGCGCGGGACCTCAACTGGGTCTTCACAAACGAACGCATCCCGCCCCACGACCCTCAGCACGTGCAGGAGCAGTATTTCGAGTTCCTCGAGTACCTTGGGGTCGACCCGGAGCCGGTCGTGTGGGGGATCCGCCTGACGGACGAGGAGCTCGAGGCGCAGTCCAGGTTCTTCGGCGAGATCGACCGCCCAACCTGCGCGGTGGTCGTGGGCTCGACCGACCAGGCGCGGAACTGGACGGCCGATGGGTACGCGAGAGCGATCGAAGAGCTCCAGAACGTCCATGGGCTGCAGCCCATCCTGGTCGGCGGACCCTCTGCGGGCGAGCGTGAGATGGCCGACCGGATCTCGAGCCTGACCAACGCCACTCCCATCGACACACTCGGAGACGATCTGCGGAAACTCGTGTGGCTCCTGGACGGGAGTGCGCTGACCCTGAGCCCCGACACCGGGCCGCTCCACATCAGTCGCGCGCTGGATACACCGGTCGTCGGTCTCTACGGACACACCAACCCGAAACGTGCGGGGCCCTTCCGCGCCTATTACGATCTGGTAGTAGACGGTTATGCCGAATTCCCTGGTGAGGAATACCCGGTGTCACCCGCCCGCCGCGACGGTTTGCGGCGCATCACCGTGGACATGGTGCTGGAGAAGCTTCAGGTGGCTGTGGACAACTACGTGGGACAGAGGTGACGATGGCACGAGCACGGCGTGGGGTGGTCCTCGCTGTGGTGATAGGTACCGCCGCATGCGCGCCGGCGGCCGACGGCCCGGATCCGGCGGTCCTGGCCGCTGTCGCCGCCCGCTCTCCGGCGGAATACCAGGAGGGGAAGGAGCTCTACGCCCTATACTGCGCCACGTGCCATGGGGAGAACGGCGGCGGATCGGTGGTAGGCCCGCCCTTGATCCATCGCTTCTACCGGCCTGCCCACCATGCCGACGCCGCCTTCCTGATTGCGGTCAGGAACGGCGTGCGCGCCCACCACTGGCGCTTCGGTGACATGGCCCCTGTGCCCGGGGTGGACGTGGCGGCCAGTGGGCGCATCGTGGCCTACGTGCGCTGGCTCCAGGTAGAGAACGGGATCGAGTAGCCCTCCGTCTTCACTTGAGTTGCGGTTTGGTGCTACAATTAGCGCCTTGCTGAGTCTCCCCCCCCATCGATTTCGGCGGACCGGATGCGCAAGCTCACCGCCATCATGTTCACGGACATGGTGGGCTACACCAAGCTGATGCAGGAGGACGAGCACCGGGCGAAGAGCGTCCGTGACCGTCACCGCGAGGTGTTGCGCACGTCGATCGAGAAGCATCACGGAGAGATCATCCAGTTCTACGGCGACGGCACGCTGAGCATCTTCGGCAGCGCCGTGGAAGGGGTCGCCGCTGCGGTGGAGATCCAGCACGATCTCCAGCAGGAGCCGCCGATCCCGGTGCGGATCGGACTGCACATCGGCGACATCATCCACGACCAGGACGGCGTCTACGGAGACGGCGTCAACGTTGCGGCCCGCGTTCAAGGCAAAGCGGCTCCCGGCTCGGTCGTGATCTCGGGAAAGGTGTACGACGAGGTCAAGAACCACCCGGAGTTTCCCGTGGCTGAACTCGGTGAGTTCGAACTCAAGAACGTGAAGCGGCCAGTCAGGCTGTTCGCCATCGCTGCGCCGGGCCTCGAGGTGCCGGACAGGAGCGCCATGCAGGGCTCGAGGGACGCTCCCAAGCGCACGATCGCTGTGCTTCCCTTCGTGAACATGAGCGCGGATCCGGAGAACGAACACTTCAGCGACGGGATCACCGAGGAGCTGATCAACGCTCTGACCAAGGTCGAGGGGCTCCAGGTCACGGCGCGGACCTCGTCGTTCGCCTTCAAAGGACGCAACGAGGACGTTCGCAAGATCGGGAAGGAGTTGGGGGTAAGCGCCGTGCTGGAAGGGAGCGTCCGGAAGGTGGGCAACAGGGTTCGGATCACGGCCCAGTTGGTCGACACACGCGACGGCTACCACATCTTCTCGCAGGCGTACGACGCCGTACTCGAGGATGTTTTCGAGACCCAGGACAAGATCTCGCTCGCCATCGTGGACGAGCTGAGGGCCACGTTGCCCGGCACCCAGCGGCAGGCACAGGTCCTGGTGCAACGACCCACGAAGAACGCGGCGGCCTACGACCTTTACCTCAAGGGTCTCTTCAACTGGAAGAAGTGGACCCCCGACACTGCGCTTCAGGCTATCGAATACTTCCAGGAAGCCGTCGCGCTCGATCCCGAGTTCGCCCTCGCCTACTCGGGTATGGCAGGATGCTTCACCTTCCTGGGCGCCATCGGACACATGCCGTGCGGGGTTGCGTACCCTCAGGCGAAAAAGGCGGCACAGTGCGCCATCGAGTTGAACCCTGGCATCGCCGAGTCGCACGTCGCCCTCGGCCTGGTACGGCTCTTCTACTCGTGGAACCTGCCCGCCGCCCGCTCTGCACTGGACAGGGCGATGGCGATCAACCCGGGGCTCGCCGATGTGCATCACGCGTACGGCCTGTACTTGATGGCGGCCGGAGACATGGACGAACTGGTCAAGTCAGCCGAGGCCGCGCAGGCGTTGGATCCTCTTTCGCTGCACATGAACGAGCATCTGGGCCGGGCCTATGTCGCCGCCGGACGGCATCAAGACGCCATCGCACAGTTCGACCGCACACTGGAGCTGGACCCCGAGTTCCGTGCCGCCGTCGAGGGCAAGGGAATCGCCTACATGGAAATGGGCGACATAGAGACCGCCATAGAACAGTTCGAGCGCTTTCGGGAGTTGACCCCACAGCCCCAGGGCGGTGTCGCACCGCTGGCACACGCGCACGCGAGGGCCGGCAACATGGATACGGCCAGGGAGCTCCTGGAGGAGTTGAAGCTACGCGAGCGCAACGAGCCGCACATGTCGCTCGACCTCGACTTCGCGGTGGTCTACGCCGGAATGGGCATGATCGACGAGGCCTTCGAGCGGCTCGAGCGCGCCATGGAGGAGCGACTGGGCGGCATCATCTTCCTGAAACACGCCGTGGTGTTCGAGCCCTTACGGCAGGATGCGCGCTTCGATGTCCTGATGGACCGCATCGGCCTAGGCGCCTGAGGCCGGTCGCCCGTCCTTTACTCCAGCCAGATCATCTTCGCTGCCAGCAGGCCGAAGCCTGCCGCGCTCCCTACGAGAGCCTCCCATTCCTTGTTCCGCAGATAGCGATCGACGCTGAAGGACGTCTCACCCCGGGTCGGGCCACGATACGGCGTGAGCCTGGGAAGTAGCGCCGGCACCCTCTCGGTGTACTCCCGGTACGAGTCTCCGAAGAGATCCTCGAGGCTCCTCCGCTCCCGCCTCATGGTCACTCCGTACATCAGCGCATAGAACCCCGCGAACAGCGCGGCGAACCACACCACGGCACCCGCTACCACCACTCCGAACCCCAGGAACAGGCTCCCCAAGTAAAGGGGATTGCGCGTGTAGGCGTACGGTCCACCGGTGGTGAGCACCCGATTCTTGTGGATCGTGCCCGCCGCCCAGGCCCGAACCACGAGGCCCACGGCCGAAAGTGCGATACCCGCGGCCATCAGGCCCGGCGTGGGCGAGGCGAAATAGAAGAAAGGAAGAATCAGAAGCCAGGCGGACCTCAGCCTGAGCTTCCGGAAAGACATGGCCACTAGTGGCCCGGCTGGAGTCCCTGCGTGTGAATCGGCACGCCCCTCGTCACCTCTTCGAGGTGGAGCGTCAGCGAGAAGATCGGAAGCTTGGTACGCATGTAAACCAGAAACCGATCCTCGTCGTCGGTGAAGTAGAGTTCCGCCTCTCCGCCTTCGCTGAAGAGCCCCTCCGTCTGGATGATCGGCTGGATCACCAGCGTATTGAACGTCCCGGCCGGCACTTCCTTGACCTCCCTGCGGAGCACCTTGATGACGACCGGATTGCCTTCCTTCTTGAAGTACCGGTTGAACGTGTAGGTCTTTCCGACCTCGAGAGGAAGCGTCCGTATGAAGTAGACGAAAGCGATCTCGTCGAGCGGAAGAGCCGTCGGCAGGTCGGCGAACTTGTCCTCGTCCGTACGCTCCCAGTACCCGTCTTCGGGGTAGATCTCGAAGGCCTTGTACTTCTCGTAGCCGTTCATGTGGACGTCTTTCACATACCTACGGCTTACGAGTTGGCGGGTATCCAGCCAGGATTCGTAGAGGTCGTCGACTCTGACCGCGCCGAAGAGCGGGCTTCCTTTCATTCCCATCTGGATGTGGTAGGTCGGATGGCCCTGCACGGTGTCGATCCCGCGAACGGCCATGAAGCCCTCACCCGCATTGAGCGGACCGACCTTGAGCTTGTAGCGCAGGTATTCGCCCGGACCGAACGGGACCACAGCCGCGAGCGGATCCGGGGTGAACGCCTCTGAGGTGACGGCCACCGTGTCCACACCATCAGAATCCTGAGCCTGGGCCTGCGCTATGCCGGCCGGCACCATGACCGCCGCCATGGCTGTCCAAGCCAAGGTTACGTTCCGACCTGTCATTTCGCCCTCCCCCGCTCGAAGCTCCACCAATCGCCTCCTCTTACACGGGCGAGGTCCCGAAGGGTTCGGAAAGACCGAAATCGTGACGGCCGAGTGCGGATGTCGTAGCGCAATTCCAAGGGCGTCTCCTCGATCCTGCGCGCGTGCGGCGCCACGTTACGGAGGATCTCCAGGTTGGCCGCCCACCCGTCAAGACTCGCCAGCGGACGACCTTGGAGCGCCTCGAGTGCCTTCTTGAGCACGATCAGCCGGTAGGCCCGGAACCCACAAAGCGGATCGGAGACGGGCGCACCACCGAATGCCCGGCCCAGAATGATCGGTGCAAGCCAGCGGGCGATCCGCAGGCCGCGAGGAGCATTGTGTTGACCCTCCTCGACAGTGCCTGTCACGATGTCCGCTCCACCCTCCAATGTCTTGATCAGGGTGACGATGTGCTCCGGATGTTCGGTGAAATCACCTTGAAGCGTCACAACGGCGTCGCGCTTCGGATACGAGGTCCGTTCAAGCGCGGTCTCGATCAAGCGGACCAGGGCCGCCGGGTACCCCCGCCTCGTCTCCTCACGGATGACGGTGAGAGGCAGTATTTTGCGGTATCTCTCCAATGTCTCGGCGGTCCCGTCCGTCGACGCGTCGTCGAGCACCAGCACCTCGTAATCGCGCTCGAACTCGGCGAAGACCTGCCGAATCTTCCACAGGAGCACGCCGATCGTGCGATCCTCGTTGTGCGCGGGAACGCAGATATAGATCATCGTGGGGCAGTCGTCATAAGCTGCAAGAACCGGCTCGCGCGTGAAGGGGTCGTTTGGGGCACGGAGGCGTTATACCGCAGCCTCAGATGGCGGTTCCTGGCCGAGCGCGTCCGAGACCTCCGGCGGCCGGGTCTTCCAGCGGCGGTGAAGCCAGAAGTACTGCTCGGGGGCACTGCGTACATGATCCTCCAGCAACGCGACGTGCGCCCTGGTCAGGTGCAGCACGTCGGCGTTCAGGCCGCCCGTACGTGCCACCGGCACCCGCTCGATAAGGACTCGATAGCGCGCCGGCCACCCAGGCTCCCTGAGCGAGACCCCCAAGAACACCGGCGCGCCCGTTCTCAACGCGAAGACCGCCGGCCCCTTGGCGGTCGCCGCGGGTACACCGAAAAAGTCGACGAATACGGGACGAGTACGGATGTTCTGGTCGGCCATCAGCGCCATCACCCTACCCTTTCGGAGCGACTCGAACACCATCCGACTGGCGTCGGCCTTTGCGATGACGGTGATTCCGAGGCGCGCCCTGGCGTCGGTCAGATGCCGGTCGAACAAGGGGTTCCTCTGGGGAAAGACCACAGCGTCGAGGGGTATGCCGCGAGCGGCCAAGGACGCGCCCCCGATCTCCCAGTTCCCCAGATGCCCCGTGATCACGATCGCGCCCCGTCCTTCCTCCAGCGCGGCCTTCAGCTCCTGAAGCCCGTGCACCGTTGTGCGCTGCCGCACGTCGTCCGCACTCGAGACCGACAGTCGAAATGTCGCCACCACCTCGCGCGCCAGGTGCCTGTAACTGGCGCGAGCCACCCCACGGCGCCACTCGGGCGTGGCGTCCGGGAAGGCGGTCTCGAGGTGGTGGTCCACGTCGGTCCGGCGAATCCTGAGCACGTTTCCGGCCAGCGAGCCCAGCAATCCGGCCAACGAGAGCGCAACCCGCTCCGGGAGGACTCCGATCAGGGCAGAGGCCAACCGGAACGCGCCGAACTCGACGTGATGCTTGAGGGTCGGACGTCTCACCGGTCGGCGAACTGTAGCTCGTAGAGAGAGCGATAGAGACCACCGAGCGCCAGGAGCTCCGCGTGGGTCCCTCGCTCCACGATGCGGCCACGGTCCAACACGAGCGTGAGGTCGGCGCGCTGCACGGTGGAGAGGCGGTGGGCGATCACGAAAACTGTGCGGCCGGCCAGGAGCCGCTCGAGAGCGTCCTGCACGAGCCGCTCCGCCTCCGAGTCGAGGGCGCTGGTCGCCTCGTCGAGAATGAGAATGGGAGGATTCCTGAGGAGGGCGCGCGCGATGGCAAGGCGCTGCCGCTCCCCACCGGACAACTCCGTGCCACGCTCCCCCACCACCGTGTCGTACCCGTCGGGAAGCTCGGAGATGAACCGGTGCGCGTGCGCCGCCTCGGCGGCCTCGACGATCCGCCCGTGACCAACGTCATCGGGCGACCCGTAGGCGATGTTGGCGCGCACGGTATCGTGGAACAGGATCGTCTCTTGAGAGACCACGCCAAGGGCGCTGCGTAGACCGCGAATCTCGAACTCGCGAATATCGGTTCCATCGACGGTGATACGCCCCGCCGTGACATCGTAGAAGCGGCCCACGAGGTCGACCATCGTAGTCTTACCTGACCCACTAGGGCCGACGAGAGCCACCACGGTGCCCTTCGGCACCTCCACCGAGATATCCCGCAGCACGGGCTGGTCCGCACGATAGCCGAACGAAACGTTCTCGAACGCGATCTGGCGCTCCAGCCCGGGGAACGGCCGCGAATCCTCCGAGTCACGGATCTCGGAGGGTGAGTCGAGGAACTCGAAGATCCGCTCGCCCGCAACGACGCCTGGCTGCACCATCGCCGGAAACTTGCTGGCGTATTTGACGGGCCCGTAGAGCTTCATGCTCAGCGCCAGAAACGCCACGAACGTCGCACCCTCCAGGGAACCGTCCAGAACGACGAGCCGTGCGCCATACCAGAGAAGCACGACGGTCCCGAGGGCAGCCATCATCTCGGTCAGCGGCGCCGCGAGCGCCCGTAGCCGCTCTGTGCGGAGAAATACCTGGAAGTAGTCCGCGGTGAGGCCGTGGAAGCGCTCTCGCTCATGGCCTTCCGCAGCCGAGGTCTTCACGAGCCGAATCCCGGACAGCGTCTCCTGCACGTGCGCATTGACCTCGCCCACGAGGTCTAGGATGCGCCGGTCGCCCTTCCTGAGCCGCCCAACCAGCGGCCCCCACATCAGCATGGCGCCGGGAACGACGACGAACGCGGCCGCGGTGAGCTTCCAGGAGATCGCGACCATGAAGTACACGGCCGCTACGAGCTCGAACGACGACGAAACCAGCTTCAGAAGCTCCCTCGTGACCAGCGTTCGCACCAACTCGACATCGTGCGTGATGCGCGAGATGATCTGCCCCGTTCGCGTTCGACCGAAGAAGGCGAGATCCAACTCCAACAAGTGGTCGTAGACCTGATTCCTCAGATCGCGCGTCACTCCCTGCTCCACCCTGGCCACGAGGTACGTGCGAGCGAAGTCGAAGATGTTCTTGACGACGAAGACGATCAGAATGATGACGATCACCGTCTGGACGGCCTGAAGCGGCTCGGCAGGGTTCGCCCATCGCCACACGGTGGCATCGAGCAGGGTCCCCAACACACCGCCCACGCTACTCGCCTCGCCCGGATTGAAGACGGTCTGCACGAACGGGATCAGCAGGACGAACACGAACGCGTCCAGAGCGGCGAACACCACCATGGCGGCCACGGCGGCCAACAACGCCCCACGGTGCGGCCGCAGATACGAGAGCAGCCGGGTGTACGGCCTCACAGTCAGCGCGGTGGAGCGACCCCTGTGGGCCGCGGCGTCAGGCGCGCAACAGGAACGATCATCTCCTCAGGCGAGATGCCTCCATGGAGGAAGGAGTTCCGGTAGCGGCGCTGGTACTCGCGAAGCTTCGTCGGATACACGAAAAAATAGTCGTCGAGGGCGACGATGTAGGTGGTGCCGAGCTTGCCCTTGGGGAAGCGCAGATCCCGCTCGTTCGAAGTGGAAAACGCCGTCGATGCGTCCTCGACCTTCAGGTCCCCTCCGAACTTGTACCGTAGATTGCTGGTGGCGTCGCGCCTGGCGAAGACAGTGGAGGGATGCTGGCACAGGATCGAGCCGTGATCCGTGGTCATGATGACTTTGTGGCCCATCCGGGCGGCCTCCTTCAACACGGCGAACGCCGTGGACCGCTCGAACCAGCCCCGGGTCAGGTTCCTGAGGGCTGACTCGTCCTTGGCCACCTCCATGAGAATGGGTGATTCGCTTCGCCCGTGCGTCATGAGGTCCACGAAGTTGAACACGAGCGCCACGACCGAGCCAGGCGTCTTGAGTGCGGATTTCACACGGGCCAGCACCTGCTCGCCTTCCCAGTCGCTGAAGATCTTCTGGTAGTGGACCGGCACATCCCTTCCGGTGAGCCGCTTGAGTTGCTCCTTCAGAAGCTCGTCCTCAAAGGCGTTCAGGCTACCCTCGTCGTCGGAGGCGTCCCACCACTCGGGCCGGTCCCTTGCGACCTCGTCAGGAAACTGGCCGGAGAAGATAGCGTTGCGGGAATACGGGGTCGCGGTGGGGAGGATCGAGTAGTGGTACGACTCCTCGATATCGAAGTGCTGTGCGAGCAGCGGAGCGATCACACGCCACTGGTCCAGCCGCATGCAGTCGAGCACGACCAGAAAGACGGGCTTCTCGCCAAGCAACGGCAAGACATGCTCACGCACGATATCCACGGAAAGGACGGGGCGGTCTCCGTCGCGCATCCACCCCGGGTACTCGCGAATGATCCACTCGCCGAAGTCCCGGCGGAGGTCGACCATCATGGCGTGCACGGTGTCGCGAAGCCCCACCTCGCCCGCCCCTTCGAGCCGGATGTCCCAATCCGTGAGCTCGAAGAACACCTCGGCAAACTCTTCGTGGGTCCGGGCCTCCTGCCGCTTCTGGGAGAGCCGGCCGAAGCGCGACGCGAAGTCCTGAGCGGCCCGCTGCTGCCGGATCGACGAGCCCTCGAGGATGCGGGTGACCACGGAGAGCACCTGCCTCGGGCTGGTGGGCTTCACCAGGTAGTCGGCCACCTGGCGGCCGATCGCCTCGGTCATCGTGCGATCCTCTTCGGACTTGGTGATCATGACCACGCGGAGGTGCGGCTCCTCGCGCGTGAGAATCTCCAGAACCTCGAGCCCACTCCGGCCGGGCATCTGCTCGTCCAGGAGGATCAGGTCGTACACATTGTCTCGCACGAGATCCAGAGCGTCGTCGCCGTTCGTGATGGCGTCGACGTGGTAGCCCCGGGCCTGGAGGAACAGCAGGTGAGGCCGGAGCTGGCCGATCTCGTCATCGACCCAGAGGATGCGCTTCCCGGTTGCTTCCATGCGGAGAAGCTAGGTGGGACGGGGGTGTGGAGGAAGGGAGGAGCATGCGGGTGCGCGAGCTTGACCGGACGAGCGGCGTTCGTGCATGGCTCCGGGTTTGGCTATCTGATGAGGACGGAACGTCCCCAACCCGAGGTCAGCACCGATGGAAGTATCCGAAGCGCAGCCTGGTTGCGAATACCGTGTTTCGATACAAAACGATCATCGGTCGAAGTATGAGGTCTCGTACGTTGGCGGGCCAAAGAGTCGAGGTGCGGCTCGCCTGCGGGATCCTTGGGCACGATGACCCTGCTTGGGATGCCGGACGGCTACCGCGTGGAGTGGTTTCCGCTCAGGGGACGGGGGATCTGTCCTCAGTTCGGAGCCATGCACCAACGACCAGGAGTAGGGAAAACAGCGGCACGATCCCGGTACCGTCCGTAACTAATTTTTCCCTGACACTTGGGGTACTACATACTGATCGTATAGGGGAACCAGCTGGCCACTGGCTTGCCGCCCTTACGGCCCGGCTCGAAGATCCATTCGGCGGCCTCGCGGATGAGTCGCTCGTTGAAGTCCCGGTCCGAGGTGGGCGGGTTAAGTCGGGTGGAGTCGGCCACGACGCGCCCGCTGGCGTTCACGAAGACCCACACCTCCACCTTCTCGCCCCTCAGGCTTCTGTTGGCGGGGGGGATGATCATCCCGCGAGGCGAAGGCGGCACCATCCGAAACAGCCCTTCTTCGGCCGTCCCTCCATCGCCCTGCCCATCGCCCATATCGAGTCCGGGCCCTTCGTCGCCCGGATTCTCTCCGAGTATGGAGGCTGTCTCGATACGCACGTCGTCCTCGATCTCCACGGGTTGGACGTCGATGACGAGCGGCAGAGGAATCCTGGGCGGGATGATGGGGCGCGGCGGCGGAATACGAATATTCATCGCCTGCAGACCACCCGACGCCGCCCGGTCATCCCCTGCCTTCGGACCGGCGGCGGCAAACGGCGAGTCGAGCGCACCGCGCGTACTGAAAAACACGAACACCAGAACATGAAGAACCAGAGAGCCCATCAGTCCCGCTCTCCAGATCTTACGCTCGGATTCCCGGCGTTGTTCGTTGGTCTGGTCGAATGGGATGTGCATCACCGTCCTCGCGTGGATCAGCGCCTTCTCCTGATACTACCGGAAGGAGTGCCTTCAGGTTTCCCTCGGCGCACTGCTTGCTCCAAACCAATACCTCCGGCGGCCCGCGAGATCCAACCGGCACGGCCTCAGGGGCACACCCCTATCATCGGACAGGTGGCCGCCGTTCTTCAGCCGGGCACCAGCTTGCTCCAAGGTTGGCCATGGGGCAACTTCGTTGACCCCAACGGACCCGTGGCCCCAACCTCCCGTATCACGGAGAAGAAGTACCGATGACCGAAACGACTCACGACAACGTCCCGAAAGGGGTACGACCGGATCTGCCCAAACGTCCGGCCGTCCAGGAAGACGCCTGGGAAAGGATCCAGCGCGAACAGGAGAAGATGAAGGAGCGCGAATACGTGCGCTTCGCCATCTACAAGATGGATCCCGCATGGCGACGCCTCCCGTCCGAGGAGAGGGAGCGCCAGAAGGACGAGTTCGAGGCGATCATCGCTCGGAAAGGGAAAGAGATGATGATCTACTCGTACTCACTCGTGGGCACGCGTGGCGACGCCGACTTCTTGTTGTGGCAGGCGTCTCGCGAACTCGTCCAACTCCACGATCTCGCGGCCGAGCTGAACCGTACTGCTATTGGGGGCTACCTCGGGTTGGCCCATTCGTATTTCGCGATGACGAAGCGATCGATCTACCTGAACCGCTACGAGAACGAGTACGTGGCAGCCTATGGCGGCGAGGACCAGATCGATAAGGCACGCATCGCGATCAATCCGCAGGGATCCGAATACCTGTTCGTCTACCCGATGGCGAAGACGCGCGCCTGGTACAAGCTCCCGCACGAAGACCGCCAACGCATGATGGACGAGCACATCCGGATCGGCCACCAATGGCCCGACGTGAAGCTCAACACGACTTACAGCTACGGCCTGGACGACCAGGAGTTCGTGGTGGCGTTCGAGTCGGACCACCCCGGACGGTTTCTGGATCTTCTGATGGCGCTACGCCTCTCCGAAGGTTCGTCGTACACCCTTTTCGATACCCCCGCCTTTACCGGACTCGCCCGCTCCATGCGCGACACCCTGGACGCCATCGGGTGAGCCTGGAGCGGTGGCTGTCGTGAGCGGCGCGGCCACACAGGCGCCGGACCGGGGCGGCTCGCTCGCGCGGGCCACGGCGTACTACGAGCTCACCAAACCGGGCATCGCGCTCTTCGTGGTAATCACGGTGAGCGTGAGCTACTACGTGGCGGCCGGGGGCACGCTCGATCTGCTGCGCCTACTCCACACCGTGCTCGGAGCCGCCATGGGAACAGCGGGCGCCCTGGCCCTCAACCAATACGTGGAGCGCGATCTGGATGCTCGCATGAAGCGCACGCAGACCCGGCCGCTGCCCTCGGGAAGACTGCGACCCACCGAGGCGCTCGTCTTTGGTATGGTCTTGGTCGTTGGGGGCGTCGGTTATCTGGCCTGGAAGGTGGGATGGCTGCCCGCAGTGCTCACCACGCTCTCAGTGGCGGCCTATATCCTGGCCTACACTCCCCTCAAGACCCGCTCGTACATCGCCACGCTGGTGGGCGCGGTCCCGGGCGCGATCCCGGCACTGATCGGGTGGAGCGCCGCTACCGAGGGGCTGGCAGTCGGGGCCTTCGTGCTGTTCGCGATAGCGTTCTTGTGGCAGTTGCCCCATGTGCTGGCGCTTGCCTGGCTGCTGCGGGAAGACTACGCACGGGTCGGGTTCTTTCTCATGCCCCCGACCGACCCCGAAGGCGGACGTATCGGCAAGCACATGGTCTACCACTCGGTCTCCCTGCTGACCGTGAGCGTATTTCCCACGCTGCTGGGACTGACCGGCCTGTACTATCTCGGTGGCGCGATCCTGCTCGGATTGACCATGATGTCGGTCTGTGTCGTCGCGGCTAGGGAGATGACGCCCGGCCACGCGCGCCGTGTCTTTCTTTATTCGTTGCTCTATCAGCCGCTGCTGCTTGGCCTGATGGCCATCGACACGATTCGGAGTTGACCATGAGCGTTTACCGGATCCCATCTGTCGTATCTCTTCTTCTTCTTCTCCTCCTCCTCAGTGTGCGGGGTGTCATGGGTCAAGAAACAGAACGGCCACGCGCCCGCGATCTTGGAATCACCGTGGGCATCTTCTCGACCGGTACCCACAACGCGATCACGGACGTGGACGGGGTCCTTGTAGGCCAGGTGAGCGTCGTAGAGGGCGACCGCATCCGCACGGGTGTGACCGCCATTCGGCCACACGGCGGTAGTATCTACGCCGAACGCGTGCCCGCCGCGATATACGTCGGCAATGGGTTTGGCAAGATGATCGGTGTGACGCAGGTGCGTGAATTGGGAGAGTTGGAGACGCCGATCCTGCTCACGTGCACACTGTGCGTGTGGAAGGCGGCCGACGCCATGGTGGAGTGGGCACTGGCCCAGCCGGGCATGGAGCGCGTCGGATCGCTGAACGCCGTGGTCGGTGAGACGAATGACGGCGGCCTCAACGACATTCGCTCACGGCCCATCAGACCCGAACACGTCGTACAAGCTCTCGAAGAGGCATCCTCGGGGCCGGTCGAGGAAGGCTCCGTGGGTGCGGGCACCGGGACCCGCGCGTTCGGGTGGAAGGGCGGCATCGGCACGAGCAGTCGAGTGCTCCCCGAGAGCCTGGGCGGCTTTACGGTAGGCGTTCTGGTGCAATCCAACTTCGGAGGAATCCTGTCGATGGCCGGCGCACCGGTCGGACAGGAGCTGGGACGTTATTCGTTCCAACGCTCCGTGAACCCAGCCCGCCGAGACGAGGCGGGCGCCGATTGGCTCGACCAGGACGACGAGGGGCAAGGATCCATCATGATGGTCATCGCGACCGACGCACCGCTGTCGCCCAGGAGCCTCGAGCGGCTGGCGAAACGCGCGATCATGGGGCTCGCGCGCACCGGCTCATTCGCGGGCAATGGTTCCGGTGACTATGTGATCGCGTTCTCCACTGCGCAAAGCGTCCGGCGGCGGCAGGGCGAGGACATGCGTATGGTTGAGGATCTCCCCAACAGCCGGATGTCAGCGCTGTTCGAGGCGGTGGTGGAGGGCACGGAGGAGGCCATCTACAACTCGATCCTCAAGGCCACGACAGTCACCGGAATGGGCAACACCGCCGACGCGCTCCCGATCGCGGAGACGACCGAAATACTCCGCAAATACAACGTCATTCGCTAGACCCCTAGCGGAATCACCCTGGCGTCCAGGATCTCGGGCACGGCCCTCAGGGCGGCCATGAGTGCGGGGCTCACGTCGCCATCCACACAGACGGCGGCCAATGCGACACCTCGTGTGGAGCCCCGCGCCTGAACGTATTCGGCGATGTTGACCTGGTGGTCACCCAGGAGCGTTCCCACTTTCCCGATCACACCCGGTACGTCGTTGTTGCGTAGCACCAGCAGGCTGTCCTGTGGCTGGATGGTGAGTTCGAAGTCGTCGATGCAGACGATGCGCGGGTGCTGCGTTTCGCCTAGGAGAGCCCCGGCGATTCGCACCTCCCCTCCCTCCGCCTCCACCACGACCTCGATGAACTCCGAATAGTCGTGACGGTCGGGCACCAGCGAGCTGGCCACCTGAATCCCCCGCGCCTCGGTGATGTGGTGGGCATTGACGTAATTGACCTGATCTTCGCCGACCACGTGTGCGAGCACCCCCGCCAGCGCCGCGGCGCACAGTGGACGCAGCGCCTCGTCGCCCGCGCCGGCCATGCGTACCTCGATGCGGCGTATGCCGCCATCGCTCAATCCTCCGGCGACGCGGCCGACCTTGCGTCCGAGGTCCAGGAGCGGCCGCAAGCGGCGCATCGCCGTCCCGCCGATGGCCGGAGCATTCACCGCCTGAGAGAGATCGCCCTCGAGCAACGCGGCCCGAACGCCCTGAGCAATCTCGGAGGCTACCAACTCCTGGGCCTCCGCGGTTGCCGCCCCAAGGTGTGGCGTCAGCACAATGCCTGGCGCCGACCGAAGACGGCTTTCCTCGGGCAGCGGCTCTTCCGTGAACACGTCCAGCGCCGCGCCAGCCAACTCCCCCGCCTCGAGCGCCTCGGCGAGGGCATCCTCATCCACGATCCCCCCGCGTGCCACATTCACCAGGAGCGCCGTCGGCTTCATGGAGGCCAGCTCCTCGCGGCCGATGAGCCCCTCCGTCAACGACGTCAGCGGCAGGTGCAGGGTGATCACATCCGCCCGGCTGATCAGTTCGCCGAATTCGACGCGCACCACGCCCAACTTCGCCGCGCGCTCCGGCGTCAAATATGGATCGTAGGCGATGACCCTCATGCCGAACGCGCGCGCACGCTTGACCACCTCCCCACCGATCCGACCTGCCCCGATCAGACCGAGCAGCTTGCCCCGGAGCTCCATGCCGGCGAAGCGCGAGCGATCCCACTCACCGTCACGGATCGATCTGTCGGCGGCGGGCACCCGTCTGGCCACGGCCAAGATCAGGGCCATCGTGTGCTCGGCGGCCGAAACGGTATTTCCGGCCGGAGCGTTGATGACCGGAATGCCCCGCGCCGTCGCGGCTTCCAGGTCAATATTGTCGACCCCGACACCGGCGCGGCCGATCACCTGGAGTCTTGGTGCCGCCTCGAGCAGTTCCTCGTCTACGGTGGTGGAACTCCGCACGATCAGCGCGTCCGCGTTCGCCAACTCGGAGTGCAGGCGCTGTTTGTCCCAGTCCTTGCCGACACGGACGTCGAAGCGCTCGTCGGACGTCAGGGCCTCGAGCCCGGATGTGGAGATCTTGTCCGCCACTACGACGAGGAACTGGCCAGCCATCACCTTCTCGTCACTGTCCACTAAAGGCCTCCAAAGACCGCCCCGAGAACGTCCAACAAGGTGTCCAGCTCCTGCATGGTGTGATCTCCCATGTGGCCGATGCGGATCGTGGTGTCTTTGAGCTTGCCATATCCTGCCCCAATCACGTAACCGCGCTCCTTCATTGCGCCTACGATCCTGGTACCCCCGACACCCTCGGGGAGGGAGACACATGTCACGGTAGGGGAGCGGAAGCCCTCCGGCGCCAGAACCTCTAACGCCACACCGCATCGCTCCCTCATGTGAGCGACCCAATCCCAGCAGCGCACGGCCATCTCCAGATGCCTAGCCCAGCGCGCTTCAATGCCCTCTTCGCGCATCGCCTCCAGCTGCGCGCGAAGGCTGTAGAGCAGCGTCAGAGCGGGCGTAGTCGGGGTCAGAAAAAGCTCCATCTGCTTCTGATACTCCAGCAGATCGAAGTATACGCCCTTGGCGCCAACCGTCTCCGACCGCGCCAACATACGCTCCGAGGCCACCCCGAACGCGAGACCGGGCGGAAGCGCGAACGCCTTTTGCGAGCCTGTCAGAAGCCAGTCCAACCCCCACTCATCGGTCCTCAACTCGGCCCCAGCGGCGCCGGACACCGAGTCCACCAAAACCAGCGTGTCCTCATGTTCGCGTACGACCCGAGCGATGGCGGCCACGGGGTTGAGCACTCCGGTGGACGTCTCGGAGTGGCATACGGTGACGGCCTCGTAGCGCTGCTCCCCCAGGCGCTCGCGAACCATTTCGGGATCATGTCCCTCTCCCCACTCCACGGACAGCGTGTCCACGGTCAGCCCACACGCTCTAGCGATCGCGGCGAAGCGCTCGGAAAAGGCACCATTGGTGAGCGAGAGGACCCTTTGCGACGCGGCGTTTCGGACGCCGGCCTCCATGAACCCCGTCCCCGAGGATGTACCTATGAACACGGGGCGTTCCGTCAACAACGCCGCCTGAAGGCCCTCTTGAAGCTCACGGACGAGCTCCTTGATGTCCTCTCCACGGTGGCCCATCATCGGTCTGGCCTGTGCCTCGAGCACTGCGCTGCTCACCTCGGTCGGACCGGGTAGGAAGAATCGGCCTGGGGTCTCAGATGGATCGGGCAGGGAGGCTTCAGCCAAGGGAGACATGCTCACTCGGTTCGGAGTACGGGCGGCCAGGGCTCAACAGTCGGAAAGATAGCCCGTGGCGCGGAGTGGTAGTAGGTGGCCGGGCCCCACATCCTCGGCCAGGCTCACCAAGCCGGTACCCGTCAGACCGGTACGGTCATGAGGTCCATGAGCTCCCGCAGCATCGTTCCACCCCTGTCTCGGGCGTACCAACGCCGGATCTCCTTGTAGCGCTCATCCGATTCGAGAGCGAGCCCTTCTTCCATGACCCAGTTCTGGATCGGCCCGGGCCGGGGGCCCCACCACGCCCGTTCCACGAAGTCTTCGTCCAGCAGAATGACGATCGGGATCGAGCGACTACGCTCATTGGTCAGGTGCTCGTCCATCAGGTCGAGGTTCTCGTCCCTGGGCAGCACACGAAGCTCGAGCGTATCCACCCCGTCCACTAGCCCCGCAAGCACCGGAACCAGGTTTACCGCGTCCCCGCACCAATCTTCACTGAGCACGAGCAGGTGCCACTTCGACGGCAACGACCCAGCCTCTGCAATCACCTCTTCGGGGATGCGCACTCGATCCGTGATGCCATGCCAGAGATCCCGATTCTTATCGACCCCGTCCAGATACTCCCGAAACGTGGGAGCCGCGAGGAATCTATTTCTCATGTCGTTCATCATCGTCCTTTGATATTCAGGTCGGGCGGACCGCTTCGTATGCTCGATGGAATCCGATCGGTGCCACCCGCGGTTCCACTCCAGGTGGTGTATCGAGTGAGATGGGAACGCGGACCGTGGCAGGTTACCTTAGGGATCAATCGCCGTTCCGGTATTTCTGACTGACTCCCGCTCATGGCCTACCCAGCCGACAGCGATCAAGTCCCTCTCAGCATACAGGTAGCTGATGACGAAGCGTCCATACTCGACGCTCTCTCCCGATTCCTCCGGCACTCCGGGCATACGGTCCAAACGGCGGAGACCGCACAGTCCGCTCTGGCACTCGCGGCGGAGCACCGATTCGATGTGGTGCTGGCCGATGCGAACATGCCCGGCGGTGGCCGCAAGGTCCTCGCTCACCTGAAGGATGATCCGAGTTTTTCGGGCCAGCTCGTCCTGATGGCCGGAGGCTCGGCGGCGGACTACGTGAACGACCTCGGTGAGGGCATCGACTTCCTCGAGAAGCCTTTCACGTTCGATGCACTTCCAAAGCTGGTCGGGATGAGCGACGCGTGAGCGACCCGGATCGGGCCGAGGCCTCTAGTGCGCCCAACCGATGAGCGATTCTCCGGCCTCGGCCAGGTTCAAGGTGCGAAGCACGACTCCCCCTGCAGCAAGTCGGAGATGACCAGGTCGATCCCGCTGCGTGCGAGCACGTTGAGTGCCGCTTCGACGTTGTGGACTCCGACTGTTTGATGACCTGCGCGCTGGGGATGGTCCTCAAGGACCATCTCAGCCGAGGGCTCGTCGTCCAGGCAGAGAACCCGTGCCGTGTGGGTCGTTGGTGGGGGCCAAAGGGCTGGCTCGATGCCAGCGTAGGGGCACCGGGCTTACGGTTGGAGAATACCTAAGACGACGAACCGATGGTAAGTGTGGCAGGCCGTGCAAACCGCAAGGAGTTCACCCGTCCCGGACCATGACGAAAAAAAGAAACTGGACTCTTACGTAGATATGGGTACATCTTTATTGACAAGAAACTAACGTTTGTCCAACAATCTCAGGGGTCGTACTGGCTAGGATGAATCGACTGAGATCCGGGCGCCCCACCCGTATCGGGCGCCGTCGTGTGCCTGCGCGTCGAGATGAGGTGCGGCGATACACTCTGCTGGCCGGCTTCACGTTGTTGGAGCTTACCATCGTCACGGTGATCATCGGCATCCTGGCCTCCATGGCCGCGCCGAACGTTCAGCGGGTACGAGAGAAGGCCCTGGTGGCCCGAGCCATCGGCGACATGAAGGCCATCGAGGTAGAACTCAACCAGTACACCGCCAACAACATGCTGCCGCCGGACGACCTCACCGTGATCGAAAGGGAGACATTGCTGGACCCCTGGGGGCATCCATATGCCTATGCTAAAATCGCCGGGGCGGGAAAGGGCGGAAAGGGTGGTTTCCGTAAAGACAAATTCCTGGTCCCGCTCAACAGCGACTTCGATCTCTACAGCATGGGTCCCGACGGCCAGAGCAAGGCGCCCCTCTCATCGCCGGTAAGCAAGGACGACATCATCCGAGCGAACGACGGTGGCTATATGGGCGTCGCCGCGCTGTTTTGATGCTAGGGCCACGCGCACCGCGGTGACCGCATGAAATTCCAGTTCCACAGCTTCAAGACGAAGGTGGCACAGAGGATCGTGTTGCTGTTCTTACTCTGTGCCTTGCTGCCCGCGTCGGCCCTGGCCGTGATCTCGTATCGGCAGGTACAGGCGGAACTCGAAGAGCAACGCTCCAACCGGCTCAAGACGGGAATCCGAGGTGCTGTCCAGGGCCTCCTAGAGCGGATTCAATCCATCCGGGCTGAACAGGGCTTGCTGGCCCAAAGGCTGCTCGATGGCCCATCCGCGGTTGCCGCCGATGACCTGCGGCGCGTGACGGACGTCAGCTTGGTGACCGGATCGGAAACACGCCGGATCGTCGGGACGCTCGCGAGTGTGCCGTCGGTCCCTGATGAAGTCCTCGCAGCACTTCAGCCCGGTGAGGCGGTCCTCGTGATTCCGCCCAGGAGCCGGACAGACCGCGTCGACATCCTGATGGCCGTGCCGCTCGACCCTCGTGATGCGTCGCGCGGAACGCTGTGGGTACGGGCGGCTCCCGACAGCCTCTTCTCTACCGCCCAGGTCTTCGCCACCGGTCTCGGCTCGCTCGGGCTCGAGGAACAGGACGCCATCGGGTTTTGCATCTTGGACCCGGCCCTCGTTCCACTCATGTGTGCGGGAGCCCTACGGCCGTGGCTCACCGGCGACCTGCCGGTGGCGGACCAGATCGCCGCTGACTCGACGACAGGTCCACTACGGTGGACTCAGGCCGGCAGGGCGTTCACCGGACGCTACCGGCGAGCGTTCCTACGGCAGCAGTTCCGATCCGACTGGTGGACCCTAATCGTGGCCGAGAGCGACCAGTTGGCCCTGGCGCCCTTGGCGGAGTTCCGAGTGACCTTCTTCAAGGTCATCGTGCTCACGCTCCTCTTCGTCCTGCTGCTCGCCGCCGTGCAGGTGAGCCGCAGCCTGGAGCCGTTGGCAGAGCTCAAGAAAGGCACGATGAGCATCGCCGCCAAGGACTTCACTGCGCGCGTGAGGATCCGCAGCGGGGACGAGTTCGAGGACCTCGCCAACTCGTTCAACGAAATGGCCGAGCGCGTGGGTGGGCTCGTCGACGAGTTGGAGACGCTCAGCTGGAGCACCATCACGACTTTGGCGCGCACCATCGATGCCAAGTCCCCGTGGACGGCGGGCCATTCGGAGCGTGTCGCGCGCATGTCGCTTTCCATCGCCCAGATTCTCGGGCTCGATCAGGAGGACTTGGACACAATCCACAGGGGCGGACTCTTGCACGACATCGGCAAGATCGGAGTGCCGGTCCACATCCTCGACAAGCCCGGGAAACTCGACGACGACGAGGCCAAGATCATGCAGGACCACGTGATTGTCGGCGCCCGTATTCTCGAACCTCTCACGGCGCTGTCCGCCGTGATGCCCATCGTGCTCCAGCACCACGAACGAGTCGATGGTAGCGGCTACCCCAAGGGGCTCACAGGCGAGCAGATGCACCCTCTCGCCCGCATAGTGGCGGTCGCGGACGCGTTCGACGCGATACAGTCCGACCGTCCGTACCGATCCGGACGAAGCAGCGACCAGACCGTACAGATCATTGTACAGGACTCAGGCACCGACTTCGATCCCGAGATCGTCGATGCGTTTCTCGAGGTCATAGCACTTGGAAACAAGCCGCCGACGGGTTGGGAACGGCAGCCACTGCGGGCCGATTTGCAGTCGGTCGAATCGGGAGGATGAAGATGACTATCCGGAATCTCGGAGCACGAAGCGTGCTACTCCTACTCTTGGTCTTGACGGCAGGATGCGAGGAGCCCGCCCTGGAGGAGGTCCCCACCGACCTGATCGGCCGCTGGACTACCACGGACTCTCGCTACGCCGACAGAGCCTTCGAGATCACGCCCGAGAGGTTCTATTTGGGCCAGGGTGACGACCTCTTCGTCGCCTACCCGATCCTTCGGATCCGAATCATCCGGCGCAAGAACCAAGCTCCTATCCATTCCGTGGAGTACCGGGATGAGTCGGGCGATGAGAGCCTGTTCCAGTTTTACGTCTCGGAGGAGGAGGGCGGTACGATTCGCTTCACCAACCAACGGGAGATGGTGTGGCGGCGAGATCCGGGCGCCAGTGTTCCGTGGGACAAAATGCAGGGAGGTCGCTGACCAGGATCAACCCTTCTTCGCCGCTTTCTTACGGGCGTGGGGCTTGAGAAGCCGCTTTCTGAGCCGGAAGCCGCTCGGCGTTACTTCGATCAGCTCATCATCCTCGATGAACTCGAGCGCCAACTCCAGGGTGAGCGCACGAGGGGTTTCCAACTTGATATGCTCATCGGACGATGCGGCTCTGATGTTGGTGAGCTTCTTTTCCTTGCAGACGTTTACGTCCAGGTCGCCCGGGCGCACGTGCTCGCCAACGATCATCCCTTCGTAGACCTCGTCTCCGGGCGAGACGAACATGGTGGCGCGCTCCTGGAGGTTGAAGAGGGCGAACCCGACCGCGGCTCCCTCTCGATCCGCGACCATGACGCCTCTCCTGCGCCCGGTGAGCGCACCGGCCCACGGTCCATATTCCAGAAACCGGTGGTGCAGCATACCCTCGCCGCGCGTATCCGAAAGGAACTCCGACCGGTATCCGAACAGCCCCCGGGCGGGGATCTTGAAGCGGATCCGCACCGGCCCACGCCCGCTGGGAATCATGTCGAGCATCTCCGCGCGGCGCGGACCCATCTTCTCCATCACGACGCCGACATACGCCTCCTGCACCTCGATCACCGCCTCCTCGTACGGCTCCATCGTCTGACCGGAGTCATCCTTCTGAAGGATCACCTGAGGCCGAGCGACCTGGAACTCAAACCCCTCCCTCCTCATGGTCTCCATGAGGATCGTGAGGTGGAGTTCGCCCCGGCCCGAGACCGTGAACCGGTCCGGCGCATCGGTGTCCTGCACACGCAGGGCGACGTTGCTCTCAAGTTCACGCATGAGCCGGTCACGGATCTGCCGGGTGGTCACGAACTTCCCTGAACGACCCGAGAACGGCGAGTCGTTCACACTGAAGTCCACGGAGATCGTCGGTGCCTCAACCGCGATCCCTTGCAGCCGATCAGGGTGATCCGGGTCGACCGCCGTCTTGCCTATTTCAACATTGGCAAGCCCTGCGACAGCGATGATGTCTCCTGCGAAGGCCTCCTCCACATCGATCTGTCGGAGCCCTTCGAAAGAGTAGAGGCTCACGACCTTGGCCGGCTCGAACTCCGTCCGTGGCACGGTGCCCGGTTCGCCTAGGGGCAGAAGAGCGACCGACTGACCGACGCGTACCCGTCCACGCTCGATCCTGCCGATGGCGATCCGTCCCACGTAGTTGGAGTAATCCAGAGTCGAGACCAGCATCTGGAACGGGCCATCCGGGTCCACCGCGGGTGCGGGAATGTAGTCGACGACCGTGTCGAAGAGTGGGTCGAGGCCGTGGCGCTCCTCATCCAGCGTCCTGATGGCCCAACCGTCGCGGGCCGACGCATACAGAAACGGAGCGTCGAGCTGCTCATCCGCGGCATCGAGTTCCATGAAGAGCTCCAGCACCTCATCGTGGACTTCCTCCGAGCGCGCGTCGGGCCGGTCCACTTTGTTGATCACCACAATGGGAAGAAGCCCCAGGTCCAAGGCCTTGCGGGTGACAAAGCGCGTTTGCGGCATCGGGCCCTCAGCCGCGTCCACCAGGAGGAGGACACCGTCTACCATCCGCAGTATGCGCTCCACCTCGCCGCCGAAATCCGCGTGCCCGGGCGTATCGACGACGTTGATCTTCACGTCGTTCCAAAAGAGCGCCGTGTTCTTGGAGATGATCGTGATGCCCCGCTCCCGTTCGAGGGGATTGGAGTCCATCACGCGCTCCTGCACGACCTGGCCTTCGCGGAAAATCCCCGCTTGGCGGAGCAATTGGTCCACGAGGGTGGTCTTGCCGTGATCGACGTGCGCGATGATTGCGATGTTTCGGATCTGCATACTGCCTCGACGTTGACGCGCGGCGCCCAACCAACCGGACGCACGAAGCCTGAAAAAGTAACGGAAACCGGGGGGTGGAAGGACCCCGTGGCATGAGCGTGCCGCAAACGCGGTACGGGCCTTGCACTACCATTAAATAGAGGAACTGTCCAGCGGAGGCCCCGTCCGCCATGAATGGCTCGCGAGCACCACTGATCCGCCCACCGGCACTCCGGAAGATGCCGACCTGCATCTTCCTGTCGGTCGCGTTGACCTTGGCACTTCAAGCCGGTACCACCGGCCTATCCGCACAGGTGCGCGGCGGAATAGTGGCGCGCATTGTCTCCGACGAGTACGCGGTCCGTCGAGCGGCCTTGGCCGAGCTCCGGCGGATGACCCCCCGGCGCCGAAGGATGTTCACGGCGCCACTGGTGAGGCTGCTCGCGGACTCCACCATCCGGCGCGACGCGGCCGGGGAGGCCCTGTCGCTGATCGGCCCCGGCGCCACCGGCGCGCTGCTGGACGCCCTGGAGGATCCCGATCCGTCCGTACGCATGTACGCAGCCGACGCCCTCGGCGCTGTTTCACCCCCAACGCCCGCGGTGGTGCGCGCGCTGATCCGCAGGGTCCGCGACCCAGACCGCGCGGTCCACAACCGGGCCGTTCAGGCGTTGGGGAGCATCGGACCGGCGGCCGCTCCCTCCGTGCCGGCCCTGCTCGACGCGCTGGAGCGACGTGGGGACTGGCCGACGACAGCGCTGGTACAGGCACTGGGAGACATCGGGCCGGCAGCCATCACCGCCGTGCCCACATTGATCGAGGTGCTCGAGGAGGATCCGTACTCGATCGCGGTGGTCGCCCAAGCGCTGGGCCAGCTTGGCGACGGGGCACGACTGGCCGTCCCGCAACTTCTGTCCGCCTTGGCCAGAGCGGTGGCCAACCCACGCGGGCGGAGCACGGCATCCTACGAACGCGACGTAATCGTCGAATCGCTGGCCCGCATCGGCGAGTCTGCGGTGGGGCCGCTCAGGGCCGCCCTCACGGACCTCGATCCGGCCGTTCGTGAGGCCTCCTCCGAGGCTCTGGGCCGAATGGGCGCGCAAGCACTCGATGCGCGGGCAGACCTCGAAGACCGACTCGACGATCCCTCGCCGCTGGTGCGTGCCGCAGCTGCCGAAGCCCTCGGGTCGATGGGCTCCCACGCTCTCGGAAGCGCTCCACACCTGGAGGCACGGCTGGCGGACACGAACGCGTTCGTGCGTGCACGCGCCGCCGATGCCCTCATCGCGCTGGGTGACCCGGGCTCCCTCGAGGCGGTGGCGCGGTACCGGGTGCATGAGACCTCCATCGCCGAGAGCGATGAGGCCGGCGCCGAGCTGTGGGCCGTCGACCGCATGAGGGCTCCGAGACCGCCTACCTCGCGCTACCGCCACCCGCTGGAGTTGGCGCGGGAGGTCACTCTCAGGACCGAGAACGGCGTGGAGCTGAGAGTGACAGTGCACTCCGGGTTGGAGCGTCCCGACGTGCTGGCCGTTCGGCGAACGGAAGGTGACAGCCTGCGCCATCTACTGTCCTGGGAGGCCGAAGGAGCCGCACGATTCGATCCTCCGCACTCCTTCACGTACCGGGGGGTTCTCCTGCTTCATCTCCAGCTTCGCTATCCCGGTGCCGGACGTTTCCGGGAGGACGTGGTCTACCATGTGTCCCCCGACGGTGCCCTCCATAGAGTTCGACTGTCCGCACCTGGTGAGCGCTACCTTGCCGCACTGTCCCCCGGGGAAGGGATTTGGAAGAGTCCCAGCTTCGACTTTCGGGACGATGCAATGGGGTTTTCGTTCGGCATCTGGCGGGAAGGCGACACCAACTGCTGCCCCAGTGGCGGCCAGGTGCAGGGTGTCTTCGAGCTGCGGGGCTCCGCCGTGTTGGATCCGGTAAGTGGATCGTACTGGGCGACCTATGAGATCACCCCGGTGAGCTTCACCCGCCGGCCATCCAGCAGTTGGTGAGTGACGCTGTTCCCGACCTCAGTGAGAAAATGCTGGACTCATCTCGTAACCGGCTCTTAGGTTTGATGTAGAGTTCATACGCCCCTTTCTCCGTCTATATGCGCTTGCTAGCACTCATCGCCCTGGTCGGTTGCCTGTCGTTCCTCGTGGTCGTTCTGACCTCCGTCGCGTATCTGGCCCTGCCCTCCGGGCGCATGTGCCCACGTTGCGGCGCCCCCACTTCTGCGATCCTCCTGGAATCGTGGTGGCAGCGGCCGGCCTCGCGCTGGCTGCAATGGCGCTGGTGCTCACGTTGTAGCTGGGAGGGCGTCGGGCGTAGGGGCCCGGACGTCGGACTGCAGGATTCTCCGGTGGACCACGAGTCGGGATTCCGTTGGCGGCGCACCATGTCCGAACAGGTGCCCATCTTCCACTGGCGGGACAACGCGGAAAATCCACCGGATCACCCTGCGGGCTTCCGTTGGTCCGCCGACGACGATGGCGATGATCCACCCGAGACCGACGACGTTGCCGAGGCCTCCCAAGACGGCACGCCGGGTCACCCGTCGGGTTTCCGGTGGGGTGGGCCGCGTGACAACGCCCCTTTGTTCCTGTGGGGAGTTGGCGCGCAGACGGAACCCCGCGAGACCCCATCGAGCCCCGTTCGCCGGCCGAATGAGCCCTGGTACCTGAATTGGTTACCGCCGAGGAAGTCCTCCGGTTTCCGCTGGAAGTCGAAGGACCACTAGCGGACCACCAGGTGACAGCCCGCTAAGGACGACGCAGCGTCCGTCCGGCCCTGAGATCCGTAAAGTCGCCACCGTCGATGGCGGCCTCTCCGTTCACGAACACGTACATCATGCCCTCCGAAAGCGCATGGGGAGCGGTGAACGTCGCCACATCCCGAATACGCTCCAGGTCGAAGACGACGACATCCCCGGCCTTGCCTGGAGCGAGCGTCCCCCGGTCGGCGAGGCGAAACACCTGAGCCGGGAGTGAGGTCATACTGCGAATCGCAGCAGCGAGTCCGACCACGCCTTCCTCCACCACGTATTTCCTGATCTTGCGTGCGAAAGCGCCGTACGAGCGCGGATGAGGCACGCCGACCATCCACGGGACAAGGTCACCATCGGATGAGGTCATGTTCCAGGGTTGGTCCATCAAGGTACGGACGTCTGCCTCGTGCATGTTGAACGAAACGATCCCCGGCGATCCGCGCTTCAGTAGATCGATAGCCACGTCGATAGGCTCCTGACCACGTTCTCGCGCGACGTCCGAGAGCAACCTGCCTTCCAGGCTCTCATCGCCGGACACGCGGCGGAACTGGATCCTTTCCGCCCCACCGCGGCGAGCCAGATTTTCCACCATGGCGTCTCTGATTCGCGCCATCGTCTCGGGCCGTCCGAATCGGGCCGACAAGGAATCCTGACCTCCGGCCTGTGCCCATCGGGGAAGCAACGCAGCGGAGAGCCCCGTGGCGGACGCAGCATATGGATATTGGTCCGTATAGACCTCGATGCCCTCCGCTCGCGCGGCCGAGATCCGCTGCACGATCGCGGTCGAGTATCCCCAGACCGGCGGGCCGAGAGCCTTCACGTGCGTTACGATGGCAGGGATTCCCGCTTGCCTCCCCACGTCGATCACCTCTTCGGCGGACGCAATCACGCCGACGGTGTAGTTGGATTCGTCGCGCGGATGGCTGGTGTAGGCCCCTCCGTACTCGGCGACGACGCGGGCCAAAGCGATGATTTCGTCGGGCTTCGAGTAGCTCCCAGGCGCATAGAACGTGCCGCTGGAGAGGCCGAAGGCGCCATCCTCCATGCCTTGGCGGACGAGACGCTTCATCCGATCGAGCTCCTCCTCGGTGGGACCCCGATCTTGCATTCCAAGGACCGTGCGCCGCACAGAGCCGTGGGGCACGAGCTGCATCACGTTCACGCCCAGCCCGTGCTCGAGAAGCCTCTCGCGTTGAGCCACCAAATCGATAGGGCCACCGCCATCGGGATTGATGACCACCGTGGTGAGGCCCATCGCCAACAGCGGCCGGGCGTGGCTCAATGCCTCGGTTTCCAGCCCACCGCCAGCATGCGAGTGAGAGTCGATGAAACCCGGCGCTACGTAGAGGCCGGTCGCATCGATCTCCCGCCGGCCACGCGCGTTTGTCAGATCACCGACGGCCGCGATCCGGTCGCCGTCCAGCGCGACATCCGCGACGAACCACGGGTTACCGGTTCCGTCCAATACCCGGCCGCCACGAATGATGACATCGAACGTCTGTTGGGCCGCGAGTTCGGGAGGCGCCACTGCCGCCAAGAGTAGGGCAGTGGAAAACGCCGCCAAGAGCTGGAGCGCCGATCCTGTCACTGTTCTCTCCCGCCTGGTGAGGCTGTTCGGATTGGTGGTCCGCGAAAAGTAGGGCCGCGTGGTGGGTTGCGTCCATCCAGGGCGCGGGCCGAAGATGGTCGGGGCTCGCGGGCACTTTGCGCCGCAGCCGTGAGCGCCACACGCTGGGAGGCCTGAGCAGATGAGTGGGGAACCGCAGTGAGGGATATTCGAGAGCTGGAGAGCGTGCTCCAGAGCATCGATGGCAAGGGATACAAAGCCTACCACGAGATCAAGGGTGAGTGGCGGATCGGCGACTTCACCTTGGTGGTCGATCACGTGCAGGGCGATCCTTTCGCGGCGCCGAGCCGAGTGAGGGTTCTCGTTCCGCCCGACGTAGCAGCGCTCCCGCACGAGTCCCTGGCCTCCGAGCCTCGGCTTGTCGGGGTGGCCGCCTACCTCGCACGCCGGTTCGGGGAGGCCGCTCGATCCGTCGCCCGGAACCGGGGCAGCGGCAGGAGCGGAACGATCGAGATCGAAACGCCCGGACAGGAGGTGCTGAGGCAGAGCGCGGTCATCGTTCAGCCCGACGGCGCGGTCGAAGCACGCTTCACCGTCGGCCTGCCGGCCGCGGGCCGCCGGGTTCTGGGCTCCGAAGCTGTGGCACTACTTACCGGCGACGTGCCCACTGTGGTGGGCGCCAGCCTGGGGGCCCACGTCGCGGATGAGGTGATGAGCCACGCCCTGGTGAACGAGGACGCCGAGGCGCTGCGCCGTGCCTTGGCGGGCCTCGGCCTCGTGGCATTCGTGGCGGACGGCGCTTCGCTTCCACGGAGGAGCGGCATCGACCAACGGCCACTGGAAGGGGAACGAGTCGTGGAGTTCGAGTCTCCAGAGTCGATGCGGGTGACCGTTGAGCTGCCCAACGCAGGACGGGTGCAGGGGATGGGAGTGCCGCCTGGAGTGACGCTGATCGTCGGGGGCGGATACCACGGCAAGAGCACCCTGCTGGAGGCCCTGGAACGGGGCGTGTACAATCACCGGCCGGGAGACGGCCGGGAGCGCGTGGCCACGGTGGAGAGCGCGGTCAAGGTACGCGCGGAGGACGGTCGGTCCGTGGCGGGGGTCGACATCTCTCCGTTCATCCGGGACTTGCCCGGAGGCGAGGACACCCGAGCCTTCTCGACATCGAATGCCTCCGGATCCACCAGCCAGGCCGCTTCCATCATGGAGGCGGTCGAGGCCGGGGCGACGGTTCTTATCGTGGATGAGGACACCGCCGCCACGAACTTCATGATCCGCGACCGGAGGATGCAGGAGCTGGTGCCCAAGAGGAGCGAACCCATCACTCCGTTCGTGGACCGAGTCCGGCAGTTGTACGAAACGTGGGGCGTGAGCTCCGTCCTGGTGCTCGGAGGTAGCGGTGACTATCTCGACGTGGCCGACACAGTGGTCGTGATGGACCACTACAGGGCGCGCGACATCACCGACGAGGCCAGACGGGTCGCGGCCGACTTGCCGACCGGACGGCTCAGAGAGGATGCCGACGATTTCGGCGCCCGGCCCGCCAGGGTGCCGCTTCCCGGTTCGGTTGATCCAAGCAGGGGCAAACGGGACAGCGACATCAAGGTCCACAGCATTGGCCGTGTGCAGTTCGGGCGAGCAGAGCTCGATCTCTCGGCCGTGGAGCAACTCGTCTCGCGAGCGCAAACCCGCGCAGTGTGCCATGCCCTGGGCCTCCTCGGAGAGCGCTTCATCGATGGGCAGGCGAACGTTGCCCAGCTCTTGAGCACAGTCGATCGAATCCTCGCGGAAGGCGGCCTCGACGTGCTGGATGCCCGTCGCGCCGGAGACCTGGCAGCATTCCGGCGCTTCGAACTGGTCGCGGCGCTGAGCCGTCTTCGATCACTTGTAATAGCTGCCAAGGAATGACCGCGGGGCCGGGAGGGTCATGTGTTCAGGGGACCCGCGGCCGAGCAGACGCGTACTGTTTGAACACAGCATACGGCAGACCAGCGGAGAGAGCGGTGGTGAGGCACCTGGAAAACAAAGCGGGCCGTGAAGCGCGAATCGGCTCCCCGGCCCGCCCTGCCCTGGGGCAGAACCCTGCAGTACTGCGTCTACGCGTCCTCGAGCTGGATGTAGCCCTCATCCTCGAGAAGCGTCCTGAGCGTTACTTCCCGCTCAGGCAGCGAGGTCTTGGAGATCATCCGGGCAAACTTGATCCGGTCGTCCTCGGATACGTCGTCCAGGATATTGATCGGTGCGCCATAACGCAGAAGGATTCGCTTGGCATCCACTGCTACTGAATCGGACACTGAGCCTCCCTTTTGCGGCCTGTAGATACTTCTGTAGAAGGCGGTAAACTTAACGGGATTATATTACTTATGCAATTATGTAACCTGCTGGAGAAGCTCGTGGAAGACCCCAACCCGGACGCCTGAGATTCGTGCCGAGAACACTCTTGACCTTCCTTATGGCGGTGCTCTTCCCGGTTCTGCTGGGCATTGCGGTATCGATCCTATTCCTGGAACAGGCTCAGGCGGGCCTTCAGATCCACTCCGACCTGCGCATGTCTCGGGCGGGGTCGTACTTCCTCGCGCGTGAGCTCGAGGCAGCGAAGGACTCCCTGGTTCCCAGGGCCGAGGAATCATCGATACCGGACCCACTCACGCCTGCGGTCCAACGCGCCATGTCGGGCGATACCGTCATGGCCATCGCTGCGGAGGATGATGAGCTACGCATAACGGTGCTCCTCTCGGACAGCGGGGTGGTCCGTGGAGCAGCCGGCCTTCTCCCCAACGATTTCGTAGACGCCTTCCAGTCCGTCACGAACTACGGCCTCTCGGTCTATTTGGGGAGCACCCGGGTTCTCTCCGGAGAGCCTCCCATGGGCCCGAGCGCCCTGGCGGACGAGGTACTCGCCGAACTAGGGCAGGGCGTCGAGTCGGTGGCCACATCGGTTCAGAGCGGCCCAGCCATCGTCACCAGGTTCGGCGGCGCAGTGGACACGGGGGACGGGCTGGTGTTGGTGGTAGGACAGACCGAGTCACGAGGGGTCCACACGTCACTGGCGCCACCACTGACCGTGCTCGCCATGATCCTGCTGCTGTCGTTAGCTGCTGCTTGGTCGGTCCAGAGGCAGGCGTCGGAAGGCGGGGCGGGGCATCAGCCGCCGTTGATGCAGTCGGTCCTCGTGGCGTTCATTCCGGTGCTGGCAGGCGTCGCCCTCCTGGCATCGCTCGACCAGGGGTTCCGAAATACCGTAGGGCAGGCCGTACGTGGCGACCTGGCGCGGGCCTCCGCGTTGCTCAGGGTCAGCGGTGAGGGTGCCTCTATGGAGGCGGCCAGGACTTTGGGATTCGACGCCGAACTCATTGATCGGGGAGTCGTGCTCGCCTCGACGATCGAAGACCCGGAATCGCGAGACCGGGTGGCGGCCATCCGGCCTCCTCCACCGACCTTTTCGACCACGGGGACCGTTGAGTTGGCCGGAGTCGACCACAGTTACATGGCGACGCGGCCACGCGGTGGTGGCGTCATGGTCCTGCTGGCCCGGGAGCCCGAAGCACAGGCGGTCGAATTCAGGTTCAGGTTGATCTCCTCAGGGGTACTCATGGCGATCCCCCCACTGCTCTATCTCGGGCTCCTGGTGTTTGCCGCCAACAAACCGCCTGCTACGCCCCCGTCGACGTAGGCTACGCCCCCGTCGATGTAGGCTACGCCCCTAGTTCATCACCTCGTCGTCGTCGCTGGGGGCCGGCCACGGGGCGGACAGAGGGAAGCGGGGCACTTCAACCTGAAACTCCTCGCCGTCGTCATGCACGAACGTGAAGTACCCCTCCATGAAGCCGACCGGCGAGCGAAGGATGCAGAAGCTCTGGTACTCGTGCTTCGTCCCCGGCATGAGCAGGGGTTGTTCGCCGACCACCCCTTCCCCGTCGACCTCGGAGTCGACGCCGCCCGCCTCGTGGATTCGCCAGTGCCGGAACAGCAACTGGGCAGGCACCGCCCCCTCGTTCTCCATGAGGACGTGGTACATGAACACGAACCTCCCTTCGGCGGGATCGGATTGGGCGAGAGAGAACCTCGGCTGCACGCTCACCCGGATGCCTCGGGTAATCCGCTCGTATTCCATGCGTGCAGAATACGACGTTGGATGGGTGATCGGAAAGGGGGGTGGGTCGGGCACGGAGCGCTTGGGGTCAAGAGCGTGATCCACGGGGCGAAGTGGGTTACTTTCAGGCGCAAGAAAACGAGGCGTCCCCGCGACCCTTGTTACTGATGCCTCCCTACTCGAACGGACTCGTAGATGTCGCCAAGGAGGCCCAGCCCCCTCTCTCGGTCGGTCGAGGACTACCTGAAGGCCGTCTACGCCCTGACGGAGCTGGGCGAGCCGGCCTCCACAAGCGCGCTTGCGGAGGCGCTTGACATCCAGCCGGCGTCCGTGACGGGCATGATCAAACGCTTGGACGAGTCGGGGTTCGTGGAGCACGTCCCGTACCGTGGTGTCCGTCTCACAGAAACGGGATCCCGAGAGGCGCTCCGGATAATACGCCGCCACCGTGTGCTGGAGACATACCTCGCGGATCGCCTCGGCTACTCATGGGACGACGTACACCACGAGGCCGAACGCCTCGAGCACGCGGCCTCCGACGAACTGATCGATCGCATGGCCTCTGCGCTCGAGGATCCGAGCCATGACCCTCACGGCGCGCCGATCCCGACGCGGGCGGGCGAAATCGCACGCACCGGCTTCGTCTCACTGGCCAACGCCCCCGAAGGCGTGACCCTGGAGATCAAGGCCGTTCAGGATGAAGACTCCGAGCTTCTGCGTTACATGGAATCGCTGGGCCTCCGGCCCGGTGTGCTGCTCACCGTCGTGTCTCGAGCGCCTTTCAACGGGCCCATAAGTGTGACGGTCGAGGGGGCAGAGGTCGAGGGCGAGATCATCGCCTACGACCTTGCGCAACGCATCTTCGTGGGCTGGTCGGCCTGAGCGCAGGCGAGGGTCTGGTGAGAATCTTCTACTGCGATCACTTCGCCCTTCCGCTGCCTGACGGCCACCGGTTT
This sequence comes from Gemmatimonadota bacterium, assembly GCA_022571515.1. Lineage (GTDB taxonomy): Bacteria > Gemmatimonadota > Gemmatimonadetes > Longimicrobiales > Gaopeijiaceae > JACZXQ01. The sequence continues at coordinate 104,564 of JACZXQ010000011.1, forward strand.
CCGATGGCGAAGTACTCCCTTCTGCGCACGCGCGTCGACGACGCGGGGCTCGGCCGGCTACAGGTGCCCGAGGGCGCCGATGACGAGATGCTACGCCTCGTCCACGAAGCTCCCTACGTGGAGCGTGCACGGGACGGTCGCCTCTCCGATGGCGAGATGCGCCGGATCGGATTTCCATGGTCGTCCGGCCTGGTCGAGCGCTCGCGGAGGTCGGTGGGGGGGACTGTTGCCGCAGCCCGTGCGGCACTCGCCGACGGCGCGGCGGTGAACCTTGCGGGTGGCACGCATCACGCCTTTCCTGATCGCGGAGAGGGTTTCTGCGTTTTCAACGATGTCGCCGTGGCCTCGAGGGTGGTCCAAAGGGAAGCAGCGGCCCGGCGCATCGCCATCCTCGATCTCGACGTGCACCAAGGAAACGGGACAGCAGTGATCTTCTCGGACGATCCGTCGGTGTTCACTCTCTCCGTCCACGGGCTGAACAACTTCCCGTTCCGCAAGGAATCGAGTGACCTGGACCTCGGGTTGCAGGACGGAGCAGGTGATGACGCCTTCTTGGATGCCGTAGAGCGTGGCGTGACCGAGGCGCTGTCCCGCGCCCGGCCAGACCTGGTGTTCTACGTGGCAGGCGCAGATCCGTTCGAGGGAGACCGCTTGGGCCGCCTAGCCGTCAGCAAACACGGGATGGCGCGCCGGGACGAACTCGTATTCGAAACCTGCGCCGGCGCCGGTGTGCCGGTTGCGGTCGTCATGTCCGGGGGATACTCCCAGTCGATGTCCGACACCGTCGATATCCATTTCAACACGGTCGCGGAAGCCTCGGCTCTGGCGGCCGGCCGGGCCGTGGTCGGTGCCGTTCGATGAGCATGCACTCCGCCTTCACCGCACTGGACGCCATCGCCCGCACACCTCTCGTACACGAACCCACGCCGCTGGTATCCGCGCCGAGGCTCGCACAATCGCTCGGCCGCGCGAGCACCACCATTCTCGTGAAGATGGACGCCGAGACCGGGTTCGCCCTAGGCGGAAACAAGGTCCGAAAGCTCGAGTACGAACTCGCCCCGGACCGGCTCGTGGGCGTCACATGCGTAATCACGGTTGGCGGGCTGAACTCCAACCATGCGCGGGTTACGGCGGCGGCAGCGGCCCGCCTGGGCCTTCACTGTATCCTCGTGTTGAACGGCGAACTCCCGGACGAGCCAACCGGCAACGCCATCCTCCACCTCATGTTCGGAGCCGAACTCCGCATGGTGGCAACGCGAGAGCACCGCCATCCCACGGCCGTCGCCGTGGCCAAGGACATCGAGAGGGCGGGCGGCAAAGCGCTGTTCGTGCCCTTGGGGGCATCCACGCCGGTCGGCACACTCGGCTACGTGCGTGCCGCACGCGAGTTCGTCGGGCAACTCGATGCAGCCAGACCGGCGGAAAAGACGTGGGTCTTCGTCTCGGCGTCATCGTGTGGAACCTTCGCCGGCCTCGCGCTGGGCTTCACACTGCTGGGACGAGACGATATCCGGTTGGTGGGAATCAGCCCCGATGTCACAGAGGCGGAAATCCACGGCCTGACGGCAGAACTGAGCACGGCGGCCGGCGAATTACTGGGTTGGCACGGCGAGTTGTTGCCGGGTCTGGTGTCGATCTCGGACGCCTACGTAGGCGAGGGGTATGCTCTACCCTCCGCGGGCTCGCGGGAGGCGATGGAGCGGTTTGGCCGTACGGAGGGAATCGTCCTCGATCCAGTGTATACCGCGAAGGTGGCGCACGGGATGATCGACTGGCTTGGAGGCGAACGCATCTCCGACAAGGACCGCGTCGTGTTCTGGCACACTGGAGGGTACCCGACAGTGTTCGGCTGATCAGCCTCGCCCGCCCTGGCATCATGATGCGGCGCTTGAGCAACGATTTACTCCCACCTTATGTTGTCCCTCTCACGAGGGAGCGAGCCCCCACGCCCCGGCCGGATCACATGGAAGTAGTCGATCAGTCACGAAGAGTCCCACTCTTCGAAGGATCTCGACGGCGAGAATCTCAAGCGCCTCGCCCTTGCGTGCCGGACCGTATCTTTCCCTGCAGAAACCAAGATCGTGAAGATGGGCGACCCCGGGCATTCCCTGTTCCTGATCGCGAAAGGGTCGGTGCGGGTTCTGTACCCCGCGCGTAGCGCCGACTTCGAGCTGGCCCGGCTTCAGGGCGGCGAGTTTTTCGGCGAGATGGCGTTACTCAACGAGATGCCACGGAGTGCGACCGTCGAGTCCGTGGACGAGGTGGAACTCCTCGTGCTCGAGAAGGACGACTTCCATCGGATCCTCATGGAGTCCCCGCCGGTGGCGCTCAAGTGCCTCGAGATGCTCTCGCTGAGGATCCGGAACGCCGACGAGCAGATGAGTAGCCTGAGTGAAAAAGCCATGCGGGATTCCCTAACCGGCCTGCTCAACCGGCGCGCGTTCCAGGAACGATTGCGCGAAGAGTCGGATCGCTCGATCCGCTACGGTGACTCCTTCGCCCTCATCCTTCTCGATCTGGATCGGTTCAAGTCGATCAACGACACGTTCGGACACGATACGGGCGACACCGTGCTCGCGTGGATCGGCCGACTCCTCAAGGAGCATACCCGCGCAGCCGACGCTCCCTGTCGGGTGGGTGGCGAGGAGTTCGCCATCCTGGCGCCGGCAGCCGATGCGGATGTGGCCGCCGCGCTCTGTCAGCGCCTGGTGGAGACCGTGGCCGAAGCCAAACCACCCGTGGACTTCGAACTGAAAGTCACCATGTCGGCGGGGTACGCCGCCTGCCCGGTGCACACGTCCTCTCCGGACAAGCTGTTCAACATCGCTGACCAGACTTTGCTCAAGGCCAAAGAAGAGGGCAAGAACCAGTTCTGCCACCCCGCAGCTCCCAGCGCCTAGGGATACTCCTGGCGCCTCAGCTTTTTCGGTACCGCACCATCCGAAGGGGCGGATCGACGTAGGCGTAGAAATAGAGCCTGTTCTCGCCTTCCACGACGATGTTCTTCTGCCGGCCACGCGTCTTGGGATAGTCGACGCCCTGCCGGCTTTCCACCGTCAGTACCTCACCCTCTCCGAGCACGTCTTCGATTTCCCCGATCTGTGTTTCGAGCCCATCCAGCAGCGCCCGCTCGGTTTCGCCGTGCACGTGCCCCTCAGCCTCGGAGGTAAGGCTGTATTCCTGGACGGGGACGTATCGGGCCTGAAACTCGTCGACGGACATCGAGAACGCTTGGCTCTTGCGAAATGCGATCTCGTTCAGGGCATTGGAGTCGAACGCGATCTCGACGCTCTCGATACTCGTACCGTACCGGCGAACGATGATGATGACGAGCCCGTCTGTGGGTCCGTCACCCGTGCTTGAGAAGCTCGGCCAACTCCTCCGGCGTGAGCTCATCCTTCAAGCGCGAACCCATACCTCGCGGCGAACGAGAGTGACGGCCCCGCTTGGATGAGCTGCTGGAGTCGGCCTGGGGGGTCCCGGCATAGTCGAATTCGGCCAAGTGGATTCGCTCGATGCGCCGGCCCAGGCGATGTTCGATCGTCTTGAAGGCCCCCAGGTCGCCCGCCGTCAGAAACGTCACCGCGATACCCTCGGCGCCGGCCCGGCCCGTACGCCCGATACGGTGGATATAGTCTTCAGGGTCGAGTGGCACGTCGTAGTTGACCACGTGCGTGATGCCCTCAACGTCTAGCCCCCGCTGCGCAATGTCCGTGGCCACCAGCACACGTAGTTGGCCCTTCGCGAAGCGCTCCAGGTTCTTGGTCCGGTCCTTCATGTGCAGATTCGAATGCATGACATCGGTCTTGACGCCTTGCCGGTCCAGCCTCGCCTTGAGCGCGTCGGCTCCGGCCTTCGTACGGGTGAAGACGAGAACCTGCTCCCACTCCGCTCCGTCCAGCAGGTTCAGTAGCAAGTCCGGCTTCTTCTCGGGTTTCACCGAGTAAACCAGCTCAGAGATACCCTCAGCCGTCGTGCCCGACGGGGCCACCGCCAGCCACACAGCGTCCTTGGTGATCCGTGTGGCGAGATCATGTACGCCGTTCGGCATGGTCGCGCTGAACAGCATTGTCTGACGGCTCCGCGGGACCTCCCGCAGAATCGACTCGATCTGGGGCCGAAAACCCATGTCGAGCATGCGGTCGGCCTCGTCGAGCACCAACACTTTGACGGTGTTCAACTTAGCCTTGCCGCGCTCCATGAGGTCCAGAAAGCGACCCGGCGTCGCCGTGATCACCTCTACACCGCTCGTGAGAGCCTCGAGCTGGGGGCCGTACGCCACACCACCGTAGATCGATGCAGACCGAAGGTTGGTGCCCTTGGCGAAATCGTTGGTATCGTCGCAAACCTGCTGAGCCAGCTCTCGCGTGGGGCAAAGCACCAGAACCTGGAGGCCCCCTCCAGACTCGATCAACTCGAGGCTCGGAAGCATGAAGGCTCCAGTCTTGCCGGTACCCGTCTGCGCGATGCCCACCACATCCACACCGTCGAGCAGGTGGCGGGTGGCCATGGCCTGGATGGGCGTCGGCTCCTCCCACCCGAGCGTCTCCACTGCGGCCAGGCGTGCCTCGCTCAGGCCCAGATCTGCAAATGAGGTGGGGGGGGTCGTCGATTCGGTCAAGGACCGCTCCTCGGAAGTCTTTGGACGTTCAGCGCGTGTAAGTTTACCGGAAACCCGGTAGATTCCAAGTTTCCCGCCATCGCTTCGACGGATATGCACGCATGGTTGATCCGCCACGAATCTCGGTCCTTTTCGTTTGCCTGGGAAACATCTGCCGCTCTCCGCTCGCCGAAGGGGTCATGCTCCATCATCTCTCTGTGGCCGGGATCGATGGCTCGGTGCGGGTGGATTCGGCTGGTACGGGGGCGTGGCACGTAGGTGAGTCGCCGGACCCTCGTGCCTGCGCCGTGGCGGAGATGAACGGAGTGACCCTGAACGGCAGCGCTCGATGGGTCGTGCCTGAGGATTTCCACGAGTTCGACTACGTCCTCGCTATGGACAGCGCGAACCTGCGCGATCTGGAACACATGCAAGCTTCGTCGGGAGGCGACGCCCATGTCGCTTTGTTTCGCACCTACGATCCGCTCGGCGAAGGCGACTCTGACATTCCAGACCCCTACTACGGTGGCTCATCCGGCTTCGAGCGTGTCTTCGAGATGGTGGACCGCACATGCCGCGAACTGGTCGAGCATTTGAGCGCCGATCTGAGTAAGAGGTGACGGCCCTACCCCCGGATGAGATCGTGCGGGCTGTCGAGCGGACACTGGCCGATCGCTCGGACCGTGCACCTCGGGTCGAGAACGCCACCAGGGTCTCCGGTGGCTGCATCAATCCGTCCGCTCGGCTGAGGCTGGACGACGGGAGAAGTGTGTTCGTGAAGTGGAACACTCAAGCTCCCGACTCCATGTTCGTCACCGAAGCGGCGGGCCTCGATGCCCTCCGGGATCATAGCGGACTTCGTACGCCGGAAGTGCTCGGTGTCGGGGCGAGTCCAGGGGGCTCGTCGTGGCTGCTCCTTGATTTCATCCCGGCCGGCCGGCCCAGCCCGGAGTTCTGGTTGAGGCTTGCCCGCGGCCTGGTCGAACTCCACCAGCCGTCCGCCGGCCCTTTCGGATGGCATGGGGACAACTACATCGGCTCACTACCTCAGGCCAACGCGTGGGAGGAGGATTGGGCATCGTTCTGGTGGCTCCGCCGCCTCGAACCCCAGCTTCGCCTCGCGTGGGACAGCGGCTTCCTACGCGGAGACCAGGAAGCCTGGCGAACCCTCGAGCGAGGCCTTCCGGTGGTCCTCGAGGACGTTCCAGCTCAGTCGCCTTCGCTGCTCCACGGTGACCTCTGGAGCGGAAACGTCTACCCGTCCGCCGAGGGAGAGCCCGTGGTGATCGATCCGGCGGTCTACCGGGGCCACTCCGAGGTGGACCTCGCGATGACCGCCCTGTTCGGGGGGTTCGCGCCCGAGTTCTACGACGCATACGCAGACGCCACTTCGCTCAGCCCACTGTATGACGCCGGCCGGCGAGACCTCTACCAGCTCTACCCGCTCTTGGTGCACGTCAACTTGTTCGGCGGGTCCTACGAGGCGGGCGTACGGGCGGCCCGGGCCCGCGTGTTGAAAATGCTGTAAAGCCCCGCTAGAAGCAGGGTCAAGTGGCGGGCAGCACGCCCCTCACTGCCGTGGCCATCCGCTCGATTCCGCGCTGCAGCGTAGTGTCGTCCGTCGCGAAGCTCATGCGTACGAAACGGTCGTCCCCGAACGCAACGCCTGGTACCAGGGCGACGCCCGTCTCTTCGAGCAACCAAGAGCAGAACGCGGTTGAGCCCTCGCAGCCCTCCCGGTAGGCCGAATCCACACGGAAAAAGAGGTAGAACGCTCCGTCCGGCCACAGATAGGAGAACTCCGGCAACAGGTCCGACATGAGGCCGGCGACGAGATCGCGACGGCGCTTGAACGCGGCCACCATCTCGGCGACGGCGGCCTCTGCGAGGTCACGGCTGCCGAACGCCGCGAGCGCGGCCGCCTGAGAAGGAGCGGCGGCGTTGGAGGTGGTGTGGCCCTGGAGCGCGACGACCTTCTCCACGACTTCCGGCGACGAGTACAAGAACCCGATGCGCCATCCGGTCATCGCAAAGGTCTTGGAGGCTCCGTCCACGAGCACGAAGGGTCCCAGCGCATCTTCCGCGAGCTCCAGAATGCTCGGCGCCGCCGGTCGGTCGGATCCATAGTAGATACGGCGATAGATCTCGTCCGCGATCAGCCAAACGTCTCGGTCCTGCGCCCAACGCGCGACCGCCTCGAGATCTTCGGCCGAATACACCGCTCCCGTAGGGTTTCCGGGCGAGCAGAGGATGAGTCCCCGCGTTCTGTCGGTCGCGGCCGCCTCGAGGTCCGCCGGGGTCAATCGGAAGTCGTTCTCTTCGGCTCCTCGCACGAACACCGGCTCGGCCCTTGCCAGGTAGACCATCTGCGGGTAGCTGGGCCAATACGGCGTGGCAACGAGCACGTCGTCACCCGGGCCGAAAAGCACGAACGCGGCATTGAACAGAGCCTGCTTCCCCCCCGACGTAACCACGACATCGCCGGGGTCGATCTCACGGCCCGCGACGGCACCCATGTGATCTGCGATGGCGGCCCTCAGTTCCGGCGTGCCAGAGGCTGGTGTGTACCGTGTCTGGCCCGATCGAATTCCCTCGATCGCCTGATCGGAGATGAACGAAGGCGTATCGAAGTCCGGCTCCCCGGCGCTCAGGTCGATGATGTCGCGCCCCTCGGAGCGCAACCGCTTGGCCAGCGAGCTCACGGCGAGGGTGGCCGACGGTTGAAGCTGAGCGATGTTGGAGCTGAAGGTCATATGCTTCGCGCTCGAGCAGCGAGGACTTGATTCGCACCCCGTCGCTAACGCAATGCCGGGGGGAAGGCCGAATATCGAAGCCACTCGACCCGGGATCAAGTCGAGCGCCGTGTTGCTCGGACCGGGGCCAACGAACAGATTTGTGCATGGCCGACAACCGGGCCCTTTTCTTCTTCGACTACGTAGACGCCACATCCTGGGTTGTGGAGCTTTGGCTGGCTGAGTTGTTGCCGCTCGACGGCATCACGGTAGATCGGCGACCGTTCGAGCTAAAGCCTCCGCCCGAGGTCTTCCTGGGTCCCAGCGACCCCGAGTGGGCCACATCGCGTTCGTGGGCGATTCCGACGTTGGAGGCAATGGGTCGAACGCTGGCGAACCCATCGCTCGTTCCGTGGACCAGGAAGGCCCACGAATTGGCACTGCACGCCGCCCGCGAGGGGTGCTACGAGCACATTCATGCCGCCCTCTTCGAGACGTTTCACGAGGACGGCGCGGACATCGGCAGAATCGACGTATTGGTTTCCATCGCCGCATCCGCCGGCCTGGACACGAGCGAATCGAAGGCTGTTCTCGATGTCGACCGGTACGCGGACGAGGTTTGCGAGGCTCGGCGAGAAGCCGAAGAACTGGGCGTCCGAGGGGCTCCCACGATCCTTGCGGGCCACAAGAGGCTTGAACGTCCCCAGGGATTCGACGAGCTTCGGACCTTCCTGACGTCACTCGGCGGGGGACCTGATCGGTAGCACGCCGCGCGCACAGCACATGGGTTAGATGGCTGAATACCAACGCAAGACTGTTCTCGCTCCCGGCGAGGTCCTCGGCAAAGCGGACGAGTTGCTTCCCGAATGGATCGGGCTCAGCCGCTCCAAGGCCTCATCCCACGGTGCCACGTTTTCGGGGACCGAGGGCACTGTGACCCTGTCCGTCCACCGGCACGGCCCACACACGGACGTGCTCGCCTCTACGGACCGCTTCCGCACGTCCCGCATGGACTATGAGATTCGAAAGTTCCTCACCGAATTGCCCTATGAGCCGGGTGACCGGGGGGGCTCCGGCTCCGGAGACCCTTCCTGATGGAGTCGTTCGAGGATCTAGGCCTCCGCCCGGAGTTGGTCGAAGCACTCTCTGCTGAGGGCGTCGAGGTGCCGACCGCATTTCAGCGTGACGCCATCCCGGTGATCCGGCGTGGCAACAACCTCGTCGGGGCCGCCGGCCCGGGGGCCGGTACGCTGGTTGCCTACGGGACGGCGCTTCTGGACAGGCTGGAGGCGGGAGGACCGACGCCCTCGGCGCTGATCGTGGCGCCTACGGCGCAGATGGCGCGCGAGCTCGCCGAATCCATGGCCCAACTGGCGCAATCCACCGGACATTCGGTAGCCGCGCTCGAGAGTCCATGGGCGCTGCCCGACCGGGCGGATTTCCTGTTCGGAGCCGCCGGGGCCCTGGTCTCCGCGATCAAGGAGGGACGCCTGAGCCTCGAGCATGTCCAGGCGCTCGTCGTGGATGGGGCCGGAGCTTCGCTCGAGCCTGAGAACATCGACAAGCTGTTGGAGTTCGCTCCTGCCGAAGCGCAGCGGATCGTGCTGTCCTTGCCGCTTACAACGGACGTGGAGCGCCTGATCAGCAAGCGCATGCCCAAGACCGTACATGTGCCCCCGAGGGCTGTCGATGACAAGCCGTCCGATGACGGGCCGGACCGGGGTGTGCTTGGCTATACCGTCGCGAGCACCAACAAGGCGGAGGATCTGCTCCATCTCGTTTCCGGCGCCCTCGCGGAAGACTTCCGGCACGTGCTGGTCTTCTTCCGTTCGGAGGACGGGGCAGCAGACATGGGCGACTACCTGACGCTTCGGGGGTTCGTGGCAGGAGCCCCAGGTGACACCAGCGTGCCGGTGTGGCTGGCCGTGGATCCCATCCCTGGCCGCGAGGCAGCGCTCCAATTGGACGGTGGCGGCTCAGCGGTGCTGGCCTTGAGCTTCGATGTGCCCGGTGACATGGATGTGCTCGATCGCCGCCACGGCGGCGGATTGGGCGGCATGATTCTCGCCTTGACTCGCGAGGTGCCTCATCTGCGCCAGTCCGCCTTCGCAGCAGGCTATCGGCTCAAACCCGAGGCGCCCCGCGGCGAAGACCTGCATGATGCCGTCGCTTCGTTACGTGAACGCCTGGTGCGAGCCGTGGAAGACGAGGACTTGGGGCCGTATTTTCTCATGCTCGAGCCCCTCATGGAGCGCTTCTCGGCGCCCGAATTGGCTGCCGCGTCGCTCGCGTTGCTGCAGGGACGTGACCAGGCTCCGGGAGCCCCATCCGCTGTGGCCGCCGCCACCGCTGCCGCGGGGGGGGGCGAGTTGGTACGCCTCTTCGTCAGCGTCGGGTCGCGAGACGATATCGGGCCGGGTGACCTGCTCGGGTCATTGGCCGGAGAAAGCGGCGTGGACGGCTCCCAGTTTGGCCGCATCGAGATCCGCGACACGTTCTCGCTGGTCGAAGTCGAGAAATCCGTCGCAGAAAAGGTCATCAAAGCCGTGAACGGCATAACGATCCGGGGACGCAGCACCCGGGTCGACTACGACCGTGGCGGCCGGGCCACGAGACAGACGGGCCCGCCTAGAGGAAGAAAGAGTCCTCGAGGCGACTGAGACCTGAGCCGTGCGCGCTCCCCATGCGCTCGGAGCCAGATCCATACATGCAGAGGCCACGCCCCCTATGACCGGGGCACGGCCTCTGCAAAAATCCTGATTCTGTCTGTCAGGCGGCCAACTTGGCCACCATTGGGGTGCTACCAGCCGCTCTTGATGGCGTCCTTGAATCCCTTTCCGGCCCGGAACCCAGGCGACTTCGAGGCAGGGATCATGATCGTGGCGCCGGTGCGTGGGTTCCGTCCGGTGCGAGCCTTGCGATGCTTCGCTTCGAACGTGCCAAACCCGGTAATCTGGACCCGCTCCTCACGGCGAAGGGCCATGGCAATCACTCCAGAGCTGCCGAACAGGGCGTCGATGGCACGAGCGGAGTCGGTTTTGGTGAGGCCGCTGCCGGTAGCGAGTGCGTCCACGAGTTCGGATTTGTTCATGAGTTTCGCTCCTTTAGGGATGAAGTATGCTCCGGGCCTGCAAACGCCCCGTGACCGATCCCTGGATCACATGCGCCTCGGGCCAAGGCGGCTACGATCCGGAAGCCGTAACAGATCGGACAAAACCAGGACGGTTACACGGTACAGTCGCCCCGCGGGATCGTCAAGGGAAACATGGCTGAAAACCCGCATCCTACCTCGGTTCTGGTGCGGACGAGGCACTTTGCCCGAAACTGCGGCAGCGATTCACCCGCGGTATGAGTCCGGCGCAAACCATGCGTGTCTTCATTCCACGCTTTCTGTGGGCGGTCCTGTACTTCATCGTCGAACTCGACCTCGAGGACGTGCTCCGGAGCCGAGGGACCATGACGGAAATCGATGACCTCGAGGACCACATGGTCATCTGCGGGGCCGGGATGAAGTGCTCGTGATGGGAAAGCCGGAGCAGATCGCCCAGCTCGAGGATTACGTGAAGGGTTAGTCGTCGCTGTCGTCGTCGAGGCTGTTCACCCGCTTCTTGACCAGCGCGATCACGCCGAATATGACGACCATGACGAGGGCGAACTTGAACAGTGCCAGCATGACGGTGAAGAAGAGGGCAGTGAGGACAGGCAGCAGCATGCTGAGGAGCTCCCACAAAATCGCTCCTACAAGCCCCGCTGCGGTAAACTGAGCCACCAACCTCATGATTTCCTCCGCCCTCTAGCTGAAAACCCTCTCGAGGCTCACCCTACGTAGACCCGGCGCGGAGGGTTTCAGAATGCCTTACTTGTACCGGTACGTCACGCGGCCCCGGCTGAGGTCGTAGGGGGACAACTCCACCTTCACCCTATCACCCTCGAGTACGCGGATGTAGTGCTGGCGCATCTTTCCGGAGAGATAGGCCAGGACTTCATGGCCGTTCTCCAATTCCACCCGAAAATTCGTGTTCGGCAAAACCTCCCGAACCGTCCCCTCAATCTCGATTGCGTCCTTTGCCACTCAACCCTGCTCTCGGTTTAGGTCATCCCTAAGGTGGGACGATAGCACCGCACAATGTAGCGATCAACGGGAAATCCGGATGCCAGCTCTATCTGCGCACATCATGCCGACTTGTCCCGAAGCCACACGGGTTCGAATTTCAGGTCGCATTCCGGCGCTATGGAGTTGACCGTGACCCCGAGCTTTTCACGTGATGACCAACAGCAGATACTTGCTGCGATCGATCGGCACGACGCGCTGCGCTGTCCGCGCTGCGATACGGCGCTGATACGCGTCGAAGTGCCGCCCAGGGAGGACGTCGCCTACGTGAGAGACAGGGTTTGGCTGCGGTGTGAGTCCTGTGGACGCCATGCGGTCCTGGACCGAGGCGCTCCGCCCGCTCGAGGGGGAGAAAGTCGATGAAGATGAGAGGACGTGGGGCGTTCACGGTGCTCGTGGTACTCATGCCCGCCGGGATTCAGGCCCAGGATCGCGGTAGGGGTCCAGTCATCTTGGATCTTCCGGCCAGCACCACCGCGCTGGCTATGGGCGATGCCTTCCAGCTTTCGGTGGGGTCCAGCGACGCCATCTTCTACAATCCCGCCCTGCTGCTTCGGGCCACCGGGTTTGGGCTCGCAGCTCAACGCTTCGGTTCACAGAGCACCGCCCTCACCCTGTCGGGAGCTACGAACTGGTGGAAGGGTGCTGTGGGCGTGGGGCTCCAAGCGCTCAGCTATTCGACAGATGCGACGACACCACAGGCGATCGCTCCCGGCCAGCGGGATCTCCTGACGGGCGGAGCGACAGCCGTATCCGAGTTAGTCGCCACGCTGGCGTACGCACAAGAGTTCTTCGGCGTTCGGTGGGGGGTGGCCGGCAAGCTCATCGAGCAGCGGATGGCGGGCTCCAAGGACGCCGTACCGGCCGCGGACCTCGGAGCGTCCATCACGCTTGGCCACGTCACGGTTGGGTTCTCCGCACAGAACCTGGGGCCGGACATGGACGTGGGAGGCGTCGCAACGGATCTGGCCAACCGTGTGACTGCCGGCGCTTCACTCCGGCGCCGGCCCGTGGGTCCGCTGGACCTCGGCGCCTCCGCCGCCATCACGAGGATGGCGGACGGGACGGTTATCCCGGCGTTCGGCGGTGAGGTGGCGTGGTGGCCTGTGACCGGACGGACATTCATCGGGCGAATCGGCGTACGCCGGGTCGAGGACGGTCCGGCGAACGAAGTCACCTTCGGGGCGGCCTTCGTGGGCGACGCGATCAGCATCGAGTACGCCTTCCAGGGGTTCGACGACGCGCACGGCGCCCACCGCTTCGGGGTGAGCTGGCGCTAGCGCCCTCCGTTACTCGGCTGGACGCGCACGGCCTCGTAGGCCGGATCGAGGAACGCGAACCCCACGTCGTCCAGCACCACGGTCCCGGCGGCGGTTCGGTCGAACACCAGCCGCACCTCCTTCAGTGCCCGCAGATCGAGCGCGGGCCTCAGGCGGCGGAAATCTCCGAGCGGAATGGAATAGCTCTGTAGCAGCAATTCGTAACGGTTGGCGAAGCGCCGCTCCTGGTCGGCCCTCCGGAGAATCCGCATCTCCAATGGCCTCCGAACGGGCCCGTAATCACTGAGCGGAACGGAGGCCGAGCGGCCTGCAGCATCCACGACTTCGATGCTCAGGTCGATGGGTTCCTCGGGTGCGTCCTCATCCTCGTCATCGCGATCCCGGTCGTCCCCGGGCCGCTGATCTTCTTGGCCGCCTTCCTGGCCCTGGCCCTCGGTCGTGTCGGCGGGGGATCTACGCGCTCGAGGCTTCGCGTCCGTCGCCGTCAACGCGAGTTGGAGTGACGCTTTTTCGCCCAATCGCCATGCGCTCCCGAGCGTGTCCGGCAGCGTGATCACGAAGCGGGCGGGTGGGCCCATCTCGCCGTCGGTCCCCCGGATCTCGTTGTTCCAGCCCAACCACACGGCCTGATTGATCTGCGAGGACGACGTGTTGGGCCGGTTGCTCGAGCGAAGGCTCATCTGCCGCTCCCGCCACGTCGCTAAGCTGTCGCCCCGGAGCGCCACCCCCTCAGCCGTGCCCGTCGTGACGTCGATGTCCTCCTCGAAGGTCACCAGCGGACGAAAGCTCGATTCCTCGAACCGGGTGATGTACATCGTCTTGGGCAGCCAACCGCCCGCCACGCGGTGGTCCCGGAAGAGCGGTAGATACCGCTTGTCACCCTTGAGCGTGTAGTCCAGGAACGCCGACACGTAGATCTTGGCGAACTCCCGCTGGTCCTCCGGATCCAGAAGGCCTCGCAGATCGAGCCTCCGCCCGCTTCGAGGCCCGCTGTCGTGCGGGCCCCATACGGTGTTCCACTGGCCGTGGTTGGCCCGGTAGACGTAGACGGCGACCTTGAGGCGCGGCTCACCGTCGGTGAACCGGATCCGGTTGAACAGCCGGATGCCGTGGAAGCTCGACACGTCACCGTCGTGCGAGCCATGGAAGACCATGTAGCTCACATCATCCACGGGTACGTAGCGGTCCGTGGGCAGGTACTGCCCGTCAACCGGGGCGATCGCGATGATCGCCCTGATGTCGAAGTCGAAGTCGAACGTCAGGCTGGCGTCGTCCGGATAGTGACTGAGGCGATTGAACGCGGCCGCGTGACCCACGGCCTCTCCTCCCCGAGAGTGGCCCATGAGGGCCAGATGCTCCATGTCGACCTTCTGGAAGAATGGGTTCCCCTCGTCCTCGTTGAAGCCCCTCCACGCCTGGAGGTGCTTGAGGAGGAGCCACCCCCGACCATCGTTCTCCCCACGGATTCCGCCGTTGATGAAGTTCTCGTCGACGGAGGCCAGAATGTACCCACGCGTGGCCAGCAACTCGCCAAGGTAGTCGTATCCCGGGTCCGAGAAGTCCCTCATGTTGTGGTTTCCGTGAACCACGAGCACGAGCGGGAAGGGGCCATCCCCGTCCGGATACCAGACGCGCGCGTTGAGTGGGAACTCCTTGGGCGTGAAGCCCCAGTAGCTGTTCCGCGAAGAGGCTGAACCTCCGAGGTCCACGAGCTTCGAGGCGTCCACGGTCTCTGTGGTGAACGTGACCGAGTCACGGTACTCCGACCGGTTCTTGTCGTCCCCGTGGCCGTAGTAGAGCGTGCGGACACCATACTCCCCCGGTGTCGACGGGCTGGGACCGTCCAGGAGCTGACGGGAAAGGACGGTTGGGTGGTCGCTCTCTTCGAGTTGGAGGGCGGCCCTGCATCCTCCGAGGGCGAGCACGCCCAAGCCGCCGAACACGATGGCGGCGTGGGCGCGAGACCGGACGTACCTGGCAATGGCGTTCATGGGCCTGATCATAGAATCGCCACAGGAGTTCCGGCAATCGGTTGTGTGGAGGCACGCGGGATCGATACTCGTCATGCTCGACAACCTGCCGCCGAGGTTGAGACCAATAGCCCGAACCGAGGAATTCGACATGCCCAACCGGGTCGCCGAGTTCGACACCACACACGGCACCTTCAAGGTGGAGCTCTTCGAGGAGCGCGCACCGATAACCACCAAGAACTTCATCGACCTGATAGAGAAGGGGTACTACGACGGCGTGGTCTTCCATCGCGTGATCCCGGACTTCATGCTCCAGGGTGGCGATCCCGAAGGCACGGGCCGGGGCGGCCCAGGATACACCATCCCCGACGAGTTCCACCCGGAGTTGAAGCATGAGTGCGAAGGCATGCTCTCCATGGCGAACGCGGGGCCCAACACGGGTGGGTCGCAGTTCTTCATCACGCTGACGGCCACGCCGTGGCTCGACGGAAAGCACGCGGTGTTCGGAAAGGTGATCGAGGGCCAGGAGGTGATTCGTCAGATCGGCGCGGTAACCACCGGCCCCGGCGATCGCCCCCTCGAAGACGTCGTGATGACTGCGGTGAGGGTGGCCGAGGTCTAGGGCCACCCCGCCCCGCCCACGTCCCCTATTCGGCTTCGCCTCCCCCGTCGGGGGCACGTGCGCCGAATTGCTGATCGAGCATGAGCAGCGCCGCGCTGTCGGCGGCGGCCATCCGGAGTTGGTCCACAGCCCGGCCTGCGCTGTCTTCCTCCTCGACCTGCTCGGCGATGAACCACTGGAGCTCCTGTTGGGTCGCCCAGTCGCCCTTCTCCGCCGCCAGCTCGTAGAGCCTGTGGATCAGGCCGGTCACCAACCGCTCGTGCTCCAAGGCCTGCTCGAATATGGACAGGGCCGACCCGAACTCCACTGGCGGCTGGTCCACCGCCTGCAGAACGACCCGTCCCCCACGGCGGTTCACGTAGTCGAACAACCGCATCGCGTGTTCGAGTTCTTCCTGGGCCTGCAGACGCATCCAGTGCGCGAATCCCGGCAGATTCCCATTCTCGAAATGGGCCGACATCGACAGGTACATATACCCGGCGAAGAGCTCGTCCTTTATCTGCTCGTTGATAGCGTCCTGTATGGCCTTGTCCATGGAGATCTCACGCGTGGTGGGTGGGTTGCCAGAGCCTAGGCCGACGCATACCCCCGACCAGCGGGGAAGTGCGAGTGGGCGATCCCGGTGTTTACGAGTCGGGATTGCGCGGGGGCTCCAGCGGCCGGTTGGAACGGGGTTCGTCCCCACCGCGCACCACCTGCTCGATCTGGCCCAGGAGCGTGTCGCTCCCCGCCTCGCTCACTCCGAACAGGCCGTCATCCGTGTCGTCCATGTGCTCGACCGCACTGTGGAGGTTGAGCCACAGGTCGAAGCGCTCGCTGACCCGCATCAGGCGGGGGAAGTACCGTCGCCTGCCGTGCCGCCCGAACACCAGATCCACACCGAACGCGACGAACGAGATCACGAAGACGAGCCCATCCTTGGCTCCGTCGATCGCGAGCTTGAATTGGAAGATCAGGAAGTCCCGGATCGAGACCTTGGTTCTGTAGTCCATGACGTGCTCACAAGCTTGATTCGGGCCTAGCGCAGAGTCGGCCAAGTGCGTGTATCACTACCGTACTGGAAACGATGAACCATACGCAAGCGACACGCGTTGGGATTCACAACGGCGCCTTGTCGCAAGGAACCTTTCGGTCCTGTAACAGTACGAGACTTCCCTCTTTCCCGTACCGAGTAGCCGGGTACGCCGGGCCCAGGAGGGAACTGGCTGAGACCTATCCGAACGGAG
Organism: Gemmatimonadota bacterium; assembly: GCA_022571515.1. GTDB lineage: Bacteria > Gemmatimonadota > Gemmatimonadetes > Longimicrobiales > Gaopeijiaceae > JACZXQ01. The sequence goes on from JACZXQ010000011.1 coordinate 121,105, forward strand.
TTGGTGGTGCGGGCATTCGCTTCCCTGCCGGTCATCCTCTCGCTGATGTTGACGTCGGCGTCCGGCCACCTTCCTCTGCCCGAGACCTCCGCCGACCAGCCCGTACGTGCGTCGAATCCCGTGCGCGAGCCGACGCGCTTCTTCGGGGCCCCGCCGATGCCCGCGGCCCAAGAGCTTCCCCACCATCCGGCCTTCCGCGAGTACTACTTCTCGCGCGTGGCCTACACGGGATATGCCCGCGGATGGGGGCGTGGTTTCGGGCGAGGTGGTGCCTCCTGGGCGATCGACTACCCCAAGGCGGACCAGATCTTCCTGTCGTTCATCGACCGGCTGCTGAGCAACCTCGACGCCTACGAGTGGCAGCACCCCGTACTCCTGGACGACCCGGAGCTTCGCCGTTTCCCCTATCTCTACGCGCTCGAGGTGGGGTACATGAACCTGACGCCACCTGAGGTCGTAGGCCTTCGCGGATTCCTTCTGGCCGGCGGCTTCCTGGTTATCGACGACTTCTGGGGGCCCAACGAGTGGGCCAACTTCGAGTACCAGATGGAGCAGGTCCTGCCCGGTTACCCCATCGTCGACCTGAGCCTGAGCCACGAGATCTTCAGCACGTTCTACGAGATCACCGAGCTGCTCCAGGTCCCCAACCACAGCAACGGCATCAACAGCATCTACGGCGGCAGCACCGCCGAATGCTACGGGTGCCTACCTCAGGTCAAGGGCATCTACGACGAGCGCGGGCGTCTCATGGTCGTGATCAACTTCAACACGGACCTTGGGGACGCCTGGGAGTGGGCCGACGACCCTTACTACCCCCTGAAGTTCTCCACGTACGCGTACGAGATGGGCGTGAACATGATCCTTTACGCCATGAGCCACTGAGGCCTGCGCAATGTTCGAGAGCTTGTTCGAGTTTCTGTTCAAATACCGGCTGCTCCTCTTCCAGGAGGGTGACTTTTCGTTTACGTCCCCCTGGCCTTGGGCGATCGGCCTCATCGTGGCTGCTGCGCTCGCGGTCCCATCGGCGCTGACCTACACGGCCGCCCGCGGGGACAGCACGGCGGCCGACCGTGGCATCATGGGTGGACTGCGACTCGGGGCACTCTCCATAGTCGTGTTCTGCCTGCTTCAGCCGACGCTGATCATCACGTCCGTGGTCCCTCAGCGGAACTTCGTGGGCATCCTCATAGACGACTCGCGCAGCATGACGATCGCCGATCAGGACGGACGCCAACGCAGCGAGTTCGTCACCCGCAACTTCACGGGTGAGGAGAGCGAGCTCCTGAACCAACTGGCGGAGCGCTTCACCCTCCGTTTCTTCCGCTTCTCGAACAGCACGCAGCGGCTCGGTGATGTCAGCGAGTTGGAATACCGGGGCAGCCGCACCGAGATCGGGCCCGCCCTGGTCAGGGCCCAGGAGGAGCTGGCGGGGGTACCGCTATCGGGACTGATCCTGATCACGGACGGCGCGGACAACTCGGGTGAAGCGCTGGCCGAGTCGCTACTCCCGCTCCAGGCGGCCTCGACGCCAGTGTACACGATCGGGCTCGGCGAGGAGGCCCTCTCGCCGGACATCCAGGTCAGCCGGGTCGAGATTCCCCGCTCCGTGCTGGTGGGGGCGTCGCTGGTTGTTGATGTCATCATCGCCCAGCGGGGCTTCCGGGGACGTACCGTGCAGCTGGTGGTAGAAGACGAGGGCCGCATCATCGCGAGCCAGGACGTCGAACTGAAGAGGGATGGCGAGCCTGTGGTGGCCCGCGTGCGCTTCGAGGCCGACGAAGCGGGACCCCGGTTGCTTCAGTTCCGCATTCCGCTCCAGCCCGGGGAGCGAGTTGGGCGCAACAACATGCGGGAGGTGCTTCTCAACGTCCGCGACGAGCGCGAGAAGATCCTGTACTTCGAGGGTGAGCCGCGCTGGGAGGTGAAGTTCCTTCTGCGTGCCGTGGGGGACGACGAGAACCTCCAGGTGGTGCTCCTTCAGCGCTCGGCCGAAAACAAGTTCAAGCGCATGAACGTGGACGATGGCGAGGAATTGGCGGCGGGATTTCCAAAGACGCGCGAAGAGCTGTTCAAGTATCGCGGCCTCGTCCTCGGCAGCGTGGAGGCCAGCTTCTTCACGCACGACCAGCTCAACATGATCGCCGACTTCGTGAGCGAGCGCGGCGGCGGGCTTCTCCTGCTGGGCGGACGCAAGGCGTTCCGCGAAGGCGGTTACGAGGGCACACCGATTGCCCAGGTCATGCCGGTCTTCATGGACGATGAGCTCTCCGACGGATCCGGTCCGTACTTCGCCGAGGTCGAGGTGAGACCCACAAGGTCCGGGCTCACCCATCCGGCCATCCAGTTGGGCAAGGACGAAACGGCCCTGGAGGAGGCGTGGGAGACGCTTCCGGCGGTCACCAGCCTAAACCCGATCTCGAAGCTGAAGCCCGGGGCGACCGCCCTGCTCGAGGCAGCGGTCGGGCGTGGCTCAGCCAAGCAGATCGTTCTCGCATATCACCGTTTCGGCCGGGGCAAGGCGATCGTGCTGCCCATCCAGGACTCCTGGTTCTGGCAGATGAGCGCCGACGTTAGCGTGGATGACCAACGCCACGAGACGTTTTGGCGGCAGCTTCTTCGATGGCTCATCGACGGCGTGCCCCACGGGGTCGTCGTGGAAACCGACCGCGAGCGGGTCGAGGTCGGCGAGTCCGTCGAGCTACGGGCAACCGTGAGCGACTCGGCGTTCATGGAGGTCAACAACGCCTTGGTGTCTGCATTCATCGAGGGTCCTTCGGGACCACCGCTCGAGCGGCGCATGGAGTGGACGGTGGACGAGGACGGCGTGTACGGCGCCGCTTTCGTGCCCACCGAGCCGGGACTGTACGAGATCCGCGTAGAGGCCACCCGGGGCGCGGGTTCGTTGGGCACCGGATCCACGTTCGTGCACGTGACGGAGAGCGACGAGGAGTACTTCGACGCGGGCATGCGGCGCACCACGCTGGAGCGCGTCGCGGACGAGACGGGCGGGCGCTTCTATACGCCGGAGACGGTATCGAACTTGCCCGAGGACATCAGCCTGACGGGCGCGGGCGTGACACTCACCGAGGAGCGGGACCTGTGGGACATGCCTTTCCTGCTGCTGCTTCTCATGTCGCTCGTGGGCGGTGAGTGGATCTACCGGCATGCGCGAGGCCTCATATGATCGGAGACCGCACCGTAGGACGGGGTTTCCGCACGCTGTCTCGGCTGGCGCTCCCACTGCTGACCGGACTCGTCCTAGCGACCTCCCCCGCGGACGCTCAGGCCACACACATCCTGGTGATCACAGGCCTCGGCGGGGATCCGGCGCATAGTGAGACGTTCACGGATTGGGCGGCTCGCTTCATCGATGCCGCGGTCGAGCGGCACGGTGTGCCGGCGGAGTCCGTGGTGTACCTGGCTGAGAAGCCGGACGGGGATACCAGAATCCACGCTCGCTCCACGAGCGACAACGTGCGGCAAGCCGTGGCAGATCTCTCGGAACGCGCCGAGCCGGGCGATCAGGTCTTCATACTTCTGATCGGGCACGGCAGCTACGCCCGCGGGGAGTCGCACTTCAACCTTCCCGGGCCCGACCTCTCGGCCTCAGACTTCGCGCTCCTGCTCGACCAGCTCTCCGAACAGAAGGTGGCGTTCATCAATGTCGCCAGCGCCAGTGGTGGGTTCGTGGAGGCCCTCTCGGGTGAGGACCGCACGATCATCACGGCCACCAAGACGGGGTTGGAGCGCAACGAGGCCTTCTTCGGTGGATATTTCGTAGATGCCTTCGCGAAGGACGGGGCAGATCTGGACAAGGACGAGCGCGTGTCGTTGCTCGAGGCCTTCCAGTTCGCCCGCCAGGAGGTCGCCCGCGCCTACGAGCAGGACAACAGGCTGCTCACCGAGCACGCCATGCTGGACGACAACGGGGACGGCAAGGGGAGCGGCGCCCCGGGACTCGGGCAGGCAGACGGGGCACTCGCCCAGACGATGTTCCTGGTGGCACAGGCCGCGGGACAGGGCACCGACGACCCGGTACTCCAGCGGCTGTACGAGGAGCGCGCGGTGTTGCAGCGGCGTATCGATGAACTGCGGGCCCTCAGAGACCAAATGGACCCCGAGCGATACGAGGCCAAGTTCGAGGAACTATTGGTGGACCTGGCATTGAAGAACCGCGAGATCCGCGCGCGGGAGGGGGGCGGATGACGCGTCGTCGCTCCTGTGGGATCCGGCCCCGTGAGCGGGGCGCCGCCTGGCTGGCTCTACTGGCTTTACTCCCCAGTCCGGCCCTTGCGCAGACCCTCGACGAAGCGTTGGCAATGCTGTCCAAGGGGGAATACGAGTCGGCCATCGACGCGCTGGAGGACATCACCGAGACGGCGAACGTTCCGGTCCCCTTCATCGCCCTGGCCGATGGACTGGCCGCGATCGGCCGGTACGACGACGCGGCCGACATGCTGCGGGACGCACCGCCCGGGTTCGCCAAGGAACTGTCCAACACGCTCGGCGAGGTCCTCTTAGCGACCGGTCAGGTGGACGAAGCGCGCACCGCCTTCCAGCGTGCGGTCAACGGAGGCGCGGGAGACCGGAACGTGGCTCGGGTCAACCTCGCGATCCTCGAATATCAATACGGGGACCGCGACGAGGCGATGGAACTCTTCGACGAGTTCATCGACATCTACAACGAAAGCCAGGAATTGGGCGCCCGCGACCTCACCGCCGTGGCGCAGGCGGTGCGATACCTGAGTGCCACCAATGCTGACCTTCTACACGACGCGTTACGCGCCGCGGACGAGGCCATCGCCGCCGACCCGGCGTCGCTGGACGCCCGCAGACTGACCGGCGAGCTCTTCCTGCGGACCTACCAGGGGATCGACGCGGACGCCGCGTTCGACGACGTGCTCACCCGGAACCCCAGGGACGCCGAGGCGCTGCTGGGCAAGGCGCGCGCGATGGAGTTCAACCAGCAGCGCGACGCCCTGGAACGGGTCGAGGCCGCCCTGGCAGTCAATCCCAACCTGGTGGCTGCGCGCGTGTTCAAGGCCAAACTGCACCTGGCGGTGGAAAATCACGAGGCCGCACGCGAGGAACTGCGGTTGGCCCTCGAGGTGAATCCCCGGTCGCTGGAGGCCATGTCCATGCTGGCGGCCAGCCACTACCTGCGGGGCGAGCGGGACGACTACGCGCGCGTTCGAGACGACGTGCTCGCGCTGAGCCCTCAGTACCCGGACCTCTTCAACACCGTGGCGGACATCGCGGTGCAGAACCGCAAATACCGCGAGGCCGTCGAGCTCGCATCGGAAGCGATCGCGGTCGATGAGCGATCGTGGACAGCCTGGGGTCTTCTCGGGATGAATCAACTCCGGCTGGGAGAGGTCAGCGAGGGCATCGCCAGCCTCGAGGTCGCCTTCGAGGGCGACCCGTTCAACCCATGGTACAAGAACACGCTGGATCTTACCGACACCTTCAAGCACTACGACGTGCTCCGGACGGAGCGGTTCGAAATCCTGCTGCACGAGCGTGAGTCCGAGCTGCTGGCGCCATACGTCGAGGAGATAGCCAACGCTGCATTCGAGACCCTCCGGAAGCGATACGGCGACTACACGCCTCCTCTACCCATCCGCATCGAGATATTCCCGAGTCATGCCGATTTTTCCGTGCGAACCGTTGGGCTCGCCGGCATCGGCGCCCTTGGAGTGAGCTTCGGCAGCGTGATCGCCATGGACTCGCCGTCGGCAAAGACGCTCGGAGAGTTCAACTGGGCTTCGACGCTATGGCACGAGATGGCGCACGTGTTCCATCTGGGACTGACGCGTCACGAGGTGCCGCGCTGGTTCTCCGAAGGTTTGGCCGTACACGAGCAACACCTGGCCCGTCCCGGGTGGGGCCACCAGCCCTCGCTGGACTTCCTGCAAATCTATAAGCAGGGTCTCATGCTTCCGGTGAGCCAGCTCAACCAGGGCTTCGTCCGCCCGGAGTATCCGGCCCAGGTTGTGCACTCGTACTTCCAGGCCTCGGTGGTCTTCGAGTACATCGAAGGGCGCTGGGGGTCTCAGGCGATTCTGGACATGATGTTGGGTTATCGGGATGGGCGGACCACCCCCGAGGTGGTCGAGAGCGTCCTCGGTCTCGAGATGGAAGAGCTCGACGAGGCGTTCGTGGAGCACTTCGAGGCGCGCTTCGAGCGCCCCCTGGCCTCGCTCGACGAAGCGCCGCCGACCACCGGACTCCCGAACGCGGCGCCGGACTCACCCACCATCGCTCGGCTCGCACGGGAAAATCCCGACAACTTCCTCGCCAGGCTGAGAGCCGGCATCCAGCTCTTCGAGGAAGGCCGGACCGACGACGCCGAACCTCATCTCAGGGCGGCCGTCAGGCTCTTCCCGGAGTACGGCGGAGCCAACAGCGCGTACTGGTACCTTTCGCAGATCCACGAGGCCCGTGGCGAGCTCGAGCAAGCCGCAGCGGCCTTGGCCAGGCTCAACGCCCTGAACGAGAGCGACTACCGCGCGCGGATCGAGCAGGCGGACATCCTCGAGCGGTTGGGTGATCACGAGGCTGCGGCTGACGCCCTGGAGAGCGGCGTGTTCATCTTCCCCTACGAGATCGAACTCCACCGCAAGCTCGCCAGGGCCCATGCCTCTCAGGGCAACACCGCTGGAGTCGTGAGGGAACGCCAAGCCGTGGTTGCGCTCGATCCCACCGACCGTGCAGAGGCGCTCTACCTGTTGGCCGTCG
>JACZXQ010000075.1 GCA_022571515.1 Gemmatimonadota bacterium
TGACCTCATCGGATAGGTCGATCTTGCGCAGGTGCAGCTCGTCGAGGATCTCAGCTACGCCTTGGGCTTCCGCCATATGGTCCTCTACGTCTCCGCAGTACCATCCAGGCAGGAGGTGGATCGAGTGAACGATCTTGCCGCGCTTCTCCAGCTCCCACGCGACCACGGCGAACACATCCACGAAGCGAGACGATCCACAAAGGCAAACCACTATCGGCCGCTCCCCCTGCTCGCTCTCCAGGAGGGCAATGCCTTCGCGGGCGAGGTCTTTCATGTCTTCGACGGTGTTTGCTGCGTGTATGAGAGGGTCGCGGCTAAATCGGCCTGCGCCCCTTGTGATCTCTTCCAGCTTCTCGTGTACCTCTGACAGTCCGGTCACTTCAGGCTCCTTCGCTATCGGTGGGGTGCTCATGGGGTGGGCTTCCTGCCTTCCGTCCTGTCGATTGAGTTGCACAGAATCGTCATGCCCAAATCGAAGTCGTCGGAGTGCGGCGGCGAGTTGATGACCAGTAGGGCACCCCTGTAGAAGTCGGGTGCGCTTGCGACCAGGAGGGCGTTGGCTTCATTCTCTGGGCTCTCGTCCCTTACGTTAGACTGACGCCCCCCAGTTGATGCTACCAGGCGCCCGCCCTCGTCCTCGACGCTTGTAGCAGAGCGACGATGGATGCTCCACGGCCCTGGCGTGTGTTTCGCTTTCACTGGGGTGCTCTCCGCTGGCTTCATCACACATACGCTCCCGACTGTAGGCGGTCGATGATGGCCCAGACCCTATCCTCACAACCCGCGTCGATTGCCTCCACGGCAGTCGCGCCGCCGAGTTCTGGGTGGGGCAGGACAAGCCACCTGACGATCTCTGACGGCGTGTAGAACTCCGCTAGGGCCTGGTGGATTGCTTGGTCCGCTGGCTCGCTCATGCCGCATCCTCAATCTCAAAGTCTTCCCAATTCCAGGGCGCGTGTCCCATGTCCACCGTCCCGTGCGTTTTGCATGTGGCCGTGACCGATTCGATGAAAGGCCCGGCGATGTACGCGGTCGTGTTGTAGCCCATGTGAGCGACCACGCTGGTGATGAACTTTCCGCACTTGGGGCAGTGACGGCGAAGCTCCCACTCGCTCATGGGGTCACGCCTCCCGCTGAAGTGCACGTGAATAACGCCAGCCTGCCCAACTCACTCGGATCGCCTTCACGAGCGCGCCAAGACGTTGAGGTGGATACCCGTATGCCAGGTTGATCCGGTAGAGATCCCATATGGTCCGCAGGTCGAAGGGGCCACCTAGGACGAAGGGAATCACGTGTGCTCGGCTCATCTCTTTCCGCCTCCCGCTGACTGAGAAAAGTTTCTGGCTGCGCTCACCTACCGGCCTCCGGTCCTCGGTCGTCCTCAACTACGCCAACGGGTGAGAGTTCGAGTTCGATGCGCTGGCTCATTCTGGGCTGCGCGAGTGTAGCCGACGCCAATAGTATTCCTCGTGATAATCGAAACGCTCCCAGGAATCGTGGCCCTCACCGTTCTCTTCCCAGCCAACGCCATGTTCTTCCTCGTAAGGTTCTGGATCCTCACAAGTTTTGCGGCCGATGGTCGTGGTTAGGTACTCGTAGTCGGGATGCCGGCGAATCGCGTGAAGATGGTCCTCCAGCCGCTTGATATAAGCCTCCCTTGACTCACTCATCTTCACCTCCTGCTAGTTCTCGGGGTTCCTCGACCAACGTGTCCTCAGCCCACAACGCCACCCACGCGGCGTCCACTTCGTCCTCGCTGAAGAAGTCACTTCCAGCCGAGGGCCACCGCGAGGTGAGCGCCAGTCTCATGTCGAGTTTCGAGCCAGCCCACTTAATCTCAGGATCCCACGCTGACGACAACCTGGCGAACGCCTTGAGTTCCTGGGAGTTCACGCCGAAGCACGTCAACCCGCACTCGCCAGCTAGGACATAGAGGAGCGCTGTCATGCCGGGGATGTAACTCTTGCCCCGGTTGAACTGGATGTCCTCGTAGGCGATCGCTTCGGGTCCGGTGTCGTTGACCAGGAGCTTCGCCCATGTGTGCCAGTCGATGAACAACTCGTCGGCCAGCGCGCCCTCAGCCGTATGGGAGCCCGTGCGGAGCTCGTCGCCGTCCAGTATCGCCCAACCCGTCGAGCGCCCGAGATCGAAAGCGAGGATCTTCATACGCCGATCCTGCTCCAGTCGATGCCCCTGATATCCAGAAATTGCGTCCGATGGTACGTGAAGGTCTTCGGGTTTAGGCAGTTATCCGCCGCCTCTTGTGCCCGCTCGCGCTCGCGTCCTGCGGCCAGCAAGGCCATCACGAAGATCCCTATGGGCACTCCCACGAACGCCGCACCGATGAAGACAGCTATCAGGTGAGAGATCATGGGGTGACCTTCTCGAAGTCCACGACCCACACCCACGGGTTCGATGCCCAGGAGTAGCCGCGCTTGGCGTTGATGGAATTCCAGAGGTAGATGAACGATTCCCGATGATCTGGATTGGGGTCGTCACAGCCGCATGGGTCGGGATTGCCGCACGTGAGGCACCCACCGTTGACGCCCTCAGCCATCGCATCCGCCTCCGTGATCTCCTGCACCCGCTCGACCCGCACGCCCGTAACCTCCAGCGTGATCCGTGAGGCCCAGCGGGGCATGTGGATGGAGGGGCGCCAGCGGCACACGGGTTCGTCCGAAGATTCGCAGCATAGATCCGGTACTGGATCTGTGGCCCGGTAATGTGGTTGAGTCCACCACCGCCCCCACTCCTCGTCTTCCTCCCAGAGCACGGGCCGGCCATCGTCGAAGGGCGGCTTGTAATCCAACTCGATTCCAAAGCTCGACTCGAAAACATGCGTCTCCCTCACCCACAGGCGGTCGCCGGGCAGGCCGTAGGGGCAATGCGGAGCAAGCCCGAACGCCTTACGGAGTTGGTACTCGTGGACGCCCGAGAACCATTCCTTGCTCGACTTCCGCCAGGCCCATCCCCACTTGACGGATGGGTCTTCGTTCACCGGCTGCGGCTTCACCACCCTACGTGTCTGCGTCTTCCGCCCGTCGAGGATCGCACGCACCATCTCGCCCGTGAACAGAATCGGGATGGTCCTCATCGCTGTCTCACTCATGCCGCCTCCCCTTTCATGCAGAGCCTACACGCCCTCGACAACCCGCGCACGCTCCACTTGAACGCCGAGCGCGCCTTCTTCGTCCCGCACATAATGCAGTGGACTTTGACGTGGGACTTGGCCGCGGCCCTGCGTCCGTGCTCTGGGGTGGGTCGACGTAGGTTATCCATTGTCATGCCCTGCTGGCTCGGGGGGATCGGCATGGATGATGAGGGTGGCCGGCTTGCTGGCTGGTCCAGGTGTGAAGTTTTCATCATTCGCAGCAAACTCCCACAGAGCCATCCGCGTATTGACGGCCCATCCCTCTATCTGCTCTCCCTGCTCCTCGGGATAACGGG
>JACZXQ010000076.1 GCA_022571515.1 Gemmatimonadota bacterium
CCTGCGGCCCACCCGCTCGCCTGACTACGCATCAACCGCCCCTTTACGGAAACAGCTGCAAGTCTGGCTACCAGCCCGCTGGCTACGCCTTGACTGGGTGGCGCTCGCACCCACAGGACAGCTCATCGAAGTTTCGGTCTACATCCTTAGACCTCCTCTCCGACCGGCATTGCCTGGTCGCTTCCACCAACGCCTACCGCGGCAGACCCAGTCCGTCCAGCAGAGCCTGGAAACGGGGCTCGTCCCGCAGGAAGTCGAAGATGGGATCGACGCTGAGATAGGGTATGTTGGGGTCGTGCTCCTCGTACGCCAGCTCCAGGTAATGCATGGCTTCCTCACGCCTCCCCGACCGGGTGTACAGCGTCCCGATCTGCCAGGGGGCCGCGTCTCCGGTCGCCAGGCGCTCAACGAACAACTCTGCGACGGACTCGAGCGCGGCGGCGTATCCGCCCTCCCGGTACCCCCGGTCGAGCGCGTCCGCTGCCGCGGCGTCCCCTCTCGAGCCGTACGACCTCCGCCAGGCCTCGATAGCTTCGTCGTGGCGCCCCATCAGATGGTAGGTCGTGCGTAGCGTCGACAGTGCGAAGGGCGAGCCTGGCTCCCGCTCCAACGTGCGGAGAAGCACCGTCTCCGCGTCCTCGTAGCGGTGCAGGAAGTTGAGGTCCTGTGCGTAGATGCCCTGGACCAGGGAGCTGAAGGGGTCCATCTCGGCCGCCAACTCCACCTGTTCGATGGCCTCGTCGACGCGTCCGAACCAAAAGAGCAGTTGCGAGTAGTAGGCCCGGCTCCGTGAGTCCGTGGGATCCTTCTCGATGGCTCTCAGAAAGGAGGCCTCGCCGTCGGCCCAGTTCCACTCGAGGTAGGTACTGCGCAGCGCGCGGCTCGCCGGATCCTGGGACGCGGTCGGGTCCAAAGCCTGGGCCCGTGCCATCGCGGTCACGCCCTGGCGGGTAGCTTCCTCCCCGGACACGAACCCCTCCTGTGCGCGCATACTCCAGATCTGCGCGGTTCCAATCCAAGCCTCCACGGAGGTGGAGTCACGCGAGAGCGCCAACTCGTAATAGGCGAGCGCGGTGTTGAGGCCCTCTTCGGTGAGCTTCTGCCAGTGGAATCGCGCCTGGAGAAGAGCCTCGTAGACCTGCGGATCGACCGGCCGGGACTCGGCCAGACGAGCCAGAGCCTGCTCGCTCAGTTCCGTCCCGATCGCGGCGGCGATCGCCCGCGTGACGTCGTGATAGAGGGACACGATGTCGCTCACGTTCGCCTCGAACGACTCGATCCAGCGTGACTCCTCGCTGATTCCGTCCCAGAGGGTCAACTCCACCTCGATGCGGTCCGCTCGCACGGTCGCAGAGCCCATGATGACGCCATCCACGCCGAGCTCCGCGGCGATGTCGCGAATTCGTGTGTCGGTCCCCGCATAGCGTTTCACGGAGTTGGGGTTGATCGCGCGAATCCCGGCGTAGGTGAGCTCCTTGACCAGATCTTCGTGGATGCCTTGGACGAAGAAGTCCTGCGCCACGAGTCGCTGGGCGTTCGCCAGCGGAAGCAGCGCGATTCGCACGATGGGCGGCCCGCCCAGAACCGCGGTCAGCCACCAACCCCCGGCACCGACGACCGAGATGCCGGCGAGCACCGCGGCTCTTCTCCACATCCGGCCACGGCGACGACGTCGCGCGTCTTCCGCCACCGCGAACTCGGTCGTCGCGTGAGCCAGCGCGCTGGACAACTCTTCGGCGGTGGCGAAGCGATCCTCCCGGGACGTCGCGAGAGCCCGCGAAATGACCGCACGCACGGTCGGTGGAACATCCGGACGGACCGTGGCGAGGTCCGTCGGCGTGCCCATGAGCTTCTTGGCCAGTACGGCCTGCGACGTGGAGCCCACGAAGGGGGCCTCACCCGCGAGCATCTCGTGCAGGATGCAACCGAGGGCATAGAGATCCGTCCGCCCATCGATCTGCCCCTCGCCCGACGCCTGCTCCGGGCTCATGTAGGCGAAGGTCCCGATGATGAGCCCGGTCTGGGTCAGCCGTCCCTGGGCCTCGCTCGCGGCCTTGGCGATCCCAAAGTCGCAGACGAGCGCGTGGCCCGCCTGGAAGAGGATGTTCTCCGGCTTGATGTCCCGATGCACGACGCCGCGCGCCTGTGCGTATTCGAGCGCATCTCCGACCTCCCGGGCGATCCGCACCGTGTCGTCGAGCGACAGCCGGCCCTCCCGGTCGAGCCGCTCGCGAAGTGACTCGCCTTCGACGAACGGCATCACGAAGTAGAGGAGGCCGTCCGCGTCACCGGAGTCGTGGAGGCCCAGGATGTTCGGGTGGTTGAGCTGGGCCGCGATCTCGATCTCGCGCAGGAACCGCTCAGGACTCATGGCGGCGGACAGCTCGGGACGAAGCACCTTGATCGCGACCTGCCGATGATGCTTCAGGTCCTCGGCGAGGTAGACGACCGCCATGCCGCCCGACCCGATTTCGCGGTCGACGCGGTATCGGTCTGCGAGGGCCTTCTGGAGGCGCGCTCTGGTATCCATAGATCCCGAACATGGGACCTGTGCACGCCTTGCGCGACCCGGAACGCAGGGGCCAGCCCCCTCACCTAGACCCCACCCCGAGCTCCCTTCCACTGGAGGGGCATGGCCCCTCAAAAAAACAGTCGTTTTAGGGCCGGATTTGCGTCTGAATTGACAGTAAAACCGACAGTTCGCCACTTTAGCCGGAAAGAGAGCGCCCCGCCCGATCTCGTAAGACAGGCGGGGCAACCACTTCCACAAATGGGCCGGGTGGACTCGAACCACCGACCTCACGCTGATCAGGCGCCCACTCTCTCATCCCATCTAGCGCAAATCGCGCACAAATAAACGGATGACTCGGGCCGTCACGCGCAACCTGCACCCTCGCGAGACACCCCCAGAGCAACCGTGGTCATCCGTTCAACATCGCACGCGTTGGAGCCGCGGCCCGCTCGAGTGAGGTCAGCCCTTCGCCTTATAAGATCGGACGCGCTGACCATCTGGGATACCGAGGTCCTCAAGATCTACTGTGTCCTGTTCGGCATCATTGTCGGGGCATACCTCTCCCCGTTTCTAACGCAGAATGTCTGGTGGTTTGTCGCGACGGTGCTCGTTCTCGGGGGAGGGTACGGGTACAGGTGGTTTACTGTCGAGCCCAAGACCCGTTGAGCGAAGCTGCCGTCGCCACCTATCAAGCAACCGGGCTGTGGGCAGCCAAATGGTCGCTGCGCTGCACGCACGGGACCTGGACAGGTGGTTGGGCTTCCTCTGGATCTTGGAAGCTCGTCGTTGATATGTGGAGCCCCAACGAACCCGCGCGCTTCAGCCACAACCCTAAGCAGGTCAGGACGTCGGGTGGCAGCTGCGCGGGGATGCAGAGCGCAGCAGCCGGGAAGCGAAGTGGTGAGA
>JACZXQ010000077.1 GCA_022571515.1 Gemmatimonadota bacterium
CGATCTCGTCCGACTGGGCCAGGAAACGGCCACTTCTCTTCAGATAGGCAACGTCGAGTTCCAGGAGCTGAACCTGACGGCACTCGATCCAGACGAGGCCTTCGATCTGATCGTGTCCATTGACGTGCTAGAGCACATACCGGAGCCACGCAGTGTATTGGCACTCATGCAGAACGTCTTGACTCCTAAGGGATACGCCTATTTTCACATTCCGACCACCCGTCAGCGTCCCGTCCCCTTTTCGAGGCATCTCGAGAGCTCCGACCATTGGGCCGAGGAAGAGCATCTTGCTGAAGACTTGACTGCGGAGGAGTTCGTCAACGTACTTGAGGACCTCGGGTTTGGCATCGAGAGTGTTACGAGGACCTTCGGCTACTGGACAGGTGAACTCGCAACAAGCCTCTTTGCGCTGCCCCACGCGCAGAGCAGGCGCAACAAGGTCCTGCAGGGATTGCTTTCACCCTTGTGTCGCCTTCTCGTGCTCTTGGATCCCTTCGCTTGGGATCGTCACCGGTTCGCTGTTGGCGTCATGATGAGGTCCGACGCCGACTGATCCGCCCCGGGTCTATATCGATGACCAAGGCCACGTAGAAAAAGCCCCGGCAGGTTGCCACGTTGGTCAGATCCGACACCCGCAGCGCGTTGAGCCGGCTTACCCGGTCATATCGATCTATGAGTGCCCATCGGCCGTGAGGCGAGGTCGCCAGGACCGTTGTCTTAAAGCCTCGCGCTCAAACTACGCCCCCCAGGCCAATTTCCCCCATGCGCCGAGCCAACTCATCTTACAAGCAGCCACCGGGACCCCTCTCAGATTCACTGGTGCCAGACCTTCCGGACTCCGTAGACATCGGGGCCGGGTTTGGGTTGAGGATCGCCTCGACTCGGGTTTGAAGGTTCTGGGCACACGGGAGGAAACGCGGTCCCGTAAGTCGTTGCCAGGCCTACCCATTTCCTCTTTCACACTCCCTTCAGACCCCAAAGTCCTAGATACACGACTAGCGAACATAAGCATTGTAATGACAGTGCGTACACGGTATATTCCTACGCATGTATATACGCACGACCCAGCGCAAGAACCGAGACGGCTCCGTCGTGCGCTACCTCCAGCTCGCCGAGAGTGTCTGGGACGCCGAGCGCCAGCGCTCGCAGACCCGCATCGTCTACAACCTGGGCCGAGAAGAGGATCTCGACGTGCAGGCCATGCGCCGCCTGGCCAGGAGCGTTCTGCGCATCGCCTGCCCCGACGACCTGGAGCGCCTCGAGGTCGAGGCCGAGGCCCTGGGCCAGCCCATCCGCATCCAGTGGGCCAGGGAGTTCGGCGGCCTCTACCTGCTCCGTGCCCTCTGGGAGCGCCTGGGACTGGGTGAGGAGATCCGCCGGGCCTTAAAGGGTCGGCCCACGGCTGCTCTGCTCGCCGAAGCCGCCTTTCTGATCGTGGCCAACCGGGCGCTGGCCCCTGAGAGCAAGCTCGGTCTCTACGAGCGTTGGCTCGGGGACGTCTACTGGCCCGAGGCCGAAGGACTCGAGCTTCACCACCTCTACCTGGCCATGGACCTGTTGGCCGAGGAGAAGGAACGGCTCGAGGAGGCCGTGTTCTTCCGGGTGGCCGATCTGCTGTCTCTGGACGTCGACCTGCTGTTCTACGACACGACGAGCGTCTACTTCGAGATCGACGACGAGGATCCCGAGGGGCAGGGCCTACGCAAGCGAGGCCACAGCAAGGACCACAGGCCCGACGCCCCCCAGGTCGTGGTGGGACTGGCCGTGACCCGCGACGGTCTTCCGGTCAAGAGCTGGGTCTTTGCCGGCAACACACCGGACGTCAGCACGATCGAGACCGTCAAGCGGGACCTGGCCGGCTGGAGACTGAACCGGGTAGTCTACGTAGCCGACGGCGGCTGCATCTCGGAGCGGAATCTCGAAGCGCTCGCGCGAGGCGGTAGCGGCTACATCGTGGGCGTGCCGTTGCGCAAATCCAACGAGGCCGCCGACGTGCTGTCCCGGCCCGGTCGCTTCCGGCGGGTAGCCGACAACCTCGAGGTCAAGGAGGTATGCCTGCCCTCGGAGGCGGAAGCCGCGGTGGCGACCAAGCGTCGGCGCTACATCCTGTGCCGCAACCCCGAGGAGGCGAAACGGCAGAAGGCGCAACGCGCCGAGATCCTTCGCCTGCTCGACGCCGAGCTCGAGGCTCTGGAGGGCCGCAGGGCAGTCCATCCCAAGGCTGCCTGCGCTCTGATGGCCAGCCGCCGCTTCGGGCCCTATCTCAAGCAGCTCAAGAGCGGAAGGCTCCGGATCGACCGGACGAAGGTAGCCCGCGAGGAGAAGTTGGACGGGAAGTGGCTACTCCTCACCAACGACGTGAGCCTCTCGAGCGAAGACGTGGCCTTGGGATACAAGCAACTGATCCGTGTCGAGGAGAGCTTCCGGCGCCTCAAGCACGGCATCGACATCAGGCCCCTGTATCACCGCACCGAAGAACGGATCCACGCCCATGTGTTCGCCTGCATCCTCGCTCTGCTCCTCGAACGCGTAGCGGAGCGGGAGACGGGAAGGAGCTGGAGCGACATCCGCCAGCACTTTTCTCGCCTAAAGATGGTGGCCTACGACGGCCCAGGAGGCCGGGTGGTCCAGACCACCGAGCGCACCCCCGACCAGCTCAAGTTGTTGAAAACACTCAACATCGAGCCTCCGAAGCTCGTCCACCACGCAGGCTGAGGCCCCCAAAACCGGTCCCTCTCGCCTACGTACACGCCTCTTCTGCTCCAGCCGCACAACCCCCACTCCTGTCGCTACTTACGGCGTTCGCCGTGCGTAGGAGTTTCAAACCCGAGTTAGCCGCGCGGCCGACGAAGGGGTGGTGCCGATCCACGTCGTGCTCAATTTCTTCGAGGAGTTGAAGGTGAAGGTGGGGAGGAAATGACGGCGTTGTTGCATGGCTCGGAGCAGAGGACAGATCCCCCCTCCCCCGAGCGTAAATCACTCCACGCGGTAGCTGTCCGGCATCCCCAGAAGGGTCATCGTATTGAGGATTTTGCTCGCCAGTTGCACCTCGACTCGTTGCCCGTCGAAGCTTCGACTTCGCATACTTCGACCGATGATCGTCTTGTATCGGAAGACGGTATTCTCGACCAGGCTGCGCTTGCTGTATCCAGATCGCGTGTGCCATCGGCGCCGCCCGAGTTCTCGGATCGAGCGGATGTTGCGGTTCCTCTCCTTCTGTGCGGCCGAGGGCCTCGGATTCATCTGGGCATCGCGTCCCGGTGGGATGAGCACTCTCACAGCGTGTCCTTGACCCTTGGCCTGGGCCGCCTCGTAGACGGCCGCCGCATCGTAGGCCCCGTCGGCCGAGACGGATGCAGCTGGATCGGTC
>JACZXQ010000078.1 GCA_022571515.1 Gemmatimonadota bacterium
TTTCCGCAGCGGCGAGGTCACGGTCGGTGTCGTGGGGCTGGGCTACGTGGGACTTCCGCTCTCCGTGGAGATCGCGCGCAGCGGGCTCAACGCGCTCGGCTTCGACGTGGAGCAGGGTGTGGTGGACGGCATCAACGGCGGCCACAGCCACATCGACGACCTGACCGACCAGGACGTGGCGGCCGTTCGCGACTCCGGACGCTTCGAGGCGACCACCGACATGTCGCGCCTGGCGGAGTGCGACGCCATCTCCATCTGCGTGCCCACGCCGCTGTCCAAGACGCGCGACCCGGACGTCTCGCACGTGATCGCGGCCACCGAGGCCGTGGCGGCGTCGCTCCGGGAGGGCCAGCTGGTCATCCTGGAGTCCACCACCTATCCGGGCACGACGCGCGAGGTGCTGCTCCCCGCGCTCGACAACACGGGCCTCGAGGTCGGGTCGGACTTCTACCTGTGCTTCTCGCCCGAGCGCGTGGATCCGGGCAACCCCACATGGAAGACCAAGAACACGCCCAAGGTCATCGGCGGCATCACGCCGGCGTGCACCGAGGTGGGCACGGCGCTGTACGAGCGCTTCATCGACACCATGGTGCCGGTGTCGTCCACCGAGGCGGCCGAGATGGTCAAGATCCTGGAGAACACGTTCCGGGCGGTGAACATCGCCATGGTGAACGAGGTGGCCATGATCGCCGACCGCCTGGACGTGAATGTGTGGGAGGTGATCGACGCCGCGGCCACCAAGCCGTTCGGGTTCATGAAGTTCACGCCGGGGCCGGGGCTGGGAGGCCACTGCATTCCGGTGGATCCGCACTACCTGGCGTGGAAGATGCGCACGCTGGACTACCGCACCCGGTTCATCGAGTTGGCGTCGGAGATCAACGCCGAGATGCCGGAGTTCGTGGTGGGCAAGGTGCGATCGGCGCTAAACGCCGGGCGAAAGGCCGTGAACGGATCGAGCATCCTGGTGCTGGGCGTGGCGTACAAGAAGGACGTCAACGACGTCCGCGAGTCGCCCGCGCTGGACATCATGCGGCTGCTCGCGGCGGACGGCGCCGACGTCGAGTACCATGATCCGCACGTCCCCCGGGTCGCGGAGGACGGAGCCGCTTGGGAGTCGGTCGAGCTCACCGACGAGCGGCTCAGCAGCGCCGACGCGGTCGTGATCGCCACGGACCACAGCGCGGTCGACTACGGCCGGGTCCTCGACCTCGCACACGTCGTGGTAGACGCGCGTCACGTGACGGCGCCTCTGCTCGAGGAGCGCGGCCAACGGCAACGCGCGTGGGTGGTCAAAGGTGGCGGCGGCTGAATGCCGATGGAGGCCGTGCTCATCCATCGGGTGATCGCCCGCTTGAACATCGGGGGGCCGGCCATGCACGTCGTGCACCTCACCAAGGGACTCAGCACCGGCTACTTCAGAACCCGCCTCATCGCCGGCGAGGTCGAGGCCACCGAGGGCGACATGAGGTACTACGCCGAGGAGCGCGGCGTGGAGATCGTGCAGGTGCGCCAGATGGCCCGCTCGCTCCGGCCGTGGCAGGACTTCCGCACGTTCCTCACCCTCTACCGGATGTTCCGTAGAGAGAAGCCCTGGATCGTGCATACACACACCGCCAAGGCGGGCGCGGTGGGACGGCTGGCCGCCTGGTTCGCGCGCGTGCCCATTCGGATCCACACGTATCACGGCCACGTGTTGGGCGGGGACTACTTCTCCGGATCCAGGACGGGGATGTTCCTGCGAGTCGAGAGGCTGTTGGCCAGGATCACGCGGCGGCTCGTGGTGCTCACCGCGTCCCAGGCGGACGAGATGGCAGACGATCTGCGCATCGCTCCCCGTGACAAGTTCGCCGTCATCCCGCTGGGGCTCGACCTCGGGCGGTTCGCGCGGATGGACCGCGAGGCCGCGCGCGACAAGACGCGCCAGGAGCTGGGACTGAGTGCGACCCAGCTCGTGATCGGTACCATCGGGCGGCTGGTGCCCGTCAAGAACCACGACCTCCTGCTGTACGCGCACGCGCTCCTGTGCGAGCGCATGGATCCGCCGCCCAAGCTGGTCGTGGTCGGCTCGGGCGAGCGCAGCGGCGAACTCGAGAGGCTGAGCGCCCGCCTGGGGTTCGGCGACCACGTCCTGTGGCTGGGCTGGCGCGACAAGCTCGAGGACATCCTGCCGGCCATGGACGTGCTGGCGCTCACCTCGCACAACGAGGGCACGCCCGTGGCCGTGATCGAGGCCATGGCGGCCGGCGTGCCGGTGGTGGCGCGGGCGGTGGGCGGCGTGGCCGAGGTGCTCGACTCCGGGCGGCTGGGCCGCCTGGTCTGGGATGCCGAGCCCGAATCCATGGCCGACGCGCTCCAGGAGATCCTGGAGGAGGGCCCCGAGCCCACGAGCGTCGAGACCGCCAGGAGCTACGCGCTGGACCATTTCTGCGTGGAGCGGTTGCTGCACGACGTGAAGGGGCTGTATCTGGAAGAGTTGGGGGGTGGGGGGTAGCATGAGCCGGGCGGATGAGCTTGCCCGGATCGCGGTGAATAAGCGCACACTTTACCAAGGCCGGTGAAATGGCGAAGATCTCTCGCAGGCGGCACGTCGCGAAGGCTGTTACTTGGCGGATTCTCGCCACGACCACCACGATCTTGCTCGTGTGGATGGTGAGCGGCAATTGGGCGATCGGTGCCCAGATCGGAGTACTGGAGTTCTTCGTGAAGATGGCGCTCTACTACGGTCACGAGCGCGCCTGGTACCGCTTCATCCACTTCGGTGTGCAAGAGAACGCGGCCGCGTAGCCCATCCATTCGAAGATTCGTTAGCTTCTGGACACCATTTGAGTAAGCCAACCTCCGTCCTTTCTCCTCGACCGCTCAAGCCATGACCGACTCATTGATCCTACCTCACGGCGGTACACTCGTAGATCTGCTTCTGGACTCTGAGGCTGCCACCGAACTCCGAGATTCCTCGACCGATTGGCCCTCCTGGGACCTCACGCTCAGGCAGCTTTGCGACCTCGAGCTCCTCCTGAACGGCGCCTTCAGCCCCCTGACTGGCTTCATGGCACGTGCCGACTACGAGGGTGTGCGTGACGACATGCACCTTGCAGATGGGACGCTGTGGTCGATGCCGGTCGTGCTGGACGTTACACAGGACTTCGCTGACAGCATCGGGGAGGGCGGCTCGATCGCGCTAAGGGATGCCGAGGGCGTGATGTTGGCACGGATGACCGTCGAGGATCTCTGGGTGCCGGACCGCGAAGAAGAGGCGAGCAAGGTGCTCGGAACCACGAATGCCGAGCACCCAGGTGTGGACCACCTTCTCAACCAGACGAATCCGATCTACGTCGGGGGGCGTCTCGAGGGAATCCAGCTCCCGGTCCA
>JACZXQ010000026.1 GCA_022571515.1 Gemmatimonadota bacterium
TCATGGGGATTTCCCCCACTTCGCTCACTCAAATCTAAGAAAACTGGGGGAAATCGCCCGGGTTGGAAGGAGCTACTACGCGTGTGCCCAGGTTTAAGTGGTTCCAGGGCAATAGGTTACGTCAGTTAGCGGTTTGCGGCATTCGAGTTGCTTCAAGACAAAGAAAAGCGGTTCCGCGCCGACCAACGTCCTCATTCAATGCGGATCGGACTGACAGGAACGAAAAAAGGAGAAACCATGAGAGTTTCGCTGCGTCAACGTGTGACGGCCCTTCCGATGAGCACACTCATCATAGCGGGTCTCGGTACGCCACATCTTGTCGAGGCGCAGGGCCTCACCGTTTCGGGTTACGCCGACTTCGAGGTTCTCGTCGATAAGCTCGATGGCGACAACAAGGATTTCTACTTCGACAATCACCACTTCAACCTGATCATGGTGGGCTCCCTCGTGGACAATCTCTTTGCCGCTTTTGAGATCGAGTACGAGCACGGGGGTGAGGAAATCGCGATGGAGTACGGCTACTTCGGGTACACCGGCGTGGAGAACGTGCGCTTCCTGGTCGGCAAGTTCATCCTGCCTTTCGGGCGCTTCAACAAGGACCTCCATCCCACCACCGTCAACAAGATTCCGGGCCGGCCTCACGGATTCAAGGACATCCTGCCTCAGACCTACAACGACGTGGGGATCTGGATCACCGGGGCGAACGCGTTCAACGACGACGTCCGCTTCGTTTACGACCTATACGCCGTGAACGGGCTCTTGGGTGAGGATGGGGGTGGCATCCGCGACATGCGTGACAACGATCGTGAGAAGGCCGAGTTCGGCCGGGACGACGACAAAGCGGTCGGTGCCCGCGTGGGCCTCGAGTTCCCATACAGCGGATTCGACTTCGGCACATCGATCTATACGGGCAAGTACGCCGAGTCCGACACTGGGAAGGGTCTGAGGCTCACGCTCTGGGGGGTGGACGCCAGCTACCAGAAGAACGGTTTCGTGCTCCGGGGCGAGCTTGTGAGAGCTAGCCAAGACGCGACCGGAGGGGATCTGACGAAGACCGGGGGCTACCTCCAGGCTTCATACTTGGCGACCTCCCGCTTCGAGCCGGTCGTGCGGTGGAGCGCTCGGAACATGCCGGGTGAATCCGCCGATCTCGGTCGTCTCGCTTTCGGCGCGAGCATCTTCGTCACTCCGGCCTCATCAATTCGTGCCGCCTACATCTTGAACTCCGAGAAGGACGGGTTCGAGAGTAAGAACAACGGCTTCATTCTCCAATTCAACGTGATCCTTTAGGGGACGAAAGGAGGCAACCATGTACCGTAGCATAAGCTCGGGTATCAAGGCTTTGGCACTCATGTCGGTGATCGGTGCGACTCTCGCTTCTCCGCTGGAGGGTCAACGCTCCGGCGTGGAAATCTGGAGCGCCAACTGCGGCCGTTGCCACATGATCCAGCCCGCGAACCGGTATGACGCCAAGGGCTGGGCCGACATCGGCCTACACATGGCCATCACGGCCCGGCTGACCACTGCCGAGACCACGTCGGTCATCGAGTTCCTTCAGAGCGCAGCGCGTCGGGTCGCTCTGCAGGAGGATCTGGAAAAGGCGGCCATCACGCGGGTGGCGAGCCTCAGCCTGGCTTCCCTGGCTTCGGTCCTCCCGAGAATCGAGGACCCCGCCAAGGTCTACGAGAGCCAGTGTGTGGCCTGTCACGGCAAGACCGGGAAAGGAGATGGCGTCGCAGCCGTGGCCTTCAATCCCAAACCGGCCAGCTTCGCCGACCCCGAGTTCGGCGAGACTCGGACGCTCGAACAAGTCGTTGTGGCCATAACGGACGGGAAAGCGGCGATGCCGCCGTTCGCCGCGACCATGTCTCCCGAAGACATCAACGCGCTTGCCCAGTACCTGCTGAAGATGAGCAGGGGAAAGCGCTGATTCGATCACGCGGACGTGCTTGCATGCTTCATGGCAAATGGCCCCGGCGGACCATCGTCGGGGTCATTCGCCCAGACCCGGGAGGATGTGATGTTCAGGCTGAGCACAGTGATTTTCACGGGTGCGATACTGGCCGCATGCGCTGGTGATGCACCCCAGGATCGCGCGGAAGAACCAGCGGCAGCAAGCGGCACGAGCGAAGGTCCGGTTTCGTTGCTACAGCTCAGCGACACTCAACAGAGAGGCCGGCGGCTCTTCGAGACCATCTGTTGGACCTGCCACGGATCCGCGGGGCGCGGTGACGGACCGGTCGCACTCGCCGGCGCGGTTTCCGCCCCACCAAACTTCCTGACCGGCGACTATCCGAGCCTGTCCGCAGCGGATCTCGAGTGGCGCTTCCGAGGAGTCTTGGCTGGCGCGGACGACACTCATCCCCACATGCGGTACATCACGTCGATCTTGGAGTCAGCCAGCTTCCTGGAGGCCCTCGCTTACATCCCAGCCCTGACCTACCCGTCCGAGATTCCGGGAAGTGCGATCGCCGGTAGCGTGACATACCAATTCCGGTGTCAACCCTGCCACGGCGAGACGGGCCGAGGAGACGGATCCATCGCCGATTTGTTGGAGGTGCGACCAGCAGACTTCACCCAGGACACGCTGATCGCCCGCCGCGACTGGGAAGCCATCTTCCAGAGGATCCGAGAGGGCGGACAAAGCACGCACTCCTCGATGCCGCCCTGGGGCATATTCTTCAGCGAGGATGAAATGTGGGACCTCGTGGCCTTCATCTCCTCACTGCGACCGGGCGTCTTCCCTTCTCTCGCCGAGGTTACGTCGAGGTAACCATGGCACGCACGCCAAGGACCTTCTCGGCGTGGGCCGGTGCCGTGATTCTCCTGATCCTAATGATTGGGATCGGGCTGCTTGTCAGGCGTGAGCCTGCCGTGTCGCAGCCGATCGCGTTCAACCACCTCAAGCACACGCAGGAACTCGGGCTCGACTGTGTGTTTTGCCACACGTACGTGGAGACCGGGGCACACCCGGGACTGCCGGATGCCGACACCTGCTCACTATGCCACCGCGCTCCGTTGGGCGAGTCCGAAGAAGCGGCCAAGCTCAGTCAACTGATCGCCGACGGTGAGCCGCTCCGCTTCAACAAGCTCTTCCGGTTGCCGGACCACGTTTTCTACACCCATCGGCGTCACGTCGGCATCGCCGAGCTGGATTGCACGATATGCCACGGGGAGATCAGTGAGACCGAGATACCACCCGAGCGACCGCTCGTGGAAATCTCGATGAGTTTCTGCCTCGACTGCCACTTGGAGCAGGAGGAGACCGTGGATTGCAATGCCTGCCACAGGTGAGGGGAACGGAAAGCCCGGACTGACCCGTCGAGAGTTCGTCTGGACGATGGGCGCCGCGGCCGCGGCCTACGGGCTCCAGGACCTTCCGGACGAGAACGGGATCTTCTGGAGTCCGGAGCCGAAGGTCGAGCTCGGCTGGGCCCCCGGCCTGGAGGAGTTTCGGACGTCTACCTGCCTCATCTGTCCCTCACGGTGCGGTATCCGCGGGCGCCTGGTCGACGGCCGTCTGGTCAGAGTCGTGGGTAACCAGCTGCACCCGCTGAGCCGGGGCGGCGTCTGCCCCAGGGGTATCGCCGGGCTTCAGATGGTCTACCACCCCGAGCGGATCTCGGGGCCCATGGTGGCCGAAGGTGCCCGTGGGGGTGGCAACTGGCGCGGCGTGTCGCGTGACGAGGCCCTGACGCTCCTGACCGAGCGCCTCCGGGCGTCGCGCACCGTTGCCGGACCGGAGAGTCTCGCGCTCGTGGCTGGCTACTGCGCTGGCAGCATGCAGGCGTTGTGGCATCAGTTCCTCCGGTCCTACGGATCGCCGAACTACGTCGCCGACGATTATGCCGACGGCACCGACTGCGTCATGGGGCTGATGCACGGAATCCGCCGCCGGCCGGCGTATGACCTCGAGCAGGCGTCTCTCGTTCTCTCGTTCGGCGCACCGCTGTTCGAGTCGTGGTGGTCGCCCCTTCAGGCGTATGTCGCCTTCGGCGGCAGTGACGAAGACGGCGGGCAGCGTCCGCGGTTCATCCAAGTGGATGCACGCTTCTCTCGAACTGCGGCGCGAACACAGGAGTGGGTGGGAGTTAAACCAGGGACTCACAGCGTCCTGGCCCTCGGCATCGCTTACGTGCTCATCAGGAATGATCTTCACGACGCCGACTTCCTCTCGAGGCACGTGGCTGGGTTCGAGGACGCGGTCGACGGGGCCGGTGCAACGACAGAGGGCTACCGGTCCCTGGTGCTGAGGAACTACAGAACCGAAGAGGTCTCGGCGGTGACCGGCGTTCCCGTGGAGCGCATCACGGCCCTGGCCCGAGCGTTCGGGAGTAGCCCGGCACCCGTCGCCGTGTGCGGAGCGGACGTCACCCAAGCACCGAATGGCCTCCAGGCCGGCATGGCCGTTCACAGTCTCAACCTGCTCTTGGGACGAGTGAATCGCCCGGGCGGCGTGATCTTCGGAAAGGATCCACCCTTGGCCCCGCTGGCTTCTCCGGTGCTGGACGATGCAGCCCGTGCCGGTCTGACGAGCCAGCCGGTGGCTGGACCCGGGCCGGCATTTGGCACAGGTGACGTTGCCAGCCGATTCGCCCGGGCCGTGGCCGCCGGTGACGGTAGAGTGGAGAACCTGCTGCTGTACTATGCCGACCCGCTCGCCTCGTCCGTTCATCCCGAGGCTTGGAGAGCGGCGTTGGCGCGCATTCCGTTCGTCGTCAGCTTTTCGCCCTATCTCGACGAGACCACGCGGCACGCCGATCTGGTTTTGCCGGACCTTGTGTCCTTCGAACGGTGGCAGGATGCGCCGAGTCCGGCCTCGTACCCGTACCCAGTCTGGGGAGTAGCCCAGCCACTCGTGGAACCCCAGGTAGACGGGATAGCTACGGGCGATGCCGTGCTTGCCGTCGCCAGCCGGTTGGGGGGAAGCGTGGCACAAAGCCTGGCTTACCCGAGCTTCGAGGAGCTGCTCAAGGAGCGGGCGAAGGGTCTGTTCGAGATCCGGAGGGGCATGCTGTTCGCGAGCGAGTTCGAGGGTCGCCATCACCGTCAAATGGAGGAGCGTGGATGGTGGCTACGGGAGCACGATGAGTTCGAGGAATTCTGGGAGGACCTCGTCGACCGTGGTGGATGGACGGACCTCTTCCACGACTTCACGGACCCGGCCGGCATCGCCCAGACGCCTGATGGTCTCATCGACCTGATGCCGGAAGAGCTCACTCGGGCCCTGGTCGCCAACGGGCTCGATCGGACACCGTACATCGGACTCACAGGCGACGATGCCGTGCCTCCTGCGGACTTCCCGCTGCGCCTCATGCCGTACAGGGTCTCGACACTCGCCTCTGGAACACTCAGCCTCGAGCGTTGGCTGGCGGAGGTGCCCGGCCTCTTCCCGGAAACTCTGTGGTATCCCTGGGTGGAGGTGCACCCCGACACCGTGCGGACGCTGGGTCTCGAGGAGGACACCATGGTGTGGATCTCCTCCTCTAGGGGCCGCATGCGTGCGCGCCTGAAGGTCTTCCCCGGAACCGCCCCCGGGAACGTGTGCGTTCCCTATCGACTTCAGCACCCAGACGGCGAGCTGGCGAACCCGCTCCAACTGCTCGACGGCCCCACCGATCCGCTGACCGGGCTCGCACCGTGGTTTACGACCTTCGTGCGCCTGGATCAGGTGGGGGCCGTGGATTGACACGCTGGGGGATGGTGATCGACCTCGATCGCTGCACGGGCTGCGCAGCCTGCGAGGTCGCCTGCAAGAGCGAAAACAACCTGGCGACGGTGTCTCCGGAGCAGGCCGAGATGGGCCGCGCCATGAGCTGGATGAAGGTCATCAGCGAAGTCGAGGGTGAGTTTCCGAACTCGACCCTACAGTTCTTTCCCCGTCCCTGCATGCACTGCGACAATCCGCCCTGTGTGAAGGTTTGTCCGGTCAGCGCCACCTACCTCGGAGAGGACGGCATCGTCGGTCAGATTTATGCCCGCTGCATCGGGTGTCGCTACTGCGCCAACGCCTGTCCTTATACGGTGAAGTACTTCAACTGGTACGGACCAGAGTGGTCCGAGTCCGAGCTCCAGCACCTGAATCCCGACGTGTCGGTGCGCCCGAAGGGGGTCATCGAGAAGTGTACGTTCTGCCACCACCGCCTCCAGAAGGCAAAGGAGGACGCCCGCGCCGAGGGCCGTGAGCTACGGGAGGAGGACTTTCAGCCGGCGTGCGCCGAGATCTGTCCTACTCGGGCCATCATCTTCGGCGACCTCGACGACCCGACACACAGGGTGGCGACCCTCAAGGATGATCCGCGATCCATGAGGCTCATGGAGGAGCTGGGCACCGAGCCCAAGGTCTACTACCTAAGGTCGAGGGCGTGACATGAGGCCCGAAGTACGTGACCGTCTCGCCCGCATGCATCCTGATGAGAGGGCGTTGCTACGGCCGCTCGTGGAGACCACTCGCACGTTCTATATCTTCGCGGCGATTCTCGGTGTCGTAGTCCTCTGGGGCCTTTTCGCCTACTACCAGCAGATGCGGTACGGACTCGGCCGAACGGGAATGAATCGGCCGGCGTACTGGGGTATCTACATCATCAGCTTTGTCTTCTTCATCGGAATCAGCCACGCCGGCACGCTGATATCCGCGATCCTGCGGGTCTGCAAGGCGGAGTGGAGGCGCTCGATCACGCGATCCGCAGAGCTGATCACCGTTCTCGTGATCGGCTTCGGGGCCATCCAACCGGTCTTCGACCTCGGGCGCCCCGACCGGCTGCTGAACATCTTCTTCCACGCCCACCTCACGTCGCCGCTGCTGTGGGACGTGTTGAGCATCGGGTTGTATTTCATGTCATGCACGATCTACCTGTACGTGCCGCTGCTGCCCGACCTCGCACTGATACGTGACTCGGGCATCAAGGCGCCCTGGCTCTACAGGATTCTGGCCGGCGGGTACCAGGATACACCGAAGCAGCGCGCTGTTCTCGAGCGAGTCATCGGCGCCCTCTCCGTCGCCGTCATCCCGATCGCGATCTCGGTGCACACCATCATCGGTTGGATCTTCGCCATGACGCTGCGCCCGATGTGGCACAGCACGATTTTCGGTCCCTACTTCGTGATGGGCGCCATCTATTCCGGCATCGCGGCGATTCTGGTGGCGATGGTCGTGCTTCGGAGGGTGTATCGGTTGGAGCAGTACTTCAAGGACATCCATTTCGACTACCTCGGCCAGATGCTGTTGCTCTTCAGCCTGCTGTGGCTCTACTTCACTTTCGCCGAGTACCTGACGGCGTTTTACGGAGCCGAACCCGCCGTGATGAGGACCTTCTGGGCGAAGGTATCCGGCCCGTTCGCGGTGCCGTTCTGGGCGATGGTGGCAGGGTGCTTCGTAATACCGTTCGGCCTCATGGCCAGGAAAGCGACACGAACGCCCGGCGGAACCCTGGTTGCCGGAATCGCCGTCGTCATCGGCATGTGGCTCGAGCGGTATAACATCGTGGTTCCCACGTCCGTGAATCCGCGGTGGGAGCTCGAGTCCATCGGCCACTACCTGCCGTCGTGGGTCGAGCTCTCGATCTTGGCCGCGTCCTTCGCCGGCTTCATTCTCCTCTACATGGTCGCTACCAAGTTCGTGCCCATCGTCTCGATCTGGGAGATCAAGGAGGGGCGCGAGCACTCAGCTCAGGAAGTCTCCCGCCGAGTGAGCGAATACCTGCCGGATACGCCCGTCCTCACCACCGTGGGTGACTCGAAATGATGCTCGTTCACGAAAGGGCTCACTGGCGCGGTCGGAGCCCCGTCGGCGCCCTCGTCTTCCTGCTGACGCTCGCGGCCGCACCGGCAGTCGCGCAAGATACCCCGCCCATCACGGGTAACCCGGGCTCAGGGCGTCGCATCTTTCAGGAGCGAGGTTGTATGGGGTGCCACTCGATCTGGGGTAACGGCGGCACGCTCGGTCCCGACTTCGCCACCGTGGGGGCGGGCGCCAGCCTGCAACAACTGGCCGGCATGTTCTGGAATCACACGCCCCGCATGATCGAAACCGTTCGAGCGCGGGGTATCGAATGGCCGACGTTCACGGAAGCTGAGATGGCCGACATTATCAGCTACGTCTACTACGTGAAGCTCTTCGATGAGCCGGGCGACCCGGAACTCGGCGCCCGGTGGTTCTTGGAGAAGCGCTGCATAGTGTGCCATGAGGTGGGTGGCTCGGGCGGCGACATCGGGCCCGCTCTCGACCGATACGCGCGCTACCTCGCACCCATCTTGCTTGCCCAAGGGATGTGGAACCACGGGCAGAAGATGAGGGAGGCGCAGTCTGAGCGCGGAATCCCGACGCCGACGTTCGTCGGCCGCGAAGTCGCCGACCTCCAGGCCTACATCCGGCGGGCGTCGTTGCTAAGGGATCGCAACGTCGAGCTGCTGCCACCTCCGGATCCGAATCGGGGTCGTAGCCTGTTCTCGACGAAAGGTTGCGTTCGCTGCCACGGACAGGGCGGCCGAGGAACCCCGTTCGGGCCCAATCTGCTGATGGCGACTCAGCGGCTCGGCGTTGCGGAGATCGCCGGCCAGCTGTGGAATCACTCGGCGCAGATGGAGCAGGCGATGCAGGCCCGCGGCGTCACGTTCCCGCAGTTCGAGGACACGGAGATGGCCGATGTGATCGCCTTTCTATACTACCTCCGTTTCTACGATACGGAGGGCGATGCTCGGAAGGGGCAAGTGCTGTTCGCTGAGAAGGGATGTGCCAAGTGTCACGCACGGGACGGTACTCCCCGGCTGGGTCCTGACCTTTCCATGTCTCAAGCGGTGCTTACGCCGATGGGCCTGGCCACAGCGATGTGGGATCATGCCCCCGCGATGTATGATCTGATCCGGGTGCGGGATGATGTGGAGTGGCCACGCTTCGAGGGTGACGAGATGCGAGACCTCTCTGTGTACCTGAGAAGCCGAGCCGCGGCCGCGCGATCCTCTGGCCCGGGTCGAACCAATCGCTGACACCAGTCGAAGCTTGATCCATGATCCAGAGCGAGGATCTGCTGCGATCGTTCAGCTTGTCGATCCAGCCACGAGTGTACACGATCGTGGCGCCGTCGGGCGAGATCTGCGGGTTCGAGACGGACTCCATATCGAGGTACGTTTCGAGCGAAAGCCGCTGGACGTTCGAGTCCTGAGCCGTGGCGCACACCGGGGCAGCAAAGCCCAGAGCCAGGGCGATGAGGGTCGAAAAAAAGAAGCGTCGGCGGGCCATTGTGTGCTCCTGGGTAGACGGCGATTTCGTGCGCTCAGGTTGGCAGACCACCAACAGCGCGCGAACGTACGCCCCACCATCCGAGGCTACAAGCGCGCCGATCCCTGTGCGGCCGCTCCCCGCCCACTCGGAGAACGATCGCAGGGATCCGGTGTCTGGGTTGATCCACCGGAAACGACTTTCGGCTCTCTATCACGAGTAACACCGCGTATATTGTCCAAGCCGCGAGTACGCACACCCACACCAGGCCCGGAACAACGACCATGATCTCCATCCCACCACATACCAGACCGACCACGCTTGCTGTTGCCCTTCTGATCTCACTCGGATCGACAGGGTGCTCCAGTTTGAGCAATACCCAACGCGGTGCCGTCATCGGCGCCGGTGCCGGTGGGGTGGTGGGCGCCGTGATCGGAAGTGCGGCCGGATCGACGACCAAGGGTGTGATCATCGGGGCCGTCGTGGGCGGCGCGGCCGGCGCTCTGATCGGCCGCAGGATGGACGACAAGGCCAGGATCCTGGAGCGTGAGCTCGACGGCGCGACGGTCGAACGTGTCGGCGAGGGGATCCTGGTGACCTTCGACTCGGGCGTGCTCTTCGGCTTCGATTCTTCCGCCCTCCGGGACGAGGCGCGGGCCAACCTCGGCGAACTGGCCAGGGCATTGAGTGCCGAGATCGACGACTACGAGTTGCTGGTGGCCGGGCACACGGATGCGTCCGGCTCCGAGGCATACAACCAGAGCCTTTCCGAGCGTCGGGCCGAGGCAGCTGCGGCCTTCCTGTTGGAGAGCGGCCTTCCCTCGGGTCAGGTCGAGACCGTCGGCCGGGGTGAGATGGAGCCCGTTGCTTCCAACGAGACGGACGCCGGGCAGGCGCGGAACCGGCGCGTCGAGTTCGCCATTTTCGCCAGCGAGGCCTTCAAGGAGCAGGCGAGACGCCGGGCCGGCCAGGACAGGTAGTTCTTCGAACGCCCAGCCGCACTGGAGTGCCCATGAGCTTTACGCATCCACGCAGCAACCGCATGTCCGTCACCCTGCTCGTGGGACTGATCCTCGCCCCCGTGGCGCTCTCCGCCCAGTACGTGCCGGGCCGGGGCGACGCCTGGGAGATTCGCCGCCCGGATCAGGTCGGCATGGATGCGGTTGGCGTTCAAGCGGCCGTGAACTACGCGTTGGCACATGAGGCCCCGCAGCCCCGTGATCAAGAGGAAGGCCAAAACCGATCGTTCGGGCGGGAGCCGTACGGGTTCGGGATCGGGCCGTTCAAGGTGCGCGGCGGCGCGGCCGGCATCATCGTCCGTCACGGCTACATCGTGGCCGAGTGGGGCGACACGCGGCGCGTGGACATGACGCACAGCGTGACCAAGTCGTTCCTATCCACCACGGTGGGGCTGGCTTGGCAGGACGGCCTGATCGGATCACTGGATGATCTGGCGAGTCGCTATATGGCGCCGGTCGATCTGCCACCGGGGGATGGGGAACCGGGCGTCGACCGGGTAGGGTTCGGTGAGCCGGACCTCGCCACGCTCTTCAACACGGAGCACAATCGCCAAATCACCTGGGACCACCTTCTCCGTCAGACGTCGGACTGGGAGGGCACGCTCTGGGGCAAGCCCGACTGGGCCGACCGACCCGACAGCGATCCTTCGACGTGGACCACGCGGGAGCGTCCTGCGCCCGGGACGCTCTTCGAGTACAACGACACGCGCGTGAACCTGCTCGCCCTTATGGCCACCGGCGTTTGGAGGAAGCCGCTTCCTGAGGTCCTCGAGGAGCGGGTGATGAACCCGATCGGCGCCTCGCCCACGTGGCGCTGGCACGGCTACGAGAATTCGTGGATCACGTTGGATGGCCGCTCGGTGCAGTCAGTGAGCGGGGGCGGTCACTGGGGCGGGGGCATGTTCATCAACGCCCGGGATCAGGCCAGGTTCGGCCTGTTCACGCTGCGACGCGGGCGCTGGGGGGATGAGCAACTCCTGGCGGACGAGTGGTTCAACATGGCCACGACGCCCTCTTCGGCGAACGGCACTTACGGGTTCATGAACTATTTCCTGAACCTGCCGAACGCGCAGGGCACGAAGCGCTACCCCAGCGCGCCGGAGTCGGCATACGCTCACCTCGGCAACGGCACCAACATGGTGTACGTCGATCCCGAGAACGATCTGGTGGTCGTGGCGCGCTGGATTCCGGGGCGAGACATAGATGGACTGCTCAAGCTGGTGCTCGAAGCGATCGAGTAGGGCATCCCCTCAAAAGTACGTCGCGAGACCGAACTGGTAGCCGGCCGTGATGACGGTAGGGTTGCCCTGCATGTCCCGATGCCACTCCCGTCTGTAGTTGAACGAGAACACGGTGTCCGATGTCGGCCGGAACGAGATTGACGGCACGAACGCGGTGGTCTCGTCGAAGATGTTCGACCCCGTGGTGGAGAACGTCCCCACGTTCATATCGAGCCGCTCGAGCCGTAGGCCCAGCTCGAGTGTCGAGTGCCGAGGGTAGCCGGCCATTCGTGGACGCCATACGGGCACCGTGACGTCGATGTGCCCCCCCCACTGCCGGTCACCGAAGAGCTCGGATAGGCTGGCGGGCACGTCGATGTCCGCGAGGGCCACCTCGACGCGCACTTCCCCCCATGGTTGCGAGGTCTGCGCGTCGAACGCGAGGATGCTGACTCGGCGGACATCGTCCACCTTGTCACCCTCGATCACGAAGGTGTTGTACTTGGCCGTGTAGAACGAGCCGCCCACTTCGCCCAGGCCGGGCACCCGCGCGGCCAAGCGCCCGCTCAAGGCGGGTGAGCCGTTGTTGTCCTCCCCAAACTGCTCCTCGGACTTACCCGAAGGGATATGCGTGCGCCCCTGGTCGTTCACGACGATACCGTCCCGGAGGCCGTTGGTGAGGTACAGGTCGTACGAGACCGTCACCTTTCCCGGGAAGAACTTTCCGAACACGCCGAACCCTACCTCGGACAACGTGGAAGGGATGATCTCCGTCGACACGAGCGGCCGCTCCACGAAGTTCCAGTTGGGGCTGTCGTGGTTTTGGTTGAAGAACCCTATGGGTGGTAGGATGATGCCCCCTCTGAGCCCCAGTGACGGGCTGACGCGGAAGTCGATCAGCGCGGTCTCCAGCGCGATTTCCTCTGTGCCATGCTCGAACTCCAACTCGGCGATGAGGCGGATCCGTGGGCTGATCGTGGAGAACAGGAAGATGTTGAACCGGCGGAGCTCCATGCTGAAGCCCTCACCGAGGCCGTCTTCCTTGAACCAGTTGGTATTGCCCTCCACGTAGCCACCGATCGCCGTACGGCCGACCGACGTGATGAAGGGCCGGTTGTAAATCCCCTCCTGCGCGAGGATCGTATCCGCGGCCAGGATCGTGTCCGCCTGGGCGGCGCCCTCTACGGGCCCCCCCAGGAAGGCCACGGTGATCAGTCCGGCACTCAAATATCGCACTCCGCCCTGCTTCATCTGCCAACCTCCACGAGGATTTCGTCGCCCTCAACCGATGTAGGATACCGGGTGAGTGAGCGTTCTGCGGGGCCCTGGAGCACCCGTCCGTCCAGTGAGTACTCGCTGCCGTGACAGGGGCAGCGGATGCGGTCTTGGTCGGGGTCCGCCTGGCACCCCTGATGTGTGCAGCGCGTAAGCACCGCGCTGTACCGCCCTTCGCCGTGCCGGTGCACGTAGATGGGCATGCCCTCGTCGGGGAAGTCCAACAACACCCCTGGTGATGTCGCGAAGGCCGCGCGCGGCACGCGCAGCACGTTCCCCGAGCGCCGGAAGTCGGCGTACGGAACGCCGCCGCACGCCGACACCCAGGGCAGGGAGCCACCCACGGCAACGCCGAGGGACACGTTGCGTGCGCGCCTCAGGAATGTCCGGCGTTCCACAGCCATGCGGGTGGCCTCCAGTTCCTAAAGCGACCGGAGGAAGGCGAGCACGCGGTCCTTGTCCTCGGCGCTGAGCGCCTGGAACGCAGCCCGGCTGGCCGCTCCCTCGCCACCGTGTAGCCCGATCGCATCGGTCAGCGTGAGGGCCCGGCCGTCGTGCATGAAGAACGCCTGGCCGCCCTGGAAATCGGCGCTCAAGCCGAGACCCCACAGCGGCGTCGTGCGCCACTCCGCCGTGAGTGCCCGGCCTTCGGTGTAGCCGTCGTCCAACTCCGGCCCCATGTCGTGCAGCAACAGGTCCGTATACGGATGGAACGTCACGTTGGAGAGCTGGGGCAGCTCGGACACGCCCGTCCTGAGCGTCGGAAGATGGCAGTCCGCACACCCGATGGAGCCGAAGAGGGCGTCACCCGCCACGACGTCGGGGTGGGTCTCGTCACGGCGAAGCGGCTCGCGCAGGGTCTTCAGGTAGAAGACCAACGAGTTCAGGACGCTCGACGAGATCTCCGGGTCGATCACGCCGTCCTCCGCGAAGTTGCCCGTTTGGACGTTGAGCAGGTCGCGCGGGAAGATGTCGGTGGTGAGGCCCATGTCCTGGAGCAAGGCGTTCACCGTCTGGTGGAGCAGGTTGATGGATCCGGCTTTGCGTCCGAAGCGCCCGATGAACTGCCCGTCTACCAACGTTCCGCGGGTGGGGCTGTCTCCCAGGACCACCGTCTCCAGGTCCGCGATCTCCGAGATCACGGTCGAGGCGTCCAACAGTTGGACGCGCCCCGAGATGCCGTCGCCGTCCGCGTCGTCCGGGTCCTGGAGGGCGAGCAGCGTCGCGTCGTCCACAGCCTCCAGGAAGCCCAGGCCGGTAACGGAGGGGGGCATGAACGCCGCAGCCCCCGTGACGCCCGCCGGAATCTGCTCGGGAAGGAAGCCCGGCAGGGCCCGGTCCTGAAGCTGTGGGCCTCCGAGCTCCCTGAGTGGGTCGAACCCGTCCGGCCCCATGCGCCCGAAGCGCGTCAGGTTGAAGATCACATGGCCCTTTCCCTCACCCACATGGCACTGGTCGCACGACGTGGCGTTGAACGTCGGGCCCACGCCGTCCGCTGGCGAAAACCGCCGTGCGAACTCCTCGTCTCCTGCCAGGTGCACGGCCAACTGCTCGGGCAGTAGTCCGTCCAGAGGAGCATCGAGTATCGCGTTGTCGGCCGGAAGACCGGGAACGAGGAGGTCGCAGCCGATGAGGAGCGGCGAGAATAAGGGCAGCACCCGAAGCCAGCGGGTGCGCGCGGTCCTTTTTGGACGGGGCATAACGATAGAGCTTCCGGTTAAGATTTAGGTAAGCCTAATATTGCTTTCCTCAGGTGGAGTGTCAACCTCTTCCGGCGGCGCGCGTGTCGTGCCGTGTCGTGCCGTCGCACACTTTGGCCGCCCTGCGTCGCGCGCCGATTCCGGTTGGAGTTGGACAACCAGGGCGCTCCCGGCGGGTACGCCTTGTCGGGCCCCGGTGGGGCGAGCGGTGAGCCACGGGCAGCCATTGCGCGATCACCGAGGTTGCCCCCAAAGTATGGGCTCGCATCACGCCGATTTCAGAGGACACCATGCCATGATGACCAGACCTCTCGCATGCCTGACCGTGGCCCTCGCCGTCACCGGCTGTGCCGGTACGGACGGGGGTGAGGACCCCGAGGCTGAACTCGTTGAACGCGCGCGAGCCATCCACGAGCGGGTGCTCACCATCGACACCCACGACGACATCCCGGCCAATTTCGCCACGGACGAGGTGGACCCGCTGAACGCGGACCGGCAGGTGACCCTCGAGAAGATGCGGGCGGGAGGACTCAACACGGCGTTCTTCGTCGTCTATGTGGGCCAGACGGAGCGCACGCCGGAGAACTACGAGCAGGCCAAGGCAGACGCGATGACCAAGTTCGAGGCCATCCACCGCATGGCCGACGAGATGTACCCGGACCAGATCGAGATCGCATACAGCGCGGACGACGTCGAGCGCATCCACGCGTCGGGCAAACTGGTGGCCGCCATCGCGATCGAGAACGGCTACGTGATCGGCAAGGACCTGTCGCTTCTAGCGACGTATCACGAACTGGGCGGGCGCTACCTCACGCTGGCCCACAACGGGCACAACGACATCTCCGACTCCGCCAACCCGCGCCCGAACCTGGGCGACAGCGAAGCAGAGCACGGTGGGCTCAGCGAGTTCGGCGAGCAGGTCGTGGCCGAGATGAACCGCCTAGGCATCATGGTCGACGTGTCGCACGTCTCCAAGGACGCCAGCCTGCACGCCATGCGGGTGTCGCGTGCGCCGGTCATCGCGTCGCACTCGAGCACCAAGGCCTTGGCGGATGTGTCCCGCAACATGGACGATGAGCAGCTGATGGCACTCAAGGAGAACGGCGGCGTCATCCAGACCGTCGCTCTAGGCAGCTTCGTGAAAGTGCAGCCATCGGAGCGCGACGAGGCGGAGCGAGCCATTCGCGAGGAGTTGGATATCAGCGGCGGCCGCGGGGGCCTGCGGGGCCTCGACCCGGAGCGGCGAGCCGAGTACGATCGTCGTGTTGAGGAGCTTGATCAGCGCTGGCCTCGGGCAAACCTCCAGGACTTCGTTAATCACATCGACCACGCGGTCGACTTGATCGGCATCGACCATGTGGGCATCAGCTCCGACTTCGACGGGGGTGGGGGCATCGACGGGTGGAGGGACGCCAGCGAGACCCTCAACGTGACCGTCGAACTCGTGCGTCGCGGGTACTCCGAAGAGGACATCAGGAAGCTCTGGGGCGGCAACACGCTCCGCGTGTGGCGTGAAGTCGAAAGAGTCGCCGCCGAGATGCAGGGGGAAGGGTAGTATTTGCCGATGTCATCTCGAGATTTCGAAGAGAACGAATGGGGCCTGATCCTCGGGGGCTCCAGCGGCTTCGGGCTCGCCACAGCGCACAAGCTCGCGCAGCACGGCCTCAACCTGTGTATCGTGCACAGGGATCGGCGCGGTGCCATGAGCCGCATCGAGCCCGAGTTCGAGCACATCAGAAGCCACGGCGTCACGCTGCTCACGTTCAACAAGGACGCTCTCAATACCGAGATCCGGGGCGAGATCCTCGACGAGCTCACCGGGGCGTTGGGGTCCGAGGGGAAGATCCGCGTCGTCCTCCACTCGATCGCGTTCGGCAATCTGAAACTGGTGGCACCCGAGGCCCCACCCGGCGACGAGGCTCGAAAGCGTCTTGCCCAGGCACTCGGGACCGACGAGACAGCGCTTGCGGAGGCTGTGGACGGGCTGTTCGAGGAGGGAGTGGACGGCCTGCAAGGGCTCGCCACCGCGCCGGAGTATTCCTCGTCCGCCTTCCTCGAGGATGAGGATATGGTGCGCACCATCTACGCGATGGGCACGAGCATGCTCTCGTGGACCCAGGAGCTGCTCTCGCGAGGGCTGTTCGCTCCGGATTCCCGTGTGATGGGTCTCACGAGCGAGGGAAACGAGGTGGCGTGGAAGGGTTACGCGGCCGTCGCGGCGGCCAAAGTCGCGCTCGAGTCGGTCTCCCGGTCGATCGCGGTCGAGATGGCGTCCCACGGCATCCGTTCCAACATCGTCCAGGCGGGAGTCACGGACACTCCGGCGCTGCGGATGATTCCCGGCAATGCCCATTTGAAGGCGCAAGCCCGCACGCGCAATCCGTTCGGGCGGCTCACCGAGCCTGCCGATGTGGCGAACGCGATCTACCTGCTCTCGCTGCCGGAGGCGGCCTGGATCAACGGGGCCATTATCCGCGTCGATGGGGGTGAGCGCATTTCCGGGGTGTCACGATGACGCTTTATCTGCACGGGTTGGGGCATTTTCATCCCGACACGGAGATCACCAACCAGTTCCTGACCGATCTCGACATCGGCACGAACGACGAGTGGATTACCGAACGGGTCGGGATCGAGAGCAGACGCACCGTGATGTCGCTCGACTACATTCGGGAGACGCGGAACGCAGATCCGGCGGGGGCCGCGGAAGCGACCCTGTTTCCGAATGCGATGACCGGCAAACTCGCCGCCGAGATGGCGCTCGAGCGGGCGGGGCTCGCGAAGGAAGACATCGGCATGGTCATCACCGGCTCCAGCCGGCCCGGCACCCTGTCGCCCGCGGACGCGTGCAACATCGCCGGAGCGCTCGGCATGGAGGTGCCCGCGTTCGACATCAATTCGGCTTGCACGAGCTTCAACGTCGCGCTCTACATGCTCTCGATGATGAGGCCCGAGGCCCTGCCCGAGTTCGTGCTGCTCGTCACTCCGGAGAGCCTCACCACCACGGTGGACTATTCCGAACGGTCCGCTGCGGTGCTGTGGGGCGACGGGACTGCGGCCGCGATCCTCTCGACCAAGGTGCCCTCCCGCATGCAGATCCTGGGCAACACGTTCGACTCGAATCCCGCGGGGAGCGATAAGGTCGTGGTGCCGCACTTCGGCCATTTCAAGCAGGAAGGCCGTACGGTCCAAATGTTCGCCATCAAGCGAACGATCAAGATCCTCAAGCGTCTCCAAACGGCTCACCACGACCCGGGGCGTGAGTTCCACTTCATCGGCCACCAAGCGAACCTCCGCATGCTCGAGACCGTCTGCCTGAGATCTGGCATCGACGACGACCACCACCACTTCAACGTCATAGAGTACGGCAATACGGGTTCGGCGGGCTCTCCGTCGGTGGTATCGATGAACTGGGATCGCTGGACCGAACGCGACGACATCGGCATCGTCGGTGTCGGCGCGGGCCTTTCGTGGTCTGGATACGTGCTCCGATTCGGGGAGGTACCTTGAAGTACAACGAGTTCAGGGAGCGAAATCACTTCAATCACGACGAGTTGCTCGCACTCGCCCACGGAAGCCTCATCGACGACCCTCCCGAGGGATACAAGACCCGACTCCCTCTTCCACCCATGCTGATGATCGACCGTATCGAGGAGATCAGCCGTGACGGACGCCGCGGCCGCATCGTCGCCGAACGTGACGTCCGGCGTGACGACTGGTTCTTCCAGTGCCACTTCCTGGGTGATCCCGTCCAGCCGGGTTGTCTCGGTGTGGACGGAGTGTGGCAACTCCTCGGTCTCTACTGCGCATGGAACGGCGCCATCGGCACCGGCCGCGCACTCGGGTGCGGTGAGGTGGAGTTTGCCGGCCAGATCAGGCCGCACGACAAGGTGGTTCGTTTCGAGATCGATATCGTGCGTTACCAGGACCTCCCGAAGTCGGGTTCCGCGGTGGTCATCGGTGATGCACGCGTGCTGGTGGACGGCGAACACATCTACGATATCCGCCGGGCAAAGGTTGGGGTCTTCCGTGACATCGATTATCCTGATTACCCCTGGCCGTCCCTGCATTCCAAGGGTGGCAGGATGGGAGAATGACCGGGTCCGATTCGGTTGGAGTGGTGCTGAGGCCCGACGAGGTACTGGAGCTGTTGCCGCAGAAGGATCCTTTTCGATTCGTGGACGAGATCATCGAGGTCGATGAAGAGCATATCAAGGCACGCTATCGGTTCCGCCCAGAGGCGGATTTCTATCGCGGGCACTTCCCAGACAATCCCGTGACGCCGGGAGTGATCCTCCTCGAGGCGATCGCGCAGGTCGGGGTCGTGGCCCTCGGCATCTTCCTGATTGCGCAGGAAGGGGGCCGGACCGAGGTCGAGCGCAGGGTCTCGGTGTTTACGGACGCCGAAGTCGACTTTTCCGGCGTCGTCAAGCCGGGCGATGCGGTTACCATCTCGGCCACCAAGGTGTTCTTCAGGCGTGGCAAGCTCCGCTCCAAGGCTGAGATGACGCTCGACGACGGCAGTGTGGTGTGCACTGCCACGGTTTCGGGCATGGGCGTGCTCCAGTGAGCCGCCGTGTCGTGGTCACCGGCATGGGTGTCGTGGCACCGAACGGCGTCGGCCTTCAGGCCTACGAGTTAGCGCTCCGCGAGGCGAGATCCGGTATCCGGCATTTGCCAGAGCTGGAGGAGCTCAAGTTCGGCTGCACGGTCGCGGGCGTGCCCCAGGGTGTGGACGAGATAGCTGAGGAGTATTTTGCCCCGGACGAGCTGCTCGCGATGAACTCGAGCCACCGCTACGGGTGCATCGCGGCAGTGGACGCATGGACCGACGCGGGTTTCGAGCGACCAGATCCGAATGACGACAACGTTCACTGGGAGGCCGGGGCCATCATCGGCACTGGCATCGGAGGTTTGGACACCACGGGGGACAAGCTCGTTCCGTTTGTGAACGCGGGCCGGGTGCGCCGCCTCGGCAGCACCATGGTGGAGCA
Organism: Gemmatimonadota bacterium; assembly: GCA_022571515.1. GTDB lineage: Bacteria > Gemmatimonadota > Gemmatimonadetes > Longimicrobiales > Gaopeijiaceae > JACZXQ01. The sequence continues at coordinate 19,423 of JACZXQ010000026.1, forward strand.
GATCATGGGCAGTGGCGTGTCGGCCAGGATTTCCGGCCTGCTGGCTCTCGGCAACCAGGTGACCGCCAACTCGAGCGCTTGTAGCACCGGCACCGAGGCCATCATCGGAGGGGTGCAGAGGATCAAGGCGGGACTCGCTGAGCGCATGCTCTGCGGCGGTACCGAAGGCTCGAGTCCTTACATCTGGGCGGGGTTCGATGCGATGCGCGTGCTGTGCCGCAAGCACAACGATGAGCCCGAGCGGGCCTCACGCCCGTTGAGCGCGTCGGCCGGTGGGTTCGTTCCCGGCAGCGGCGCGGCGGTTTTGCACCTCGAGAGCCTGGAGAGCGCCGAAGAACGGGGCGCCCGCATCTACACCGAGATCCTGGGAGGTGCGATCAACTGTGGCGGACACCGCAACGGCGGTAGTATGACTGCCCCGAATCCCAAGGCCGTTCAGCGTTGTATCCGGCAAGCCGTGGAGGATGCTGGCATCACTCCCGACGAGATCGACGGGATCAATGGACACCTTACCGCTACCGGTGCGGATTCCAGTGAAGTACATTCGTGGGCTCTGGCTCTGGAACGCACGCCAGATAACTTCCCGGTGATCGCCTCCACCAAGTCGATGATAGGACACGGACTCGGCTCGGCGGGTGCGCTGGAGTCGGTGGCATGCCTCCTGATGCTACGGGGCGGCTTCATGCACGCCTCGATCAACTGTGAGGATTTGCACCCGGAGGTTGAGGCGTACGCGGCATCGGTGCCGCACGTCATGCGGGAAAAGCCAGCGCTCAGGACGATGATAAAAGCAGCTTTTGGTTTCGGAGATGTCAATTCCTGTGCCATATTCAGAAAGTGGTCTGATTGACGGCTCGGGACGAATCACGACAAACGAAAGATGAGGAGCTTCGTAGATGACGAAAGACGAGATCTTAGAGAGGGTTATCGAGATCGTGAGGCCCTACGCCAAGGATGACGACGCGATGGAGGTCATCTCGCTCGAGACCAACATCCTCCAGGACCTCAAAGTCAATTCCGCCCGACTCGTGGATGTAATTCTGGCGTTCGAGGATGAGTTCGACATCGAAGTCGAGGACGAGGACGCCGACGCCGTAGACACGGTTGGCGACGCCGTGGAGTTGATCCACGGCAAGGTCGGCTGACCATTCGGTCCTCCATGCCTAGCCTCCGCACCCGCACCCGTCTGGCGCTGCTCGTCCAGCGCGAAGTCGGGCGCCTCACGGCTGTGCTGTGGATTCCGGCCTTGGGATTCATGCTGCGCTTCGGCCTGCGCTATCGCATTCAGAATGCGGCGGAGTTGAGGACCCGGTACAGGGCTCTGGTCCGGGAGAGCGACGGGCCGGTCCTGATTTGCGCGAACCACCTCACCATGATCGACTCCGCGCTCGTGGCGTGGGCGCTGGGCGGTAGCTGGTGGTGGGTGTTCAACTATCGCCGCATGCCGTGGAATCTGCCGGAATACACCAATTTTGCCAGCCACTGGTTCAACCGGGTGCTGGCCTGGATCGCCAAGTGCCTTCCGATCGTGCGAGGGGGTAAGCGTAGTGAGGTCTCCGGTGTACTCAAGTGCATACAGCATCTGCTCTCCAAGGGAGAGACGGCGCTGATCTTCGCCGAGGGCGGCCGGAGCAGGACCGGCCGGATTCAACTCGACTCGATTGCTGATGGCGTCGGTCGCATCATGAGTTCGGTTCGTGGATGCCAGGCGCTGTGCGTCTACCTGCGAGGCGACCGCCAGGAGAGCTGGTCCACGATCCCGGTGCGAGGTGACTCCTTCTATGTGGACTTCGAGCTGTTCAAGCCCAACTCAGAGCACTCGGGCCTCCGACGCTCGCGGGATTTCGCACGCCAGGTCGTTCAGCAGTTGGCCACGATGGAAGAGAGGTACTTCTCTCGATCAGGCGTGACCGCGTGACGGCTCGTCGGCCTCGATGAGCTGAAACACCTCCTCAACCTGCTCCCAACCCACACGCATCAAGAAGTTGCCCCTTCGGCCGTACGACTTGATGCCCAGGATGAAGAACCCCGGCTCGGGGTTTCGAAGCGTTTCGGCGCCGAGGCTGGTCTGGTCGAGGCAGTCGCCTCCACCGCCATCCTGAGCCATCAGAGCGGCCGCCAGCTTCATGGGGCCCGACGTGGCCCAGCACTCGTGCACTTGAAGCTGGCGGTAGATCGTGTGATCACCAATCCGGCCGGTCAGGGCCAGCACCCGGTCCACCTCCACCTCCGTGAGTTCGCCCTTGGGTCCTCTCAGCGTGACCGCGACGCGGGCCCCGGGACGAAGCGCGTCCACGGTGGTGCAGGGAAGGGCGGTGAGACACTCCGCGGGGGTCGCTGCCAGGGCGGCGGCCCTCGCCGTCAGGTCGGCGCGGCCGGCAAGGGAATCGTCGGCCAACGGCTCCGGCACGGGGCCCCGCGTGACCCAGACGATCCTCGTCTCGGGGTGCTCTTCCGCCAGGCCCATCAACTCGACGAGTGCGGTTTGGGCCGAGTGGCCGTCGCCCACGAGCAACGTGGTCTTTCCGGCCCAGGCCGCAGAGTCGGTGGCCAGGTCGGGCACCTCGTGGTGTAGCGTCCGGCGGAGCGCCGCCTCTCCGGGCGCCGCAATGCCACTTTCCCCGATCGGGTTGGGGATGGCGTTGCCCGTGCAGTCCAGGACGATGTCTGCCTCCTCGGTCCACTCGCGTCCGCTGCCGTCGGACAGCAGCAGACGGAAGGCATGTCCGGCCCGACGCCCACTGCCGACCTCCTCGTTCTTGAGCAGGCCCACGCGGCCGATCTGCAGCACGCGGGTGTTCAGTCGCACGTGATCGCGGATGCCATCCAGTGCCGCGACCGGATCCAGCACACGGTCGACGAGCTCCGCTCCCGAGGGGCAACCGTCCGTTGCGGGCGGCTCGCGATCCGCCGCGCATAATGCGCCGCGCATGCGCTCGGACACGTCCATAGGCCAGGCCGTGAATAGTCCTACGTGACCCCACTCTCGCATTCGACCCGCCACCACCGGAGCGGCTTCGAACACTACGAACGGAAAGCCCTTCTCGCTCGCGGCCAGCGCAGCCTCGAGCCCAGTGGGGCCACTGCCCAGGATGGCGATTCTAGGTTTCGAGGAGGACATCAGCGGCCGCTCGGGCTCAGTACGCGGAAGCGGCCCGCTCCCGGGCCGGCAGGATCTCTAGGCACGTTGTCCACCAGCCGGTGAGCACGGTCTCCACGAATTCTTCCGGTAGGTGCTCCCGGCGCATCTCGTCGGCCAGGGCCAGGTGGTCGTAGGCCAGGGGCACGAACTCGACCTCCACACCCTCACCTGCCGCCGACAGCAGCGTGTACCACACGTCGGTGCGGCCGTCGTTCGCCGGTCGTCCGATCACGCCGACGTTCACCACATCGCGGCCCGACGGGAGCGCGCGGTGCCAGCGTAGGCCGGTGTGGGAGCAAAGAAACCCGTCGACCTGGACCTTCGTGCACAGCGCTTCCAAGAAGGGCTCGGGGGACGTCGACTCGAACAGGAACTCGTTGACGCGGCGAGGTGAGCCGTGCACGAGCAGAAACTCGCTCGTTCCAACCCGAATGCGCCTCCGCGCGGGCAAGCCGCCCATGTAGACCTTGAAGCCCGCCGAGCAGTTCTGCTCGGTATACCGGTAGGACAGGTCGGCAAACTGGTTGTCGCGTGGGTCGGTGTAGCCACAGTTGCAGTCGGTCCGACCCGAGGCCAGCGCTGCCTCGTAGTTGCCCTGAATGGACTTCACACCAGCTGCCTCCAGCAGAGGCCAGACGTGCTCGGGGTTGGGGCCGAATCCGCCGAAGTCGCCCAGACAGTAGACGGCGTCGGCCCCTCGCTGCGCGGCGTCCTCGAGCAGTGCCCCGAGCGCGTGAGTGTTACTGTAGATCCCCCCGAAGATCGCGACGCGCTCGAAGGGGCCCTCAACCGGCGTGGGGTCGGCGTCCGCAGCCACGAACTCCGACACGGAGGAGGCCCGCTCCTCTGGGCTGAGTCGTCTCCCGAAGCCCATGGCGGCCTCGCGGAAATCCTCCAGCGGCACCAACGTCTCGCCCCAGGTTGCCATGCCCCGGTGCGCTTGGATCTTGCTCGCGTCGCTCACGTCAGGTTCGGCAGGTCACTTCGTGCACGTGGCAGGTCCAGCACGCCGGATGGCTGAGCGGAAAGCCGTCCAGGGTGTCAGCCAGGTGGTCGCCCATGCGCCCGGAGGGCTCGTTCACCAAGATGGGGCACACCCATACGCCGAGATCCGTTACCATACGGCACGACGAGCACTGGAGGTGGTCCCACGTGTCGGCGGCGCCGCACTCCAACGTCTCCCAGCCCTCGTATGCGCCCGTCCGCTCTGCTTCGGCACCCAGCTTGAAGACAGGCAGGAACTTGAGGCGCGGATGGTCGATCCCGATTTCCGAGAGCAGCCGCAAGAAGCGCCGCCGGCCGTCGTCGGTACCGTTGTCCTCGTGCACCTCGGTTACCGTCAGCACGGGGCTGATGCCCACTGCCGCGGCGTTCTTGATCCCGGCGAGGATTCGATCGAATGTGCCTTCGCCCCGGATGGCGTCGTTCGTCTCCGCGTTGTAGCCGTCCAGGGAGATGCGCACGTCGAACGAGTATTCGGAATCCGCGGCCAGAGCGGCGAGCCGGTCGCAGCGGGCGGGATCCAGGAGGAGCCCGTTGGTGAGCACCGTGACCGGGCCGACACGCAGCGTCTCGCGGATGATCTCCTCCATCTCCCTTTTGATGAAGGGCTCACCACCGGTGAAATAGTACTCCTTTACCCCCAACTCGACGGCCTCGTCCAGGTACGGCCGGATCTGCTCGAGAGTCATCAACTCGTGTGTGTGATTGGTCGGTGAGCACGAGATGAAGCAGTGCGTGCAGGTGAGATTGCACAACGTCCCGCCCACCTGGAACCAGAGCGTGTCCAGCGAGCCCAGATGAACGCGGGGTGTGCTATTCTGGACGTCCACAGCCTTCGCTTCGGATGTCGATGTGCCCGGAGTCATGCGGTTAGCAGTCGGCGCCCGGGTCGCAGCACGCGGCCTGCGCCTCGGTCGTGACGTCATAATCCTCGCCTTTGGTCTCACGGGGATGACGCAGGGCCGTGCGCGAGCAATCGAAGGGTTGGGCTTCGTCCAGAGGCACGTCTACCAGCGGCTCGACCAGGTCGAAGTGTTCGGCGTATGGGGCCTGGCCGAGGATGCGGAACGTCTTGTCGCAAACGGCATGCCGGGCGCCCCGAATCAGCTTGTGCCCGTCATCGTCGAGCACCTCCTTGAAGGGCCCCTTGTAGATGACGGCCTGCTTGCGCTCCCAGCAGGGGCCCTGCTTGCCCTTGAAGGCCTCGACGGTGACGGACCGGAACTCGATGCCGTCCACCGTCTGCCAGGGCTCGGCCTGCCGGTCGAGGACACGAATGCCGTAGAATCCGACCTCCGCGAAGGCCGCCAGGAAGCCCTCCTCCGTGAGGGCACCCGAAATGCACCCGCTCCACATGTCGGGGTCCTGCTGCAACGATTCCGGCACGGGCTCGTCCGAAACGATGTCGGAGATCACGGCGCGGCCTCCGCTCCTGAGCACGCGGTGGATCTCGCGGAACAGTGACGCCTTTTGGTCGGTGGCCACCAGGTTCAGGACGCAGTTCGAGACGACCACGTCCACCGCCTCGTCGGCGACCAGCGGGTCTTGCTCACGCAGGGCTGACAGGAGGTCTTCGAGCCCCAAGAAACCCTCGGCGGACTCCACGGGCCTTGCCCTGAGATGCTTCTCGAGCAGATCGAGGTCGAGGGCCAGATCCTGGATGCGGCCGCGGCGGAACTCCACGTTCGCGTATCCCAACCGTTCAGCGACGATGGGCGCGTTGCGGCGAGCGACCTCGAGCATTTCGGGCGTCATGTCCACACCGATGACGCGACCCGAGGAGCCCACGACTTGCGCCGCGATGAAACATATCTTCCCGGTACCGCTGCCGAGGTCCAGCACCGTCTCCCCCGGACTGAGGTGCCGGCTGGGATTTCCGCAGCCGTAGTCCTTGTCGATCACCTCGTCGGGAATGACCTCGAGGTAGGCAGGCTCGTAGTCCACCGGGCAGCACAGTTGCGGGGCCCGCGCCTCGGCGGCCTCGGCATAACGGCTCTTGACGACGGACTCCTGGCTCGGAGTCGAGGGTGCCATGGTGCTGGTGTCAGGCGGTGTCAATTCGTTTGCTCCAACGATGAGGGTTCTTTCTCGACACAATACACAGGCAAGGCGATTGGTTCACATCACGAAGCTCGCACGCTGGACTTCTTCAACAGCCTTCTAGTCCTGCCTGAAAACCGTCCCACCCTTCATCACGAAGCGCACATTCCTCAGGGCTGTGATGTCCTCGGTGGGATCGCCCTCCACCGCGATCAGATCTGCGAGCAAGCCTACGGCAACGCTGCCCACGCGATCGCCGATCCCGAAAATGGCCGCGTTTTCCGCGGTGGCCGCCGTCAGCGCGGCGGTCGGCGTCATGCCGTAGTCGACCATCAGTTCGATCTCACGGTAATTCTCCCCGTGAGGGTATACGCCCACATCGCCTCCGAAGCAGATACGCACGCCTGAATCGAGCGCCAGACGGAAGCTGGCGCGTTTGCGGATTAGGCGCTCAGGCTCCGGGTCCACACCCTTCTGCCATCCGCCGTAGCGGGTGATGGCCTCACCGGCCGCCAGGGTGGGGCAGAGGGCCACGCCACGCTCGGCCATCAGCCGGAAAATCTCTGGAGTGCCGCCGTCCCCGTGTTCGATGGTTGCGACGCCCGCTTCCACGGCACGCCGCATGCCTTCGGCACTCGAAGCGTGCGCCACCACCTGCCGTCCGGAACTCCCCGCCACCTCCACCACCAACTCGAGCTCGTCTTGCGTGAAGATCGGCGCTGTGGAGCCGTTCGGACCCCAGCGGTAGTCGGCGTATATCTTGATCCAATCGGCCCCGCGGCCGATTTGGTCGCGTGTGACGCGCACGAGGTCGTCGACCCCGTCGGCGACTTCCGCCCCCTTGGGCAGGCTCAGCTCTGGCGCGCCCTTGGGGTTGTAGCTGCCGGTGCCGACGATGGCCTTGGTGGTGACGATCAGTCTCGGGCCGGGAATCACACCTTGTTCGATGGCGTCCTTGATGCCCACGTCGGCGTATCCCGCCCCCTCCGTGCCCAGGTCGCGCATGGTGGTAACACCCGCCATGAGGCTTTCCCGTACGTGCACGACGGCCCGCGCCGTGCGCAAACCCAGCGACTCGTTCAGCACCTGGTCCGTCCACGACGCCTCGTTGTACGGGTGGAGCAGGATGTGAGAGTGTCCCTCGATCAGCCCGGGCAGGAGCGTCATGTCCGGGAGATCGACGATCAGCGCTGTAGCCGGCAGGCCAACACTGGCGGCCGGGCCGGCGGCGGTGATCCGGTCCCCTTCGACCAGCACCACCCATCCCTCGTGCATGGAGCGGCCGTCGAAAACCCGGTCGGGCCTGAGGAGTCTGGCGTCTTGGGCACTCGATCCGGTGGGCAGGGCGCAGAGTAGCATCAGCGAAACGAACAAGCGGGTACGCATCATGATCTATCCTGTTGAGGGCGGGTCATCACCCTAATAGTAAGTCCTAGGGGACCCGCGCGAGTACCTCTCGGAACGCTCGTTGACCGAACCTGCGGGCGGCTTCCTCGACGACCCCGTCTTCCAGATCCCGCCTGAGACTGGCCATGCGGCCTGGGGCAAAAAGGTTTCTGACCGAACGGGAGACCCGAAGTTCGTCGGGATCCCCGCTGTAGCTGGCGCGCTCGAAGTCCTCGCTGCGCGATACCCGGAAGCTCGAGGTCTCCACAACGCGTCCGCGTCCGACGTCGACCAGCGTCAGACCCACGCGGAGGTTGAGGTTCAGGCGTCCGGTGACCCGGTGATACGTCACGGTGCGGCCGTCTCGGTCCCGCGTGGTTTCGGGAGTGGACTTCACGTCGCTCTCCGTTATGGCAAAGGATCGGATGTCGCCCAGGACCACGAAGTCGGTGTCGATGGTGCGTCCGATGCGGACGGCTTCTCGTGTGGTGATTCCGCCCTCGTCATAGCGTCCGTCGCGGATCTCGGCGCGCGCGACGGCGGGGTCGATGACGAAAACGAACGGCGGAGGTTGCCGCCACACGTCCAGGAGCAAGTGGTCGTGCAGGGCGGTGAGCGCCCCGTACGAGAGCTCTGCCGCGTCCTCGTCCACCACAAAGGGAAACCCCACCAAACTCACCGTGCCGATCTCGAGAGCCTGCTCCTGGAGCCTCACCGCGGCCCGTGCGTCGGTGGTCTGCGGTCCTCCCGCGATGGTCACCGCGAACCCGGCCTGCCGGAAGCTCGCTTGCAAGCGCCCCCGGTCGAACTCGTAGCGCGCCCACGACATTCGGGTGTCGATCACACTGCGGCGCACCGCCTCGTCGTCGGCGAACCTCGGCTCGTAACGCGCAATGCGCTCGAGGGCACCGAGGGCTTCCCTGAACCGGCCGTCGCGGCGGTCGGCTGCCGCGGTTCCGAGAAGCTCCCGAATGGCCTCGTCGTGGACGGTGCGCCTGAGGCTTCGGTAGTCGGGGCCCGGGTCGGCGATCACGCCGACGTCGCGAGTGTCTTCGATGAAGTCATCCAGGTCGGGAAGCACATCGGCCGCGGGCACGAAATTCTCCCGCTCTCGTGCGCTCTCGATGCGATTCAGGTAAAGGCCGACGACCTGTGGAGCCAACTCTTCGAGTCGCTCTCGCGCCTCCACCAGGTTCTCGTCCTTGTCCAGGGCGTCGATGTAACGCTCGGCGGCCCGCACGATGTCGCCTTGTGCCTCCAGGCCGGCGCCCGCCTCGAAGTGCTCTGCGGCGGAGGTGCATGCGGCCAGGGCAGTGAGGAGCGTCAGGGTCGACATCGTGTTTGAACGCACACGGCCTGACGTCGATCTCAGCCTGCTTGTCCGTCTCACGATAGTGCTCATTGGCCGTATCCCGAGTTTTCACGTGCGGTACGCGTGTGGATGCCACCATACACCATCCAACTTGGGCTACGGCTTGCGTTTCCGCACGTGTGATTCGCACCTTGCCCGTGGCCAGGCTAGAGAGGAATTGGGCGAAGATCAGCGAACCGGAACACGACGAGGCATGATGAAACCGCAACCTTTTGGGTAGGGGTACTCAACTGGCGAGAACCACCACCCGACGGACAACTTCACCGTCTGACCCTCGGGGAGGGTGTGCCGCCCGATCGGCTGCCAGGAAGACGCCGTGGCGAGGGTCCAGTTGCCCTGAAGCCGTGCGTGTTCTTCCCAGCTACTTCTTGGCCGGACTCCCCATCACGAGCTGCACCAGCTTGCCGAGCGGATCATACGCAACGTCGATGACGCGCTCCTTGAGCGGAATGATCGCGTTGTCCGTGATCGTGATGTGCTCGGGGCACACCTTGGTGCAGCACTTGGTGATGTTGCAGTAGCCGATACCGAAGGCCTCCTTGAGCTCGTCGCGCCGGTCCTCCTCATCGAGCGGGTGCATCTCCAGGGCCGCCACGTGGACCAGGAAGCGCGGCCCGATGAACCCTTCGTGCAGGTGGTGGTCACGCAAGACGTGGCACACGTCCTGGCACAGGTAGCACTCGATGCACTTCCTGAACTCCTGAACGCGGTCGACGTCCTTCTGGTACATGCGCCAGGTGCCGTCGGGATCGTCGGGCTCCCTCGGCTTGAACGGCTTGATGCGCTTCTTGACCTCGTAGTTCCACGATACGTCGGGCACGAGATCCCTTATCACCGGGAAGGCCCGCAGCGGTTCGATGGTGATCGGCTTGTCGAGCGGCACCTCGCTCATGCGCATCATGCACAGGAGCTTCGGGTTGCCGTTCACCTCCGCAGAGCAGGAGCCGCATTTCCCGGCCTTGCAGTTCCAGCGCACAGCCAGGTCGGGAGCCGATTCGGCCTGAATCTGATGCACCGCGTCCAGCACGACCATGCCCTCGGTGATCTCGGTCTCGTACGTCCCGAACTCGCCGCCGTCGACGTCTCCTCGCCAGAGCTTGAACGTTGCCCTGGCCATCAGCCCTGCTCCTCGATGATCCGCTTGAGATCGTCACGCATCTCAGGTATCGGCTCTCGCCGGGATTGCATCTCCCCGTCGGGCCCCTTGCTGAGAATGGTGATGACTTTGCCGAGCTCCGGGTCCTTGTCCGGATAGTCGACTCGGGAATGCGCGCCGCGGCTTTCCTTTCTCATCGCCGCCGCCCGCACCGAGGCTTCGGCCACCATGAACAGGCACTTGAGGTCCAGCGCCGTGTGCCAGCCTGGGTTGAATTCACGGCTTCCGTTCACGCTCACCCGCTCACCCTTGGCCTTCAGGGCGAGCACTCCCTCGAGCGCTTCGCTGAGCCCCTCTTCGTCGCGGATGATGCCCGCCTTGTCCTGCATGAGCTCTTGCAGCGCGAACTGGATCTGATACGGGCCGTCCGCTCCGGCGCTCGCGCCGGGGCTCGCGCCGGGGCCGTCCTGTCTCTCGAGGGGCGCCAGAGCTTCGCGTGACATCGCTTCGATCTGGCCGGCGTCGATGGTGGGAGCGGACCGTTCGGCTGCGAAGTTGGCCGCGTACTCTCCAGCTCGCTTTCCGAATACGAGCAAGTCCGAAAGCGAGTTACCGCCAAGCCGGTTGGCCCCGTGGAGACCCGCCGCGCATTCGCCCGCGGCGAACAGTCCGGGCACGGTCGACATCTGGGTATCGGCGTCCACACGGATGCCGCCCATCACGTAGTGCGTGGTGGGGCCGACCTCCATGCGTTGTTCGGTGATGTCGAGCTCCGCCAACTCCTTGAACTGGTGGTACATGCTCGGGAGCTTCTTCTTGATGTGCTCTGGCGCGTTCTTGATGTGCTCCTTGATCCAGGAGATGTCGAGGAACACCCCGCCGTGCGGACTTCCACGCCCCTCCTTGACCTCGCGCACGATCATGCGAGCCACGTGGTCCCGCGTGAGCAACTCAGGGGGCCTGCGTGCGTCGCGGTCGCCGATGATGTAGCGCCAGCCCTCCTCCGGCGTGTCGGCGGTCTGGTCCTTGTACATCTCTGGGATGTCATCGAACATGAAGCGGTGCCCCTCGCTGTTCGTGAGGATCCCGCCTTCGCCCCGCACGCCCTCCGTCACCAGAATGCCGCGCACGCTCGGCGGCCACACCATGCCGGTGGGGTGGAACTGGATGAACTCCATGTCCATCAGGTCCGCCCCGGCGTCGTACGCCAGTGAGTGACCGTCCCCCGTATACTCCCAGCTGTTGCTGGTGATCTTGAAGGCGCGGCCGATGCCTCCGGTGGCCATGATCACCGCACCCGCCTTGAAGACCGTGAAGCGCCCCCGCTCCCGGTCGTAGGCGAACGCTCCGGCCACGCGCTCGCCGTCCATGAGGAGCGCGGTGACGGTGTACTCCATGTACACGTCCATGCCCTGGTGCACGCCGTGATCCTGTAGCGTGCGGAGCATCTCCAGGCCGGTGCGGTCGCCCACGTGGGCCAGGCGCGGGTATGCGTGCCCGCCGAAGTTCCGCTGATTCATCTTGCCGTCGGGCGTCCTGTCCATTAGGGCGCCCCAAGCCTCGAGTTCGCGCACGCGGTCGGGCGCTTCCTTGGCGTGCACCTCGGCCATGCGCCAGTTGTTGAGGTACTGGCCACCGCGCATGGTGTCGGCGAAGTGCACCCGCCAGTTGTCCCGCTCATCCACGTTGCCGAGTGCGGCCGCCACGCCCCCCTCGGCCATCACCGTGTGCGCTTTGCCGAGGAGCGACTTGCAGACGAGCCCCACCGAGGCGCCCGCCGCCGCGGCCTCGATGGCCGCGCGTAGGCCGGCCCCGCCGGCCCCGATCACGAGGACATCGTGTTCCCGTTCCTGATGGCCCGCCATTAGAAGATTCTCCAGTCGACCCAGACGCCCATGGCGAGCATGCGGATGTAGAAGTCCGTGAACCCGACCCAGACGAGGCTCATCCAGGCGAACAGCATGTGGCGCTTGTTGAGGCAGGTGACGCAGTTGTGCGCGGCATTTCTCACCGGTTTGCCGGTAAAGACGTTGAGCCTGCCCCCCACGAGGTGCCGCAGAGAGTGGCAGCCGAATGTGTAGCTCCCGAGCAGGATGACGTTCACCCAGAGCACGAGGGACCCGACGCCCAATCCGAAGCTGGTCTCACCCGTGGCCGCGTTCTCGAACCACATCCCCTTCCAGGCGTCGTAGGTGAGCACCACCATGATGAGAACCGCGAGGTACATGAAGTACCTGTGCGCGTTCTGCATGATCAACGGGAACGAGTTCTCACCCAGGTACGATTTTCGCGGCTCCCCCACGGAACAGTTGGGCGGGTCTGCCCAGAACGCCTTGTAGTATGCTCCTCGGTAGTAGTAGCACGTAAGCCTGAAGCCACCCGGTGCCCAAAGAATCAGGAAGGCCGGAGACCAGGGCAGCCACTCGGCCCAAAACGAGGGTTTGGGGCCGAACAGGGCGTGGTGCGAGCTCCCGAAGAACTCGGGTGAATAGAACGGAGACAGGTAATTGCCGAATGCGTAGTTCACACCCTGGAACGCGGCCCAGGTGGAGTAGACAATGAAGGCGCTCAGGCCGAAGAAGACCACTAATGGTTGGAGCCACCAGATGTCTCGCCGCATGGTCTCCCCGAACGTCCCGCGCATGGGCAGCGAGGTCGAGACAGGGGGCACGTTTTGTCGTCCTTTCCGGTGTATTCACACCTGGAGAAGGTGTCTGGCGCCCCGACGCAGAGTGAGGCCCCGCAAAAGGCGCCAAAGGTCAGCCAGAATAACTTAGCCAGCCTCTAGGAGCCCACAAGGCGGGGGGGAAGGCCCACCCTTGCATGCCACCCCGCAAGAAGCAGTATTCCCAACGGACGGCGGTCGCCCGCCGTTCGTAGGCGGTTTCCCCGGAGTACCCCTATGGAGTCACTGCTCACCGACATGCGCTACGGGCTGCGCATGCTGATCAAGACGCCGGGCCTCTCGGCCGTGGCAATCCTGACCATCGCCCTCGGAGTCGGGCTTACCACCCACACGTTCAGCATCGTTTACGGGTCGGTCATCCGCGGCCTCGACTTCGATCGTGGCACCACCCTCGTCAACCTCAGCGAGGACATTCCGTCGCGCGGAATCCGCGGCCAAGGCATACCCGTCCTCGATCTCATCGACTTCCGAGAGCAGCAGACCGCGTTCCGGGGCCTGGGCGCGTTTACCATGGGAACGATCAACCTGGCGGATGAGGAGTCCCGGCCCGAGCGATTCCAGGGCGCCTTCGTATCGGCGAGCCTGTTCGCCCAGGTCGACGGGGTGCCGATCCTGGGCCGGGTATTCAACCCGGAAGAGGACGCCGGCATCGGTGAGCCGGTCGTGATCCTCGGTTACAACGTGTGGCAGAATCGATATGCCGGCGACCCGAACATCGTCGGCAAGACCGTCCGCGCCAACGCGGAGGCCGCGACCGTGGTCGGCGTCATGCCCCAGGGGTTTCACTTTCCGATTAACCAAGAAGTCTGGCTGCCGTTGAACATCGACCCCCTCCAGGCTGAGAGAGGCGCGAACAGGGCCGGAGTGGTCGGGCGGTTGAGGGAGGGCGTTTCGATCGAGCAGGCGGATGTCCAGATGCGGCAGATCGCTGGCCGACTCGCCGAGGCCTACCCCGAGACCAACGAGGGTGTGGGGGTTTGGGTGCAGCCCTATGAGGACCTCATCATGCCGCCGGCCATCGTCAACGTGCTGTGGATCATGCTCGGCTCGGTCTTCGGGGTTCTTCTCATCGCGTGCTTCAACGTGGCCAACCTGCTTCTCGCGCGGGCCCTCGTCCGTTCGAAGGAAGTGGCCGTGCGCTCAGCGCTCGGAGCCGACAGGAGCCGGCTCATACGGCAGTTCTTGATGGAGGCCGGTGTGCTGGCGGTGGTAGGTGGGGCCCTGGGTGTCGTGTTCGCCTATTTCGGGATCGGGGCGTTCAACGCGTCCATCGCCGACATCGACAAGCCCTATTGGATCGACATCCGCCTTGATGGTCCTGCGGTGATCTTCACCCTCGGGATCACGGCCGTGGCCGCTCTGGTGGCCGGAGTTCTGCCGGCCGTGAGGGCTTCGGGCGGGCACGTGCACGACATTCTCAAGGACGAGAGCAGAGGCTCATCGAGCTTGCGCATGGGGCGCTTCAGCACGGCGCTAGTGATTGGCGAGATCGCTTTGTCGTGCGCCCTTCTCGTGGCTGCCGGTATGATGGTCAAGAGCGTGATCAACGTGAACACGGTGGACATGGGCTTCGAGGGCGACAACGTGTTCACCGCGCGGCTCGGTTTGTTCGAGTCGGACTATCCCGACGACGAAGCGCGAGTGCGCTTCTTCGACCGCCTGGTCGAGGAGTTGAACGCGGAGCCCGGTGTCGTGGCGGCGGGGCTCACCACCAACCTGCCGGCTCTCGGTGCGGCCCGGCCTCGGGTGGCCATCGAGGGTGTGGCCTATCCCGACGTCACGGATCAGCCCTTGTCGAGCCGGATCAACATCACGCCGGGTTACCTCGATGCGCTGAGCGTTGCCGTCATCGAGGGTCGCGACTTCGGGCCGCAGGACCGCGCGGGCGCCATGCCCACCGTCATCGTCAACGAGAGCTTCGCCCGCAGGCACTTCGGGGTGGAGACGCCCATCGAGCGCCGCTTCCGGGCCGGCGAAGAGCAGCTCTGGATGACGATCGTCGGGCTGGTTCCCGACATCTTCCTCGGGAGTGGTGGAGGGCCCTTTGGCTCCGGGGTCTCGCCCGACCAGTTCTTCGTGCCTATCGCCCAACAGACGGACATCCGCTTCGTGAGCATCACCGTGAAGACCCGCGGGGAGCCGGGCCCCTTCGCGGCCGATGCCCGCGACATCCTCGCCCGCATCGACCCTGACTTGCCCTTCTACCGGGTCCGCACGATGGAGGAGTCAGTGGAGACGGCGACATTCATGTTCACGATCTTCGGCCGGCTGTTCACGACCTTCGGCGTGGCGGCCCTCTTCCTGGCCGCGGTCGGCCTGTATGGGGTGATGGCGTTCTCCGTGAGCCGGCGCACCCAGGAGCTGGGCGTCCGCATGGCCATGGGCGCGGAGGCTGAGGACGTCATGTGGCTCGTCCTCGCCAAGGGGATGAAGCAGTTGGGAATCGGGATCGTCCTGGGGCTCCTCATGGGCGCCGCCATGGTGAGGCCCCTCGCGACCGTGTTTTTCGACGTGAACCCGTCGGATCCAACGGTCTACGTGGCCATCGTCGCGACGCTCGGGCTGGCCGGCCTGGTGGCCTGCCTCATTCCTGCGCGGAGGGCGACCCGGATCGAGTTGGTGGACGCGTTACGGCCGGATTGAGGGGCGTCAATCAGTCGGATTCAGGACGCCGCGCGGCGCTGAGGCGGTCCAGGAGCGAGGTCGGGATGCTGGTAACGCCACATCTCCCGGTACCGCCCCCCACGGGCGAACAACTCCCGATGCGTCCCCTCTTCGGCCACGCGGCCCTCCGCCAGCACCACGATCTTGTCCGCGCGCACCACCGTGCTCAGGCGGTGGGCGATCAGCACTGCGTCGATGGTCTGGCCGGTCCGCAGGATGAACAGGCTCTTCATCGTGTTCAGGTAGATCCGGAACGCGATGATGACGAGCGTCGTCAGGCTCATGAGGTTCAGGAGCCGACGGTTTCCGTCGATCAGCACATGATCCACGAGTTTTTGGACGTAGACCGCCATGGCGAGCCCGAGCAGGGTGTAGAGCGCGGCTCCGGCGAGTGCTTCGAGAAGGATGGCACGGTGTGGGCGGAGTAGCGCCCAGAACCTGGCCAACGTCGGGGTGCCGGCCCGGCTTGGGGATCTTGACCAAACTGTCCGCCGGCCCACGCACTTCCTTAGCGGTGAACCCCATGCGGGTTGCGGCGTCGACCACGCCGAGCACGCTTGTACCGTCGCGGTTGGTCGAGGCGAACTGTAGGCCGGCTACTCGCCTCTTTATTCGCCCCGCAGGGCCTCTACAGGATCGACCTTCATCGCTCGCCGCGCAGGCATGTAGCTGGCCACGAGCCGCGTCAGCCCGAAGGCGACCAACAGCCCCAGGAGCACGCCGGCCACGGCCACGCTCAGGCCCTGCCTCAACACCAGCCGGACGATGTCCTTTTCGTGGGCTCCGAACGTCATACGCACGCCGATCTCCCGCGTACGCTGGCGCACGGAGTTCACCACGATGTGCATGTTGCTGTTGGCGTGCTCCTGATACATCTCCCTGAGGCGGCGCGCCAAGGCGTCCATCTCCTGCTGCGCCCTCTCCACCGTCACGCCCTCTTTCAGCCGGGCCACCACGGTGAGCCATGCGGCGTCACGGGCCACTTCGGTGAAGTTGCTGGGGACCACACGCCACACATCGATGTTGGTGGGCATCCCGGCGTCTTCCGGCAGGTAGACACGGAAGTTGGGAGGCAATACACCCACCACCACTGACCCCTGCCCATCCATCTGGACGGTCCTGCCCACGACGGTGGGATCACTTCCGAAGCGCCGCTGCCAGAGGCCGTAGCCAAGGATGACCGAGCCCGGAGGAGCTTGGGCATTGGGGTCGGTGAACAGCTCGGGGTCGAAGGCTAGGGCGTCCTCCGGCGCGAAGTCGCGCCCCAGCATCGGGGTCACGCCGAGGGTCAGCAGAACTACCGCCGTGAAACCGGGTCGCTTCAGAAAAGAGCGGATGGCGTACCGGACATCCTCGAGCAACACCGTCATCATCCCCCCTCCCGAAATGAGCATCCGGCGCGGTCGATCTGCCAGGCGCCGTTCACAGAGTACCGTGCAGTTACCCGTTGGTGCCCCGCACGGAAAACAAAGCCCGACTTCGGCAGCGTGTCGGGATCAGGCGTCTCGGCGGCGGGCGACCTACTCGTCCAAACCCCTGTGTGCTGTCTCCTCCCCGTCGATCCAGTCCTCCTCCTCCCACGTCATTCCCCGGCGGCCGGGGACCTTTCTCGTCGGACCGGCGCGGTAGAACGGGCAGTTCTTTGGGCCGTAGCAGAAGGTCTCCTTCCGGTATCTCTTATTTGTCGGGTTCCAATGATCAACGATGATTTCTACGGCCATCTCGCAGCCCCACAGGCAGGTGGAACACTTCGAGCGGTAGGTGATCGTTGCGAGTCGCCGATGCCCCCGCTCCCGGTATTCTTCGAGCGCTGGGGGGATGCCGGCGTACGGTGGCGGTGTCCCGTCCGACCCCACTCCACGGCTGAGCATGCGAACCCGACTCACCCGGTACAGATCCGCCGTCTCCCTGCGCGGATCTCCCACCAGCACCCCCATGCCTGAAACGGTGCCTCCAGCCCGGAAGCGGTGCTTCTCGTGTGCGCCCTTCCCCACCGCCACGGCGAACTCCCGATTCTCCCCGGCAAGGCTGCCCCGTATGCGGAGCACGTACCCGAGGTAGCTGTGACTTCGCTCGTCGAAGCTCCGTAGCAGGCGGATGCGCGGCTGGACGGAGAGGATCTCCCCCTCCCAGCTGAGCTTCTCCTCCCCGCGGCTCATGGCTCCCCCTCGGTCGAGGACAGGTTACGGACCAGCCTCGGGTGGTCCAGGGCGGCGGCATAACAGCGGCTCTTCGCGGCTTCGAGGATTCGCAACGCCATTGCCTTGTGGAGCTTCGCGCAAAGGAGGGGGTGAGATGCGACGAGCTTTTCCGCCGCAGGCTTGGTAGTGTAGTGGTCCAACGCCAAACGGTCATCGTCCGTAGCTTCGTCGAGCGCACCCGCAAGCCGGACGGCCGCCGCGGAGCAAAGCGTACTCGGGCCAGCGGCCCGCTCAGCAAAGAGGTGGGCCTTCTCCTTCTTAAGCTCCTCGATCACCCTCATCCTCCTCGCCAAGGGGCACCGTCCACAGGGTGACGCGGACGAAGCGGGCCGCCCGATCCTCCTCGAGCCCTGGCTCAGTGCCGTCGTGCTCCAACATGGCCCGGCGAATCACGGGCCAGCCTCGGCCACGCTGCTCCATCATGCCCATGGTGGCCATGTAGTTGGCGAACAGCTCGTTGCGTGAACGCGGATGTCCGCCGGCCTGCACACTCTCCGGGGTCAAGGTATTGGGGAGCGTCCCCGGGCTCGTGACGACGACCCGGTCGTCGAACACCTCGAGCAACACCTTGCTCCCGGTGATCGCATAGTCCCGGTGCACAACAGCGTTGACCAACGCTTCCCGAATGGCCTTCTCAGGAACGATGAGCGTGTCCTCACGATGGAGGCCCCGATACCTCTCCACCCGTCCGAGGCCCTTCAACCATCCGACCGCACGGCGCACCTGCTCATCGATTCTCCCCTTTCCTTCAGCCACCTGGACAACCTCATCCGCGCGGTCTATGCCTGCATAGGCGACACATTCCACCCAGAAGTTACTCGTCTGCGGATAGGACTGAGGCTCCTTCCCGAATGCCAGCACTCCATAAAGCGTCGCTCGGAGTTCACCACCGATCTCGGCCAGGACACCTCGATTTCGAAGATCACGCTCGAGATCGGGTTGTGGTTCGGTGGTGAGATCCAACCCCAGGCGCTCAAGAAACGTGCGAAAGGCGTGCACGTCGATGGACTCGACGCCGGCGGCTTCGATGGCTCGCTCTTCCGTGAGGATGTAGCCGAAGAGGTTGTAGAGATCCTGCAACTCGGCGGGCGACGGCTCCACGCTGGCGCGCCCCCTCCGAACGAATACGCGCCCATCGCGACGAAGAGGTTCGAAACCTCGCTGGCGGGGAATTTCAATCCAGTGTACCCATCCCTGCGGGTCCTCGTGTCGTCCGAGCTTCGCTTGGACGGGTGCGCTTAGTCCTGAATGCAGGAAGCTGGTGAGGCGCTCCGAGACCACCTCCGCATCTTCCTTCACACCGACGATGGTTTGCGCATCGTCCACGCCAAGCACGACAACGCCACCGTCCGTATTCGCGAAGGCGGCGATGGAGCGCCCCACGGGCTTGAGATCTCCGAGACCGCGCTTGAACTCGGTGTAATCGTCCTCACCTTGGTTGATGCGTTCGAGAATGTCCAACCAGTTCATCCCAGCTCTCCCCTATCAGAAACCGTACTTGGCTTTGCGGAGTTCGAACGCCTTCTCACCCCCATCGACGGTCTCAACGATCGCCGTCCGAACCGCTGGATCTTCAATGGCACCAGACACGGCCACATTGCCATGGTCCGCGTCTGCCTCGAGCTGTACCACGAGGTCGGCGTCTCCGTTGACTACGATATTCGCATTGTGGGTCGCCACGATGACCTGGCGCCGGCCCTTGAGGCGGCGCAACGCCGGCAGCACCGTTTCCCAGAGGAAGCGGTTGTCAAGCTCATCCTCGGGCTGGTCGATGACCAAGGGCTTCTCATCATGGGCTTCTAGGAGGAGCGTGAGAAGGAGGCTCACACGCCTTCCGCCCGACAGCCGACTAGCCTCGCGATACTCGGAATCCCCCACGCGGAGCTCGAGCACGTATCGATCCGGGCTTCGGAGCGCCTGCAACTCGTAGCGCTTCGCCTTGGTCAATACTTCCTGAAATCGCTCCTCGACGGTGGGTGATACTCCGAGGTCGCTGAGTTGGCCCGCCTGAAGCTTGTTGAACAGTTGGTCCGGCGAGGGACGTCGTGCGGGCTCGACATCGTTCCACCACCGCGTAATACCCTTTTGCTTGAGGTCTTGCAGGAAGCCCTCGAGTTCATCCGAGATCCCAACGTCGATGCGCCTCACCTTGATTCGCTCATCGAACTGCCCCTCGACCGCCGCCTTAACCCGATCGAACGCCTCCCGCTGCTCCTCGACAAGCTGTTCCCGTTCGGCCCGATTCTTGTCGAAACTCTCCTGCGCTTTCCGGAGCTGGGATTCTACCCCCTCATGGGCGGCCTTGTAGCTGGTGGTCAGTCCGGCTCGACGACTCAGGGCCTGGAACTCCGCGAGCTTCTCCGCTCCGTGACCCAACTCGGCGAGCTTCTTTTCTACCGCCTTGCGATCGATCACAACGGCGCGGCTGACAACATCCAGGACGCGACTGAGTTCCACTGCCCATCGTGAAATGGCAGCCGCCGCCTTCTGGGTCGCTGCTACGGCCCCAGTGTGGAGAGCCCCCAGTTCCTCCTCCGGCAACGGTTCTTCCAAGCGTTGCAAACATGCCCGAATCCCGGCCTCCGTGTCTGCGTCGAGCGCCGTTTCCGCGAGGGCATCGGCCACAGCGTCGATCTGCTGCCGTATGTCGCCCGCATGCTTCGACACTCGGTCTATGTTTCCCTGGAGTCTCTCGCTCTCCTGCATCGTGGCCAGTCCGGCTTGCTTGAACGTCTCGAGGTCCGCCTTGGCCTTCCGAGCCGCAGCCAACTGTTGCTCGGCCTCGGCCCGTTGATCCACAAGATCCCCGAGGGTTCGCGCTTGTCTCGACAGTTCGCGGTCCAGATCATCGAGACGGGCGTTCCGCTTCTGTATGTCGTTTTTCTCCCCCGGTACGAGGAGGGCAAGGATGTCCTCCACCTGGCCTGGACCCTGAACCAGCCGCTGGAGCTCACTCTGACTGAAGAACACCGCCGGCCACCGTTCGTGCGGAGCACCAGTCCCACAACCGGGTGTGTCCAATGTGATCTCCGGCTGGCCGGCCAGAAAGCGGCCCCGACCCCTTGCTTCCACGTCTTCGAGAAGCCGTTCGTCCGACGGCATCTCCGCGTCGATGAAGACTCGCAATCCGTCGAGCAGCGTAGACTTCCCCGTCATACTGCCGCCGATGATGCACGTGAGGTCCGGGCTCAGATCCACGGTGACCTCACGTGCGCCGTCGTCGTCACGCCCACCAAAGAACGCTGCCTCCCCCCGTATGGTGACTCGGCGGAGCCAGGGTCTCTTGCCAGGGGGCGCATGAGGGGGGTCGGAAAGCGGACGCAGCGACCCGTTGCCATCCCGCTCGTGGGCGATCCGAAGTCGCGACTCTCTCGCGATGAAGGCCTGTCGCAAGGCTTCGATCCGGGGGGATGCCAGCTTGACCCAGGTGGTGCGATGGCCCAACTCATCCTCCTCAGGGTCATCCGCACCGGAGACCTTGTATGCGTCGCTACCGTGGAAGAAAGCCTGGCGATGCTCCTCCATGAACGGCAAGAGGAATAGTCCGGGTTTCTTGGACTCATCGAAGTCCTCAGGCAGCTTATCGTCTCCCAGCTCATAGCCCGCCAGACGGTGACACGGGAAGGTCTCGAGAACCTGTTTCTTGACCTCCCCTAGGACACCGTGATGATTCTGGAAATGGGGTGCCAGCGCGAGGTAGTCCCATGGCTGCTCGCCCGCACGACTCTCATCCCGGCGTGCGTCGATGGTCTCGAAGACGCCCTTTGCATCACGGGAAGTAAGCTGGAGATCGCCGCGGTCCCATGGAACCCGGCCGTCCATTACGGCCTCAAACAGAGACAGGTACTGCTCCCGCCCGATCTCCGGATCGAAGAGGAACAGGAGATGCACCCCGCTACCCCCATCGTTCACATTGGGCTCGAAGCCGGGAAAGACCGCGTAGATCTTCTCGCGGAACGGCACTCCATCGTCATCTTCATCGTCATTCCACACTCCGACGATTTGCCAGACCGCGCTGGTCTCCGGGCCATCCCCGACCTTTGTGGCATGCGGGGTGAGGCCGAGCACCTGTACGCCCGCACGGACCGCGCCCTGAAGGAACGTCCGGGCATATTCCCGAAGCACCTTCGGGTCTGAAGCCTCACCTTGGATTCCCGCAGGCATCTTCGCCCGCCCGCCCGGAAGGTCGTCAATGGTGTGCACGTGGAGGTCCGCGTTGAACCAGCGGGAACCCGGCACCTCCTGATGCCACCCTGGTGCTGCTTTTCGGTCAAAGCTCATTCACGAACTCCTCTACTCCTCCAGGACGTGTCCATCTCAATCATCCAGACTCTTGAACACCGCATCCGCCAGGTCCCTGTAGAACTCAATGTTGACCTTTGTCCACAGGTCATCTGGCAGCTCGTTCAAAGCGCGACGCGCCGTCACCGGCATGAGGAGCGTCGTTGCCTGCTTGTCCACCGCCAACTCGGCGATGGCCACCGGGTTGGCGACCGGCTCGACGGACCCTCCTAGGTTGAGGGATCCCACGATGATGGTGCCGCCGCGGGTGTGGCGCTCGAGCAGTGCGCCGACCAATGCGATCAGAACCGGGAGCCCGAGCCCGGTGCCGCTCTTGTCGGCGTCCATGGCCCGGAGCTGCATCGTGAACTCGTGCTCGCGGGGTGCTCGGTCGCCGACGAGCTCCTTCGTGTGGGCGTAGAGGTTCTGCTCTCCGACCTTGACACTCTCCCCGAAGGCCGGGGGCGTGGGGCGGTTGAGAACCTTCACGCCGCTGCCGGGTCCGACCGTGACCTCGATTCGGCAGAGCCCCGGTCCTGCTTCCAGTCCGGTGCTTACTGCCCAGACCTGTCCGGGCGGAAGCGGATCCTCGTCGATGGCTTCGTCGCTGTGGAGCTCCGGGGTCGCCACGAACTGCTCGACGCCCTCCACGCCGAGGGTGAAGCTGAAGTGGGTATTGCGGAACTCGCTCTTGAGACAGCGCTTCTGCTGCTCCTTCACCCGCCGGCGGGACTCGAGGGCGAGCCGGACGATCCACTCCAATTCTTCGTCCGGGACCGGCATCTCGGTGTCGGGGAAGAGGAGCTTGGTGAGCCCGCTCACCGTCTTTTGGACGGCTTCGATATCCCGGCCGCTCAGGGCGCCTCCCCAGAACACCCGGTTCTGGAGGACGGGCACTCGACTGCCCTCGCGCATCCGGCTCCAGCACTCGCTGAGGAAGTCGCTCACCAGGCCGAAGTGGTCGGTGAGGTGGTCGTTCGGGTTGAGCTTCGGAAAGTCCCATCCGGGCGCGAAGGCGTGGATGCGGTCGTGGAAGGCGGTGTCGTTCCGCATCTCCTTCGGCATGGGACTCAGCAGGTGTCCGATCCGTTGCTGCTGCTCCACGTCCACATCGAAGTTGCCCACCATGACGATCCCGCCCTCGGCGCGGATGCTCTCCTTGCCGCGGCTGAACTCGCCGGAGGCCATGTACCCCTTCATGATGTTGACGCCGTCCTTCTGATCGAACGAGACCCCGGACACCTCGTCGAAGCACACCACGTCGTAGTGGCAGACCAGCCCACGCTGGCCGTTCGCCATGTTCACGAACATCTTGGCGACCGTGGCCTTGCCGCCCGAAATGAGGTGTGAGTAGGGGGAGATCTGCTGGTAGATGTGACTCTTTCCGGTGCCCCGGGGGCCGAGCTCCACCAGGTTGTAGTTCCGCTCGACGAAGGGGATCATGCGGAGAAGCACCACCCTTTTTGCCCGCTCGCTCAGGGCGGACGGCTCGAGCCCGATGGAACGGATCAGGAAATCACGCCACTCGTCGGTGGTGAAGCCACGCCGGCCGGCCGCGAGCACGCTGACCACGTGGGGACTCGACATCTGAATGGGACGGAGCGCAGCGATGCGGAACGGCCTGCCCGTCTTCTCCAGCGCCACCATGGGATCGTACTCGAGGGTAACCTCCGAGTAGAACCCGTCGGTGAGGATCCGCTCGTGCTCCTTGACGAGGGCGTCCGCGATCTGGACATCGCGCAGCGCGAGGCTCGGCAGCTCCGCCACGTAGCAGTCGTTCTTGGCGTCGAGCTTGGCCCTGACGTTGTCGATGAGCTTGACGGAGCCCTCGTTTCGGGCCTCGGCCTTGAAGAGCTCCTCGTCCCCGGTGCGCACGGTCCGTCCCCGGAGCTGCTTCTCGACGATCTCCAGCCCCTCGGCGATCTCGTCCTCGTCCGTGGTGGCGCAGTAGCGGCCGAGAAGGAACTCCACCACGTAGGTGGGCACGGGATACTGCCGTGCGTACTTCCGGACCAGATCCTTGCGGACCAAGTAGCCCTCGAAGGCGGACGCAGCCACCCGGTCCAGGTGATCCATCCGCATGGTCGTCGTCATGTCGAATCCCCCACCCGGGTCTTCCTCTGAGCCAGTACGGTGTCGTCCTCGTCCAGGAGCACCAGCGTGAGATCGGCGTTCTCGTGCGTGTCATCCGCCATCACGAGACTCGCCCGGCCGTCTTCGTCGACCGCCTTGGCCGACGCGACGACGGAGGGGCCGTGCGCGCCCTCCAGGCGGAGGTCCGCACGCACCTCTCCACCCGCGCCCGTGGCCCGGACGGTGCACCGCATCCCCCGCCACGTCACCGAGTCGATGGTGGCCCGCACCGCACCGCCCCCACTCCGCTCCACCAGCAGATCGGGGATCAGGCACTCCTGGATGCTGAGGCCCCCGTGGGCATAGGCGGTCGACTTGTTGAACGCCGAGATCCCGGGCGGGGTGGCGAATCGTTCAAGCGGATTCCAATGCCATGGGGCCGTCGGCACCGAGACCTCCGAAGCTCCCGCCACCGTGGCGCAGCGGGACCACCGGCTCGCCGTGAGGTGCTTGGGGAGGTCGATCTTGGGCAGGCCGCCCGGGAGGAGGAGCCATCCGTGATCCGTGACGACCCGAACGGACGTCCATCCGCCGTCGAGGAGCGCGACGACGCGTTCAGCCAGCCGGTCGAGCTCGCTGTCGAGCTGGCGGGCGAGCCCCACCCCGAGCTTGTGGCCCAGACTGTCGATCTTGCCTTCCTCGGTCCAGCCGCGCGCGGTGTCGGACGTGGGCCAGTCCCCGGCGTCGCCCTGGAGCACCTGATAACCCGCCCCTTCGAGCTCGGTTCGGATTCTGGACGCGATGGCCGGCTTCCCTTCCGAAGCGGAGTCGGCCGGCGGGAAGAGTGGCGTGAAGTCCTCCGCCAGTTCTATCCCGAAGATCTCCTTGGCGACCGGTGTCACAGCTGGCTTAGCGGTGGCCGTGACGGTGGGCAGCGCGGCCCACCGATGGCCCACATGGACGCGGCAGCCTCGCCCCTCCAGCCGTTCGGCCAGCGCCTGCCCGAGGTCGTACCGCAGACCGTCGGCGAAGAGGAGGCATCCGCCCTCGGGGGCCTCCACAAGCTCCGCCGCCGGAGGC
>JACZXQ010000012.1 GCA_022571515.1 Gemmatimonadota bacterium
GACGAGCCTGCCCGCCGAAGCCCAGGATGATGCCGTCTCATCTGGCTTTCTGCTCGATAGGAACTGGGCGCCGGGCGATTCGATCCGTATGGGAATTGGTGCGTACCTCGTCTTGTTCCACAGAGATTCAGGCTGGTATGTGTGGAAGGCTGGGCGACCGACTGTCAGGTCGACGTGCTTCGCGTTCAAGGCTTTCGAGGGCGGTAGGTGGCCGCTTCTCAACGAACTTGGTTTACTCGCTGGAGGGGGCAATGCCGAAGGATTCAGTAATGCTGGATACAGGTTTTCAGAGAGCCTGACTTATGGTTCCGAGCACGATTGGGTCGGTGGGTTTTTTGGGCAGTTCGGGTACGTGAAGCGTCAGGTCGCCGAAGTCGATGGGGTGGCCACACGGGACTACGACGAGAGAGAGGTCGTGGAGACATGGGACGGCAAGAAGATCTTGTTTGAGATCACCACCGGACCATATGAGCACCTTTATGTGGACAACTCCGACCAAGAGGGCGTGGTGGATTTTGATGGGCTTCTCGGCGCGTTGGATGCGTTCGACCGATGTCACGAGGCCGAGAGCGACCTCACCCAGTCTGACACGACAGGCCGTGGGCATACCGGCGGCGAAGCTCGTGGCTCTGCTGGATAGGGGGAGGGGGTCGCATGGTGCAGAAGACCAGGGAGAACCCAACTGAGGTGGGCCCATGACTGACGAGCGCGATAATAGCCTTGACGACGCAAAGGCCAAGGTTGAGCGGGACGAGTGGGTCGTAAACGATGGTATCATCAGTGAACGGATGCGGGTCCTGGAGGCCGGAGATTTTCCGCCGGAGGACGCCATCCGATTCGCAAGGGAGTTGGTCCGTTATGCCCCGCCGGGGCGTGTCGTGAGGGAAGCCCTTGAGCGCCTCGTTGACATGTTGCCCGAGGATCGCCTCAACAACCTCGTGTGTGAGCACGTCATTCGACGGCCCGATCGGGACGGCGACTATTGCAGCGGAAGCAGGCGCAGCGTCCTGGCCATAGAGCTCAAAGAGCGGGGTTTCGATGTTCAGAGCGGGTGGGAAGTCAAAACGCCCGGTGGTGAAGTCCTCAAGGGAGACAACATCTGCCGAATCGCCCTTCTCGCGGTGTGGCTAAAGGAGAGTAGGATCCGTACCGCCCCCGAATCCTCGCCCGAACCGTCTGTGTCAGATGCCTGACTCCGGCAACCGCATCCGTGATCTTCATCTTCCTCCGTGAAGTCGGCCACGCCATGATTGATGTCTTAGACCTGCCAATCGTTGGACAGGAGGAGGATGCTGCTAATCAGCTTGCCACCGTCTTCTTCAGTCAGGAACCAGTGCTGGCCATGTGGGCAGCCAACTTCTGGGGCGAGGGTTGTGGTGGGGGTCCAGCATGCCCACTGTCCACCCTCCTGATCGAGAAGAACGGCCATCCTGAATAATGGGATGGCCGTCTCGTTAGGGGCCATGGCTGGTTGGGCCTTCCACCCCTAGGCGGAGATCTTCTGTGCCCTATGTGTGCCCTAAGACGGGAAAAGGCCATCCGGTTATCCGAATGACCGTTCCCGTAAGTCGTTGTCCCACAACCAGTACCCCGCCAGGGACTCGAACCCCGAACCTACTGATTAAGAGTCAGTTGCTCTAGCCAGTTGAGCTAGCGGGGCGGGTACTCCCGACTAGGTCGGGAGCGAGGAAACCTACCCATAATGCCCTTGTGGTCAAGTTGCTCAGAGGCCTCCGAAAACCTCGGGGCGAAGCCACGGCAGTCAAGTTGTTCGGCCGGCCATCCTCGCAAGTCGGAGCTCCTCACGTGAGTAGGGGAAATCTCCCTACACCGGTTGGGGGCATTCCCCGCTTGTTGGGGTCGGCGACGAGCCGTTAAATATTCTATAGATGCGACACTTGAATGCTGTTCCTGCCCTGGTGTTTCGTCGATGCCCGCGCCCCGGCAGGTGAAGGAAAGCTGCATTGAGTGGCGCGGACGAGCCCGCCGATTAGTCGTGCGACCGGCCTAGCGGCCAATTCCGTTTCAGGGGCTCGGACTCCGTAAGAAAGAGCCCTTCGCAATAGATAAGGGCTGGTAGAATGGCGATCTCACGGGCTCCCGTCGCTCTCCCGGGGAGTAAAGACTCCTCTGGGGCCAGGTTTGGCCGCCCAAAGCGGGTGGTCCCGCCCCGCACCAAGGTCCGGCGGTCGAGCCGCCGACCGACTTACCCCTATCTCCACACCTTCCTTTGGGTGACCCCCGATCCTCTCGGTTCACTGCGACCGGATGTCACCTCTGATGTCTAGACCATGGCCATACCATCCCGGAGGCCGCTGATGAAGACACGAGTCCTGATCGTTAGAACGGCCCTTGCGCTGACTGTCGTGCTGGTCGCAGGGTGCACGGATACTGAGCAGATTTTCTTGGCATTTCCACTATTTGATGACCCCCCTTCCGGGGCTGCAGGATTCCTCGGCTACAGTGACCAGGAAAACAAGCTGCCCGTCTGCGGAAACTGTCACGTCGGCAAGAATGCCGAGTGGCAGGAGACGGCCCACGCCTCAGCGTGGGAAACCCTACAGGCGAGCGGCAGCGCGCAGCCATTCTGCGAGGGGTGCCACACGGTGGGTCAAAACGGGAACGCGAGCGAGTCTTCGGGAGGACATGAGGCGACGGGGGACCCCCGCTATTATGACGTCCAATGCGAATCCTGCCACGGGCCCGGGCTGGCACACGTCACCAACCCCGATGCCTCACAACCCCTGGCCTCGATCATGGTAGGAGTCGATCTCACCAGCGGATGCGGGGAATGCCACCAGGGCAGCCATCACGGTTTCGTGGACGAGTGGGCACAATCCCGCCATGGTGATGGCGCGAACCGTCCCCAGTACCGCGAAAGAGAGGGTTGCCGCAACTGCCATGGAGCACGCGGCGCTCTCGAGGCATGGGGCGTCGACGCCGAGTATCTGGAGAAGGACGGCACCGAAGAGATCGGCATCGTTTGCGCAGTGTGCCACGATCCCCACGACGCCACCAACGCCGGCCAACTGAGGTTCCCGGTCGACTCCCGCGAAGTGGACGTCAACCTGTGCATGAAGTGCCACCAGCGGCGGCCCGTACCCGACATGGACAGGCAGTCCAGTGGTCCGCATTCGCCTCAAGGACCCCTGCTGCTCGGCGAGAATGTCGGATGGCAGCCGCCCAACTTCGAGTACGCGGACCTCCTGATCCGCAGTACGCATGGCTCCGAGGCGAACCCACGCCTGTGCGCGACGTGCCACGTGAACGCCTACGAGGTGACGGACGCCCTGACCGGGGACTTCGTGCTCAGCGTCAAGGGTCACAGCTTCAAGCCGATTCCCTGTATCGACGCTCAGGGCATTCCCGACCCGGCGGCCGATTGCGAGCTCAGCGAGCGCACGTTCTCGAGTTGTACGACGAGCGGGTGTCATGGAAGCGAAGACGCAGCCCGCTCGGCCTATATCGTGGCCACGAGCAGGATCGCTGCCCTCGTGGATGAGCTCAATGCCCTACTGGCCCTCGTTCCCTCCACGGAGTTCGACAACGAGGACAATCTGCTCACTGTGGCGGAAGGAGCAAAATTCAACGCGAAGCTAGGCGCGATCTCGAGCTCCGCCATCCACAATCCCTTCCTGACGGAGGCCTTGCTCACGGCGAGCATCCGGCAGGTCCAAACGGACTATGGCCTGGCACCGGTGTCGCGTGTGTCACTGGACAATCTGCTTCCCAAGTAGTAGGCGGGAAGCGGCCCAACGCTATGGGGGGCTGGAGGTTATCGACCTCCGCCCCCCAGCCAGAGGCCCGACCTGATCATGAATCTGACGCACTGGGCGGGAGCGGCGATG
Source organism: Gemmatimonadota bacterium (assembly GCA_022571515.1). Classification (GTDB taxonomy): domain Bacteria; phylum Gemmatimonadota; class Gemmatimonadetes; order Longimicrobiales; family Gaopeijiaceae; genus JACZXQ01. Next base: position 3,849 of record JACZXQ010000012.1, read on the forward strand.
AGAGCTGGGTCGATTCTCGTACCGATGCTCCTGATTCTGGCGTGTGGCCCTGACCCGCCACCCGAGCAGAATGCTGCGCCGCAGGAACCGGACACGGTCCAGCCCGGGTCGGCCCCGGAGCGCCCGGCCAACGTAGCCCTGCCGGTTACAGCCCGCACCCCCCCCGGCTACCCGGGTGGCTTCGCTCACGAGGCGCACCGCGAGGTGAGTTGCGTGACCTGCCATGACACCGTTGAGGGGCATGTCACACACCAGGAGACAGCGTGCACGGAGTGCCACGAGACGCCCACCGAATACGCCACCGCCGGTTTAGTGGAAGACGCCCAGTGTTTGGCTTGCCACCATGACGCCGACAGGGGCCTGGAGTGTGGGCTCTGCCACGGCGGGGGGGCGGAGCAGGTCCTACGCATAGTCCAGCCGGTTCGGCTCTCCATGCGGGAGACCCCGGTATTCAGAGCCCTCCCACTAGATCACTCACGGCACGAGCAGGTCGCGTGCGTAGAATGCCATTCGACCCCGGTCACATACGCCATGGGGGGGCAATGCGCTGATTGTCACCAAAGCCACCACCAGCCCGAGTCGGAGTGCCTGGCTTGCCATGGACCTAGCTCGGTGGAGGAGCACGAAGTGGGCGTGCACAGAGGCTGCGGCGGTCAGGGATGCCACGAGGATGAGATCGTGTCCGCGCTCCCCCCGTCGCGAACCGTCTGTCTCGCGTGTCACGAGGAGCAGATGGAGCACGAACTGGAAGAGGATTGCATCTCGTGCCATCTGTTGGGCGAATGGCTGGATCGGAAAGAACCTCCAAACGAGCGGGATCCATGACCGCGCGCGCACACCTCCTCACCTCTCTCGTCGCCATGACGACGGCTGCCGGGGGGTGGAGCACGGCATTCGCCCAGAGCGTTCGGGTCTCCGGCGTCACCAGTTTCCAGTATGTCGAGATCCGCCCGCTGATCACCGACAGCGTTGACGTGTCCCTGGTTGCGGGAGATGGACTCTTTCGGCGAGCCGCAGACGGACATCTGGTGCGCTGTATCGAGGGCACGGCGTTTTGCCGCTTTATGCGGTCGAGCCATCCGATCTCCACCGTGCCTGCGACGCAGGATGTCACAGTAAGCGTCTGGGGCATTGGCCGCGGGATCCGTGGTTACGCCCGAGCACGTGGGCGGGCAACGGTGGCCGGGGAAGACAGCCTATGGCCACGGTCCTCCGACAACTATGACCTCCTCGCGGCCTACGCCGAACTCAGTCGAAGATCGTGGCGGCTGCGGGTTGGGAGGCAGTGGAAGACATCCGGGCTAGGCTATCACAACTATGACGGCGGATCCGTGGTGGTGTGGACTCCCACCTTTACGTTTGAGGCCTTCGGAGGCTGGAGCTTGGCACAGGGATTGAACGAGCCTCGGACCGGCGAATCACTTGCCGCCCTCGAGTCCTTTGCCCCCAATGTCCGAGCCCTCCTGGTCGGCACTCAGGTGAGTTACCGACCCCGGACCGGTTCAACCTTCACGGTCCTCTATCAGCGCGAGATCCGGCACGACAGGGCGGCACTCTACACCGAGCGAGTGTCCGTTGATGCAGTCACGCGAACAGACCGCGTATCTCTCGAAGGCTCGATCGAGGCCGATGTCGCCACCACGACGCTGAACGAAGCCCGCCTCAGGGCATGGTACAATCCATCGCCGAACCTCGGACTCGGGATCTACGCACGGCATTACCAACCGTTCTTCGAGCTGTGGACCATTTGGGGCTCCTTCGACCCCATTGGCTTCGATGAGATCGGCGCGAACGCCATGTGGCGTATTCCGGGGAGCACGACCGACGTGGACGTGCGCGGAGCGCGGCGGAGCTACCAGGACACCGGCGCGAGCAGCGTCTTTGGCCCTGTTCGCTCGAGCGGCTGGTATCTGGGCATCAACGTCTCTACTCGCGTAGGTCGAGACTGGCAGATCCAAGGGGGGGCTCGCAGGGACATCGGCTTTGGAGCTGCCAAAAACGACGGGTACCTGAGCCTGCGTCGGCAATTCGACAACGGCACATTTTTCGGGGTCCGACTTCAGGCCTACCAACGGCTCTACGAGTTCAGAGTCGCGGAGGGCACGGTGCTGGGATTGGGGGGGAACGGGGCCATCCGTGTCGGCCCCAGAGTGCACCTCACCGGCGCGCTCACCACATACCGGCACTTGGCCGGTGGCTCATCCCCGAGTGTCGACTGGAGCCAGCTGCGTGGGTCGCTTCGCATCGATTGGACGCTCGGATCCGAGCCCGCGGTATCGGGGAGGGGAGGAGGCACCCGATGAGCTTGCGCCGGGGCCTGCCGGTGGTGGCCATGTTGGTGGGCGCATCGGGAGTGTGGGCGCTCGCCCCCTTTGACGATCCCTTCCCCCACTTGGATCACGAAGGCCTGTTTCCCTTGTGCGAGGGCTGTCACAGAGGAATCGAGACCGGAATCGAAGAGGACGTCTACCCCGACCCGGCAACATGCACGCAATGCCACGACGGCGATCGTGAGAAGCGGGTCGAGTGGGCGACCGCCAGTCGGCGACCGTCCAACCTGGTGTTCTCTCACCGCGAGCACCAAGAGTCCGTCCAACAGGCCGGAGATTCGACCGAATGCGGGACGTGTCACCAGTATCCAAGTGAGAAGGATCGCATGGCGGTGACGCCGGCTGGCGCAGAAGCGTGCCTGACATGCCATGCTCACGACGCGCCTGACCACCTGAGCTACGAGCGAAACTGCCTGGCGTGCCACGACCCCGTTTGGGAGGCGACGGACCTCACGGTTACGCGCCTCCGGGACTTCCCGGAACCGGACGGGCACAGCGCGCTCGAATTCATCTCCGAACATGGAGATCTGGGGGGGATCACCCGCTCAGTATGCGCCACCTGCCACTCCCGGGAAAGCTGTGAACGGTGCCACGTCAATGCGTCGTCACTTACAGAGATCGCCGACCTGGGGCGGGACACCCGCATCCTCGAGTCGGTACGTGACAAGCCTCCCGAGTACCCGGAGCCGACCGATCATGAACGGTCCGGGTGGGAGTGGAGTCACAGCGCTCGCGCGCTGGATGATACCGGTGGGTGCGCGAACTGCCACACTCAGTCCAGTTGTACGGCTTGCCATCGGGACGTGGCTAATCCCGAGGTGGCGAGCCTTCCCGTCTCGGTTCCTGACGGTCCCTCCGGCGTTCAGTTGGAGACCGAGAGCATTCGTGTGCATCGCATCGGATTCGAAACCAGCCACGGCGCCCGTGCGGCAACGGATGAGCGGTCGTGTAGCGGGTGCCACGAGCCCACCACCTGCGTTGCATGCCACGACGGGCCCACTCGCCCGGAGTTCCATGTGGGCAACGTCCTCGAGATGCACGCCTCCGACGCATACAGCAACGCCACGGACTGCGCCTCATGCCACAGCACCGAGGTTTTCTGTAGGGGCTGTCACATAGGAGTCGGCCTCGCCTCCCAGGGCCGGCTCGACGTGGCGTTCCACAACTCGCGGCCTTTCTGGCTCCTGGGTCACGGAGAGGCTGCGCGCCAGGGATTGGAGGGCTGTGTCACCTGCCACTCACAGGTCGACTGCGCTCAGTGCCACTCGGCTCGAGGGGGGTGGCGCGTCAGTCCTCACGGACCGGGCTTCGACGGCGACAGGGCGGAGGCGGCCAACAGAGGCGCCTGCCTCCTGTGTCATTTCGGAGGGGTGGAGCCATGACCGCCCACGAGTCCCCCCGCGCGCCGTCGCCCATTCGAGCGTTCGCTCCGCTTGCCGGACTTCTTCTCGCGTTTTCTGTGGGCCCGGCTCCCGCGATGGCCGTCCAACAGAGGCCGACCGCCGACGCGTGCATCGAATGCCACCTGACGCTGGACGAAGATCGCCTTTCCGCGCCGGCTACCATGTTCGAAACCGACATTCACGCCGAGCGAGGATTCGGATGTCTCGCGTGTCACGGAGCAAGGAAGAACTCGGACGCTCTGGACCCGTCCGCCGGTTTTCTAAGCAAGCCCAGCCGCCGCGAGATACCGGAACTGTGCGGCTCCTGTCACTCCGACGCTGCGTTCATGCGTGATTACGACCCGTCCCTACGAGTCGATCAGGTTCTCGAGTACAGATCCTCGATTCACGGCCAGCGCCTCATGGAGGAGGACGACGCCGACGTGGCGACGTGCGTGAGTTGTCATCCGGCACACGCGACGCGGCCGCCTTCGGACACCGAGTCCAGCGTGTACCCCTCTCGCGTGGCGGAACTCTGTGGCTCGTGTCATGGAGATCCCGAGATCATGGGACGCCACGACATTGGCACGGAGCAACTGGAGGATTACAAGGGCAGCGTCCACGGAAAGCTGATGTACGAGGAGGAAGACCTCACCGCGCCGACGTGCAACGATTGTCACGGCAATCACGGCGCTGCGCCACCGGGACTCGCTTCCGTGGCCAACGTGTGCGGAGAGTGCCACTCGATGATGGCGACCCTCTTCAGCGAAAACGGTCACGCCGACCTCTTCATCGAGCAGGATCTTCCCGGCTGTGCTACGTGTCACGCCAACCACGCGGTCGAGGAGGTGACCGACGAGGCCCTGACCCTACGCAGCGAAGAAATCTGTGGCCAGTGCCATGAGGACGACGACCCCTTCGGCCACGAGTTCGTCGAGATGAAGCGGCTCGTGGACTCCCTCAAGGCCCAACACGCGGCCGGCCTCACCCTCCTTGAGGAGGCCGAGAACGCGGGAATGGAAGTGGGCCAGGCCCTGTTCGAACTAGAGGGCGTGAATACGGCCCTGACCAAAGCTAGGACCGCCGTGCACTCCTTCCGAGTCGATCCAGTGAAGGAGGAGGTGGAAGCTGGACTGGAGATCGCGGAGGCCGCCCGAAGACGGGGGATCGAAGCCTTGGAAGAACACCGGTTCCGTAGGGTCGGGCTCGCCCTGTCGACCGCCGTTATCGCACTTCTGATCGTGGGGCTCCTGCTGAAGATCAAGGACATCGAAGAACGCGCCACCGAGTCCCTGCCCCCTTGACCGTGAAGGAAGAACAATGAGATCGAAGCGCCTCATGTCTCGCAAGCGGTTCGTAGACTGGATCCTGGGCACGACGGCAGGTGGCTTCCTGATGTCCGTGCTCTATCCGGTCACCCGCTACTTGGTGCCACCCGACGTGGCCGAGTCGGCTGTGTCGTCCGTCGTCCTGCCGTTCGCCGTGAGTGAGTTTCCGCGGAACTCAGGGCGAATCTTCCGGTTCGGGACCCAACCAGGCATCATGATTCGGACCTCTTCAGGAGAGTTGCGAGCATTCTCCGCCAGATGCACACACCTGGACTGCACGGTCCAGTACCGCGACGATCTCCATCACATCTGGTGCGCCTGCCACAACGGCCACTTCGACCTCTCAGGCCGCAACATCGCCGGACCGCCACCCGAACCGCTACCCGCATTCAACGTCAACGTCCGCGGTGACCAGATCGTGGTCAGCAGGCTCTAATGACAGAGCAGCGTCATGCTGGCGCGATGAGACGTTTGTGGCAGTGGCTGGACTACCGCGTTGGGCTCTCTGAGCTTCTCCCTTTGGCCAGGAAGAAGCGGGTGCCGATTCACCGGCATACCTTCTGGTACTACATGGGAGGGATGCTCGTCTTTCTCTTCATGCTCCAAGTGGCCACGGGCGTATTGTTACTCTTTTATTACCGCCCCAGCTCCGAAGGCGCCTTCGAGTCGATCCAGTTCCTCATGGCCGAAGTGGAATTCGGCTGGCTGATTCGCTCCATCCATGCCTGGGGAGCGAACCTGATGGTCTTCACGGCGTTCGTGCACATGTTCAGCGTCTACCTTCTCAAAGCCTATCGTGCGCCCCGCGAACTCACCTGGATGACGGGAGCGGGCCTCCTCTTTCTCGCGATGGGCCTTGGATTCACGGGCTACTTGTTGCCGTGGAACGAACTCGCCTTCTTTGCGACGCGCGTGGGGACCGAGATCCCCGCCGTCATCCCGGGCGTGGGCCCGTTCATCCGTGAGTTCCTCCGGGGTGGAGACGACGTCACCGGGGCTACGCTGACCCGGTTCTACGCGCTGCATATATCGGTTCTTCCGGGACTCATGATTCTTCTCGTTGGCCTCCACGTCCTTCTGGTCCAACGACACGGGATGAGCGTGCCACCGAGCGTCGAGGCCGAAGGCGGTGGGAAGACCTCCATCTCCTTCTTCCCCAACTTCGTGCTTCGCGACCTGGTGGGTTGGCTGTCGGCCCTTGCCATTCTCGCGGCCATGGCCGCGTTCTTTCCCGCCGAGCTAGGCGAGAAAGCGGATCCGTTCGCTTCGGCTCCGATCGGAATCAAGCCGGAGTGGTACTTCATGTTCATGTTCCAGAGCTTGAAATACTTCCCTGCCAGGGTTCTCGGCGTGGAGGGCGAGCTGGTGGGCGTGCTGGCGTTCGGGTTCATGGCAGCGGTGCTTGTCCTCATGCCGTTCCTGGATCGGGGTGGCAAAGATGGCCGCCCTGACCCGTTCTGGAACATCCTCGCCTGGGGCACCCTTCTCTACATCATCGTGTTGACGTACGTGGGCTACACAGCGGACTCGACTCTATAGCAGCGCCGCCCATAGGATTTTGCCTCAGCCTCCCGCCAACACCTCGGGGCGAAGGCTGGTCAGTATGTAATGTGCCACGGCGTCGATCTCCCTTGGGGTGATGCCCGCCACGCCCCAAGTAGGCATGCCTTCCGGATGGCCCACGAAGATGCCGTGCCTGAGGACCTCCAGATCTCCGTCGTACTCCCATCCGGCTTCGACCAGGGACGGCACTTCCAGTTTGCGCTCTGCGGCGTAATCCGTACCTCCCTCCCCCATCAAGCCATGGCACTTCCGGCACTCCGAAGCGAATACCACCGCTCCCTGGATGGCATACTCCTCCTCGTCGCTCCATGCGATCGAGTCGAACAGCGCGGGTGAGTAGAGCGTCTTCGCTTCCTCCACCCGCTCTTCGGCAGGCGGCGGAAGGAACTCGTGCTTGCCGCACCCGCCGAGTGGCAAACACACGCCAAGTGCGGCGGCAACTGCGAAGGACCGTCCAATCATTTTGGCACCTCATCGGGAGACTCGGTCGAATCCGGCTCGGTGGCGTGGATCAGGCTCACTCCGGGCGCGGCCTTGCGGGCCATGTCGAGCGCGGAGTCCGCCGCGGCCCGGTTGCCCAACGCGAGTTGCGCCATGTTCACGCCGAACCACGCGGCGGCGTTGTCGGGCATGCCTTCTGTCGCTGTAGTGTAATGCCGGAGCGCCTCTTCCAAACCCTTATCCCGGAAAGCGGCGTTACCGCTGTCCACGTGCGCCACGACCTCGGGCGGCCAAGCCGCCCTTGATTGCCAAGCCGCCTGGGCGTCCACGGTCTCGGTTCGCCGGTCCTCCGGAAAGCACCCCCACGCGAGCGCCACGGCAGCGAGCACGCTAGGGACCAACACTGGGTTACGCTTCATCGCTATCCACCTCCTGGAACAGTGATGTGACAGGCGAAGCATGTACGCGGGCTCTTCGCTCTCGCACGGGCCGCATCGAACCCGGGACCGTGCGGATTGACCTGGAACGCACCGGTAACGGAGTGGCACTGTACACAGTCGCGCTGTGAGTGACAGCTCGCGCAGCTCTCCAGGGTCTGGCGGGCAGCCTGGCCGTGACGGATCAGCCAGAGTGGCTCTGCGTCGTGGAAGCCCCTGCCGAGCCTTCCCGAACTCTCGAATCCTTGGCCGATGTGGCACGCCCGGCAGAATACCTGGGTGCTGTGACAGTTCGCGCACTCGGCGCTTTGACCGTACGCCTCCGTGGCATGGCGCGTGACGAAGTTGTCGGGGTGGAACTCGTTCCCGGTGGCACCATCGTGACACGCCGTGCACGTCTCCTGTGTGTGGCACGTCTGGCACAGCGACTCATCGCTTCCGGCCAGCGCCTCATGGCCCCGCAAGAAGAACGGCGACTCGTGGGACAGGGGCGCGTCCCGCACCAGGGTAGCGCCGGGCGCCCTCACATCCGCCCTGCGGGGGAATTCGGCAAGCACGGACGGACCCGGTTCCACATGGCAGGACGCACAGTCGTCTCGCGTGTGGCAGGTCGTGCACTCGCCGGCTGACGAAAAGGTCCCGTGTTCTTCCAAGTAGTCGGCCGAGCCATGGTCGTCGGGCACATCGTAATGGGCCTCAGTTGCCGGTAACACCATGTCCGGAGGAGCCAGTGGAATGGACGGGATCGGGTCCAGTCCGGTGTTCACGTGACAGTCCAGGCAGCGGTCACGGGTGTGGCAGGTCGCGCAGCGGCCGGCATCGCTTTCACTCAGTTCACCGTGCACCTCGCCCCGGAAACCATCCTGCTCATGGGCCCCCGGTGCTTCGATGGCAGCGATCCTGGATCGTGAGAAGCCACTCTCCGTGAGGGGGACGTGGCACTGGGTGCAGTCCGCGTCGGTCACGTGGTCATCAGCCTCGTGTTCGTGGCACCCCCAGCAACTCCCCAACTCGACCCCTTCGACCGACATGCGTTCGGCGTCGGGCTGGCTGTGGCACGCCTCGCAGGTGAGGGCCTCTTCCCCGTCCGCTTCCATTTCGCGCACATGCTCGACGTGGTCGAACGCGACGTTGGTGACCGAGGGTGTGGGGCCCTCCCACTGGACGCGCTCCTCGTCGACCCCGTCGTGGCAATTCGCACAACTCTCCGGCTCGGGGTAGGACGTCGCGATCAGGCCATCGGGAACACCCTCATGGCATCCCATGCAAAGCGGAAACAGCCCCTCGTGCTCTTCGTGCGGGAACGGATCCTCCTGCCCGCGCTCCGCGGCCAGCAGAATCGCCACTGGGGCAACCGCAAGTGCGAGACCGAGCAGTACGCGGATCGTGGGCGACGCTCTCATCGGCCCCGTCTCCTGAGCCCAGGATCACTCCCGATCTCGATGCGGAGCGACGACCACGCCCGGAACTGGTTGAAGTCACGGTCCACCGCGCGATTCTCGGGCCGGTGGAGGTAAAGGCTGAAGCCGCTTTCGAGCCGGGTCCCCGGAAAAACCTCCAGGCTGGCTGAGGCGCCGCCGCCCCATGCCACGTTCTCTCCAACCCGGAACTCCTCGATCTGCTGGAACGCCGTGAGCGAACCGGTCAGGTTGAGACGCTCGTCCGGGGCCCACCTCACTGCCAGGTCAGCGGTGTTGAGGAAGGCCCCGTTGCCCCACTCGATCCTGTAGGAGCCGTCCAGACGCCAAGCGGTGAAGGCCTGCCAGTTGCCACCGGCGGAGGCGCGCCAGGCATCGTCTTCGAGGGGGCTGAACACCACCGTGGCGTTTGCGTCTTGGTACCGCCTCAGACCGCCGGCGGCCCACAGGCCCAGACCACCGCCAAACGCCCAACTCCCGCGGGCCTCGGCCTCGTGATAAGCCACGGGGCTGAAGAAGCCCCATATGGTGGACAGGTCGAAATAGGGCAGATATCTGCGACCCGTCAGCTCTACGATGAAGGAAGCGTCCGACGGTAGGTATTGAAGCGTGAGGTGGGCCTTCCCCACTCGCTCAAAGGCCACGTCGTAGTCCACCGAACCATTTATCCTGAGCGGCCGAAGCCCGCTGGTGCGGAGATCGAGGGATGCGCGTTCGGAAAGCAGGACCGCCGGGTCCGTGAAGACCTCGCGCTGATAACGGAGCGCGATCGAACTGGCGCGTGGCAGCCTCACCTGGAGGGAACCACCGTAGAGGTAGGCGTCGTCGTCAGGCACGAAATCCTCGATCCCACGGAGTGCGTCGGAGATGGGTTCTCGCAGGCCCCGCGCCAGGCTGCGGCCCGCGAAGGCCTCGAGCCGAAGCCGGCCGGCGACCGCACCCACGCTCCCGCCGTCGAAGCTGGAGAAGCCGAGCCCGGACGTGTTCTCCATGCGTCCCAGCCGGATCCGGAGGGCCCCGCGTCGCAGTTGTGCGTACGCCAGCAGCGCGTCGAACGAGTCGTCCTGGCGCGGCCAGATGAGATCACCGCCCGTGCGCGCCCGTGCGCGGAGCAGACCGGTGACACTGAGACCACGAAGGCCCAGGCCCCACGCCGTGAACCCCAGATCTTGCGTCAGTGCGACCGTGCCTTGAACCGCCACAGTCCGGTAGTAGGTGCACCGCACGTCGGGAATGCAGGTCACCGGGAAGCCTTCGAACGACAGGCTGCCGTCGGGCGCTCGTGTCACGAGGTCGAAGGCGACTGTGTCCTGTTGGATGGGGCGCAGCTCCACGTAACGGGCGGTGCTCTGCAGCCATCCGCGGTAGCCCTGGGCGGCCAAGGGTCGCACCACCCCAAGGGTCGCCGCCAGAACCATACCGACGCGGAACCACAGGTGACGACCCGTCATCGGCCACGTCCCGTCGCTGCGGTGGGCGGTGGCAGCGTATGGCAGTCCTCGCAGCCCTCGTCCGAGTCCAGTTTGTGGTCGGTGTACTCCTGATGGCACGCCAAGCAGAACGGTCGTGTCCTGGGCACCAAGTCCATCGGGCTCTCTTCGTGGCAGCCCGCTCCCGAACAACCGACGTGCACCTCAGCCGGGTGCGCCTCCACAGGCGCCTCGACATGACAGGTCATGCACTCGCTTTCCGGCTCGTGATGGTCTTCGTGGCAGCTCGAGCACGAGTACGCTTCGGCGCTGAGCGTCAGGTCCTCCACGTGGCAGGTTGTGCAGTCCGCCGTCTCATGGTCGGCGTGATCGAATGGAAGACTGCGTGTCACGCGATCGCCCACGTCGAACGCCATCACATGCAGTCGCGTGAACGGCACCACCGGAAAGTCGCCGCTCGTGTGGCAGGCAGCACAGTCCGTGACCACCGGCTTCTCGTGGTGGCAACTCCGGCAGTCGGTAACGGACGTGACACTCAGCCGGCCATGCGCCTCCTCGCTCTCGTGGCAGGTAGCGCAGTCATCGTCGGTGTGGTCGTCATGCGAGAAGGGAGCCTCCAGTGGGGAGACGGTCCTGACCGCAGGTCCCCGGTGCACCTCAGTGTGGCAGGCCAGGCAGTCGGCTCCCTCGACGCGAAAGTCGTGTGCCGAGTGGCAGGCGGAACAGTCCTCCACCACGCCTGGCTCCAGTCCGTCGTGGAGCGGCGTCAGATCAGTCACGTCCTTGTGGCACGAGGAGCTCACACACGTCTCGACCGCGTCTTCCGGCCGCGACTGCTCGTGCGGCTTATGGCATGCAGCGCACGCACCCTCATGGGGGTCGTCGGGCGCAAGTTCGATCAGCACCCGCATCTGGTGGCAGCTCAAGCACGTGTCCTGATCGGGCCTCAAAGCCTCTGCGAGGACCGCCGGCTCGACATCTCCAATGACCGGCTTGCTGAAGTCGTGGCACGCCGCGCAAGGAATCGTGAAGTCGCCCATGCGCCCGAGCTGGATCTTGGTGTTCTCGTGGCAGCCGGACTGACCACACGTCCGGTCGGTGGAGGTGAACTCGTGCAGGGATGTGGAATGACACTCCACGCACCTGAGCCCCTGTAGTACGGAATCCTGGGACTCGAGGTGCACCCTGTGGCCCGCCGAATTGACGATGATTTCCCACTCCTCAGGGTTCCCCTCGATGTGGCACGCGGCGCATCGCTCGTTGGGGACTTCCGCGTGTACCGTGAGTTCCTCGGGTTGATCGATGATCTGGGTGAGCGCCATCTGGCTACGACCGACCAGATTGGGCTGATGGCAGGCCTTGCATCCGAGGCCTCGGTGTTCGCTCTTGGCGAACTTCTCGAACGCGTCCTCCATGAGGTGGCACGAAAGGCAGAAGTCGTTGTCGTGCTCTACGAACTCATACGCGTGGAACGAGTAATACACTCCCCCGCCAACAAGCCCCATTCCCGCCACAACCAGCAGGGCCAAGAGCCCGGGCCTGTCGGGGAGCCACCTCGCTCTGTCCCGGACAGCCCCCGAAAGGGATTTCACTCGCTCGTACCAGAGCGTCGCATAGTGGGCGCCTAGTTCCCCGGAAGTATCGGAGTGCGTACGAGCGATGGTGAAGGCGCGACGCCATATTCGGCCTCCACCGCATCGATACTCCCGATCAACAGGGCCTCCATGAGGAACGGGTTGTGAGCCGCTGCACCCGCAAAGGTGAGTAGCGGATCGGCGCGGTCGTCGCCTCCGAACGCGGCTAACGCATTGTTGAAGAATGCGCCCTCGGCCACCGTGAAGATCGGGTTGTGGGCGTCAATCTCGCCGCCTGCTCCGTCCAGGTTCGGATCCACCTCCGTGAGTTGTGCGATCAACACCCTGGAGAGGAAGCGGAGCCGCATGGTGGACGCCGTGAGAGCGGAGAAGGCCGTCTGTTCGGTGCCGTGGCACCGCGCGCCCGTGCAGCCGGCGAACGACCGGGCGGCCGTGTTCATGCCGCAGTCCTCGGTAGTGGGAATGCCCTGAGCGTCCAGGCACGGAATCGCGTTGAAGACGTGCCCGGTTGCCGAGAACAGGAACTCACCCGTGATCTGATCGTTCACCGTAAAGGTGTTCACGTGACACGTGGCGCACAGAGAGGGGTTCGCTTCACTTCCGTGCGTGGAGATGATGGCTCCGCGATCGATGATGGCGCCCGGTGGGAACCAACCCACGTCACCTTCGAGAAGCGCCGCCTCCGGCGCGTGCGGGACGAGCCCATGCGAGGACCCGGGATCTGGTTCGGTGCGCCTGTCGTGACACTTCGAGCACAGGTTCACACCGACCTCCGGCGTATTGATCGGGAAGCGCAGTTGAGCATCGTTCTCCGACCCGTGCGGATCGTGACAGACGGCACACGTGATCGCCACATGATCGCCGGCCTCAGCCGCATCCTTCTCCAGATAATCGGCGTCGATGCCCCAAGCGGCCAAGGCACCGTCGCCACTATGGCAGTTCCGGCATCCGTCACGGCTTGCTTGGAAGCCCACTTTGGCGTGCGCCGACCGGGACCACTCTTCGGCAAACGGGTGATGTGTGCCCGAGTGGCACTCACCACATCCTGTGGTGAGATCCAGGCCCACAGAGATCCCGGCGACGGGTTGCGACGCATCCGGGTTCTCCACGTGCGTGAGGCCCGGACCGTGACAACTCTCGCATTGGACGTCGTGATAACGCTCGTCAGGAGCCGCACTGTACCCGGCCGCGCCCTCGGTCGGGTTGCCCAGCTCGTTGACGGTGTGACAGCCTTCGCAGAAATCCTGCGCATGGCCACTGTCCCGCAAACCGGCCCATGCGTCCGCGTGCGCGGTCTCTTCCCACTGGGCTTGCACGCCCACATGGCAGTTTCCGCAAACGGTCAGCTTGTCTTCCTGATCGCTGTAGCCCAAGAACCCCAGGGCCGCAGCCGCTGGCGTCTCGAAGAGTTCACGATCTTGGAAGACGATTCTCTCGTCGATGCATGCACCGAGAGCTATGGTCAAAATGGCGGGGAGAGCCAGGGAACGGGCCTTCAAGGAAGGTCTGAACACCGGACGTCTCCTTTCGATGGTAAGGTTGTGGTCCCGGTTTCACTCGGGAGTACTTTAAGTAACAGCATCTCGCCCCCATCTTGGATCGGGGATCTCCCGATGTGCCTGTAAGGAATCCCCTCTCCCCCCGCAACGAACCTCTCCCGCGTAGGGATTTCTCCGACACGAAGTCCGCCTATTCCCCACTCGAATGTCCGGTTTTTTCCCTATAACGGTGTCCGTCTCGATGCGCGATTCTATGAACGGGTTATCAGAGCCCAATCAAAAACTCGATTTGAGGCCCTCACTATGGCAGCGTTATCGTCCGCCGTATCACCGGAGGTACGGGATTCATCCAGGGTGAAGCACGCCCCGCCTACGGTTCACCGCCTGGATGAGCACACAGTAGAAATCGTCTCCGATTCCGGTGAGGGCGCGCAGAAATGTGGACAGATCTTCGGCACTGTCTCGGCCAAGATGGGAAACGGCGTATGGACCGTGGAGATCATCCCGGCCGAAATCGAGCCGCCCGCGCGTTCCGTGGCCGGCACGTCCGGGATCCGCATCCGCATCGGCTCGGGCCCAATAACGAACTGGGGCGACGAGACCAAGCTGGCCGTGGCGTTCAACGAGCAGAGCCTGCTCTCGAGGCACCGCATCGGAGCCCTGGCCGACGACGCGACGATTCTGGTCGAGAACCGCTGGGCCACCCACGACGACGAGGCGATCCGAGACCAGTGGGCCTCCGCCATGGAGGAGCTCTCCGAGCGCAACTACACCATCATCGAAGTGCCGATGGAGGAGGAGTGCCTCACGGTCGTCGAGAACCCCCGGCTCGGCAAGAACATGTTCGTGCTTGGGCTCCTCGCCTTCGTCTACGATCGAGACCTCGACCGCATCCGCGAGCAGATCGCCTTCGCGTTCCTCAACAAGCCCAAGAAAATCTACGAGCGAAATGTGGCTCTTCTGGAACTGGGCCACGGCTGGGCCTCTGAAAACCTCGACTTCCAGTACCACATACCGAGTATCGAGACCGATCAAGAGATGGTCGTGATGAATGGCAATCAAGCCTTCGCGATGGGGGCGATCGCGTCCGGCATGGAGTTGGCCGCCATGTACCCGATCACACCAGCGACCTCGGTCTCACATTACTTGTGCGACGTCTTCGAGCGGTTCGGCGGAATCGTGCATCAGGCCGAAGACGAGATCGCCGCGATAGGGGTCGCGATCGGAGCCTCTTACTCCGGCAAGGTCGCGTTCACGATCACCTCCGGACCGGGAATGGCCCTCAAGACGGAGTTCCTTGGAATGGCGGTGATGACGGAGATCCCGCTGGTGCTGCTCAACGTGCAGAGGGGCGGGCCGAGCACCGGGCTCCCTACCAAGGTGGAACAGTCCGACTTGCTGGCGTCGATCTTCGGGCAGCCGGGCGACGCTCCGCACGTGGTGATGGCGCCGGCGACCATCGAGGAGTGCTTCCACGCGCCGATCACCGCGCGCAGAATCGCCGAGACCTTCAGGACGGTGGTGATGATCCTCTCGGACGCCAACCTGGCCACCGGTGTGCAGCCTTTCCCGAAGCCGGATCCACAGGTGTCTTGGCAGGCCCCAATGCCCGACCAGGCTCCAGTACCGGAGGGCGCCCGCCCGTACGACTGGGATCCCGAGACGGGGCTTTCGCGCCGCTTCATTCCGGGGCAGCCGGGCGGCATGCACACGGTCACGAGCCTCGCCCACGACGAAGACAGCCACGTGGCCTACGACGCGGAGATCAACCAGCGGTCCTCCCGCATGCGCAGCCGCAAGCTGGCCGCGCTTCAGCACACGATGAGCCCACCCCCCATCTACGGCGAGGAGTCGGGCGACCTGCTCATCGTGGGATGGGGGAGCACGAAGGGCGCGATCCAGGAGGCCTTGGACCGCGTGCGTGCGGAAGGCCTCTCCGTGTCCTCCACGCACTTGAGCTTCCTCTCTCCGCTCGAGCCGGGCCTGGGCGAGATCTTCTCACGCTTCCGCAAGGTCATGACGGTGGAGATCAACTACAGCGACGAGCCCGACGACCCGTACATCACCGAGGAGAACCGTCGGCGAGGCCAACTCGCCTGGCTCCTCAGGGCCACCACGCTCGTGGACGTCGACTGCTGGACCCGGGTGCTCGGCGAGCCTCTCCGCCCGGGCGCGATTGTGGAGGCGATCCACACACACATGCCGACCAAAAAGAGGGGGAAGCGCACATGAGCACCTGCTCCCTGCTGGCCCTGGCCCAAAGCGAAGATCGAGACTACGAGCGCGCCGACTACGAGGGGGTCGAGGTCCGCTGGTGTCCGGGGTGCGGCGATTACTCGGTGCTCACCGCCACCCAACGACTGCTCGCGGAGGAGGGGCTGAAGCCCGAAGAGACGGTCGTGGTCTCGGGCATAGGCTGCTCCAGCCGCTTTCCGCACTACATGAACACCTACGGATTCCATGGAATCCACGGGCGGGCACTCACTCTCGCGACCGGCGTCAAGCTGAATCGGCCTGAGCTGAGCGTCTTCGTCGTGATGGGCGATGGAGACTGTTGTTCGATTGGGGCCGGGCATTGGCTCCATGCGACGCGCTACAACATCGACATGGTGGTGCTGTTGCTGGACAACGAGATTTATGGGCTCACGAAGAAGCAAACCTCTCCCACCACTCCCCAGGGGTACAAGAGCAACACACAACCTCGAGGTAGTTTCCTACCTGCTCTGAACCCACTCGAGGCGACCCTGGGAATCACCAACGCTTCCTTTGTGGCCCAAACCGCGGAGTGGGTGCCTGCCCATCTCTACGCCACGCTGCAGGCCGCATACCGTCACAAGGGCTTCGCGTTCGTGCGTATCCTGCAGCGCTGTCCGCACTTCACCCCCGACATCATGAACGAGTTGGTGACGGACCGAGACCAGGTCCAGTTGCTCATGCACGACGATGGCATCAACGCCCCGGGCCTGGACAAGGTCTTCGAAAACCGAAGGGTCCACGACCCGAGCAATCTGGACGCGGCCCGGCGCCTGGCCTCAGACAGCCAACAGACCCGGCTCGGGCTATTCTTCCGCGACGAGTCATTGCCCCGCTACGACGACCTGCGCCGGACGACCCGGCTCACAGCGGAAGAGCGCATTGAACTGCTGAACGAGGAGTTGGCCCTTTATGCCGTCTGACGAAATGGTCCGGCAAGCGCTCGAGGCGGTATCCGGACCCCGCGAGGCGTTCATGTCCGCCGTAAAGGTCGCGGTGGATCAAGTGGAGTCCTACCTGGACGCGAACACGGGGCCTGAAGAGGCGAAACCCGAACGCGCCGCCTCCGAGTTGGGTCGCTTCGCCGAGGGTAGGATCGACCCCCAGCGATTCGCCGCCCTGACCGGGGAACACGAGCCGCTCGACGACCGCTCGCAGGAGGTACTCGAGGAGGCGCTGGAGGTGCTGCGTGCGCTGGTGAAGAAGGGCGACGAGAACTTCCTGGTGCACCTCGAGGAAGGTGACTCACTCGTGGATCGGGTCGAGGCCGCGCTGGCTGCTTCGGGCCGGGCGTTCGGGGCCGCGGAGGCCGTCGAGCGAATCCGCACCGGAGGGGACGCCCAGACCGCGAGGCAGAGCTTCACGGGAGGCAATCCCCCGGGTCGCTGGAGCCGCGCGGAGCGACGCCTCGCGCCCCCGCTGGTGGTATCGGTCCCCGGCAGTGCGCTCGACGTAGAGGGTATGGGCAGGCTGCTCGAGGGCAACATCAGGATCGTCTTGGTGGTGGACGGCCCAGCGCCACCCGCCGCGTTGGTCCCTCTCATGACACCGGGCGTCTTCGTGCTTCAAACCTCCGACTCCAAGGAGTTGGCTCGTCTGAGCGATGCTGCCGGACCGGCGATCGCAGCGCTCCTCCCGGATACGTGCGCAGGCTTCGTGCACGATCCCTTGGGTGGGCCCACCCTGGGTCAGCGCCTCACGGTGGGGGAGATCCCGGACGCCAAGACCGTCCGGATGCTGGGAACCATGACCACCTGGCGGCAGGCCGAAGCGCTCTCTCAGCTGGCCGCCCTCAAGTCGGCCTCCGAGGCGGTGGCACTGCCCTCGGCCAACGGCAAGTCCGGCGAGCCGATGGAGGAACCAGCGCCAGCCGACCGGCTGGCGGCCTGGCTGTTGGACCAGGCGAACCTGACCGACGTGGACACGGCTAGCTAGCCGGCCAGGGGAGCAATGGACCCGCTCACGCTTCTGTCCTCCGTCGCCATCCTGGGCGGCCTCGGGCTTACGTTCGGCGTGCTCATCGCTGTCTCGAGCGCCAAGCTGAAGGTGTGGGAGGACCCCCGCATCGACGCTGTGAACAACCTGCTGCCGGGCGTGAACTGCGGGGCCTGCGGCTACGTGGGCTGTCTCCCATTCGCAGAGGCGCTCATCGCCGGGGACGCACCGCCGGCCCAGTGCACCGTCATGGGCCCGGACGAGACCGGTGATGTGGCGGACTATCTGGGGGTCGAGACCGGCCAGGTCAGCCAGGTGGTGGCTCGCCTGTTGTGCGCGGGCAGCGCGCCGGTGGCGCCGTGGAAGGCCGATTACTTCGGGGTGGAAAGCTGCGCTGCCGCTGTGGCCGTCGGCGGGGGCGGAAAGGGCTGCCCTTGGGGCTGCGTGGGCTTGGACGACTGCACGGTGGCCTGTGACTTCGACGCCATCGAGATGAGCCCGCTCGGGCTGCCCGTCGTGGACCCGGAGAAGTGCACGGCCTGCAACGACTGCGTCGAGGCGTGTCCGCTCGACCTGTTCGTGCTCATGCCGATGGATCACCACCTCATCGTCCAGTGCAAGAACCTCCTGGACGGTGAGGCCGCCACCGACGTGTGTGCCGTGGCCTGCAACGCGTGCCGGCGCTGCGTGCAGGACGCCGAGGAGGGTCTCATCAGCATGCAGTCCAACCTTGCCGTGATCGACTACGACAACATCGCCGCTCAAAACGAAAAAGCCGTCGAGCGCTGCCCCACCAACGCGATCATCTGGCTCGAAGGTGCCCAGTTCGCGGAGGGTGTGCCGGGCAAGAGCACGGATGGTGCGCCACCAGGAGCCGAAAGCCTAGCCATGAGTTGAGCCGCCTGTGGGACTGCCGGACCCGAGAGTGAAGCAGGCGGACCAGTCACCAGTCAGGAGTGACGAAGGATGTTTGGACGGAAGAAAAGCCAGGCGGAGACCCCGGATGTGAAGTACCCAGGGGTGCGCATGGCCGTCGATGGAAGTGAGGCCGTGGTGGCCATCGAGACCGCCGCGAGCGAGGCCGCCGGCGCCTACCCCATCACGCCCTCCACTCAGATGGGCGAGGGCTGGGCCCTGGCCGTCGCGTCGGGAAAAGTCAACGTCAACGGCCGCAGGCTCATCTTCTTCGAGCCAGAGGGAGAGCATGCAGCGGCCGGCGTAACGGCCGGGATGTCCATGACGGGCCTCAGGGCCACCAACTTCTCCAGCGGCCAGGGCATCGCGTACATGCACGAGTCCCTGTACGCGGCAGTCGGAAAACGCCTCACCTACGTGCTGAACGTGGCCGCCCGTGCCATGACCAAGCACTCGCTCAACGTGCACGCCGGCCACGACGACTACCACGCGGTGGACGACACCGGATTCTTCCAACTCTTCGGCAAGGACGTGCAACAGGTCGCAGACCTCACGCTGATCGCGCACCGCACGGCCGAGTTGGCATTGAATCCTGGGCTGGTGTCGCAGGACGGATTCCTCACCAGCCATGTCATCGAGCTGGCTTCCCTTCCCGAGCGTGAGATGATCAAGGAGTACCTGGGCGACCCCTCCGATATCATCGAGTGCCCGACGCCGGCACAGAAGCTCGTCTACGGCGAGACGCGGCGGCGTATTCCCGAGCTATTCGACGTCGACTACCCGGCCATGATGGGTGTCGTCCAGAACCAGGAGAGCTACGCCCAGGGCGTGGCCGCCCAGCGTCCGTTCTACTTCGACCACGTGGCCGAGCTGACCGACCGGAGCATGGCCGAGTTCGCGACCTTGACCGGCCGTGAGTACGCGCGAGTGATGGGCTACCGCTTGGAAGACGCCGAGTACGTACTGGCAGGCCAGGGCTCGGTGGTGTCCAACGCGGAGGCCGTCGTGGACTACCTGCGCGAGACGCGTGGCATCAAGGTCGGGGTGCTCAACCTGGTCATGTTCCGTCCTTTCCCGGCCGACCTGATCACGCGTATGCTGCGCGGAAAGAAGGGCGTCACGGTGCTGGAGCGCGTGGATCAGCCGCTCGCCGTGGATCCGCCGATCCTGCGCGAGGTGCGGGCCGCCATGGGCCAGGCGCTAGAGAACGGGCGTGCGATGGGTCGCATCCGCGACGAGGCACCGCTTCCCTTCCCCAGCCTCCCCGAACTCCACCCGGACGAGCTACCGGACTTCTACGCGGGCGGGTTCGGGTTCGGCAGCCGGGACCTGCAGCCGGGCGACCTGATCGCGGCGGTGGACAACATGCTGCCCGACGGGCACCAGCGGCGGCACTTCTACCTGGGTATCGATTTCATCCGGAAGAACACGCGTCTGCCCAAGCTCCAGATCTGGCAGGAGCAACTGTTGGACAGCTACCCCCACCTGGAGCAGCTCGCCCTGCAGGCACCTGAGAATCCGGACCTTCTCCCGGAGGGGTCGATCGCCATCCGGATCCACTCCATCGGAGGATGGGGCGCGATCACCATGGGCAAGAACGTGGCGCTGACCGCCTTCGAGCTGCTCGGCCTGCACGTCAAGGCAAACCCAAAGTACGGCTCGGAAAAGAAGGGCCAGCCTACCAATTTCTACGCGACGCTCTCGCCCGAGCCCCTGAGGCTCAACTCGGAGCTCAAGCACGTGGACGTGGTGCTGTCACCCGACCCCAACGTCTTCGGTCACTCGAATCCCCTCGCCGGACTGGCCAGTGGTGGCGTGTTCGTGATCCAATCCGACCTGGAGCCCGCCGAGGTGTGGGAGTCGTTCCCACCCAAGGCCCAACGGACGATCCGCGACCAGGACATCAAGGTCTACGCGCTGGACGGCTTCAAGATCGCCATGGACGAAGCCAGCGACGCCGATCTTCGCTACCGCATGCAGGGCGCGGCGTTCATGGGAGCGTTCTTCGCGGTCTCACCGCTCATGGAGCAACACGACCTCGGAGAGGAGAAGCTCTTCGAGGGCATCCACGCGCAACTCGACAAGAAGTTCGGCAAGCGCGGGGAGCACGTGGTGCAGGACAACCTCCGCGTCATCCGCAGGGGCTTCGGCGAGGTACGTCGCATCGAGGCTGCCGAGATCGCAGCCGACGGCGACGGCGACGTCGAGCTACCCCTCCTGCCCACGCTCATGGACACCCCGGCAGCCGCTGAAGGCCTGGGCAATCCTGGACGCTTCTGGGAGCAGGTGTGCACCTGTTATACGGCCAGCGGAGACGACGTGATCGCGGATCCGTTCCAAGCGGTGGCCGTGATCCCGGCAGCCACCAGCGTGATGCGCGACATGTCGAACCTGCGCTTCGAGGTGCCGGAGTTCATCCCGGACAAGTGCACAGGTTGCAGCCAGTGTTGGGTCCAGTGTCCGGACGCCGCGATCCCGGGGGTGGTGAACTCGGTCGAGGAGATCCTGGACACCGCCATCCGCGCCGCCCAGAACGGCAAGCCGCTCGGTCGGGTGCAACAGATCTCGAAACACCTGGCCAAGGAAGCACGGAAGATCATGGCCGGCGTGCCCTTCACGACCTTCGGCGACGTGGCGGCAAGCGCCTACCGGAACGTGATGGACAAGTTGGGCTGGGATAGCGAGCGCCGCGCAGCCGTGGACGGTGAGTGGGCCGCTGTCTACCCGATTCTCGCGGAGATGCCGTTGGCCAAGACCACCCCCTTCTTCGACCTGCCCGAACGCAAGGAAGCGGGTACGGGAGGCCTGCTCTCGATCACGGTGAACCCTGAGGCGTGCAAGGGATGCATGCTGTGCGTCGAGGTCTGCCCTGAACAGGCGCTGATCACCGTCAAGCAGGACGACGACAATCTCGAGAGTCTGCGCCGCAACTGGGAGGTCTGGCAGGAGCTGCCCGACACGGACGACCGCTACATCAACATCGCGAACCTGGAAGAGGGCATCGGCGTGCTCTCTTCGCTGCTCCTCAAGAAGGACAACTACCGCACCATGGTCGGCGGCGACGGGGCCTGCATGGGCTGCGGCGAGAAGACCGCCGTGCATTTGCTGCTGTCCACGATAGAAGGCGTGATGTACGGTCGGGTGAAGGTCTTCCTGGCCAAGCTGGATGGGATGATCGACGCCCTCGATGCCAAGGCCCGATCGCTCCTGGCCTCGGACGCCGAGATCGACGCCGAGACGCTGGGCGAGGGAGGGGACGTCGACCTCCATCTCGACGCCGACAAGCGCGCGAGCCTGGAGAACCTCACCCGCTCCATGGAGGCTCTGAAGGACCTCCGCTGGCGCTATGTGGAAGGCCCGGGCGGGCGGGGCCGCGCTCCCGTGGGAATAAGCAACAGCACCGGATGCTCCTCGGTGTGGGGAAGCACCTACCCCTTCAACCCCTACCCCTTCCCCTGGGTGAACCACCTCTTCCAGGACGCGCCGTCCGTGGCGATCGGCATCTTCGAGGGCCACATGCGGAAGATGGCCGACAACTTCTCGGCGGTCAGAAAGGCCGGGTTGTTGCTGGACGATGCCTACGCGCCGGACGTCCACGACGCCTTCTTCGAGGCCTTCGACTGGCAACAGTTCGACGATGAGGAGTTCGACCTGTGCCCGCCGATTCTGGCCATCGGCGGCGACGGTGCGATGCTGGACATCGGCTTCCAGAATCTTTCGCGGCTGCTGGCCTCGGGGAAGCCGATCCGCGTGGTCGTGCTGGACACGCAGGTCTACTCCAACACCGGAGGACAGTCCTGCACCAGCGGGTTCACAGGCCAGGTGGCCGACATGGCCCCCTACGGCAGTGCGCAGCACGGCAAGACCGAGGCTCGCAAGGAAATGGCGCTGCTCGCGATCGCGCACCGGGGCACGTTCGTGCACCAGTCTTCGCAGGCGCTCGCGTCCCACTTAATGGACGGCGTGATCAAGGGTCTGAACTCCAGACGGCCGGCCGTCTTCAACATCTTCACACCCTGTCCGGTAGAGCACGGCACGGCCGACGACTCGGCCGCGCACTCGGCTCGTCTGGCGCTCGAGTCGAGGGCGTTCCCGTTCCTCACCTACGACCCCGACGCCGGGGACTCCATGGCCGAGTGCCTGACGCTCGACGGCAATCCGGCGATCGACGATGCATGGCCGACCTATGAGCTCGCCCACCTGGATGACGACGGCGAGGAAGCCAGTCTGGAGCTGCCCATGACCATAGCCGACTGGTGCGCCACGGAGGGCCGGTTCGCGAAGCATTTCACACCGGTGGCCAAGGACGACTGGTCCGACGACATGGTCCCGTTCGACGAGTACGTCGACATGACGACCGAAGACCGCGAGGACAAGTCGCCCTACGTGCTCACGCTGGACGACGACCGCAAGCTCGCGCGGCTGGGTGTAGCCGACGAGATCGTCACTCTGGCCGAGGACCGGCTCCACTTCTGGTCCCAGCTCAAACAGATGGCCGGGCTGGAAGTGCCCCAGGTGGTCCGCGACAGGTTGGCCGGGGAGATGGAGGCCGAGTTCGACGCTAGGGCAGAGGCCCTCCGCGCGGACTACGAGGCCAAGCTGGCCGACCTCCGAACCACCTATCCGCGTGTGATCGCCCGCCGCATGGCCGAGGGACTGATCGGCGCTGGTAACGGCCAGCGCACCGTGGCGGACCTGCTGATGGAGGCCGAAAACGCTACTGGGCTCGAGCCGATCGGTGCGGACGTGACCGCCGGATGGGAGGCGCCCACCGCGCCGTCCGCCGGAGGTACGGCCACGGTAGCCCCTCCGGCGCCCGCCAAGCCGGTCGAGGCCGCAGCCATCCCCATGCCGACGGATGCTCCACCTGCCGAGGAGGCCGACGACGACCTGGTCATGGAGGCGTACGTCGAGACGGCCATGTGCACGACCTGCGACGAGTGCACCAACCTGAACGGCAAACTGTTCGCCTACGACGACAACAAGCAGGCCTACATCAAGGATCCCCGCGGGGGTTCATTCGCGCAGATCGTGCAGGCCGCCGAGCGTTGTCCCGCGGACATCATCCACCCCGGATCGCCGCTCGATCCGAAGGAGAGGGATCTGGAGAAGTGGATCGCCCGTGCCGAGCCGTATAACTAGATGCTCGAGCGATTGAGCTTCCGCCACGGGGTCCATCCACCGGACAGCAAAGGGCTGACCGCCACCATACCGATTCGGCGTATGCCCTTCCCCGACCAGATCATACTGCCGCTCCGGCAGCATGCGGGGAACCCGGCTAAACCGCTCGTGCGACCGGGCGATCACGTCGAGCGCTGCGACAAGGTCGCCGAGGCCGATGGATTCGTCTCGGTGCCCATACACTCCTCGGGCGCCGGAACCGTGAAGGCTATCCAACGCTGGCCCCACCCGGACGGCAGCCTCTCCGAGGCGGTGATCATCGACCTGGACAAGTACTCCCCGCAGCTCCCCCGGCCGCGCATGGTACCGCACTGGGAAGGCCTCACCCCCGAAGAAGTGATCCGTGCGGTGCAGGAAGCCGGAGTGGTCGGGCTCGGGGGCGCCGCGTTCCCGACGCACGTAAAGCTCTCGCCTCCCAAGGACGTGAAGCTCGAGTTCCTTCTGGTGAACGGAGTGGAGTGCGAGCCCTACCTCACGACCGACCACCGGCTCATGGCGGAACGCCCTGAAAGGGTCCACCTGGGCATCCGCATCATGATGAAGACGCTTGGCGTCGAGCGCTGTGTGGTGGGGGTCGAAAAGAACAAACCGGACGCCATCGAGGCGCTTCGCCGTACCGCCCCCGACGACCTGGACGTCACCATACAGCCGCTCACGGTGAAGTATCCGCAGGGCGCCGAGAAGATGCTCATCAAGGCGGTCACCGGCCGCGAGGTCCCGGCCGGAAAGCTCCCTATGCACGTGGGGGTGGTCGTGCAGAACGTCGGTTCGCTCTCCGCCATCGCCGAGGTGTTCGACACCGGCTTCCCGCTGGTCGAGCGCGTGGTGACGGTGACGGGGCCGGGGGTTCTGAAACCCGCCAACCTGATCATTCCGGTAGGCACCAGGTTGCGCGAGGTCCTGGACTACTGTGGCGGCCTGACCGACGACGTGAACGAGATCGTGTTCGGCGGCCCCATGATGGGGTTCTCCCAGCCCGACCTCGACGCACCGATCATCAAGGGTACCACCGGCATTGTGGCGCTCACCAAGGCCCAGGCGCATCCCGAGACCGTATATCCGTGCATCAAGTGCGGACGCTGCCTGGACGCCTGTCCGGTGTTTCTCAACCCATCCCTCCTCGGCATCCTCGCCCAGGCGGGGCGCTACGAGGAAATGGCCGAGCACGACCTCATGACCTGCATGCTGTGCGGGTGCTGCTCCTACGTGTGCCCGTCCAACATCCCGCTCTCGCAGATGTTCGCCCTGGGCAAGACCATGCTGCGTAAGACGCGGGAGAAGCAGCAGGAAAAGACCGCTGCCGACGATGGGAAGGCCGCCTGATGGACCCCCGGCTCTCTCTCACCGCCTCACCCCACCTCAAGGCGCCCGACTCGACCCCGACCATCATGTGGTCTGTGGTTGGGAGCCTGGCCCCGGTGGTCGGTGCCGCCGTGTACTTCTTCGGGCCCTCGGCCGTGTTGGTCCTCGCCGCGGCCATGCTGGGAGCCCTGCTCACCGAGCGCGTGGCAGGGCAGCCCGGCAGCCTCGGAGACGGGTCGGCGGTCATCACCGGGCTACTGCTCGGGCTCACGCTCCCGCCAGGATTTCCGATGTGGATGGCGTTCGTGGGCGGGGTGATCGCGATCGGGCTGGGAAAGCACATCTTCGGCGGACTCGGGCAGAACGTGTTCAACCCCGCTTTGCTGGGCCGGGCTTTCCTCCAGGCCGCCTTTCCCGGGGCCATCACCACCTGGCCACAGGCCGGCGGGCCATGGATGGCGTTGCGGGGTGACAACCTGGCGCTGCCCCTCATGCGGCCCGACGCTCCGGACGTGATCACGGCGGCCACCCCGCTCGGGCTCATGAAGTTCGACTTCATCCCCACGGAGATCATGGACCTCCTGATCGGCACGACCTCGGGTTCGCTCGGCGAGACGTCCGCCGTACTGATCCTGCTCGGCGGCGGCTATCTTGCGCTCAAGAACTACCTGAATTGGCGTATCCCGGCGGGAATATTCGCCACCGTGGCGGTCTTCGGCGCGATCCTCTATTCCATCGACCCGGTGCGCTTTCCGAGTCCGCTGTTCGCCCTGTTCTCGGGTGGCCTCATGCTGGGCGCGATCTACATGGCCACCGATATGGTGACCTCGCCGCTCACCAACGCAGGCTGCTGGATCTTCGCGTTCGGCATCGGCGTGTTGGTGGTGTTGATCCGGACGTGGGGCGGGCTTCCGGAGGGCGTGATGTACGGCATCCTCCTCATGAACTCGCTGGTACCGTTCATCAATCGGGCCACCCAGCCCCGTGTGTTCGGGACCGGCCGCCGCCTCGAGGGGGCCGTCCCATGACCGGCCTGGAGGCCACGCAATGAGCGGCCCGGACCTTCCGGTCACCCAGGACACTCCCTCGATTAGGCTCATCGGCACGCTGGCCGCTGCCGGCGCGCTGGCCGGGCTGCTCATCGTGATGGTGCACGTCTGGGCCCAGCCCCGCATTCAGGAGCACCAGGCGCGTGTCTTGCGTGAAGCCATTCAGGAGGTGCTCGCGTCCCCTGCGCACACGACCGCCCTCTACTTGGTGGACGGCGCCCTCACAGATCAACTCCCCGCGGGCGCGGACTCGCTCGCGCTCGAGCGCGTGTTCCTCGGCTTCGACGACTCGAACAGACCGGTGGGCGTCGCGATCATCGGCGCGAAGCCGGGCTTCCAAGACGTGATCCGGCTGATCTTCGGCTATGACCCGGCGAGCGGGCAGGTGCTCGGAATGAAGATCCTGGAGAGCAAAGAGACGCCCGGCTTGGGCGACAAGATCGAGAAGGACTCGGCATTCGTGGCGGAGTTCGACGGCATCGACACGCCGCTGCTCGGCGTGAAGCCGGGGGCGGGCCGCGGCCGCATAGGGGAGGTGGACATGATCACGGGTGCGACCATTTCGGCCCGGACGGTCATCGCCATCATCAACGACCGGGTGGAGGCGATGGCGCCTCTGCTCGAAGCTTATGCCGGCCGCGTGGCGGCCCGAGACCGGGGGAACTGAAGCGTGAGGGAGACGACCCCGCAAGAAGACCTCATGCGCGGTATCTGGCGCGAGAATCCGGTGCTCATCCAGATGCTGGGCCTGTGCCCCGCCCTGGCCGTCACCAACACGGTCGCCAATGCGCTCGCCATGGGAATCGCGACGTTCTTCGTGCTTCTGGGATCGAGCTTTCTGGTCTCGGTGTTGAAGTCGTGGATCCCGAAGGAGATCCGGATCTCCGCCTACATCCTGATCATCGCGACGTTCGTCACGATCGTGGACATGCTGCTCGCCGCCATGGTGCCCGACATCCACAAGGCACTGGGCGCGTTCATCGCGCTGATCGTGGTGAACTGTATGATCCTGCACCGCCACGAGGCGTTCGCGTCCAAACGCCCTGTGGGACGCGCCCTTCTGGACGCCGTAGGGGTCGGCGCGGGGTTCCTGATCGCCATGGTCATGATGGGGACGTTTCGCGAGATACTCGGCAACGGCTCCATCCTGGGCGTGTCTGTGCTCGGTCCGGACTTCGAGCCTTGGATCATCATGATCCTGCCCCCGGGCGGGTTCTTCACACTGGGCTTCATTCTGCTCGGGATGTCATGGTGGAAGGGCCGAAGGGAGACGTCGAAGTCCGGCGTGCGTCGCTGGCCGCACGGAGTGGCGGCGCCCCCCCCACGGAGGGTCGCGTGATGGGCGAACTCTTCTGGATTTTCATCTCGGCCATGCTGGTCAACAACTTCACCCTCGCGCTCTTCCTGGGGCTGTGCCCCTTCATGGGCGTCTCCGCGCGCGTGTCCACGGCACTGCGCATGGGCTTCGCAAACATCTTCGTGCTCACGATCACATCGATCGCGGTGTGGTTCCTGAACACCTACGTGTTGGTGGGCGCGCCGTACCTGAAGTTGATTTCGTTCATCGTGGTGATCGCGTCGCTGGTACAGATCGTGGAGACCATGATCAAGAAGCTGAGTCCTGCCCTGTTCCGCGAGCTGGGGATCTTCCTACCGCTCATCACGACCAACTGCGCAATTCTGGGTCTGGCGATCTTCCAGACCAATCGCGCATACGACTTCCTGGAGGGGCTCTTCTTCGCGCTGGGCGCGGGCCTCGGCCTCACGCTCGCCCTGGTGCTGATGGCCTCCATTCGGGAGCAGACCGAGGTCGCTTCTGTGCCTGATCTGGCCAAGGGAATGGGGCTGGTGTTGATCATTGCGGGGAGCCTGTCGCTGGCCTTCATGGGCTTTGCGGGGCTGTTCACGAGCTCATGAGTTACATCGGCGGAATCCTGATTTTCGGCGTCCTCTTCGCGGTCTTCGGCGTGCTCGCCAAGAGCCGATGGAGAGGCAACCGCTGCACGACCTGTGGAAGCGCCGACGGGCCTGGCGGATGCGCCGCCTGCTCGACGGACCTGGAGGAGACATGGAAGACATGACCAACCCGACCGGACCTCGACTCCCCTCTCGGCGCGACTTCCTCGCGCTCGGAGCGGGCGCCTTCGTGGTAGCCACGGTCCCCTTGGCACGATCGCGCCGCTCCAGGCGTCTCGTCCGCCGCCAAGTGCCCATGATGGGCACGATCGCGGATGTGGCCGTGGTCCACTCCGACCCCAGGTACGCGCAGGGCGCGATCGACGCGGCCTTGAGCGAGCTCGCCCTGGTCGAGCGAACCATGAGCCGGTTCCGTGACGACTCCGACGTGGGGCGGGCCAACCTGGTGGCGGCTTCCGCACCCGTGGACGTGACCGAAGGGACGGCGATCGTGTTGACCGAGGCGCTCCGCTGGGCGGATCTGAGCGACGGCGCCTTCGATCCATGTCTGGCTCGGGCAGTGGCGCTCTGGGACGTGGGCTCTCGCACCGTACCGCCACCCGAGGCAGCGTACACGCTCTACGCCGGCCGGGGCCTCCATCGCGCGCTGGAGCTGGACCGCTCCGGCGGCCACACGCGCGTGTTGTTCCACGAGGCCGACATCGGGATCGACCTGGGCGGAATCGCTAAGGGGTACGGTGTCGACCGGGCTGTGGAAGCCCTTCGGTCTTGGGGCATTCACGACGCCCTGGTCAACGTGGGCGGTGACCTCCATGTGCTCGGGGTCTCGGAGGACGGCGATGCCTGGAAGGTCGGCGTGCGCTCCCCAACGAACCCGTCGGGGCTGACCACCACCGTCCGACTCACAGATCGCGCGGTGGCCACATCGGGCGACTACGAACGGTTCTTCGATCGTGACGGCCGGCGTTTCCACCACATTCTGGACCCGGCCACCGGCGAACCACGGCGCTCCGCGAATCACTCGGTGACCGTCGTCGCGGACACCTGCATGACGGCCGACGCTGCCGCGACGACAGTGTTCGGGAGTCCGCGGCCACGCGCGGTGGCGCTCCTGGCGAAGGCCGCGCCCCATACCGAACTCTTGCATCTGACTTAACCAAGGCGACTTCACCACGGGAGCTGACGACGATGGACGTACAAAAGGCCTTCTGCCCGTCTTGCGACCACGAGGTTCGCGTCACCGTTACGCCTGACCCCTCGGTCGGGGGTGGGCATGCCAACGTGGCCGACGGTCACCAAGTCGTGTGCTTGGACTTCGTCGAGGGATGCGCCGAGAGGAACTGTCCCCTTTCCGGCCTTCCCCCCATCGTGATGGGCATGCGCCTGGCGCGCACCGGGATCGAGCCCGACCGCTGGAAGACCATTCACGCGCTTTGCGACGGATGCGGCGAGCCCCGTGACATGGAGATCGTGGACAGCACCTACGCCTTCTGCACGCAATGCGGGACCACCAACCGGTGGATGGTCATCGATCTAGACGACGACAGCCGAGTCGCCATCATGGAGAAGCGTTGGGAGCGATACGGCGGGCCGCCGTACTGAGGGCCCGCTTGCCTACAGTATCCTGACCGCCGCCCGCGTGCCCTCGTCGACCTCGGTCAGAACGCGGCGATGCCGGTCAGGGCCTGACCCAGGATCAGCGAGTGGATGTCGTGCGTGCCCTCGTACGTGTAGACCGACTCGAGGTTCGCCATGTGCCGCATGGAGTGGTACTCCACCAGAATCCCGTTGGCACCCAATAGGCGACGTGCCTCCCGCGCGATGTCACACGCCATGTTGACGTTCGCCCGCTTCGCCAACGACACCTGTTGCGCGGTCATGGTACCGGCGTCCTTGAGACGACCAAGCTGGAGGGCGAGGAGCTGGCCCTGGGTGATCTGCGTCAGCATGTCGGCCAGGCGGACCTGCTGGATCTGCTTTCCGCCGATCGGGCCGTCGAACATGACGCGCTCGACTGCGTAGCTCCGGGCCTCGTGGAAGCAGGCCATCGCCGCGCCCAATACTCCCCATGCGATCCCATAGCGCGCCTGTGTGAGGCACATGAGAGGGCTCCTGATCCCCGTCGTCTCGGGCATGAGTGCCGAATCCGGGAGGTGCACATCCTGGAGGTGCAGCTCGCTGGTGTCGGAGGCCAGGAGAGAGAGTTTGCCCTTCTGGTCGGTGGCAGTGAAGCCCTCGGTATCGGTCGGTACGACGAACCCCCGGATCCCCTTGGTGTCGCCGATCTCACCGGTCTGCGCCCACAGGACGGCCACGTCGGCCATGGAGCCGTTCGTGATCCACATCTTGGTGCCGTTCAGCACCCAACCGTCGTCGGTCTTCTTGGCCGTCGTGATCATACCCGCCGGATTCGATCCGTAGTCGGGCTCCGTCAGGCCAAAACACCCGATCTTGGTGCCGGCGGCCAACTGAGGGAGCCACTCGCGCTTCTGCTCCTCACTCCCGAAGGCATGGATCGGGTACATCACGAGTGCGCCCTGAACGGAGGCGAACGAGCGGATGCCCGAATCCCCACGCTCGAGCTCCTGCATGATCAGCCCATAGGCCACATTGTTCAGGCCGGCGCAGCCATACTCCTCGGGCAGGTTCGCCCCGAGCATCCCCATCTCGGCAATCTCCGGGATCAGCTCCGTCGGAAAGCGGCGTTCGATGTAGGCCTCGCCGATCAGGGGCATCACCCGATCCTCGACCCATTCACGAATCGTGTCGCGAATCATCCGCTCCTCTTCGCTGAGGAGTCCATCGACATCGTAGAAGTCGATTCCTTGGAACTTGCCGGCCATCAATCGATCCAGGTCACAGGTGGGTGTCTCGGGGCGACGGAATCTAAGGACAGAGCACGCCTCAGTGGAAGCGGACCCGGCGCTCCTCCTCCGGCGGGCGCTCGGAGGCAGGCACGGCCTCCACCGCGGGGGCGTTCCGGAGTCGCATGGTGCCATAGATCACCTCGCGGGCCGCCTTGGCTCCCACCCAGAGGGCGGCCACGACCGTGCCGATCCAGGCCCCGATCAGAAGGGTTGGTTGCACCACCAGCCAAATCCATCCCGACAAGAGGACCGCAAGAACCATCCCGGCGACCCAACCCCACTTCCCAGCCCTCACCCGCGCCGCCGCACGGCATCCTTCGCACCAGAGAAGTCGATCGAGGTCGGGTCGGTCGTTTTTCTCGAGACAGCGTACGCAGACCATCTCATCAGGGTCGGGTGCCTCAGGGGAAGTCAACGCAGTGCCCGGACGAGAGCCCTCGTGAACTCACGCGTTGACGCTGTCCCACCCATGTCCCTCGTCCGGCAGACGTTCCCGACAACCGTCTCCTCGAGCGCGACACGGATTCGTGAGGCCGTTTCAGTCTGTTCGACATGATCGAGAAGCATGCACGCGGACAACAGCAGGCCCGTCGGGTTGGCGACGCCCTGCCCCGCAATGTCCGGAGCGGACCCGTGGACGGCCTCGAACATGGCCGTCTCGGTTCCGATGTTGCCGGCCGGAGTGAATCCCAACCCACCCACCAGTCCGGCAATCAGATCGCTCAGGATATCTCCGAACATGTTCTCCATCACGAGAACGTCGAACTGGTAGGGATCCAACACCAACGCCATGGCCGTGGCATCGATGATCCGGTCCTCGAACTCGATGTCGTCGTATTCCTTGGCCACCTCGTTCCCCACATCGAGGAAGAGCCCCTGCGTGTACTTGAGGATGTTGGCCTTGTGGGCCAGGGTCACTTTCTTGCGGCCGTTGCTGCGCGCGAACTCGAAGGCGTAGCGTACGATCCGCTCCGCGCCGAACCGGGTCACGATCATGACGGACTCGGCGGCAGCTCTCGGGTCCCCCCCCACGCCGATGTAGTGCTCGACACCGACGTAGAGCCCTTCCGTATTCTCGCGGATCAACACGAGGTCGATCTCCTCGTAACGCCCACCGGGAAGCAGGGTCTTGGCGGGCCTGACGTTCGCGTAAAGATCGAACTCTTGGCGGAGAGCCACGTTGATCGAGCGAAAGCCCGAGCCGAGTTGGGTGGTGAGTGGTCCCTTGAGGGCGACACCCGTGCGGCGGATCGAATCTATCGTCTCGGTGGGAAGCGGGGTTCGCACCTCCTCGAGGGCCGCCATCCCCGCGAGTTGCCGGTCATATTCGAGGTCCGCGCCGGCGGCCCCGAGCACCTCGAGGGTCGCTTCCGTGACCTCCGGCCCAATGCCGTCACCCGGAATGAGCGTGATCGTCTTCGCCATCGGTCAGCGCGGGACCCAACGCGGGGAGTACTCGAACTCCGTGTGGTCTTCCCCCCACAGCACGAGATCCTCGAGGAGCGACGGCCGTTCCGTTCCATCCAACCGTGCCCGCCCTGCGATATTCCGCGCCCTCCGCCACGTCAGGTCGTTCAAGCCGTTTCGAGCGAGGAGCGCCGTGGCCACACGCTCTTGCCGCGAACCCGTACGCGTGGTCACGCGCACACCGGCCAGGCCACCGAAGTCGCTGAAGAGCTGCTCGGTCGTGGAACTGAACAGGTAAACGTAGGGACCGACCCTCGCCCACAGCGCTCCACCTCGGAGAAGCTGTTGGTAGGGTTGGTTCACATTCACGACCACGACATTGCCGCCGACCTCGACCGTGACGCTTGGCGTCTCCGCGAAGTACGCCTGCGCCTCCGACTCGGTCGGCACCGTGAGATCGGGCTCCTCACAAGCCCCCACCGAGAGGGCGAGAAAGCCCAAGCCCATACCTATCGTCTGTCGCCACCGTATCGTCATCGATCTATCTTCACCCTCGCCCCTATTGGGCCCTCACTCGTGCATGTACCAAAGTAGCATCGACGCCAGCGCATCCACCGCCGACGCGACGATCTGAAAATCGCCGGCCGTTCCCGGCTGGCCCTCCACCACACCGAACCAGATCACCCTTCCCCTACGCACGTCGAGCAGCGTCGCCACCACCTCGATAACGGACGAGCCGTCCGGCTCGACCCGCCGTCGGGCCTCGACCGGGATCAGCGCGACCTGCGCGTTCGTAACCGCGGCCGCGCGCAAAAGATGTCCGTATAGTGGATCCCCGATCCGGTTCACCTCCCGGGTCAGGAACATGCCGACGGGCAGAGCCGAAAGCGGCACATCCAGCCCGGGCGAGCGGGCCAACGTGCGGGCCAGCTCGTCCGCCATGATCCAGTCGACACCCGCGCCCCGCGCCCGGAGCGCGAAGGCGATCTCAGGGTCCAGGTCGTCTCGTAGCCCGGCCTTACGCTGCAATGGCATCACCATGACTCTCACGCCACGCAGGTCCGGCACGAATCCGCGCATCGCTCCAGGCTCAGGAGCCTCGACCCGTCCGGAGCCGCAGCCCGAGGCGATCAGGGCCGCAAAAAGCGTGCCCACCAGGGTCCGTGTCCCATTCCTCAGCCTGTTGATCGTCGCCTCCGTTCCAGGGCCCAAGTCGCCTGTTGGCCAGCGGACTGTACAGCCGAGAAAAATACCTAAATACCGCCTCTTGAAACACCCCAGAATCACTACCGATCCCGCCGCCTTGCACCGCCTCCCCCACGGGTGCCCAGGTGGCGGTGGCCTGTAGCCTCAGCGATGAGATCGTGGCGTTGAACGCCCGCACGTTGGAAGAACGCTCACGCTCTCCTGCCGGGCAAATCCGATGCAACACGGGTGCTCTGAAGGGCCTATCTTTCAAGTGGCGCCCGCAAAGAGCCGGTGGGACCCTTCGAAGAGGCACTCAGTGCAGAAATCTCCCTCCTTGAACCGAAAGCTGCTCCTCAGCGTAATACTGGCCATTTCGACGGCCACCTGTCGCAGCAGTAGCACCACCTCCTCCGGTACTGCGAGCCTGGCGTTCGACGTGACCCAGGTCGAACTCGGCGAGGGCCGATCCAGTCAGCTCGGACTCAGCAACACGGGCTCGGTAGCGGTAGGTCCCATCCGGTTCGTCTCGACCCCCGTTCTGGACGCGCAGGGGACACAGGTCGCGGGCGCGAGCGTGTCGGTACCCTCCGGGGAAATCGCCACGTTAGACCCCGGTACGTCCCGCCAGATCACCGCAGTCGTAACAGACGAAGCGCTTCTCCCTGGACGCTACACCACGGTGCTCAGCGCCGTGGTGGGGTCCGTGGCGATGGCCAACGTCACCCTTGCGTTCAACGTGGCGTCGCTCGACCAGCCGGACGTCGCTTCCCTCGTGATCACGTCCGGCCCGACACAGGTGACGCAGGGAGATCTGGTGACCTATCAGGCGGAGGCGCGCAACGCTGCGGGTGCCGTAGTCGCCGGTACGACAGTGAGCTGGTTCCTTGCGCCTGGGGTGACAGGGCTCGTCAGAGCCGACGGCGGGTTCGTGGGCTACGAAGCGGGTGTCGCCAGGATCGTCGCGGTTGCCGGCGTGTTCGCCGACACCATCGAGGTGACCGTGGCGGCTCGGAACCTCACAGGCCAGCTCAACCTCGTGGGCCTCGGTGGGCTGCCTAGCGGGCGGGGCACCACGGATCTGTGGCTGCACGGCACCCACGCGTATACGGGCACGCTTCTGGTCGTCACCAACGGGGTGGCCGCGTTCGGAAACGCCCTCATGGTTTGGGACATCAGCGACCCGACCGCGCCCGTGCTTACGGATTCCGTGGTGGTGGACGCACGCCGCGTGAACGACATCAAGATCCGGGCCGACGGCACCCTGGCGGTGTTGACCCACGAGGACTCGAGTGACGACCTGAATGGAGTCACGATTCTCGACCTGACGGACCCCGCCCACCCGACCGTCATCAGCCGCTTTACGACCGGACTGGAATCGGGTGTCCACAACGTGTGGATCGAAGGCGACTTCGTGTATGTGGTCGTCGACCCACCCGGCGGCGACATGAAGGTCCTGGATATCTCCGACCCGGCCAATCCAACGTTGGTGGCGTCGTTCTCCATGCCGACCAGCTTCCTGCACGACATCTACGGGCGTGACGGCTTGCTCTTCCTCTCGTACTGGGACGAAGGGCTCGTCATCCTGGACGTGGGGCATGGGATCCGTGGAGGAACGCCGGCCGATCCGAGGCTGGTGTCGCGCGTGCTCACGGCAGGCGGCCAAACCCACAACGCTTGGTACTGGCCCGAGTCCGGCTACGTCTTCATCGGCGAGGAGGACTTCGCGACGCCCGGCATCATGCACGTCGTGGACGCCAGCGATCTCGAGAACCCGGTCGAGGTGGCCACGTTCAGGGTGCCCGGACAGCCTCCACACAACTTCTGGCTCGACGAGGACCGGGGCGTGCTGTACCAGGCCTGGTACCAGAACGGAATCAGGGTCCTCGACGTCACGGGAGGACTGGCCGGCGAGTTGGAGCGCCAGGGCCGGGAGATCATGTTCAGCCTCTACGAGGGCGCCCAGCCGGGACCCACGCGTTCTTGGGCGCCCCAGCTACACGAGGGCATGCTCTACGTTTCGGACATCAGCAGCGGGCTGGTCGTCCTACAGCCCCAATTCTAGGCCGTCCCAGGCCGCTGGGGGGTCGACTCAGCCGTCCGCGGTGGTATCCGACCTATCGAGTTCGAGTGCGGCCGAGTTGATGCAGTAGCGAAGGCCGGTCGGCTGCGGCCCGTCAGGGAACACGTGCCCGAGGTGCCCGTCGCACGAGGCGCATGACACCTCCGTCCGGCGAGAGAACAGGCCGCGGTCCTCTTCCTCGCGGAGACTGGCATGCCCCACGGGTTCGTAGAAGCTCGGCCATCCGGTACCCGAGTCGAACTTGGCGTCGGAGCTGAACAACGGCGCACCACATCCGGCGCAGCGGTACGTGCCCTCGCCCATACTCTCGCAGTGCTCCCCGGTGAAGGCACGCTCCGTGCCCTTCTTTCTGAGCACCCGGTACTGCTCGGGCGTCAGGCTCTCACGCCACTCCTGATCGGTTTTTTCGGTTCGGTCGGCCACGACGCACTCGCCAGTCTCGGTCTAGCGGCCCCTCCAGACCTTGGTCTCGGGCCGGAAGACACCCCAAGCGAACCAGAAGTGATTACCGTGGACCACCTCCGTCAACTGTGTTCCCTCCAGCTCGCCCTCGATGGCCTGCCCCACCAAGTTCCAGACCGTACCCGTCTGCCGGTCCCTGAACCGGCCGTCTCCCGCCTCCTCGAAGACGAGCTTGCGGCCGTCCACGACGGGATCGAACGTGGCGCTCGACCCCACGTCCCGGCCATTCGCCATGTTGGCTTTATCTACGGCGCTTGCGGTGCCGGGCGCCCAGAACACAACCACGTTCCGGTCACCCACCTCGACGTTGGCCACGCGGATCTCCTTCAGCACCGAAAACGGCACGGCCAGATAAGCCTCGACCTCGGTATCCTCGAGCGCGACGACCCGCTCCATGGCAGGCAACCGGTCGTCGTCCTTTCCGAACCGGAAGAACTCGCGCCTCGGTCCCCTGCCCCGGTCGTAACCCACGTAAGGGTTCCGCCCATAGGTCGAAGGCGGTAATAGCCCGGTCTCACGGGACAGGACCTGTGCCTCGGGGAATTGCCGCTTCACGTCCCGCCAGGACAGGACGTTGGCGGGGATGAACGTCAGCCGTTCACCCGCGTACTGCCCCACGATCCCCTCGCCCGTCGCCTGCTGCCACCACGTCTCGGTCTGCCTGTCGTACATCACGAGATCCGAGTGACGCAGCCTACCGGTCGTGCCGAAGTCCAGCAGCTTGCCGTCGTAACGCCGGTCGAACGCCAGGGTCGTGTTGCACAGCGGGCAGTAGGTCACCGTGATGGGCTCACCGCCCACCACATCATTCACGATCTCGTGACGAATCAGAATCTGAAGCGGATAGGCCTTGGTCACACCGCCGGCGCGCACCACGGCAATCGGCTCCCGGTTGCCGAGCCAGCGGTCGGCTGCCTTGATATCGACGAACCTCGGGGCGTCGATCGCTCGGATTCCGTCCTTGGGCGGCCCACCGGACGTAATCTCCTCGAACGGCACCGTGTGCTTCGTGAAGTCGGTGATCCACCGGTCCCGACCCGCGACGGACGGCCTCTCCTGGGCTGCCGCCTCGTCCGCACGGGTGGTGCACGCCATGAGCGTGAGCAAGAGAATCAACTGTGTGGCCCCATAGGGTCTGAAACGCATATCCAACCTCGGTTCGGGATTATGGGCGTCGTATTGGTGAACGCGCGGGGAGGCCCGAGCGGTTCCGAGCCACGACACTGCTTGTATCTGAACGCGGAGCATGATCTCTTGAGGCCTCTGCTGATCCCGTGGAGCCCTTTCAAGTGACGCGAACGAGGAATCCGATATGAGTGAAGCATCCGTCGGGCATTTCCGGTGGGAAGACGTGCCCCGAGAGGAGTTGAAGGAAGGACTCGGCAGGCGGGTCATATCCGGTGAGAAAGGCATGCTGGCACAGGTGTATTTGGACCGGGGATGCGTGGTACCGCTGCATTCCCACGACAATGAGCAGTTCACGTACATCCTCGACGGCGCACTGAAGTTCTGGATCGGCGAGGATCAGTCTGAGGAGATCATCGTCCGGAGCGGCGAGGTCCTCCACATCCCGTCCGGCGTACCGCACAGCGCCGAGGCCATCGAGGACACGCTGGACCTGGACGTATTCGTGCCGCCGAGGCAGGACTGGCTCACCGGCACGGACGACTACCTCCGCCAATCCGATGAGAGCTAGAAGTACGCATGGACTTCGGAATCGATGGAAAGACCGCGCTGGTAGCGGCCTCGAGCAAGGGACTCGGCCGGGCCGTCGCGGAGGAGCTGGGCGCAGAGGGAGCCAGAGTGATCCTATGCGCGAGGGGGACCGAAGCGCTCGAGGCTACCCGGGCGGCCATGGCCGACTCGGGCGCCGAGGTCACGGCGGTCGTCGCCGATCTCACGGATCCCCGGCAGATTGAACATGTGATCGAAACTGGAGTGCAGGCATTCGGACCGATCGACATCCTGATCACGAACACCGGCGGTCCGCCACCTGGGCCCTTCGAGAGCCACACGCCGGAAGTCTGGGACCAGGCGGTGCGCGAGAACCTGAGCAGCGTGCTCAACATGACTCGTTGCGTGCTGCCCGCCATGAAGGAGCGGAGGTGGGGCCGCATCATCACCATCACTTCGGTCGCCGTGAAGCAGCCGGTGGACGGGCTCATCCTGTCGAACAGCATTCGCGCGGCGGTGACCGGATTCGCGAAGACTCTCGCCAACGAAGTGGCTTCCTTCGGCATCACCGTGAACAACGTCATGCCGGGGTACACGCGCACCGAGCGGCTCGACCAACTCGCGGCGGACATCGCCGAGCGGTCGGGCGGGAGCGTCGATGACGCCTTCGCCGCATGGGAAGGCCAGATTCCGCTGGGACGGGTCGGGGACCCGAGGGAATTCGGGGCCCTGGTGGCGTTTCTAGTGTCGGAAAGAGCGAGTTACATCACAGGCACCTCGATCGCGGTCGACGGCGGTGCCGTAAAAGGGCTGCTGTAGCGTCCATCGTCAGGAGAACATGAATGTCGGCACAGCTCGAGGGCTCGAAGTGGATCTGGAAGGACGGAGAGTTCATCGCCTGGGAGGACGCGACGCTGCACCTCCTCAGCACGGCGGTTCAGTTCGGGACATCGATGTTCGAGGGGATCCGGTGCTACGACAGCGCGTCGGGCCCGGCCATCTTCCGGTTGGACTCCCACCTCGAGCGCCTCATGCATTCCTGCAAGATCTACCGCATGGTCCCGGCACACTCGACCGATACGCTCACCCGAGCGTGCAAGGACGTCGTGGCCCGCAACGAGCTGGGTGACTGTTACATCCGGCCCATGGTGCTCCGCGGTTACGGCGCCGCTGGACTCGATCCGGCCGCCAGCCCCATCGAGACTTATGTGGCCGCCTGGAATTGGGGCACCTACCTGGGAGAGGAGGCGCTCAAGGAGGGCGTGGACGTGTGCGTGTCATCGTGGAATCGTCCTGCGCCGAACACCTTCCCCGTGCAGGCCAAGGCCGCAGGCCACTACAACAATGCGCAACTCATCAAGATGGAGGCACTCGCAAACGGGTACGTCGAGGCGATCGTGCTCGCGCCTAACGGGATCGTAAGCGAGGGAAGCGGCCAGAACCTGTTTCTGGTCCGACGCGGGGTGCTGATCTGCCCGGCCTTGGAGGGAACGGCCCTCCGGGGTATCACGCGCGACGCCATCCTGACCCTGGCGGGGGACATGGGCCTCGAGGTGCGCCTGGAAGCCGTAGCACGCGAGGACCTCTACACGTCCGACGAGCTGTTCTTCACCGGAACGGCCTCGGAGGTGACACCGATCCGCAGCGTCGACCGCATTCCCGTCGGGGAGGGCAAGGCGGGCCCGATCACGCTAGAGATCCAGCGGAGCTACCTGGCCGTCGCGAAGGGTGAGGCCGAGGATCCGCATGGTTGGTTGACGCCCGTGAACTGACCCCTCGCGACATCCACTAGAAGGCTTGTGAAGCGGTCAGGGAGTCTCTCAGTGCCCCACCGCCCCCGAGTCGGGGTTGCGGCCGTCCGCCGCCCCGAGGCGTTCACCCGTGACGGGGTCGATCATGATCGAGTGGGACAGACCCTGTCTACCACGCACGTTCACTTCGTGTCCCATACGCTCGAGGCCCGCTACCGTGGCGGGGGACACGCCGCCGGACTCGATCCTGATTCGGTCGGGTAGCCACTGGTGGTGCAGGCGTGGGGCGTCCACAGCCTCCTGGATGTTCATGTCGAACTCGATGACGTTGAGCACCACTTGGAGCACCGTGTTGATGATGGTGCGCCCCCCGGGGCTCCCCACGACCGCCACCAACTCTCCGTCGCGGGCGATGATGCTGGGCGTCATGCTCGAGAGCATGCGCTGCTCCGGCCTCGCCAGGTTGGGGGTCGTGCCGATCAGTCCGCGCTCGTCCGTGAGCCCCGGTCGCGCGTTGAAATCGCCCATCTCGTTGTTCAGCAGGAAGCCGGCGCCCGGTACCACAATGCCCGATCCGTAACCCTGCTCGAGAGTGTACGTCACAGAAACGGCCATCCCGCTCGCATCCACGACCGAGTAGTGTGTGGTCTCGTCGCTCTCGTGCGGCAACACGATGTCGGAGGGCTCGGAGTCCGCGGCCCGATCGCTCGAGATGCCGGCTCTGAGCTCGCCCGCGTACTCCTTGCTGATGAGCCGGTGCACAGGCACGTCCACGAAGTCCACGTCGGCCACGAAGCGGGCCCGATCGCGGAACGCCGTGCGCATCGCCTCGGTGAGGTGGTGCACGTACGCCACCGAGTTGTGTCCCATGGCGGCCAGGTCGTACCCCTCCAGGATGTTCAGCATCTCGACCATGGCGATTCCGCCACTGCTGGGCGGCGGCATCGAGATGATGTCATAACCCCGGTACGTGCCGCGAATCGGTGAGCGCTCCCGCGGGCGATAGCGGGCCAGATCCTCCTCGGTAATCATTCCGCCGGCCCTACGCATCTCCGCGGCCAGCAGGTGGGCCGTCTCGCCCTTGTAGAAGCCGTCCCTCCCTTCGCGCTGAATGCGCCCGAGGGTCCGGGCCAAATCGGGCTGGCGCAGGATCTCGCCCGGCGCGTAGGGCTCGCCGTCCTTGCTGAAGGCGGCCACCGTGGCCGGATACTCCGCGCGGCGCTGTACCAAACGACTCAAGCTGCCTGCCAGACGCTCCGTGAGGGGGAACCCGTCCCGGGCGAGTGCCACGGCGGGACTCACCAATGAAGCCCACTCCTCGTTGCCGTACAGGGCGTGCGCCTTCCAGAAGCCGGCCACGGTCCCCGGAACGCCGACCGCCAGATGGCTGTCGTGATGGATCTGGCGCGAGTACTCCCCGGACTCATCGATGAACATCCCCGGATAGGCAGCCAGCGGTGCTTTCTCGCGGAAGTCGAGCGCAGTCACGCCCCCGTCCGGAAACCGGATCACCATGAAGCCGCCCCCACCGATGTTGCCGGCTGCGGGGTGCGTCACCGCCAAAGCCAAGCCGGTGGCGATCGCCGCGTCGACCGCGTTGCCTCCCGCGGCGAGCACGTTGGCACCGACTTCGCTAGCAGCCACCGTCTCGGATACCACCATGCCGTGCGCGGCCCGCACGGGGGCCACAGCATCCTGGATGGCGAATAGTGGTGAGGTGAAACCGGCAAGCGAAACCGCGAGCAAAACCCGCGCGACCGTACCCGCATTGGTGGATCGGATCATGTCTCACCCTCTTCAGCCGACGACCGGTCGTAAGAGACGATATTCTCCAATTCCGACATGCTCATCCTCCCCCATCAACGGTGTCGGCACGCTCGACCAGCGCGCTCAAAACCTCGATACGCTCCTCTGCCGTTGCCTGGAGCCGCTGGTCCATGGGATGCTTCCTCTCCAAGAGGACCAGGCGCTCGAATTCGGCCCTGGCCACCTCGTGCTCTCCCCGCGTCTCGTAGAATCGGGCCAGGTCGTATCGGAACAGGATCATTCCGGGGTCCAACTCCACGGCGCGCTCGAGATACTTGCGGGCGTTCTCCCAGCTGGTATCACGGAGACCCCGGTTGCCGAGCACCTTTCGGCCCAACCAGCGCTGGATCAACGGCAGCTTCATCACCTCGTAGTTCAACGCACCGAGCACGTAGTGGGCGCCGGCGTACAGTGAATCTCGTGCCAGAACACCGTGCGCCTCATCGTACACCTCACCCGCGAGCCGGGCAGCCGTACTGAAGCTCGCGTGCAGAGCCTCTCTACCCTTCGCGGACACGAGCCAGTAGTGCCCGTCGATTCTGAGCGAGTCCACCGCGATGGCGCGGACGGCATACTCCCGAGCCTTTCTGTAGAGGGCGTCGCGAGCCACCAGATCCTGCTTCTCCACTTCACCGAGCACCAAGGCACCACGAGCCGCCCTCCACAGTGCCTCGAAGTTCTCCGGTTCACGCGCTACCACGCCCTCGTAGGCTCGCAGCGACTCCTCGCCCCGCAACTGCTCGTAGAGACGATCTCCCTCGACGATGCTCGCAAGCTGGCCCGTGAGGCCCGTCGGGGTGCCCAGAAGCACTGCTGCCGCCAAGCAAATGGTTCCGCCCCGAGTTCTCATGGCTACAGCAGATACCCACCGTCGATGGGAATGACCACGCCCGTAATGTGCCGGGCAGCCTCGGAGCACAGGAACAGGACCACGCCCGCCACGTCCTGAGGGTCCCCCAGCCGTCCCAGAACGCTGCGCTCTCGCGCCCGGTCCAAGATCTTGGCCGGCACCCTCGCTGTCAGGCGCGTGGTTCGTATGTACCCCGGCGCGACCGCATTGACGTTGATGTTCTTGGGACCCAACTCCACCGCCGTACTCCGAGTGAATCCGATGATGCCCGCCTTCGAAGCGCTATAGTTGGCGAGCCCGAACTCACTGCGGAGTCCATGCACGGAGGTCACGTTCACGATCTTGCCCCACTCCTGCGCCCGCATGTATGGAGCGACCTCGCGCGTCGTGTGGAACACTCCCGAGAGATTGGTCTGGAGAACCGAGCGCCACTCTTCATCGCTCATATGCCACAGAGCCCGGTCCCGCCCGATACCGGCGTTGTTCACCAGAACGTGCACACCGCCCAACTCCTCTACCGCCGCGGCGATGAATTCCCGAACCTGGTCGGGGTCGCCTACGTCGCACGCGCGCCAAAAGACCTTCACCTCGAGTTCGCGGAGTTGGCGCACCACGCTCATGGCCTCCTCCCTCGCCTCGCCGCCCGTATCGAGGAAGTTGAACGCCACGTCCACTCCGGACCGTGCAAAGTCGAGAGCTACGGCGCGTCCAATCCCGCTGGAGGCGCCCGTCACGATTGCGACGCGGCCACGCAGGCCGCCGCGCTGAAGGATCTGCTGCGCCTGCGTCTCCGCTCCCACCTGATCCAACAACTGCTCTACGGCATCCCCAAGAGGCTCGGCGGCCGCTGTGGCCATTTCCTCGTAGGTGGGGTCACCCGTTCCCTGCGTCGGACGAGGGTCTCGGTCGCACGGGCCTGTCTCTGTCATCGCGAGTTGATCAGTCGTTCGAGGTCAGTCGTCGAAAGCATCCGGTCCGACGATTTCGCAGCGTCGAAGAGCGTCTGGCAGAGGGCTTCGTCCATCGGGTCGTACCCGTGGTTCCGTAACCAGCACTTGACGTTGGACAGCCCCGACATCGGGCCGATCTCGATCACCTGCTCGCGTCCCACCATCGAGGCCGGGACCCCCGAGTAGATCCGGTCCGCCAACCAGGCGTCCCCTTTGGCCTCCGCCTTCACGATGGCTGCCGCGTGGACCCCCGTGCCCGTCCGGAAGGCGTCACGACCCACCACCGGATAGCCGTGCGTGATCGGAACCTGACATGCCTCGGCAACCAGTTCGCAGTATTCGGGGAGCTTCGCGAGGTCGCCCTCGTACACGCCGAGCAGCTTGAGGTTCACCAGCAGGAGGTCCATCTCCACGTTGCCGACGCGCTCGCCGATTCCGAGCGCGGTCCCGTGGATGCGTGTCGCCCCCGCCTGCATGGCAGCAAAGGCGTTGGCCAACCCGAGACCACGATCCCGGTGGCCGTGCCAGTCGACCCCTACGTCCTCGCCAGAAGGCTCAACGATCTCCTCGATCACGAACCGCACGACGGCGCGTGCGCCGGCCGGAGTCGCGTGACCCACCGTGTCGGCCAAACAGAGGCGCCGGGCGCCCCACTCGATCGCCTTGCCGTAGAGGGCCTTGAGCGTCTCGGGGCGGGCGCGCACCGTGTCCTCGGTGACGAACAGCACCGGTAGCCCTTCGCCGACGGCGAACGTCACCGCCTCTTCGGATACCCGGAGCATCTTGTCCAGCGTCCAGTCTTCGGCGTACTGGCGAATCGGCGAGCTGCCGATGAAGGTGCACGCCTCGATCGGTATGCCCACCTCCTGGGAGATGCGTGCGATCGGCTCGACGTCGGCCACCACCGTGCGGGCTGCGCAGTTCGCCGTGATCGACAGTCCCGCGTCGGAAATCTCTCTGGCTAGCGCCGTGACGGCCTCGACGGCCCGAGGGCCGGCGCCGGGCAAGCCTATGTCCACCGTGTGGATGCCCAACTCGTCCATCAGGTGCAGGATGCGGATCTTACGCGCGATGTCCGGATCCACCACGGAAGGGTTCTGGAGCCCGTCTCTCAGCGTCTCGTCGTCCAACTGGATCTCGCCCAGTGTGCTCCAGTCGAACGCGTCGGCCTCGTGGGTATTCCAGTCGTGAATGAGATCACTCTCGTCCATCGAAGCTCCGTCCCTAGCATTCCCGTACGATGCACCCGCCGCG
Organism: Gemmatimonadota bacterium; assembly: GCA_022571515.1. GTDB lineage: Bacteria > Gemmatimonadota > Gemmatimonadetes > Longimicrobiales > Gaopeijiaceae > JACZXQ01. The sequence goes on from JACZXQ010000012.1 coordinate 48,113, forward strand.
TGGGCTAAGTATAGCTGCGGTGGGGGATGGTTTGACACCCGCCATCCGCCCGACGAGCTTCGCACGATGACCGAGGAGTGGGGGGGATCGACTCCGGCCTCAGCCAGCCACTTCCGAGTCGGCGGCCACACTCAGCGAACCCGAGAAACCACTTATCCGAGCCCGGCTTCCCACCATCGAATCACGGAGACTCGAGGACTCGATCGACGCGCCGTCCCCAACGATCACGTCCGCCAGCGTCGAGCCCTCTACCGACACACCCCTTTCCAGCGTGACATTTGGGCCAACCGACGAGTCGCGCAAGACCACTCCCTCTTCGATGCGCACCGGCTCCACCAACGTGGTGTTCTCCACCACGGCATCGGGATCCACCCCCCCACGCGTCGTCTCGAGCAGGTGCCGGTTGGTGTCCAGTAGCGTCTCCAGCTTGCCGCAGTCGTACCAGCCGGCCACCGGGGCTGTACGGATGCGCGCGCCTTGGTCGACCATGTACTGGAACGCGTCGGTCAGGTAGTACTCTCCCGACGGCCCGGGGCTGGAATTCATGGTATGCTCGATCCCCTCGAACAGGAGCTCGTGGTCACGGATGTAGTACAGGCCGATGTTCGCCAATCTCGAGACCGGCTCAGAAGGTTTTTCCACGATGCGGGTCATCGCCCCCGTTTCGTCGGTGAGGATGACGCCGAAGCGCTGGTAGTCCTCGACCTCCTTGGCCCAGATAACACCGGACCACTCCTCCGGAAGACTCCGCACCAGGGTCAGGTCGGCATCGAACAGAGTGTCGACAAAGAGGATGAGCACGTCCTCGTCCACGTAGGGCGCCGCGAGCTGGAGGGCGCCGGCCGTGCCGTCCTGGACCTCTTGAGCGACGTAGTGGCCGGTGATGTCGGGGTATTCGTGTTCGATGTACTCGCGCACGACATCTCGCAGGTAGCCCACGACGAACACGATCTCCTCGATACCCAACCCCTGGAGATCGTCGAGGATGTAGCTCATGACGGGGCGCCCCCCAACCCTGAGCAGTGGTTTGGGTGTAGCGAACGTGTGGGGGCGTAAGCGGCTCCCCTTCCCCGCGAGAGGAATGATGGCCTTCATGGAACTCCGTTCTTTAGAAGGCTGGGCGGGATACGGGCGGACCGACGATCAGGCGTCCAAACTATACAGGTCTTCCCCATGGGCGGCAAAGATCGAGCCGGAACTTGCGATCCAAGGATAACAGGGGAACTCTTCTGTCCACGAGCGGTTGAAGCTTCGAGCCGGCGGCATCAACCCGGGCATCGATCGGGACAGGTTGGAGGCAATGGTCAAGACACGTCAAACATTTCGGTTCACTCGGCTTGCCAGCCAGCTGGCGGGCGCACTAGGGGGTCTGCTCGTCTTGGTCGCATGTGCTCAGGCGGCACCCCTCGCAGGTCCAGAGGCCCTCGCCCCCCCGAAACAGGCCGCGGACACGCTCGGTACGCTCGAGGTGTCGGGCACGGCCTCCGTGACGATCCCCGCCGACCGGGCGCGGGCGAGCTTTTCCGTGGAGACGGAGGCAGCCACAGCACAGGCGGCGTCCGCCGAGAACGCCGACCTCATGGAGGCGGTGATTCGTGCCGTGCGTCAGTCACAGGCCGCCGGACTGTCCGTTCAGACGAGCGGTTATGACGTGCGGCCACGGTACGTGCGGCCCTCCGCTGCGAAACCCCAGGAACAGCGCATCGTGGGGTACACCGCGGTCAACAGCGTTCAGGTGACGCTCGAGGATGTCGAAGCCGTGGGTGGGCTCATCGACGCGGCCATCTCCGCAGGAGCGAACCGCGTCGCCAGCCTCGTCTTTTTCTCCTCCGACACCGAGGGCGCCCGACTTCGGGCCCTGACCGAGGCGGTCACGCGGGCGCGAGCCGAAGCTGCGGCCGTCGCTGATGCCATGGACATGAGGCTCGGTCCGGCACTTCGTGTGCGGGCCGACTCGCCACGCCAGGGTTTTCAGTTGAGGGCCAGCGGCATCGAGATGGCTCGAGCAGTGACCACGCCTGTCGCTCCAGGCCAGCTGACCGTAAGCGCCACGGTGACGATCACGTACCGATTGGAGAGTCGCTGATCCCCCAGGGAATGGGTCTGGTCGAGCGCGTTTTGCGGGGCGTCACGACGAACCATGCCGAGACCGCGCCCTCGGCAGAGGATCGCCGGCTGCGAGGCCGCACCTACGCTATTTCCTTCGACCGGGTGTGGAACGCGGCGTGTGCCCAGATCGAGGGGGCCTGGGGGTGGGAACTGCTCGAGGCGGATGACCAGGCGGGCTCGATCGCGGCGACGGCCACTACACTCGTCTTCCGCTTCGTGGATGACGTTTCGCTCCGGATCACGCTCGACGAGAACGCGCAGACCAGGGTCGACATGACGTCTCGGTCTCGGAAAGGCAAAGGTGACCTGGGCACCAACCTTCGACGTATCGACCGTTTCATGCGCCGGCTCGACCGGAATCTCGACGCCCGGCCCGAACAGATACTCGATGCCCTGGTCCGCCCCCGATGACATCCCGGTCGCTGAGAACCGGACCACTCACGGTGGTGGCCCTGGCCGTTCTGGCCCATGGCTGCCGTCCCGACCCGTCGTCCATGCAGGGCGGCGAAGCGGGAGTCGAGCCGGCCGATACCGCGCCGGATCGAAACTTCGAGTCGAGAGTCTACGAACGGAATATCGTGTTCATGACCACGGGCCAGGACAGCGCGATCATCGTCCCGTGGTTCTTCACCGCCCGAACGCACCCAGGGGGCGTTCTCCGCGAAGTTCGGGGATGGCTGGCCCGTAGCGGGGAATGGGAGCCGTTCTTCCAAGATCGGTGGGAAGGGCCACCCACACGGGTTGCATTCCGGATTCTGCCCCGGGCCGCGATGCGTCTGTTGGTTGGGGAGGGTGATGCGCTCGAGGCGATTCTCTACGAGGAAGGAGTCCGGCAGCTGGACATTCTGATCGGCGAGCCGATAGCAGACTGGAGCGGGACCCGCGGGGAGGTGTTCCGGGTCCACGACGGGTCGATGCTGCTGGGGGGCCAGCCGGCCGATGGGCTCCTTCTGGACGTGAACCGAGCGCATCAGCCCGATGACGTGCCACCCGGGGATTGGATCTTCCTGGAGGGCGGACCCTCGCTGACGGTCGTCCTCGAGGCGCCGGTAGGCATTCCTCCGGGCTCCACCCCATATATCGGCTGGGCTCGCCTGGGCGACCGTGAACTACGCTGGCCTCGCGTCGACGTGGAATGGACCGAGACGCGCGCGTTCGAGCGAGCGAGGCGGGACGTTCCTGTCGCGTGGTCCATCGCATCCGGCGACGGGGCATTGGCGGGCACACTCTCGACCGTGGCAATGCAACTCACGGCGGGGGAAGGAGCCGGTCCGATCCTGCCTGTTGACGGGCTGTTCCAGGTCAGGGGCACGCTCACAATCGACGGCGACTCGTACGAGGTGCGGGGCGTCCTTCGTCACATTCAACCGTAACACAAGCATGTCCGATAGACTGATCCGAGCTCTCCTCACCGTCCTATTCGGCGCCGTAGCCGGCGGCCTGACGAACACGGTGGCGATCTGGATGCTGTTCCACCCCTATGAGCCGTTCAAGCTCTTCGGATGGCGCATCGGCTTCCTACACGGTGCCATCCCCAAGAACCAGGCGCGGCTCGCCGCGGCGGTGGGACGCACGGTGGGTAGCAGGCTGCTCACGGACGAGGACCTGGCGGTCATCTTCGCGGACGAGGCGTTCCGCAAGGCTTTCGATGAGCGTCTCTCAGGTTTTCTGTCGGCGTTGCTGAACGAGGAGAGAGGCTCGCTCAGGGAGCTGCTGCCCGAGGCGGCGCTATCCGAAGTCGAAGGGCTGCTCGAGGAGATGGTCGAGTTCGGTCTGCTGCGGCTGGACGAGTACTTGGCTTCGGAGCGGTTCCCGGAAACGATCAGCCGGCGTGCACACGAGATCGTCGAGTCCATCGCAGACGAACCGATCGCCGGGCTGCTGACGCCGGCGCGCGAAGAGGCCATCGCGGAGTTGGTCGAAGATTGGATCCAGGACGCTGTCGACAGCGAAGGCTTCCAGACGGCGGTCGACGATTACCTGGAGCGGGCGTCGGTCAAATTGCTGAGTCCTGGACGTACCTTCGAGGAGATCCTTCCGCCAGGCCTCGTGGGGGCAGTCGAGAAGGGCATCGCCGGATACCTGCCGCTCGCCATCCAGCGGCTCGGATCTCTGCTCGAAGACGAGAAGGCCCGCGCGCGCTTCGAGCGCTTCATCCATGACCTGCTCCGCAACTTCATGAGGGACCTCAAATTCCACCAGCGCCTCGTGGCGAGCCTGATCGTCACTGAGCAGACCGTGGACAAGGTCCTGAACACCATCGAGGCAGAGGGGGCCGAACGGCTGGCCGAAATGCTTCAGGAAGAGGAGATCCAGGAGGCCATGGCGCGGGGCGTAAACGAGGCCATCGTCGACTTTCTGCGCCGCCCCGTCGTCTCGGTTCTCGGGGAGGGCAAAGATCCCAGCGTCGTCGACGCGCGCGCGACGCTCGCCGGTTGGATCCTCAACCTCGCGGGCGATCCGGCTACTCGGAGCTTCGTGGTGGAGAAGCTCGGCTCCGCCTTGGAGCGGGCCGGCGCGCGCACCTGGGGGGACGTCTTCGGCAAGCTTCCACCTGAGAAGGTCTCGGGCTGGCTGGTCACGGCCGCTCGCAGCGAGCCCGCGGGCATCATGTACAGGGAGACCGCACACCGGCTGAGCACCGGTCTGCTCGACCGGCCGATCGGCACGCCGGCCAATTGGCTCCCGGAGGGCGCTCCGCGGCGCATCGAGGAGTCGATCGCAAAGCCGGTGTGGCAGTGGCTCCAGACTCAGGTGCCTGCCGTCGTGCAGCAGATCGATGTGGCGCGTAGAGTCGAGGAGAAGGTGTTGGATTTCCCGACCGCGAAGATGGAGGACCTGGTTCGCAGAGTCACCGATCGGGAGTTGAAGCTGATCGTATGGCTCGGTTACGTGCTCGGCGCATTCATCGGAGTCGCGCTGGTGATCATGAACAGCCTGCTCTCCTGACGCGCCGCGTCCTCAGCCCTGATCGCCGTCGCGCTGCTTCTTTTCGGCCGGTTTGGTAGAAACCGCAGTGCGGAAATGTGTCCGTACCGCACGCCGTTCGGAGGCACGTTTGGTGACCCGCATATAGTCGAGCCACATGAAGTGACGCTTCGCTTTGCGGGGATGCCCGGCCGAGGCTAGGCGGTGGTCGATCTCTTCACGCGTCTGAGTAAACTTGCCGACCCCGAGGTAGAGGCCCAAGACGAGAGCCGCGACACCTCCGAGGATCTTCAGGAAGAGAATTTTCGCCCGCCTCCTTCAACAGCCTTCTATGCCTTCCCCACGGACTCCAAGAAAAGCAGGACGACGCCGACGGAGAGTATGATCGGCACCACGTTGGTGCCTACGGCGATCATGGCGACCACCGTCCAGAAGACGATGTGTGTGAAGGTATATCCGCCCGGGAGCAGGTTCATGTCGTTCCTCGTAAGCGTTCAAAGCCCAGCGCCGTCAAAAGAATATGGCGTCGCTGGTCGCTGTCTTCAATGGCAGCCTCAATCGATTCGGTCGGGCGGCGGCGGCTCAGGGGCATCGCCGGTGGCGGCATGAAGGCGTTTGCGCACCTCCGCCAGGTACCCGGGCGCGATGTCGAGGAGCTTGCATACCTTGCGCATCAGGTGATCCTCTCGGTTCGAGAGTTCGCCGTCCGAGTAAACGAGGCCCCACATTACCTCCACGAGAACCATCTTCTGGCCCAGCGAATAGTTCGCCTTGATCAACTTCGTGAACTGCCAGAGATCGACCGCGTTGGCCCTCTCCTTCTCGGCGAGCGCGATGAGTTCGGCCGCCTGATCTTTATCCAGGCCATACTGCCTGCGGATCGCCCCCTCCAGGTGCTGGGCCTCGTCGTCGGTGAACTCCTCATCCGCATGAGCCAACTCCAACAAGAGAGCGCACGCCGCAAGGCGAATGTCGTGTTCGGGCACCGCTTCCTGTTGAGGATCCGGCGCCATCGAGGATCCAAAAAACGATTTGATGGCATCAAGCATGGTTGAGCACGGCTATGTGTCGCGGGAGGAAGAGGCCGTTGTCAGACTAACGCCCACAGGTGGTACAAGCCAGCGAACTCTCATTCCATGGCTCGGCCTGAGCCTTGCGGGACCACCCCCGCCAGCCACTCCCCCCTGCGGAGTGACCGCCCTCTCTCATGAAATCGAGTCTCCCTGAGGCGGGTGAGCCCCTGTCAGCCCGGCGGTGCCTCCTCTGCGCGCAACAGGCGTTAGATTCTTACCGCACCACGCCCACTCCAATCCCACTCCAGCAGCGCAGACCATGGCCAAGAACGCATCCTTCGACATCACCACCGGCGTCGACCTCCAGGAGGTCGACAATGCAGTGAACCAGGCGATCAAGGAGATCCAGACGCGTTACGACTTCAAGGGAACCGATTGCAAGATCGAATTCGACCGTGCGGCCCCCGCTATCAAGCTGGATGCGAATGACCAGTACCGGCTCGGGCAGCTCCTACAGGTCGTGCGAGAGAAGCTGACTCGCCGCAAGGTGCCGCTGAAGAACCTCGATCAGGGCCAGGTCGAGATGGGCACGCTGGGTCGTGCGCGTCAGGTCCTGGCGCTCAAGCAGGGGATCGACCAGGAAACCGGGAAGAAGATCGTCAAGGACATCAAGGGCGCGGGCTACAAGAAGGTCCAGGTGCAGATCCAGGGCGACGAACTGCGGGTGACGGCGCCATCCCGAGACACGCTTCAGGAGATCATTGCGTTTACGAAGGGCAAGGATTACGGCGTGGAGTTGACGTTCGGGAATTATCGGTAGGTCGGTCGCCGGTCCCATAGGAGCATCCCCTGCCGACTCCTACTCCTGGAGCCGTAGCTTCCGCACACCCGCCCTCAGGGGCAGCACTACCGCGACCACGGTGAGCAGTGCCGCGCCCGTACCTCCCAGAATCAGGGGCACGATTCCAGCGCTGGTCGGATCGCCATCCCGGAGGCCCGCAGCGAGGATGAGGTAGACGGGCCACGCGAGAATGCCGACCACTCCCACCAGGTAGGTCACGGAGGCCATCATGAACAACAGGCCGCCGAACGAGGTCGGTATCTCGGCCGTATTCTCGGTCTCGAAGTTCGGAAAAAGGGCGCCGAACCCCAGAGCGAGAGCCGTAATCGCGAACGTGATCCCAATCATCGCGACGGTCGTGACGCCGAGAATCAGAGGCAGGGCGTCCAAAATGATATTGGTGAGCACGATGAGCGGTAAAGCAACCAGTAGCAGCGGGATCGTGCCCACCCAGTATTTCGCCCAAAACAAGGTTTTGATGTCCAGCGGTGACGACCGCAGCAGCCACATCATGCGGCCTTCGATCGACATGGCCGGGAATACGAACCGGGCCGCGATCGCCGCAACCACGAAACCCGCCAATCCGAGGTTCAAGAAAGACACCACGTTGATCAGGAAGAACGAAACCTGCTCGCCGGTATAGAGCGGAAGCACCTTGATGTTGTAGACGTACACCACCACCAGCACCCCCAACAGGAGCAGTTGAGACCACTGCGTGGCGTCTCGGAAGAAGACCCGGATCTCCTTGGCGACGAGCTCGCGAACCTGTGGACTCGCGCGGGAGAGCAACCGATCCACCAACCGTGAACGCGTACGCCCTTCCTTGCGCTGAGCGCCCTCCTGGGCCCGGGTGAAGCCATTATTGAAGAAACGCTGGTGCAGCCATGCGCCGCCAACAAAAAACGCTGCGGCCGTACTCCAAAGCAGGAAGAACGGAAACGGATCGAAGAATCCGTTGAGGTGCGACATCAAGGCCTGGGCCACCCACTCGTTCGGGAGCCACGGCGATGTCGGACTCCGCAGCACAGCCATGAAGTCCACCAGGTCGCGGAACTCTTCCGGCCGCATGAGCCGCTCAGGTTTGAGGAATCTGAACAGGGTCACTACGGCGGCGGCGGCCAGAAGGCCCATGAGCGCGAGTAGGTCTCGTGTCCTTCGCGCCGGGAAGACGTTGACCAGTATCAGCGTAAAGGCGGTGCCGAGTACGGCCGGAAGCACCAGGTACGGGATCAGGGACGCAACGGCGAGCGCGTAGAAGCTTATCCCGGCGCCATAGACCACCCCGTAGGCGGCAAGCAACGGCACCGCCATGAGGGCCACCATCCACGAGGAGTCGACAATCGTCTCCGTGAGGCGTGCGCCGTAGAGCTTGAGCGGGTCGATCGGCGCAGCCATCAACAGCTCCAGGTCCTTCGACAGGAAGAACGTGGAGAGCGCCGTAATCACGTTCGAGAGCAGCAGGATCATGAGGAACGTGAGCAAAACGAGCCCCAACAGCTTGCTCGCCAACAGGTCGCCGATACCCTGAGTACCCCGGAAATACAGCAACATTCGGAAGATGACGCCGAAGATGAAAGCCCAGAAGACGAGCCCAATAAATCCCAGGAGGAGCCATTTACCGAACCCGCCCCGCTCCGCGCGGGCCCGATTCACCTTGGATCGGACCTTGGGGCTGAGAAGCCCAAGAACCCCCGGCCCGCTCATGGTCGATCCGTTCACGCGCCCTGGAGGCTGGCCACCACGTTAGCCATATCCTCGTTGCCGGTCACCTTCAGGAAGATCTCCTCCAGGTGAGCCTCTCCCGAATCGACCTGGTTTCGGAGGTCGTCCATGGTCCCCTGCGCGATGATATCGCCCTCCCGGATGATGGCGATCCGGTCGCAGACCGCCTCGGCCACCTCCAGCGTGTGGCTGGACAGAAAGACCGTGCCCCCACCGTTCACGAACGCCCGCAACAGGTCCTTGAAGATCCGGGCCGACCTGGGATCCAACCCGACCATGGGCTCGTCCACCACGATCAACTCGGGCTGGTGGATCAACGCTGATATGATCAGGAGCTTTTGGCGCATGCCGTGCGAATAGCTCTCAATCAGTTCATCACGCCACTCGCTGAGGCTGAAGAGGTCGAGCAGCCCCGCGACCCGCTGTGCGGAAGCGGATTCGTCCTTGCCCCACAATCCCGCCACGAACCGAAGGAACTCTCCGCCCGAGAGTTTCTCGTACAGGAACGGCCGGTCGGGAATGTAGCCGATGCGCGACTTGGCGCTCAGGGGGTTCGAAGCCAGGTCATCTCCCCCGATCTCGATACGCCCGCCCGATGGCTGGAGCACACCCGCGATCATGCGGATCGTCGTGGTCTTGCCCGCACCGTTGGGGCCCAGAAATCCGAGAATCTCCCCTCTGGGCACAACGAGGTCGATGCCGTTGACGGCCGTGAAGCTTCCGTAGCGCTTCACGAGGCCCTTGAGGAGCAACATCTCGGATGAGTCGTCGGGCCTGGGGACCTGCCCGTCCATGAGCGCGGCAATCTGTGCCCGCACCCGCTCACTTACATGCGAGGGACGGGTCACGGACCGTCCTCCTCGGCAGAGGGCGCGTCCAGTACTTCGATGTTGAGCCGACCGATCAGGCGGATGATCTCGACCTGTTGCGCGAGCCCACCGATGACGAATCGAATGTGGGAGGCGTCCGCCGGAAACTGGCCGAACGTGGGGTCCACGGCCACCCACTCGCCAAGCCATACCTCAGGCCATGCGTGATAGAAGAATGCCTCGTTGAGGTACACCAGTCCGACCGCCGTTCGGGCCGGCAAGCCGAGCGATCTCGCCATCGCCACGAACAGAACGGTATGCTCGTTGCAATCCCCTGTGCGCGATTCCAGAACCTGGACGGCGCTCGGCACAGAGAACGTGATGCTCTTCTCGAGCATCTGGTTGATGCGTAGGGTGAGCCGTTCGGCGGTCGCCCTCGGATCACGTGCCCATCGTCCTGCGATCTGGCGAGCAGCGTCGATGATGCGTTGGTCGTCGCTCTGAATCAGCGGTTCCGGCTCCAGCACATCTCGTAGATCCATGAGCTTGTAGGGCAGTTGGTACCCGGGGTCGACACCCGCCCGGGATTCTCGCCGCACGATCAGAGTGTCGCCCCTGAGCGTCTGACGCCCTCCGTCGAGTTGGAAACCCGAAAGATCGACGCCCGAGAGCCTGAAGCGCAGCTCGGCGTGCTCCTCCACCAAGCCCAGATCCACGTTGCTCTGGATCGCGGTCGCCAAGATCAGATCCTCGTCGATCGCCGCCACCGTCATGCCTTCCATGTCCTCGGAGGCCTGCCGGGCGAGCTCGTATTCGGTCTTCTCCATGGTGAACCCCATGGGGCTCGAAGCACGCAAGATGCGTCCGTCATGGTCCACCCAGCTCTCCACCCGCACACCGCCATGCATCTCTGCGATCAGCCACGCCGGAACCGAGTCGTAGTGGGCAACGCTCCAACGCCCTGTCAGCGGGTCGAGGGAGGCGCTGTCCGGCACCAGCAGCGTGTCGTGCGCAAGGATCCGTATCTCCACGGCCCGCGTCGCGAGCGTGGAAGGATCGAACACGGGAAGGTGCACGGTGTTGCCGACCACCAACTCACCCGCCATGGCGATCCTGATGGGCATAGCCGCCGAGAAGATCGGCGGCTCGGCCATGCGGTACTCGACCTCCTGCGTCGTACCGCCCGAGTTGAGCTCGACGCGCAACGTGGAATCGGCACCCAGCGTACCGATGACCTCGAAACGCCCGGCCTCCGACTCGAGTGAGAACGAGAACGATTCCATGACCAGGGCCGGGCTTAGGTGGACCTTCGTCCGAGCCACGACCGATCCGGTCAGGCCGAGCGCGAGAAGGTCGACGAACATCATGTCCTCGAGATCGAATCCACCCTCCGGTATAGTATCCAGGCGCGATGTGGCCTGGCCGATCGTACGGTCACCCATCTTGAGCGTGTAGAAGCTCACGCCGGGAGCGAGCGCCATGGCAGCGGTGGTGAGTCGCGTGAGTTCCGGCTGGAAGTACTCGCGGCGCACATGCCAGCCCACCATGGTGATCCACGTGAGAATGATGCCCATCGCGACGAGCTTTCGTGTCATCTCTTCCCCTCAAGTCCCTAAAGCTTTGTCCCCACGCTCAGTGGCCTGTTGCCCTTGGAGTTCGACGAGGCCCTCGAACACCGCCTTCTCGTACTCGTTCGCAACAACGACGGTGGCCTCGCGAAGCGACTCGCCCGAATCCACGAACGCCTTGAGCACAGGCAGTATCACCCGTGCAGACGTCTCGGCGTCGAGGCATCCAGCCCCCGTACCCAGGGCGGGAAGCACAACGCTCTCCACTCCCCAAGCACACGCCTGCCGGAGCCCGTTGGTCAAGGCCTTTCGTACACCGGTTTCCGTCACGGGCTCCTCCACGGACTCGATCACCAGGTGGATGATGAAGTCCGCGTCGAGGTCGCCAGCGGGGGTGACAACCGCACCGCCGATCGGGAAGTCGCCCATCTGCTCGAGCCGTTCGATGATAGCCTCTCCAGCGCCCGAGCCCACGCGGCGCCCACCAGGCGTGAGGGGCTGGAGGTCCCACCGGACGGCCCGAAACACGGCCTGGGCAGACACCATCTCCAGATCCGCAATCTGAATGGAGATCATCGGTGCCCCAATTCGCCGACCCGCTTGTACATGCGCGCGGCCTCGTCCGGCTCACGCCGTTTGCGGGCTTTGCCCTTTCGACCGCTCCCCGAGCCCGACTTCTTGTCCTTAGACACCCTGTTTCCCCGCTCCCACCTCGGAGCGCACCCAGTCCAGGTAAGGCGCGTACCCCTCCACGACCGGCAAGCCGAGCACCTCGGGAACGTCGTACGGATGGAGGGACGCCGCCCGCTCGACCAGAGCGCCGACGGCGGACCCGGTCGTCTTCAGTATCAAGAGAACCTCGGACTGGTCCTGCACCTCACCGTCCCAGTGGAAGATCGACATGAGTCCGGGCACGATGTTGGCGCAGGCGGCAAGCCTCTCTTCGACGAGCCGGCGGCCGAGCTCACGCGCCACATCCAGGTCGGGTACGGTCATCAGAACGACGCGAACCTCATCCGTCATTGCGTCACCCGACGAACGTCGTCTGGTCGTAGGACTCTTCGTCGTAGAACGAGTCGATGAGCACCTTGTAGAGGGCGGACACCGCCCGCCGCTTGACCTTCTCGGTCGGGGTGAGCGTTCCGTCCTCTATGGTGAACGGCCTCTCCAGAAGTCCGATTTTCTTGGGGGTCTCGTACCGGGCGAGCCCTCGCAGAGAATCGAAGACCTGGGCCTCCATCAGCTCATGCACCTCGTGACTGGATAGAAGGCTCCGCTTGTCCTCGAATTGGATGCCCACCTTCTTGGCCCAGGACTCGAGGTTCGGGAAGCTCGGCACGATGAGCACGGAGCAGAAGTTCCTGCGATCGCCGAGCATCACCACCTGTTCGATGTAGGCATTGGTCTTGAGCCGATTCTCGATGGGTTGAGGAGCCACATTCTTACCGCCGGCGGTGACGATAATGTCCTTCTTGCGATCGGTGATTTTGAGTCTGCCCTCTTCGTCGACCTCCCCGATATCACCCGTATAGAACCAACCCTCTTCGTCGATCGCCTCGGCCGTGGCCTCGGGCCGCTCATAGTACCCCTTCATCACCTGCGGTCCGCGAACGAGGATCTCGCCGTCTTCGGCAATACGAATCTCGGTCCCGGGAACCGGCGGGCCCACCGTGCCGATCTTCAACGCATCGATGGTGTTGACGTTCGTCACGGGGCTCGTCTCCGTGAGACCATAACCCTCCAGGATCGGCAGCCCCACTGAGTAGAAGAACCGGTTCAACTCGGGCGCGAGGGGTGCTCCCCCGCTGATGAAGTACTTGATCCGCCCTCCCACCGCGGCGCGGATCTTACTGAAGACGAGCGTGTCCGCCAACCGGTACCGAAGCCTCACGAACATCCCCGGGGTTCGCCCTGCGAGCACTTCGTCTGCCCAGACGCCACCCACCCCGCAGGCCCACTCGATCAGCTTCTTCGTGAGGCCCTCGGCCTCCATGACTCCGTTGTAGATCTTCTCGTAAAGGCGCGGCACCGAGACGGCCACCGTGGGCCGCACGAGCTTGAAGTCGTCGGCCACCGTGGTCATCGAATGTGCGTACGCGATCGTCACGCCCGACGAGAAAAACAGGTAGTCCACCATCCGCTGGAAGACGTGCGAGAGCGGGAGGAAGCTCATGGTCGAATCGTCCTCCGTCAGTGGAAGGTGCGACGAGGACGCCTGCACGTTCGACCAGAGGTTGTTGTGCGTGAGCATCACACCTTTCGGGTCTCCCGTGGTACCGGAGGTGTAGAGGATCGTCGCCACATCATCGGGTTCAGCCTCCAAAGCTGCTGTGCGGAATGCCTCGGCGGTCACCCCCTCGATGGCCTCCTTCCCCTGGGCGAGGAAGTCGGTCCATGAGATCACCCCGTCGGGCAGCTTGGGCGGGGCATCGAACACCACGATCTGCGGAGAGCCCTCGACCTGGGAGCGGGCGGCGACGGTTTTCTCCATCTGCACGGCCGAAGATACGAAGACCACCGAAACCCCGGAGTTGTCGAGGATGTAAGCCACCTGCGGCACTGTGAGCGTGGCGTAGATCGGCACATCCCATACGCCCGCGCAGATGCACCCGTAGTCCGCCAGGGCCCATTCAGGGCGGTTCTCCGACAGGATCGCGGCGCGGCCACCCCGCTCGAGCCCGAGCGCGCGGAGACCGCCCACCACGGTGCGCACCTGTTCGAGAACCTCCCCGCATGTGATGTCGACGAGTCTGGCGCCCTCGTCCGGGAAATACCGAAACGCCACCTGCCCACTTCGCGCTTCGACCCTCGCAAGGAAGAGCTGCGCTAGCGTTCCAGGGGTGGGGCTGGTCGGGTCGGACGTGTGATTCAGGGTCGCCATGTGTGTTTCTCCGCTTGCCTTCGAGCACCTTGCAGCCCGTCAGGCCTGCTCGACCCGAATATCGATTTCGACGTCCTGCCGTAGTGTGTGCATCACGCTGCAGTATGTCTCCCGGGACAACGCCACGGCCCGCTCGACTTTGGCGGCGTCTTCGGGGCCCGGACCGGAGAGACGGAATACCATCTCGATACGTGTGTAACGACGCGGGGGCTCGGCCGCTCGCTCCCCCCCCACCGAGACTTCGAGCCCGTCCAGCGGCACTCGGGACTTCTCCAAGATAGTCCGGATATCGGCCGTCATGCACCCGGCTAACGCCAGAAGCAGCGTGTCCATGGGAGACGGACCCTGACCGCTGTCGCCGTCGATCGTGATCGAGCCACCGGACGCACCGCTCCCCTCGAACACGAGGTCCTCACCGGACCACCGTAGGGTGACGTGTTTGATATCGGACACGCTAGTGTTCCGTTTCCAAAGTTCGCGAGCCACCAAGAGGGCCGGGGCGCCGTGGGATCAAGGCGGGGCGACGCAGCGTAGCCGTAGCTACGGTAAGGAGTCCCAACGCCGAGCCCGCGGATGCACCGTGCCCTCGACTGGCCGAGATGCTTTGGTAACGGGACACTAGGAGCCTGTCGGGGTTGGGGGGCGAGCCACGTTACACGTGCCCGTACAGCCCACTAGAAGAGATCATCCTGAGTGGGGAGGTCGGCCGGAGAGGGCATCGATTGGGCCGCGCCGTCCCCGCCTTCGCCGGTCAAACGCGCCAGCGTCTCACGCGCATGCGATATGTGCTCGCCGGCGTCGGCATCGGACGGGGCGTTCTCGAGGAAGGCCCGAAGGTGCGGGATGGCGTCTGCCTCCTGCCCACCCCGAGCGAGCAAGAACGCCAGACCATAATGAGCGCCGGCCGCCTGGGGGGTCTTCTGAAGCACGTGCCGATAGGTCTTTACGGCCTCCTCAGTCATCCCGATGCGAGTGTAGGCGATGGCGATTTGCTGCAGGACTACACCGTCACCGGGCGCCGCCTTGAGGGCGAGGCGGAAGGAGGTGAGGGCTTCGTGCGACTTGCCCGCCTTCATCAGGGTAAGGCCCTCCCCGTAATAGTCCACCCGTCCGGTGTCCGCAGAGCCACCAAAGAGCTTGTTCCACCACGCCATGGAGAGGACGCCCGGCTAGGGAAAATCGTGAGCGTTTCGGCCGCAAACAAAGCTCTCGAAACGCTTTGAGGATCTCGCAAAGCTAGGATCGTGGAATAGCGGACGCAACGCCACCGTATTCCCGGGTTTCACACTCAGGGGCGCCGAGCCACCACGGTCCCACCTTCGTCCAACACCAGCTCGAGCTCCAACCGACCCAACTCCTCCGCCGTTCCGGCCGGTGCATTCAACGCAACGAGCCGGCTACCGCGTGCCAGGATACGAGCGGCTTCACCGAGGCGTAGAGGGTCGTCGGAAACGAGCAGGGCCACACCCCGCATGACTCCTGACTGGAAAGGGAGCATCGGGCCGGCGGCGAGCCGGCTAACGCCAGGCTCCTCCGGTACCTCACGAAGCCCGCCACCGACACAGACGATCTCGAGCTCCGGGATCAAGGCGGCCAGGTCGTGGCCGTGGCTGGCGAGCCTACCCAGTAACGCCACCTCTCCCGGCCCCTTGGTCACCCCGAGTAGGGCGCCGAGAGTGACCGCATCACCCGGAACGGACTCCACGATGCCCGAAAGGTCGGATCCCTCACGGGGCGGAGGCCGCAGATCACAGTGCCCATCCTCGATGGGATAACGTTCACGGCAGTTCGCGCAGCCGAGCGACCCCATCAGCACGCGACGGTCAGCCAGCTCGTCCGCCAGGAGCACCAACCCGAACTCGGGCCCACAACGCGGGCAAGCGAGTCGATCCGTCAGGAGAAGATGCACGGTGTGCCCCGAGCCTTCAGGCCCGGGCGATTTGCACGAGCGGAATCTGGACGGTTTGAGGGCGAGTGCACACGAAGAGGACCGCTTCGGCTACGTCGTCCGGGGCAAGCATCGCTTCGCGGCTGGGCAGCGCAGGATGGTTGTCCGGGTCCATCGGGTCCCAGATCGTGGTGTCGGTCGCCGACGGCTCGATGAGGCAAGCGCGCACCCCCGTGCCCCGCACCTCTTCGACGAGGACCTCGTGCAGCCCTCTCAAGCCGTACTTGGAGGCCGAATAGGCCGCGTTGCCGGGAAAAGCCTGTCGTCCCGCCACGGAACCGATGTTGATCACCAATCCGCTGCGGCGCTCGAGCATCGCTGGCAATAGACACCGGAGCAGCCAGAACGCGGAGCGAAGGTTGACGTCCAGGTTGCGGTCGAGCGTATCGGCGGTGGTCTCGTGGATCGGCGCGATATCGAACACCCCGGCTGCGTTCACCATGACGTCTGGGACTCCCCGGCGTGCGATGAGACCGGCCGTTGCTTCGGCAGTGGCGCTACGATCGGTCAGGTCGAGAGGCAGCGCGGTGCCGCCGAGTTCGCCCGCCAACTCTTCGAGTCGTTCCACGGTCCGGGACACGAGGACCACGTGTGAGCCCTCCCGCGCCAGGATCCGCGCAACGGCTTCGCCGATCCCCCGGCTGGCGCCTGTGACCAGTGCCAAGCCTCCGGCGAGTGCGGAAGCCGTGCCCGTGCTCGTGCCTGGGAGGGTCAAGGCGACAGTGGGTTGTGCGTGGCCATGCATAGGCGAAGAAACTCGTCCCGCGTGCGTTGGTCATCCAGGAAGACCCCCCGCATGGCGGACGTGATCGTCTTCGAGTTCTGCTTTTCCACCCCACGCATCATCATGCACAGGTGATACGCCTCCACAATCACGCCGACGCCCTGGGGTTTGAGGATCTCCCAAAGCGCTTGGGCGATCTGCTCGGTCATGCGCTCCTGAACCTGGAAGCGGCGGGCGTAGGTCTCCACCAGGCGGGCGGCCTTGCTGATGCCCATGATCCTGCCGTCCGGGATGTACGCAACGTGCACCTTGCCAAAGAACGGGAGCAGGTGGTGTTCACACAACGAATACATCTCGATGTCCTTCACCAGCACCATGTTTTGGTGCTGCTCCTCGAAGATGGCATCGCCCACAGCTTCCTCGGCGGACATGTGAAAGCCACGCGTGAGGAACTGCATGCTTTTCTCTACGCGCTCCGGCGTGTCTCGCATGCCCTCTCGCTCAGGGTCGTCACCCAGCCGGCGAATCATCTCCGCCACGAGTTCCGGAAATGCCACTCCGGAGAGATCGATGCCCGTATTCGACAAGGTTGAACTCCTTAGCCGCCTGTGTACTCGACGTAGTTGCGATCCGTCTCCCACAGCACGAGGCGGGAGAGCGTGACCCCCTCGGGCAGGGTTGTCTCCAACCGACGCCATATTCCCACGACCAGATTTTCGGTAGAGGTAATGGCGCCTCGCATCCACTCCACGTCCAGGTTGAGATTCTTGTGGTCCAGGTCCTCGACGACCTCCCTCTCCACCAGATCCCTCAGGTCACCCAAATCCATGACGAAACCCGTCTCGGGGTTCAGTTCGGCTTCGACGGTCACATCCAGGTCGTAATTGTGGCCGTGCCAATTGGGGTTCGCGCACAGGCCGAACACTTCCCGGTTTCGCTCTTCCGGCCAATCCGGGTTCTCGAGGCGATGGGCCGCACAAAAGTGAATCCGCCTGGTGATTTTCACCCGAGGCATACGTCTCTCCAGTGGGATCCGAAAATACGCGGCCGGGACGGCCGCCGAGGGCGAAAGTTATAGGCCCGCTGGAGCGTCGGGAAGAGACTCTGCTACACAGACGACCCCGAGACGAGGAGGATTGTGGTGGCGACCCCAGGCCGGCGGGCTAGCGGCCTGCACCGTCCAGCATGTCGATGGTGGCGGTCGAGGGACCCCTCGAGCGCTGGATCCGGCGGGCCGCTCGCTCGGCCTCGCGCCAGACGCGCAACACGTTCTCTCCGGCGACTTTGGCGAGTTCATCTTCGGTCCAACCGCGCCGAGACAACTCGGCAATCAGCGCCGGGAAGGTGGACACGTCCTCGAGTCCTACAGGCGTGGAGGTAATCCCATCGAAATCGCTACCCAGGCCCACGTGGTCCACCCCGGCGACACGGCGCACAT
Organism: Gemmatimonadota bacterium; assembly: GCA_022571515.1. Taxonomy (GTDB): domain Bacteria; phylum Gemmatimonadota; class Gemmatimonadetes; order Longimicrobiales; family Gaopeijiaceae; genus JACZXQ01. Next base: position 66,094 of record JACZXQ010000012.1, read on the forward strand.
GCTCGATGTGGTCGGCAACGTCTGAGAGGGTCGCCCTCGGCGGATCACCGTCCCCTTGGTAGGTGCGGTTGGCCTCAGAGACAAAGGACGGAACGAACGTAACCATGACGACTCCTCCGTTGTCCGGAAGCCGTCGGAGCACATCGTCCGGAACGTTTCGGCGGTGGCCCGTGATCGCACGCGCGGACGAGTGCGAGAAAATGACGGGTGCCTCGGCGATCTCCAAGACGTCGTCCATGGTCTCCGGCGACGTGTGTGAGAGATCGACCAGCATGCCCAACCGATTCATCTCGCGGATCACCTCGCGCCCGAACTCGGTCAGCCCCCCGTGTTCCGGCTCGTCCGTACCTGAATCGGCCCAGTCGTTGTTCCCGGAGTGGGTCAGCGTCATATAACGGGCTCCGAGATCGAAGAAGGCCCGCAGTGCCCCGAGTGAGTTCTCGATCGCGTGGCCACCCTCCATGCCGATGACCGACGCGATCCTTCCAGACGCGAAGATGCGCTCGACGTCGGAGGCCGAATAAGCCTGTTCGAGGTGGCCGGGGTAACGCGCGAACATCTGCCGGGCGATCTCGATCTGCTCGAGCTGGAACCGCGCGGCGCCCTCCCCAACGGCATCCATCGGTACATACACCGACCAGAACTGGGCGCCGACCATGCCGTCACGGAGCCGCGACAGGTCCGTATGTCCGGACGTGGTTCGCCTCAGGTCATAGGCGCCGACATCGTGGGGGGCTTCGGCGTTCTCGCGGATCACCCAGGGGAGATCGTTGTGCCCGTCGAAGAGCGGTGTGGTTGCCAACACCCGCCTAGCGATCTCCATGTGGACGTCTTGAGACTGCACTGCGGACGCTGCGAGCAACCCTGCCAGAGCAAACACGATGCTGCGCTTCATCGAACCCCTCCCACGGAAGATTTCCAAGAATCAGGGGAATCGTTACTGCGCTCCAGGGCGGTTGGCAACCCGTGACGACGGTGCCGGACATGGTGGCATCTCCTATAATGGCCATGCAGCTCCAGACACCGACGTACAACTACTCCGGAGGAGGAAAATGAGCCACGTCATCCGCCCGTTGCTGGCATCGACCATGGGCGCCGCCGCGCTCGCCGCTGTGACGGCCATCCCGACGCCTGTTCAAGGGCAGCTCAACTTCGACCACTACCACCGGTGGGAAGAGGTTCACGATATCATGTCCAGCCTGGCTCGGCGCTATCCGAACCTCACAGAGTTGTATTCCATCGGGCAGAGCTTCAACGGCGTGAGCCTCATGCTGATCGAGGTGACCAACGAGCGCACGGGACCGGCTTCGGAGAAGCCCGCGTTCTATCTGGACGGAGGCATTCACGCCGCAGAACTCACCGGTTCGGAAGTCGCTCTCTATACTCTTGGATACCTCCTGGAGAATTACGGAAAGGATGATCAGGTCACCGAACTGTTGGATACGAGGGCCTTCTATATAAGGCCAAAGTTCAACCCCGACGGTTCCAACCTCGTTCTCAACACGGACCAGTCACTCAGAAGCTCGGTTCATCCTGTGGACGACGACGGGGACGGATTCGCCGACGAGGACCCGGCCCAGGACCTGGACGGGGACGGGTGGATCACTCGCATGAGGATTCCAGACCCCGAAGGGCGCTTCGTCGTGAGCCCGGCCGATTCACGAATCATGGTCGAGCGCGGGCCGGGAAGCAGCGGGCCATTCTACCGACTGGTCTCCGAGGGAGTGGATGACGACGGAGACGGCCGGCTCAACGAGGACGGAACCGGCGGGCTCGACATGAACCGCAATTTCCCCCGAAACTGGGAGCGGGCCCACCTGCAGCCCGGGGCAGGCGACTTTCCGCTCTCGGAACCCGAGACGTATGCGACGGCGCGCTTCGTGAACGAGCACCGCAACATCAATTTCATCATGCACGGTCACACGGCGGGCGGGTTCGTGTACCGCCTGCCGTCCGCGTCCAACCCGGAACTCTTCGACACGACCGACCTGCGCCTGATCACACATCTCGGCGAGTTCTACACCGAGAGCACCGGGCGCGAGGTGATTCCCAGCGCCACACATCCCACCAACCACCGCTACGGGACCCTGATCAGCTTCGGTTATTGGGATCATGGAGTGATCGGTTGGGTCCCCGAGTACTCGCCCCCACCGGATCAGTGGGTCCCGGACGCCGACGGAAACGGCGAGATCGACGAGTCGGATTGGCACGCCTACAACGACGAAGAATTCGGTGGGAGATATTTCTCGCCCTGGACCGCTTATGAGCACCCCAGCTTCGGCCCGGTGGAGATCGGCGGCTGGCACCGGAAGTTCTGGGGCCAGAATCCGCCGGACGAACTCCTGCTGCAAGAACTCCAGCAACAGGTGCCCTGGTTCCTCTACCTCGCCGGGCTGACCCCCAGGCTCGAGCTCGACACACCGAGTGTGACACCCCTCGGCGACGGTCTCCTTCGGGTGACTGCGACGGTGAGGAATAGTGGCTACCTACCGACCCACCTCACGGAGAGGGGCCACGTTGGACGTCGGAGCCGTGAGGGAGGCCTCACCGATCAGGTGATTTCGCCACCTACGCTCACCCTGTCCGTCGAGGGTGGTGAGATCGTTGAAGGTGGTGACGGCCCGGAACCCGGCGGGCGCAAGACCATTGCTCATCTGGCGGGGTCGAGCCCGTTCTCTACGCATGTCACCGCTCACTCGGCCACGGTGACATGGGTCGTTCGGCCCACGGGCTCTGCGGGTGGCGTCCAGGTCACCGCCAGATCCTCCAAGGGAGGAGTCGCCCGTAGCGGCGTGGTGCCGTGGCCTCGATGAGGCGACCCGTAGACAGCCACTCCTCTTCCGTTCGACGGCTGAGCACCGAGAGACCCCACACAAAAACAGGAGGCCGATGTCATCTCGACATCGGCCTCCATCGTATGCCGGAGGGGTTTTATTGAAGCCCAGGGACACTCATGGAAACTTCCTCCGTGCTTCCGCCTTCCCCTAGGGCGTGACGTCCACTCGGAGAGTCAGTCCCGGCTTCACGGGTGTTGGCTCAATAAATGAGCCCTCCAGCACACCTTACCAAATATAGGAGCCTCTCGCTCTCCCTGTCTACCCAAAGGATCGACCCTGCCCGACCGCTACTCGACCTCCACCCTTCCAGGTGTGAAAATATTTCCCACAACGGCAGAAAGTACTCTCATTTTCAGTGAGCAGATGCCTCCCGTCCAACCCTTTCCTGACACGTTAAGTAGCCGTAACCACTCGACTTAGGCTCTACGGCCCTCCCCTTTCCCACCTGTGGCGTGTTCAGGCACGCCTCTTGTTCAATTGCCTGTTAGCGGAAGCTCCAAATTCCGACACGAGGCCAACATGAGAACTCGCATTCACGCAGATGGCTGGCTGGACATCACCGATCGTAGGAGAGTGCGGACACCTGGAATGCCCACCAAGACGGTGGCGCCGGCGCTCGAGAGCGAGGCACTGGCGTTCCTCTTGTCGCACAGCTTCCCTGGTCATCGGCGCATCGCCCGGGCCATGACCGAGAACGATCGCAGGAAGATACAGATCGCGATTTACGCCGACTCCGTCAGCGAACGCATGACGCTCGTGGATCGCGTTTGGAGAGACATCACCGAGCCCGTGGGACCGCCAAAGCGGGAGGATAAGCCAGAGCTGATCCAAGTGATCCGCTACGGAAACAAGTGGGCCTATCCGCTCTATCTGGAGGGAACCGTCACTCGTGTCCTACCTCACGGAGGCGTGTCGATACCGGTGAGTGAGAAGCGGTTTCGGAAAGAGGAACTGCAACTCAACCTCGGAGGAGACTGAGTCTTCCAGGAGCCATGCCCGGCGCACCCGAGTCGGAATCCTGTCCGCAGCCCTCGAGGCAAGGGTATTCGCGCGCGGCGGACGAAGGTGACGGTGTTGCCGGGCCCCTCGGGCCCGCGCGAGCCGGGCTTCTCCTTCGAGAACGCTGTTCTAGTCGGGGAGGCCCGGCTCCGTCATTCCACGCACGTCCAAAGCGTCGGCCAACTGCGACGCGTCGAGCAACTCTCGGCGCTCGACCACCTCGCGCACCGAAATGCCTTCTTTGGCGGCTTCCTTCGCGACCGTCGCGGCCTTGTCGTACCCGATGTACGGGTTCAGCGCCGTGGCGATGGAGGGGTTGAGCTCGAGCAGTTCCCTGGCCCGATCCTCGTTGACCTCGATCCCTACGACACACCGGTCCGTGAACACCCGGGCGATGTTGGCCAGAAGCGTGATGGACTCCTGAAGCGCGTGCGACAGCACCGGCATCATGACGTTGAGCTCGAAGTTGCCGCGTCCACCTGCGATCGTGACCGTGGTGTGGTTTCCCATCACACGGGATGCCACCATCATCATCGCCTCCGCCATGACCGGGTTCACCTTCCCCGGCATGATCGAGCTGCCCGGCTGTACCGCGGGAAGCGCGATCTCGAAGATGCCCGAGGTGGGGCCGCTTCCCAACCAGCGGATGTCGTCGGCGATTTTCAGCATGCTCGTGGCCACCACGTTCAGCGCTCCCGACACGCTCACTGCGGCGTCTTTGGAAGCCTGCGCTTCGAAGTGGTTCTCGGCCTCCCGGAACGGAATGCCCAGCTCGTCGGAGATCCGAGCGATGGTTCGCCTCGCGAACTCCGGGTGGGTGTTGATTCCGGTCCCGGTCGCAGTGCCTCCGAGCGCCAACTCGGCGAGTTCGTCGGAGGCGCGTTGGACTCTCTCGATCCCCTTGACCATCTGATGGGCGTAACCGCCAAACTCCTGCCCCAACCGAACAGGCGTGGCGTCCATGAGATGGGTGCGGCCCGATTTGACCACATGATCGAAGGCTTTGGCTTTCTCGGACAGGGCCCCGGCAAAGTGCTCGAGCGCGGGAACCAGTTCCTCCGTGATCGCCAGCCTGGCGGCCACGTGGATCGCGGTCGGGATCACATCGTTGGAGGATTGCCCGAAATTCACCTGATCGTTGGCATGCACCGCCTGGGCATCCCCGCCGAGAATCTGCGTAGCCCGTCGCGCAATGACCTCGTTCGCATTCATGTTCGTCGAGGTGCCGGACCCCGTCTGGTAGATGTCCAGAACGAACTCGTCGTCCCAGGTGCCGGCGGCAACCTCCTCGGCGGCCTCGGCGATCGCGCCGGCGACGGTCTGGTCCAACTTGCCAAGCTCCGCGTTGGTCAGCGCGGCCGCCTTCTTGATCAACCCGAGGGCCTGGATGAAGTGACGGCCAAATCGTTGGCCACTGATGGGGAAGTTCTCGAACGCCCGCTGGGTTTGGGCTCCGTAGAGTGCGTTCTCCGGGACCTTTACCTCACCCAGGGAGTCTTTCTCGATCCGGTAACCGCTGGACATAGGTGCCTCACACGGGATGGAATGCGCTCGCCGTACCTGAGGTCCGGGAAGACCCCCACGAAAGGAACATACGAAACGGAGTGCCGGGGTCCAGGCACCCCGGCAGGGTCGGGACCCCGCTCACCGGCGCCTACTTCTTAGGGGGCCGGCTCGGCCGCATCTCGATCCGGCTCACCAGCGCATTCCCGCCGTAGCCAAGCAGGTGGAGAACCGCCGCAGCCACGTCCTCCGGCCTGAGCTTCCAGGCCGACTCCGGCGATGCTGGGCTGCCACCGAAGTCTGTGTTGACGCTACCCGGCATGATCGTGGCGACGCGAATGCCATCGTGACGCAGATCCAGCATCATGGCCTCGGACAGCCCCAACAGCCCAAATTTGCTCGCGTTGTAGCCCGTGCCTCCGGCGAACGAGTTTCGGCAAGCCAGTGAGCCGACATTCACGATCCAGGCGTCGTCGCTCTCCATCAGATGCGGCACGGCGGCCTTGGAGCAGTAGAACACCCCGCCCAGGTTGGTGTCGATCTGCCGCTGCCAATCCTCTACGGTAAGCTCCGTGATGGACGCGTAGATCCCTACACCGGCATTGTTGACGAGTACGTCCAGCCGCCCCAACTCTTCGACCGCACCACCTAGCAACTCCTGACAGTCCTCTACCCGGCTCACGTCGCAGGCGATGCCGACGACGCGTCCCGCACTCTTGGCATCGAGGTCGGCGGCCACGCGCTCCACTGCGCGAGCCGACCGCGAGCTGATCACGACGTCGGCGCCGGACTCGGCCAACGAGGTAGCCACAGACAGCCCGATACCCTTGGTGCTCCCCGTCACGACACATGCCTTCCCCGCGATTCCGTCCATCGGTCTCCCGTCCTCGCTCGCTGAGTCAATCACGGCTAGCGGTCCCTTGCGACTCGCCAGGGCCTGCTTAGGTTCGCCCCATGCCTTCGGTCGCCCTCGTTACAGGAGGCGCCGTCCGTGTTGGACGGGCCATCACCCTCGGCCTCGTGGACGCGGGCTACGACGTCGTCGTGAACTACCATTCGTCGGAGGGTCCCGCCAGGGAACTGGCCGCGCTTGCCGAGGCCCGGGGACGCAAGGCACTCACGGTCCAGGGTGACGTTTCCAACCCCGGCGATGTCGCGCGCATCGGCGACGCTGTCCGGAGCCATTTCGACCGGCTCGACCTTCTCGTCAACAGCGCATCGAGCTTCCACGCGACATCGCTGCTGGACATCCATTCGGACGAATGGGACCGGGTGATGGAGGTTAACCTCAAGGGTCCCCATCTCGTAGTGCGAGAGTGCGCTGACCTACTGCGCACGGCACACGGGCTCGTCGTGAACATCGCGGACCATATGGGGCTGGCGCCCTGGGTGCACTACGCCCACCACTCGGTGTCCAAGGCGGCCCTGATACACCTGACTCGAATCCAGGCCAAAGCCTTGGCGCCCCAGGTCCGGGTGAACGCCATCGCACCCGGGCTCGTGCTTGCCCCGGAGGCTCTCTCCGAAGAGGAACTGGCCTCCGAGATCGCCTCGACGGCCTTGAAGGCGGCGGGTTCGCCGGATGACGTCGTGAGGACCGTGCTCTTCTTGGCTTCTTCCCCCTACATCACCGGCCAACTGATCGTGGTGGACGGCGGACGATCCCTCGGCCCGTAACGGCCGGGAATCACTCGCCCCCGACCGCGACCTCTTCGCCCTCGAGGGTCTCCACACCGCCGTGGGCGAGCCAGCGCTCAGCTTCCAGGGCCGCCATACACCCGGTTCCGGCCGCCGTCACCGCCTGCTTGTAGTAATCGTCCATGGCGTCACCGGCCGCGAACACGCCAGGTACCGAAGTGCCCGTGCGCCAAGCCGTCGGGGTCTCGATGTACCCGTTGGGCTTGAGCGCGACCTGTCCGCCCAGAAACTCCGTATTGGGCGTATGCCCGATGGCCACGAAGAGCCCGCCGACCTCGAGCTCGCTCTCCTCGCCCCTCACGCTGTCCTTCAACTTCAGCCCGGTGATCACGTCATCGCCGAGAACGTCGGTCACGACCGAGTTCCACTGGAAACGGATCTTGTCGTTGGCCATCGCCCGGTCCTGCATGATCTTCGAGGCGCGTAGCTCGTCGCGTCGGTGGATGATGATCACCTCGCGCGCGAACTTGGCCATGTAGATGGCGTCTTCCATCGCGCTGTCACCCCCGCCTACCACCGCGACGACCTGGTCGCGGAAGTGCGGAAGCGCGCCGTCGCATACCGCGCACGCCGAGACGCCGCCGCCCGACTGAGCCAGCCGCTCCTCATTGGGCAGGCCGATCCAACGCGCGTTGGCACCGGTGGCGATGATCACGGTGTCGGCCTCGAGTTCCGTCCCGCCCGAGGAAACGAGGCGCAGCGGCCTGGCCGAGAAGTCCACCTCGACGATGTCTTCGGTGACCACACGGGTATCGAACCGCACGGCCTGTTCTTTGAAGGCCGCCATCAGGTCGATACCGTTTACTCCTTCAGGAAAGCCCGGGTAGTTCTCCACCTCGGTGGTGAACATGAGCTGTCCGCCGGGAATCATGGTCCTGCTCCCCTCTCCCTCGTACACGAGCGGCTCCAACTGCGCCCTCGCGGCATAGACTGCCGCGGTCCACGCGGCAGGCCCCGACCCGATGATGATCAGCTTTTCGTGCTGTCGCTCCGACATGTCCCTGCTCTCCCGCTGGGAGTGTGTTTTCTCATCCACCACCCGAATACGCCGGGGTTCCCGGATTCCACTACTTGTCCTTGAAAATCGCCAGGTTGGTGGAATGCCCGGGTTCCACTCTGGCCTCGGGATTCATTAGATGTACCGCGTTGTTGACCGCGATGGCGGCCTCTGCATAGCCCGTGGCGATCAGGTCGAGCTTGCCCTCGTAGCTCACGATGTCACCCGCGGCGTACACGCCCGGGATGTTCGTTTCCATGAGCTGGTTCACCACGATGCGGTTCTTGTCCAGCTCGAGCCCCCAGCTCTTGATCGGGCCGAGATCGGGCTTGAAGCCGAGGAAGCACAATAGGGCATCCACCTCCAAACGCTGTGCCTCCTGCGAACGCGTGTCGGAGATCGTCGCTCCGTCCACGTGGTCCGTCCCATGGACCTCGATCACTTCGTGGAAAGTGCGCAGGTCCAACTCTCCGGCCTCGCTTGCAGCGTGAAGTTGATCCACTGACGTCTCGTGCGCACGGAAGCCGTCACGCCGGTGCACCAGGGTGAGCTCGGCGGCCACGTCCTTGAGGATCAGGGCCCAGTCGAGCGCCGAGTCCCCACCACCCACGATCAGCACGCGCTTGTCCCTGTACTCCTCGGGATCCTGCACGGCATATACAACCCCGCGGCCCATGAGCTCCTGGTAACCCGGACACGTCAGATGGCGGGGCTCGAACGCGCCCTTGCCCCCTGCGACCACCACCGTACGGCTCAGATACTCACCCTTTCGGCACACCAGACGAAACGCCTCGCCATCCCGATCGAGGGACCGGATCTCTTCGTCGAGCACGACCTCGGGATCGAACTGCATGCCCTGGGCGATCATGGCACGCGCGAGATCCTTCGCCAGGATCTTGGGGATTCCACCGACATCGTAGATGTACTTCTCTGGATAGAGGGCCGTCAGCTGACCACCCAACTCCGGAAGCGAGTCGATGATTCGGGTCGACACACCTCTGAGGCCAGCATAAAAGGCACCGAAGAGGCCCGTGGGCCCTCCACCGAGGATGGTGATGTCACGAACGCTGTCGTCCACGCTTGGCTCTGTTGCTGGGATTCCTGACGTGGCGTCCGGGACGGACGCCGCTCTGATCGCACTATCAACGATAACCGGACAGAGGGCTCAGGCAACCGACCCCGAGGGAGAGTCCTGTGCCGGCTCGCCAGGCGAGCCAGCCACGCCCTGATAGATCTCGGAAGCCCTGTATCGCGCGACCGCGCGCACCACGAGGAGCTTCACTCCGACAGCCAACGGAATCGCGATCAGAAAGCCGACGAATCCGAAGAAGAACCCGGCCATCGAAAGCGCCAGAACGACCCAAACGGGATGAAGCCCCACCGACTCGCCCACGATGCGTGGGCTGATGACCGTGCTTTCGAGCGTCTGCGTCACGGCATAGACCACAGCCAGCTTGATCAGGGAGGCGCCCACGCTACCGCTGGCAAGGGCGATGATGACCGCGGGGATGAGGCTGAGGGCGAGGCCGAGGTACGGTACGAGGCTCAACACCCCTACCAGGGAGCCGAGCAAGAGCGCGTACGGGAATCGGGCAATCAGCAAACCGGTGGCCATCAACGCACCCAGGATGAGTGCCACCATGAGCTGCCCGCGGAGGTAGCTCGAAAGGAGTCGGTCATACTCCCGCGCGAACTCGACCACTGCGGCTTCCTTCGGCCGGGGGATGAACTCACGCGCCTTCGCCTTGATGCGGTCGTAGTCCCGAAGGATGTAGAATGTGATTACCGGCGTGAGCACCACATACCCGAGGACGCTGAGGGCAGCGCCCAGCCCGCTGCCGAGACCGAGCACCCCGGTCCCCGCTACGCTCGCGATGGCTCTCCAGCGCTCCTGCAAGAAGGCGACGACTGTTTCAGGACTCAGATCCCGCAGTTGGGCCAAGAGGGCCTCTTCATCGATTCCCGGGAGGTCGATGTCCAACGCGCCGTCCACCCAACTGATCACACGACTCAGAGCATCCGGCGCACCCTGGATTACCTGGTTTACCTGCTCCACCACCGCCGGCACGCCCACGATGATCGCCGTGGCCACCGCCCCGAGTACAGGCATCGCCAAGAGCATGATCGCCAAAGCACGGCCGATGCCGCGGGCCTCCAACCTGTCCACGAGCGGGTCCAGGACGTAAGCCAGCACGAGCCCCAACACGAAGGGAGCGATGAGGAATCCGGTCTCCTGAAGCAACCAGTAGAAGGTCAGGAGGCCAGTGAGTGTCACCAAGAGCGTATGCCCGCGCGCGCCACGGAACGGGAGCAGCAACGCCACGAAAAGCAGGAACAGAATGAATGGGTTCAGGATCCCGTGGATCTTGAACAGAAAAATACCCAACACCGCGAGGGCAGCCACACCGGACAGAGACCTCAAGGGCATCACCGGCTGGCTACTCTCCCCGCCGGGGACGTTCCCCTGGGCATCCGGTGTCGCACTCATCCGGGCCCACCTCCCTTGGCACCGCTTCCCTCGAGCAGGAGATCCACAGCTCCGGAGTCGACAAGCTGCCGAGCCACCCGCACGACCTCTCGGGCGTTGTCGTAGGCGACCTCGGCAATAGCCTCATCGAGCGGAAGCCACCGACACTCGGTGATTCCCTCCTCCCGCTCGGGTTCCGGGTCACCGAACTGAGAGCCCATCAGGAAGTACTGGCAGTACTTGTGGATGAGCCGACCCTCGAAGCGAAAATACCAATCGGTCGTCCCGAGCGAGGGGCCCATGACCACACCTGGCAAGCCGGTTTCTTCAGCCACTTCTCGTAGCGCAGCATCCTCTGCCGTCTCTCCATTCTCCACGTGCCCCTTCGGGAGCCCCAGCTTCCCGTAGGGGTCCCGGATGAGCAGAAAGTGGACGGCGCCGTCAATCCGGCGGGTGACGACCCCACCCGCGCTCCGCTCCGTACTCACCCGTCGGTTCGGCATGAACCGCTGGCGTCAGAAGATCGAGAGCCGAACGTACTTACGCGGATTCGCGCGGATATCGTCGAGCAGCGAACTCATCTGCTCGAGTAAGTCGCCCGCCCGCAGCGCAAGCGTCGTGTCCACGAGTAGCCTGCCGATCGAACCCTCGCCCGCTTCGACCCGAGCGGCGATGCGACTGAGGCGCGCCATGGTCGAATCAGCCGACGTCAGCGTGCTCTCGAGCCGATCGACGGCCAATGTCACGTCGCCCGAGACGCCTCGGAAGTTGGCTGTGATCGCCACCGTGTTGTCGAGGATCGAGTCCACCCGGCCCGAAGCAAGCATCGCGTCGAGCCGGTCGATCGAGCTACGGGCCGCCGTCAGCGTACTCGCGATCTCTTCGGTGGCGATGCGGATCCGCTCGGCGGTGCCTGAGATTTGTGACGATTCCTCCTCAACCACTGTTTTCAGCGTGGCCGTGAGTTCTTCCATGTTGTCGATGGCCTGCGCTAGGCTCGCCGCGGTCTCGTCGCTGAACGCCTTGTCGAACCGATCGGTGAGCACCGCGAGGTTTTGCGCGACCTCGTCCGCCACGGCTGTCAGCCGCGAAAGGTCGGGAAGCGTGAATCCGCCAAGCACGTGGACACCGCCCTGGATTCGGCGGTTCGGTGGCACCTCGTAGAACGCGAAGTTCGGAAAGCGGGAGCGGATTACGATTTCTGCCTGCCAGTCACCGAAGAGCGACTCCGGCGCCAGCACCACCCCTGCGTCGGGGGCAGGCAGAAACTCCCCCACCAGGTGAAGATGGATACGGACCGCGTCACCCGCCGGTTCCACCTCGATGGGACCCACCCGCCCGATCGAGACGCCGCGGAACTTCACGGCGTTCCCCTGCGCAAGCTGACCGACGTCGCTCACGAGCACGTGGACCTCGGTCTCCGTTCTTCCGATGCCACGTCCCTGTAGCCAGAGCGTGCCTACGACGCCCACGACGCCTGACGCCAGGATCACCGACCCGACAAGAAGCTCTCTTCTAGGGGTCATGACACGCCCTCCATCAGTTCCGGCCGGCCTTCGACGAAGGCGCGAACCAAAGGATCTTCACTGTTGCGAATCTCCTCCACGGTGCCCACCACTCTCATCTTACCCTCGTACAGCATGGCGATCCGATCGGAGATCCGATAGGCGCTATCCATGTCATGCGTAATGACGATACCGGTGACCCCCAGCTCCTCTTTCAGGCGGATGTTGAGCCTGTCGATCACCTTGACCGTCACGGGGTCGAGGCCGGTCGTGGGCTCGTCGTAGAGCAAATACTTGGGTCCCGTAGCGATGGCACGGGCCAAACCGGCCCTTTTCTTCATGCCGCCGGACATCTCCGCAGGGTAGCGGTCGCATACGTCGTGGAGGTCGACCAGCGACAGGCATTCGCGCACGCGCGCCTCGATCTCCTCCTCGTCCATGTCGGGTATCCGGTGGAGTCCCATCGCCACGTTTTCTCCGATCGTCATCGAGTCGAACAGCGCGGCGAACTGGAACACGTAGCCGACGTTTCGCCGAAGCTCGGTGAGCCCCGATCCGCCCAAGGCACCCACATCCTTCCCATCGACGTGGACGGAGCCCCGATCCGCCTGCATCAGCCCGATGATGTGTTTGAGCATGACCGACTTGCCCGACCCGGAATAGCCGATGACGCTCAGGGTCTCCCCGTCCTCGACGGTGAGCGAGAATCCTTTCAGGATCTCCTTATCGCCGAAGGCCTTGTGCACGTCGAGCAGCTCGATGCTCACAGCAACACCGCCGCCCAGAAGGCATCCAGGACCAGGATGAGCATGGTCGAGACAACCACGGCACGGGTGGTGGCACGTCCGACGCCCTCGGCCCCACCCACCGTGTGAAACCCGAAGAACGACCCGACGCCCGTGACGATGAGGCCGAAGCTGACGCTCTTGATCATGGCGAACGTCACGTCGAAGGGGTCGAAGAAGATCTTGAGGCCCTTCACGAACTGGGCCGAACCCATGTCCAACAGACCCATCGACGTCACCCACCCCGCCACGACCCCGAAGGCGATCGCCAGGGCGACCACGACCGGGAACATGAGGAGCCCGGCGGCCACTCTCGGCACGACCAGATAGGCCAACGGGTCGTAGGCCAGCGTTTCCAAGGCGTCGATTTGCTCCGTGACACGCATGGTCCCCAACTCGGCGGCGATGCTCCCGCCGACCCGGCCGGCCAGCGCCAGTCCGGTGAGCACCGGGCCCAACTCGAGGATCATGGTCTTCCCGACCAACGTGCCCACGAAATACGCGGGCACGCCGCCGGTAAGGGTGTATGAAGCCTGCAACGCCAGCACGATGCCCGTGAACATCGCAACGAACAACGCGATGGGCAGGGAGGCTACGCCGATCTGATACATCTGTGTGAGGATGTGTGGCGCCCAGATATCGGTGTTCCTGAGCGCGCGCACGGCGCCGGCTGCGAGGTACCCTCCCTGGCCAACTGCCCGGACGAGCGCGAGCACGGCTCGGCCGACCGACTGGATCGGTTCAAGCGCGGGGTGGGTCATCCCGGGCACACTAGTGGGTCCACCAGAGTGATCCTCCCGGATTGAGATCTCCTAGAGGATCAACCGCTACCGCCCGGTGGCCGGGACAGGTTGTCCTCCAAGGTAAAGATAACCTCCTCCGATCCTCCGTCTCCCGTGGGCACGACGCACGTGACCTGCACTCGGCGTACGTGCCGGAAGGGGTCACCGATGGAGACCTCGACGTCCAACTCCTGGTCGGCGGACAAAAGGCGAGTCCGGATGCGTGCGCCAGGTGGGGCCTCGCCGTGGTCGGCGGGATTGCGGAAGAGCGTCTTGGTCGATTGCCGGCCGCTGTCGAGCGTCCGCGTGACCTTGACGAGGCGCAGCCAGTCGGGCTGATAGTTGACGGAGTACGTGAATCCTTGTTGATCCGCGCCCCGCCCTTCCCGGTTGTGCCTAGCCATTACTCCTCCGAGCCAAACGCCACACATTGAGTCAGCGTAAACGAATGTTTTTCGCCCACAGGAAAATGTCAAGAATTTTCCCGCCGCGTTCGCAGGAAACGCCCAAATCAAGCCATTCTCGCTACCTTCCGGGTCGAAGGTTTTACCAAATTCTGGCGAATCGGATGAGGGCGTTGATTATGAAAAACCAAAACTTTCGACACGTGGAAACAGGCGCCGGCTGGTCTCGCCGGACATATGGCTGGTCCTTGACCCCTCTCGGCCTCATCGTTACTATCGAGTTGATCCTCATCATTTGAGTTTTCTACGCCCAGAAGTGCGCGCGGACACCCCCCTTCGTTTGAGTCGGTTCTCACAGCTATATCCGTAGCGAACGATCCGCTAACCGAAGTGCCCCCAATCGGCATGAAAACACTCGAAGTTCGAGTCTAGGAAACCGTGGACATAGCCCAGCTAAAGAGTAAGAGCATCGAAGAGCTCCACGAGATGGCTGACGAACTCAGCATCTCCAACTACTCCGGCCTTCGGAAGCAGGACCTCATCTTCCGGATCGAACAGAACCTCCTCGACAGCGAGGTCGTGCTTCGGGGGGAGGGCGTCCTCGAGATCCTGGCCGAAGGGTATGGCTTCCTGCGGTCCCAGGACTGGAACTACCTCTACGGTCCGGATGACATCTATGTCAGTCCGTCGCAGATCAAGCGGTTCGACCTTCGCACGGGGGATACAGTCCTGGGTCAGGTCCGACCGCCGAAGGAAGGCGAGCGTTATCTGGCCCTCCTCAAGGTCGAGAGCGTCAACGGTGATGAGCCCGACAAGGCCAAGCATCGGATCGCCTTCGAGAACCTCCGTCCCCGATACCCGGAAGACCGCCTCCGGCTCGAGGTTCCGTCCGGTGACATCTCCATGCGGATCGTAGACCTCATCGCGCCCATCGGCCGGGGACAGCGAGGCCTGATCGTATCACCGCCGAAGGCCGGCAAGACGATCCTGCTCCAGAAGGTGGCCAACTCCATCGTGGAGAACCATCCAGAGGTACACCTCATTGTGCTGCTCATCGACGAGCGCCCAGAAGAGGTGACGGACATGGAAGAGCAGGTCAAAGCCGAGGTCATCTCCTCGACGTTCGACGAGCCGGCAGAGCGCCACACACAGGTGGCCGAGATGGTGCTCGAGAAAGCCCGACGGTTGGTGGAGCATGGCAGGGACGTCGTCATTCTGCTGGATTCGATCACCCGACTCGCGAGGGCCTACAACGTCACCGTGCCACACTCGGGCAAGATCCTTTCCGGCGGCGTGGATGCGAATGCGCTGCACAAGCCCAAGCGGTTCTTCGGCGCCGCGCGCAACATCGAAGGAGGTGGCTCGCTTACCGTGATCGCCACGGCGCTGATCGAGACCGGGAGTCGCATGGACGAGGTGATCTTCGAGGAGTTCAAGGGCACCGGTAATATGGAACTGGTGCTGGATCGTCACATTTCGGACAAACGTATCTTCCCGGCGATCGACCTCAACAAGTCATCCACGCGAAAAGAAGAGTTGCTGCTCTCCGAAACCGAGCTGAATCGGGTCTACCTGCTGCGAAACTTCTTGTCGGACATGCCTCCCGCCGAAGCGATCGAGTTCCTGCTCGAGCGCATGAACCGAACGGAAACCAACGAGGAATTCCTGAGCTCGATGGCTGCCGGCGGCTAACGCCCCTCCACTCAGCGACGTCCAACCCCTCTGGGATAACTCTCCGCAGCCCCACATCTCGCTCCGTTCAAGACTCGGGATGTGCAAGATCGTCCCCCTGGCACGTCCCCCCTTTCGGAACATGGGCGCCCCCACGCAATAGCGCCCACGGCACTGAATTACCTCGAAATGGGGGATGACATGAAGGTCTCCATACTCCTCGCCATCATGACCACCTTGGCGCTGGCCGAAGCGCCCGCTCCGCCGCAGACGGCCGGCAACCTCACCGGGTTGGTTACCGACGTGAACACGGGCAATCCGATTTCCGGTGCACGAGTAACGGTCGAGGGCACCGGGCTCAGTACTCTTACGGCTGCCAATGGCCGCTACTCGCTGTCGGTGACGATACCCGAGTCCTCGACGCGCGACGTGATTGTCCGCGTTGTCATGATCGGGTACACGCAGGCCACCACGACCGTAACGGTCGGAGCCGAGGCCGTCGAAGTCGACTTCGCGCTTCAGCCGAGTGCGATCGAGTTCAACGACTCGCGCGTCGGCCCGGTCCTCCAAGCGGAAGACGAGAGCCGGCGTGAACGTACCGACAAGCTGCGGGGCATCGTGGGGTTCCCGATGAACGCCGTTTCCCCCCGATCCAGAATGACACGACAAATCTCGTTCGCCCCGAGTGAGGAGCTACGTCGCCACGGCAACGCCCTGCCTGGCCGGTACGATCCCGACTTCCAGCGCGAGGGCTACGACCGCATCTACGAGAACCCGTTCCTGGCCACCGGTCCGAACCCGCTGTCGACGTTCTCGATCGACGTGGACCGGGCCTCGTACAGCAATGTGAGGCGCTTCATCCGATCCGGGCGGCTCCCACCGGCGGACGCCGTGCGCATCGAAGAGCTGATCAACTACTTCACCTACGACTATGCCGAGCCCGAGGGCCCACATCCCTTCTCAGTGACGACGGAGGTGGCGCCGGCGCCCTGGAATCCGTTACACAGGCTGGTCCGGATCAGCCTCCAGGGTCGCACGATCGACACCGAGAACTTGCCGGCGAGCAACCTGGTGTTTCTGATCGACGTGTCCGGATCGATGAACGCACCGGACAAGCTGCCGCTGCTCAAGTCGGCCTTCCAGATGCTCGTACAGGAGCTCCGGCCGCAAGATCGAGTCGCCATCGTGGTCTACGCAGGGGCGGCCGGACTGGTGTTGGACTCCACCCCGGGTGATGAGAAGCACACAATCATGGCCGCGCTCGACGACCTGCGGGCGGGCGGGTCGACCGCCGGTGGAGCCGGCATCGAGTTGGCGTACCGGGTGGCCCGCCGGAATCACATCCGAGGCGGCAACAACCGGGTGATCCTGGCCACCGACGGAGATTTCAACGTGGGTGCGTCTAGCGATGGAGAGATGGTCCGCCTCATCGAAGAGAAGCGCGAGCGCGGCTCATTCCTGACCGTGCTCGGGTTCGGGACCGGCAACCTCCAGGACGCGAAGATGGAGAAGCTAGCCGACCACGGAAACGGCAACTTCGCTTATATCGACGACTTGCTGGAGGCGAAAAAGGTGCTGGTGACGGAGTTGGGCGGCACCCTGCACACGATTGCAAAGGACGTGAAGCTGCAGGTCGAGTTCAACCCGGCCCGAGTAAGAGGATACCGTCTGATCGGCTACGAGAACCGCATCATGGCGGCCGAGGACTTCCGCGACGACAAGAAGGATGCGGGCGAGCTGGGCTCAGGGCACTCGGTGACCGCTCTCTACGAGATCATTCCACAGGGTGTCGAGTCCGGCGCAGAGATCCGGGGCCTCGACCCCCTCCGCTACCGGTCCACGTCGGTCCGGCCAGAGGCGGAGGCCGGGTCGGAACTCCTGTTCGTGAAGCTCCGCTACAAGCAGCCGACCGGCGAGAAGAGCGTTGAGCTGACTCATATAGTGTACGACGAGACGTCACGCGCGTCGGACGACCTTCGCTTCGCGGCATCGGTGGCGGCGTTCGGCATGGTCCTCCGCGGCTCGGAGCACTGCGGCGAGACCACCTTGGCTGATGTCGCCGCGTGGGCGCAGGCGTCCATGGGTGCAGACCTGGAGGGCTATCGTTCCGAATTCGTGCGCATGGTCAAGGCGGCCCAGCGGCTGCAACCCGACCCGGTGCCCGTACGCTAGTGTCGGGAACTACTCGTCCAGTGCCCGCTCGTAGCGAGGATTCGTGACGAGACGGTCCTTGTCGAAGATCTTGCGGTCCCAAGGGAACATGATGATCGCGTCGGTGGCGAGCGCGAAGTAGTCGGGCTTGTAGCCCTGCACTCGTGCGAAGCTTGTGGCCGTCTGCACCTCGGCGGGTCCGATGTCGCGGATGGCGGCGAGCGCCAGCCTGAGCGTAGCACCGGATGTGACGATCTCGTCCACGAGAAGGACGCGACTGCCACGCGCCTGAATGGGCGCGGCCGAAAGTACCGCCGGCCGCTCGCGCACCTGCTCGTCTCCCTCCTTGCGGGAGATCTTCATGGAGTAGAAGTCCACCCGCAGGATCGAGGCGACGATGGCTCCCGGAATCGCACCCGCCCGGGCGATGCCGACAACGATGTCTGGGTGGTAGTGCCGCTCGACCTTCAGCGCCAATGCCCTGCACAACTCTCCGAACATCTCCCAGGAAAGGTCGATGTAGTCTTCGGCCGAGTCGGCGAGTGGGTTTGGAGACGTACGCATGCGGTACTCAGACGCCTCATGGTGAGGGACACGTAATGAAAGTTAGCGTCCCTCCGCCAACCACCACAGTGCCCTTGACCCACACCACCCCTTCCAGCATGATCCGGCCAACCCGTAACCCGTCGGAAGGTGCATGGACGAATCGCAGAACGCACGAGCTGAGGAGCGCTTCGAGGAAGCCCTGAGTAGCACGGGGGCCCGGGATCCTCGGGAGTATTATCGCGAGCGGCTCAAGGAGCTTCGGACAGCCAATCCGGACGCCTACCGCTCCGCTGTCCAGTACTATGACGATACGCTCCTGCCCTCCATTGCCGACGGTGACGCCGATCCGGTCGAGGCATGGTGGGAGTACGGGCGGCGGATCGCCGCATTCAGCGTTGACGGCCGCACGGTGGAGATTGACCCATCGGGTCGGTCACATCCTTACTCCCGCCCCACACCGCGCGACCGAATGGTGCTGCACCTGCCCGACGGAACGAAGGGGCTGGCGCTGGTCGTGGGTCTTCCCACCGATCTGTCCCAGGCCCAAGTGGCCAGCTACGACCTACTCGTGGCGGGCAAACAACGGCTGAGAGACCAAGACCAAGTGTAGAGGTCCAAACTACATTTACCGACCATCACCGGAGGTGAACGATGTCCCACGAGCGACTGTCCAGTCCTAGAAACATCGCATGGGAGCCGCGCCCCGGCTGGGCCACCGTACGTCTCGTTGGCACCTGCGCCGACCGCACTCTACGGCGTGGTCAGATCGTGTTGCACACGCCGAGTGAAGAGTACGACCTGCCGGGGCAGGACGATGGCCTCGGATCGGGAACTATGGTGATCGTCCTGCACGAAGAGGTACGGCTCGTCGAGGATGACCTCCACCTCGTGCCGGAGCACGCGGTCGTCGCGGTAGGATCGCGGTTGCCGTAGAAGCGGGTATCCGACCTTGTCGAGGATCTAGTCCTCGACCATATAGGCCACGCCCCACGCCCCAAGCCCCAGGTGGGTCGCAACCACCGGCGTGGCCGGCGCGGTAAGGATTTCGCGATCACCCCAGATGCGTCGGATTTCGACGCTCACGATCTCCACCATCTCCGGGCACCCCACATGGATGACACCGAAGCGCAGGCGTTCGACCTCGGGAGGCACGCGCGCCACCAAAAAGTCCATGATGGTTTGCAGCACGCGCTCACGTCCGAGCGCTTTGCCGGCGGCCACCACTTTACCCTCGCGTGTGACCTCCAGGATCGGCTTTACGCTAAACATTGTCCCGATCCACGCGCGGCCGCGGCCTACACGCCCGGAGGCGAGCAGCCGGTCGAAGGTGTCCACCGTGAAGAGGAGCCCGGACTGGTCGCGGATCCGTTCCAGTTCGGCCAAGATGTCGGCGGGAACCATCCCGGACTCGGCGAGTTCGGCGGCCTTCAAGACCAGAAGCCCCTGCAGCAGCGATACGCCCTGTGAGTCCATGAGGTCGACGGGCACATCATCGACCAGGCCGGCAGCCGCCTCGGCGGACTGGAAGGTGCCCGACAGTCCCGACGCCAGCACCACGCCCACGACCCTCTCCGAGTCCCGAGCGCACCTCTCGAAGCCGTCCTTGAACGCCCCCGGCGGCGGCTGGGACGTGGTGGGTAGCACCCGGTCCTCTCCCATCCACTGGTGGAATTGGGCGGCGGTGATGTCCACTCCGTCGCGAAGCACCTCGTCCTGCGTCACGAGCATCAGTGGCACTACCTGGATGCCGTGGGCCCGGATGACCTCTTCGGGGAGATCGGCTGCGCTGTCCGTCACGATCCCCACCGGGCGCCGGGCCAATGACACGTGCGCCTTCGCGGCCGCGCCGACGGCAGCGTACTGCGCCTTCATGTCCTCGGCTTTATGGGTGGCCAGCGTCCCGAGGGTCTTGAGGTACGCGAAAACCTCCTCCGGGTCGTCCGTGTGGACGTGGATCTTGAGAATATCTCCAGTTCGAATGACGATGAGCGAGTCGCCTCGATCCCTGAGGACGCCACGCACGTCGTTCTGGTCGGGAAGATCGTCGCCCCTTACCAGCGCCTCGGTACAGAATCGATGACGCTCCGTCTGCTCGGGCAGCTCCACGTTTGCGACAATCGGCTCGCTGCCGGCGAAATCGAGATCAATGGGCGCGACGATCGGGTCGCCGTTCAGGAACAGCACGATCCCCTCGAGCAAGCTGACGAAACCCTTGGCGCCTGCGTCCACAACGCCGGCGCTCTTCAGGATCGGCAGAAGCTCGGGTGTGTGGTCGAGCGACTCCCGCGCCTTGATCAGAAGTTGCTCCAGCAACGGCGCAAAATCCGATGTGGGCGCGCCGGTGGCCGCGTTCGCCGTGTCGCGCATCACCGTCAGAATGGTACCCTCCACGGGCTGCTCGAGCGCTTCGTAGAGATTCTCGACGCCCGCCGCCATAGCACCACCGAAGTGGGTCGCGTCGATACGGGTTTCACCCTTCACTTTGGTCGCGAATCCCAACAGGAAATGCGAGAGCATCATGCCACAGTTGCCCCGAGCACCTAGGACGGCTGCCTGCGCGGCCTGATCCGCTACCACCGAGATGGCCCGATCCCGGCTCTCTCGAATCCGATCCGTGATCGCCTGAAGGGTCAGTGCCAGGTTGGTGCCCGTGTCACCATCCGGCACGGGAAAGACGTTGATGCGGTTGAGGATTCCCCGTTGCTGTTGGGCGTACTCGCACGCGGCGAGCAGGGCCCTCCGGAACCGGGGACCATCGACGTAGGAGATCTGCATCCTGGGAATCTTGGAATAAGACCGGGGCTGCGCAACGCATGTCGGGGCTGGGGGGTGAAAAGTAGTCTTGAGGCTTCGCCCCGACGGCACCAGCTTAGGGTGTCGAGATCGCACGACATTCTCCATCGATCAGGAGGTCCCGGTGAGCGAAGGCGGCGCAGGAATCCATTGGCTCGTGCTGGCCATGGAACGCGCGCAGGTGGGTGACGCGAGCCGTTGCGGTCTGGGGACTGATGTCCCCGTGGGCAAGGCGTGGCCCTGGATTGCCGAGTTCCTGGATATCACCGAGGACGATGTCACGCTTGCGGTGGCCCAGGCCTTCAACCTGGAACTGGCAGACCTCTCCGCCACCCAGCCCGAGGCCATATCGCTGCTACCTGAGCGCCACGCACTCCGCTACGGCGTCCTTCCGATTCGGTGCACCGATCGGGAGTTCGTGGTAGCCACCGCCGAGCCACTCGACTTCGAGACGGAGCGCGAGATCGGCTTCCTCTCCGGGCGCAATACTGTCTTCGTCATGGCCTCGCCGGCCGCGATCAGTGAGGCGCTACAGGAGAAGTATAGAGAAAATCCGAAGGCCAAGAGCGTCTTGGAAAACGTGGATTACGCGGAGGCTGTCCAGAGCGTCACATTTCCACCAGACGTCTCCACGCGGGCGCCCTCCGTGCCCGGCGAGGACCAGATCGGTGGAGTCGTCGCACTCATCCTCCATGAGGCGGTGAAGGCCGGCGTGTCTGAAGTCCAGCTCACGCCCCGGGGAAGCACTGGCCAGGTGCTGCTCAAGGAGGACGCCGAAGTCACGACGCTCCTCAGGCTGCCGGTCGATGTGCTCGTGCTCGTGGCGGAACGCATCGGTCTCCTAGCTGACCTGCCGACCGAGTCGGAGGCCGCCTTCGGGAGCTTGGATGTACTCGTCGATGATGCTGCCTACTCGGTCACCGTCCACTTGGTGCCCGGCCTCGCTGGACAACTGCTTCTCCGGATCAGCACGGACTCGGCCGCCATCCAAGGTGCACCAGTGGGAGAGGTTTGGCAGCCCGGGACGACGTCCAGCGAGGGTCATATCCTCGTCGTGGACGACGATCCGGGCAGCCGCTTGCTGATGAGGACCGTGCTGGAGAAGAACGGCTTCTCGGTGTCCGAGGCCGACGACGGCACGACGGCGCTTCCCCTTCTCCAACTCGCCGAGGATATCGACGCTGTTTTGCTCGACTTGATGATGACGAGCATGGACGGTCTCGAGGTGCTTCTCCGCATCCGCAGAAATCGCACGACAGCAGGTCTTCCGGTAGTCATCCTGACGGCGTCAACAGATCCCGAGGGTGAGCAGAACCTCCTTCGAGCGGGCGCGGATGACTATCTTCGTAAGCCGGTTGACCTCCATCAGTTGGTCAACCGGGTGAAGGCAGTGCTCATGCGATCCCGTTCCTTCCCGGAATAGCAGGTCGCACAGCGGGGCGGGTTGCCGCCCCGCATCGACTCCACGCGTGACCCGTTTACAGGCCGGCGGCGCGAAAACCGAACTCGACTAGTAAGGGAGCAACCAGTGGTGGATGTGTGGTGGCGGAAGACTCCGGGTCGCTTTGCGGCCCCAAGTCTCGTGGCGGGGATCCTGTTACTGGTTCCGACGGGTGGGAGCGCGCAGTCGTCTGCCGAGGCCCCGGCTCGCGGAGCGGACCGTACGGTGCGCGCCACCTTTGTCGAATCCAGCCCCCGGATCGACGGGGTGTTGGACGAAAGCATCTGGGGGCAGATCGACCCGATCACCGACTTCCTGCAGAGAGATCCCGTGGACGGCGCTCCTGCCACCGAGCGTACCGAAGTCCGCATCGCGTACGATGAGGACGCCCTCTATTTCGGCCTGATCATGTACGACAGCGATCCGGAGGCCATTCGGACCAGCATCCTCCACCGCGAGGGCCGCATCGATCAAGACGATCACGTTTGGATCGCACTCGATACGTATCACGACGGGCGGAACGCCTACCTCTTCGAGATGAACGCCTTCGGCACGCAGGGCGATGCGCTCTTCAGTGACGAGTCGATGACGTTGGCCGACTGGAACTGGGAGGGCGTCTATCGGAGCGAAGCCCGGATCACGTCGGAAGGATGGGTTCTCGAGGTCGCGATCCCGTTTACGACCATCCGCTTCTCAGCCGATGAGGCACCGGAGATGGGCATCGCCATCCGCCGAGCGATCCGACGCAAGAACGAGGAGGTCTACTGGCCCCATATCGGGCAGGACTTCCGAGGCGGTATCGCCCACGTGTCACAGTACGCCACGCTGACGGGTATGCGGGACCTTCGCCGTGGGCGCTACATGGAACTCAAGCCGTTCGGAATCGTGGGCGCCCAAAAGTTCGCCGACGTGGAGGACACAGACGTGCTCGACGACCTCGGTCTCGACTTCAAGTATTCGATCACCTCCAACCTCACACTCGATCTCACGCTGAACACCGACTTCGCCCAGGTCGAGTCGGATAACGTCCAGATCAACCTGACCCGCTTCAACCTCTTCTTCCCAGAGAAGCGGGAGTTCTTCCTGGAACGTGCCGGCGTGTTCAACTTCGGGGATGCACGACAGACCGAGGTCTTCTTCAGCCGCCGTGTCGGCATCGCGAACGAAATCATTGGCGGGGGCAGGCTGACCGGCCAGATGGGGCCGATCTCAATGGGCTTCCTGAGCCTCCAGACCGAGGACGCCATCATTGACGACGAGCAGATTCGCCGAGGCGCCAACAACACGGTCGTGCGCCTGCGCGCCGACGTGGCTCCAAGAACCACGGTCGGTGCCATCTTCACGAATCTCGAGAATGCGGAGGCCTACAACCGCGTGGCGGGCGCAGATGTGAGCGCGAGGTTCGCGGGCAGCAGCTCGCTCGATGCCTGGTTCGCGAGCGTGTGGGAGTCGGGGGCCGAGAGGGCCTCGGCGGGGTCTGTCGATCTCAATCTGCGGAACGCGAAGTGGGGAATGCGCGTCGGATACACTGACATTGCCGAAGGTTACGACCCGGGACTCGGGTTCGTCCGACGGGACGATCTCGTTCGGTACAACGCGACCCTGTCAGCCACGCCGCGATTCGAACAGAGTGCTTGGGCACGACAGTTTGTGGGGGCATTCGTCACGTCCTACACCGAGGGCCAGGACGGTGTCAAGCAGAGTACCGATCTGTTGTCCCACAACATGCTCATGTTTCAAAGCGGTGATAACGTGGTACTGAACGGGCGGCGGCGTTTCGAGCGGCTCGATGCGCCCGCGCGGATTCAGGGCCGAGAGCTCCCTGTCGGGGATTACACCTTCTACACAATCAGCGGAAGCGGTCGTACGAATGCGAGTCGCACGTTCTCCGGATCTGCGAGCTTCTCGCTGGGTGAGTTTTGGAGTGGTACACGGACCCAGTACGGCGGCGCGCTCACCTGGAAGACCGGCCCGAACCTGACTCTGACCGGCTCGATCAATCGCAACGACATCAAATTGCCGGTGGAGGACGGCGCCTTCTCCACCACCATCCTCAGCCTCGATGTGCTCGGGGCCCTCAACCGAAGTCTGTTCGCCAACGCGCTCATCCAGTACGACGACGTCTCGAAGAGTCTCCAGTCCAATATCCGGATCGACTGGATTCACACGCCCGGGAGCGACCTGTTCATCGTCCTGGACACCGGCTACTTCCTAGGCGATCTGCTCGATCCGAGGGACACGCGGTGGGAGAGGCGCACGGGTGTGGTGAAGTTGACGTACCTCAAGGCTTTCTGACCGGAAGTCCAGGTGTGCCCGCCGGCTCCTCAGCCTCCCAGCACCTCCCTGCCCGCGGAGATGGCTTCGCGCACGAACGCCTCCGTGAGGGACGCCTGTTTCGCGGCAGAACCCGCTGCCACCACCGCACTGCCCGGCAACACCGCGCCGAACCACCCCTCGGTGTTCCAATAGCCGCCCGGCAGGTCGGGCAAGTCGTAAGTGCCCGGATCGGGATAGGGCGTCACATACCAGTAAGGCTGGGGGGTCGCCTCGTCGCCGGGTGAGAATCCGACGCCCACAGTGCGCCCTTCGGCGGGTCCGATCTCCGGATCGAGCACGAGCAGCGTCGCAATGTCGAAATGGTGGGGCCAGCACCTCACGGGGGTCGCGTTCGCATCCTGAGAAACGAGCCCCTCGAGAACGCCCGCAGCATTCTCGAACCACACCTCGAGCTCGACCAACGCGGCCGGCGGTGTACCGCCGAACGGCGATCCGGTTGCGGCCCCTCTCGGTGGAATCTCGTACTCCGGCCGGTCTAATTGTAGGCCATCGCGACCCAGCGCACCGGCGATTTCACCCTCCAGCCACGCATACGCTTCGTCCGGCGTGAGGCCGACGAGCGAGCGCGAGGCCAGCACGCCGGTCTCTTCATGAAGGGTCGCCTTCAAGTCGGTCGGCGCTACCGTTACACGGAGGGTAGGCTCCCCATCCAGAGCGCTTGTCGAAAACCCCGAGTCAGGCGCATTCCACACCATGCTCCGATGGCTGTCGTCCGGACGGGCGTCGAGCAACGTCTGGCCGAACGAGGCCAGCAACTGGACCGCGTGGTGGAGTTCCACCCGCATTCCGACGAGATCCTCCGGGGGGACCGCCCCGAGCGTCCGCCACTGCCTCATGATAGAAAGTCGTTCATCATGATCCGACACCTCCGAAACTGATTCCGGTGAGGTCGGCGATCTCACGCTTCCATGTAGTCAGGTCCTCCATGCACATCTCGCGCAGGTGACCGCGGCCACAGGCTCGCGCCAACAGCTGCATGAGGTGCGTGCTCGCGTCCAGGAAGTTCGCGAGGCGCTTCGCCGACTCTTCCACAATCAAACGCGCTCGTAGATCGTTCCGTTGGGTGGCAATCCCTACCGGACAGTTGTTCGTATGACACGCCCTCATGCCCAGGCAGCCGATGGCCTGGATCGCCGAATTGGACACCGCCACCGCATCGGCACCCATGCAGAGCGCCTTGATGAAGTCCGACTCGGTGCGCAGCCCACCGGTAATCACCAGCGTTACGTCCTTGGCGCCCACAGCGTCCAGATGACGGCGTGCCCTCGCCAGCGCCACCATGGTCGGAATCGAGATGTTGTCCTTGAAGACGTCGGGCGCCGCACCTGTACCGCCACCCCGGCCGTCCAGAATCACGTAGTCGACCCCGATCTCCAGGACGAAGTCGAGGTCGGCCTCGATGTGCTGGGCCGAGATCTTGAAGCCCACCGGGATACCCCCTGTCCGCTCTCGCACCTGGTCGGCCACCTCACGAAAATCGGAGGGCGTCACGAGATCCGCGAAGCGAGACGGGCTGATCGCGTCCTCTCCTTCGGGGAGGCCGCGCACCTCCGCGATTCTCCCGACCACCTTGTGGCCGGGCAGGTGTCCGCCCGTGCCGGTCTTCGCACCCTGCCCACCCTTGAAGTGGAACGCCTGGCTCCGGCAAGCCTTCTCCAGACTCCAACCAAAGCGAGCGGATGCGAGCTCGTACAGGTAGCGCGAGTTGGCGGCCTGCTCCTCGGGAAGCATGCCCCCCTCCCCCGAGCAGATCCCCGTGCCCGCCATCTCCGCCCCCTTGGCGAGGGCGACCTTCGCCTCCTCGCTCAGAGCGCCGAAGCTCATGTCGCTCACGAAGAGGGGGATCTCGAAACTCAGCGGCCGGGCGGCCCCGGGTCCCAGAACGAACTCGGTCCCGACAGGGGCGTCGTCCGCCAAAGGCCGCCGGGCCAGCTGAGCAGCGAGTAGTTGCACGTCGCTCCACCTCGGGAGGTCGGTGAGCGGCACGCCCATGGCGGAAACCGGCCCATGGTGCCCAACGCCCTCGATCCCGCCCGCGGCCAAACGCTGGATGTACGCGTTGTACGGCTCCTCGGGCGTGCCGTGGACGTCCGCGTAGAGCCCGAGGTACTCGTCGCGCTGATAGGGTTGCGGGTGCTCTTCCTCCCAAGCGGCGACCTCGTGGGCGTCCACAAATACGGCGTCGTCCTCGATCCACGCCGTGAATTTCTCGAGCGCTTCCGAGTTGGCGTATTCGCTGACTCCGGTGTCCAGGCGGTAGTCCCAGTTGTGCAGGCCGCAGATCAGGTTCTCGCCTCGCACGTGCCCATCGGCCAAGAGCGCCCCCCTGTGGAGGCAGCGGCCGTACAGCACGGAGACCTCGTCGTCGTAGCGAATCACGACCAGATCGACGCCATCCACGAGGGCGTAGGCGGGCTGGCGGTCTTTCAAATCACCCCAAGTGGCCACCTTCACCGGGCGGTCTGCTTCGGACTGTGTCATCCCTGTTCACCCCCTGGTTCGCACGAATTCCCAGACTGGCCGGAGGGTGGTCTCGACTTCGCAGCCCCCGGCGCGGGAAGGGCCACCATCGCCGCGCAGTGTGACGGGGTCAAGATGGAGCGGCCCTCAGAGCCCTGTCGGGCTGCGAGTGGCCCGAGTGGCCCTGGGCGTCGGTCCGGATAGTGGCCGGCACCCACTGGCCCGTTCCAGCGTGATCACCCATCCTTCAGCAACCCTGACCACGTTCATTCCGGAGGGTGAACCATGGCGATCATCACCCGCAATCCGTCGACCGGCGAGAGAATCCACACCTATCAAGAGATGGCACCCGATGAAGTGAGGAGACATCTCGACATGGCGGTCGAGGCGCAGCGGGCCTGGAGGGCCACGGACTTGAAGCACCGCGCCGGGCTTCTCCGCCACCTGGCGGGCCACCTGCGCGAGCGGGCGCCGACATGCGGCGAGCTCATGACCATTGAGATGGGTAAGCCCCTCGCCGAGGCCAAGGCAGAGGTGGAAAAGTGCGCGTGGGTCTGTGATTTCTATGCGGACACTGGTCCCGAGCTACTCGCCGACCAACCCGTGGAGACCGACGCGAGCCGAAGCTATGTCGCGTTCCAGCCCCTTGGTATCGTGCTGGCCATCATGCCCTGGAACTTCCCTTTCTGGCAGGTCATCCGCTTCGCCGCCCCGACCTTGATGGCCGGAAACGCTGTGGTCCTGAAGCATGCACCCAACGTGTCGGGCTGCGCGGTGGCCATCGAAAACCTCATGCTCGACGCCGGCTTCCCCGCCGGGCTCTTCCGAACGCTGCTAATCGACGTGCCCGCCGTGGCCCAGGTAATCGAGCATCCCGGTGTCCGTGCGGTGACCCTGACGGGCAGTACCCGTGCCGGGAAGGCGGTGGCGAGCCAGGCCGCCGCGCTGGTCAAGAAGACCGTGCTCGAGTTGGGCGGC
The DNA here is from genome assembly GCA_022571515.1 of Gemmatimonadota bacterium. Taxonomy (GTDB): domain Bacteria; phylum Gemmatimonadota; class Gemmatimonadetes; order Longimicrobiales; family Gaopeijiaceae; genus JACZXQ01. Next base: position 94,448 of record JACZXQ010000012.1, read on the forward strand.
AGCGACCCGTCACTGATTCTGGAAGACGCGAACCTGGAAGCCGCCGCCACCAGCTGCGCTACGAGCCGGATGATCAACTCCGGGCAGAGTTGCGTCGCGGCCAAGCGCTTCGTGGTCGTGGAGGAGGTTCGTGAACGGTTCGAGGCGCTGCTGGTGGAGCGCATGGCCGCCGCGCGAATGGGCGATCCCATGGATCCGGACACCACGCTCGGCCCCCTCGCCCGGGAAGACCTTCAGCACAACCTGGCGCGGCAGGTCGAGGAGAGCACAGCGGCAGGTGCACTCTGCCTGCTAGGTGGAGAGCGGCCCGGGGGGCCAGGCTACTTCTACCCACCCACCGTGTTGTCCGACGTGCGCCCCGGCATGCCCGCTTACGAGGAGGAACTCTTCGGACCTGTCGCGTCCATCATCCCGGTGGCTGACGAAGCCGAGGCGATCCGAGTGGCCAACGACACGGCGTACGGCCTCGGTGCGTCGGTCTATACGCAGGACACGGCACGGGGAGAGCGAATCGCCGCTCACGACCTCGAGGCCGGATGCTGCTTCGTGAATGGCCTCGTCAAATCCGACCCCCGCCTCCCCTTCGGGGGAGTCAAGGAGAGCGGCTACGGGCGGGAACTGGCGGCCTATGGCCTCCGTGAGTTCGTGAACGTGAAGACGGTTTGGGTGGCCTGATCGAGCACCCACACCCGTCTTAGACGAACTCGATCTCCAACTCGGTCTCTACGTCCACACATCCCTGGATCGTCTTGTACACCGGGCACCTGTCCGCGTGAAACTCGTGGACCCGCCGCGCGGCCTCTTCGTCAGCCGCCACGGCCTTGAGGTGGTACGTCACCCGAATCCGCCGAATCACGAGCACCCCTTCGTCCTTCTCCACTTCGCCCACCACGTCACTCCACAAACGACCCTCGCTCGCGGAAATCTCGCGCGCCTCCAGCGCGCCTCCGAAGGTACCGGTGAGTCAGCCGCCGGTGGCCGCGATGACGTAGTCGAGGGTCGTGGCCACCTCTGTCTGCACGTCCACGCCGTAATGTGCGGCGATCGCGCCGTGGACCCCGAACTCCACCGGGTCCGGAGTGGCCGGGAGATACGCGTGCCGGAGCGGGCCCTTCACACGTTCGATCCGGATGTTGGCTGTGTATACGACTTCGCTCATCGAGTTCCTCACTGTTTGTGGGAGGGGGGATAGTAGCGCCGGCCGCTACCTTCGCAAGCCGAGGGAACCCCCGCACCCCCTTCCCTCGTATGTATGGATGATCCGGCAGTGAGCCCTTTGTGGGAGAGCGAATGAGCGACCGAGGTGCGCCTGTCGTCTGGTCCGATTCCTACGAGGTGGATATCGGTGACCACGTGTTCCCGACGGCCAAGTACGGTCTGGTAAAGGATCAACTCCTCGCCGCCGGCACCATCACAACGGACCATCTGGTCGGGCCTGAGCCGGCCGACTACGATATGCTCGGACTCGTGCACGACGCCGACTACCTGGAGAAGATCCGCACCGGAGGTTTCAGCGACAGCGAAATCCGGATCATGGAAGTCCCCTTCTCCGACGCCTACCGCGACGCATCGATCGTCTCGGCAGGCGCCACCACCGAGGCAGGCAGAATCGCACTTCGATCGGGCATCGGCGTGCACCTGGGGGGTGGCTTCCATCATGCGTTTGCAGGCCACGGCGAGGGCTTCTGCATGATCAACGACGTGGCGGTGGCGGCCATGACGTTGCTACGCGACGAGGCCGCCGAGCGGATCGCCATCGTGGACCTCGACGTGCACCACGGCAACGGGACCGCGACGATCTTTGCGGGTGAGCCGGCAGTCTTCACGTTCTCGATGCACCACCAGCGGAACTACCCCGCCCTCAAGCCTCCCAGCGACCTGGACGTCGCGCTGGACGACGGCATCGGTGACGAGGAGTACCTGAGGCTGCTGGGAGAACATCTCCCCGTAGTGCTCGAGCAACAGCCGGACGTGATCATCTACCTGGCCGGCGCCGACCCGTTCCAGGAGGACCAACTGGGTGGACTGGCGCTGACCAAAGCCGGACTTCGCGCTCGCGACGAGGCTGTGCTCGCCGCCGCTCGCGGAACCGGCGTGCCCATCGCCGTGACCCTGGCCGGGGGTTACGCAATCAAGCTCACGGACACGGTAGACATCCACTGCGCCACGGTGGAGGCTGCGTTAGCCGTAGGTTAGCGCCCGCGGGATCGGCTATCCGCCGGGTGACGGCAGACTGAGCGCCTCGAGAGCATCGCCGGTGATTTGGTGTACCAGGGCGCGTACGTCGACCAGATCGTCATCGTACGTGGCGACCCAGACCTCGCGCCCGTCCTCAACCTCTTTCAGGCTCACTCGCACGGAAGCACTGCCCGATACCGATTCGCCCACCTCGATGACGAGCACCAAATGAGCGCCGAAGGTGCGGCCCAGCGCCAATGGCTCGATGGTGCCCGACTCGCGACGCCCCAAGGTGGCCGGACCCACCACACCCAGAATGGTCGGATCTATGCGGGTCAGCTCACGGGTTACTCCTTCGGCGATCAGGCCTTCGGACCCCTCGGTCGAATTGGCGGGCATGACGGCAATGACCAGGCGGTCGTCCGGCATGGAGTCGGCGCCACCCCTCAGAACGACGAACAAGAACGACCCGGCCAGGAAGCCGCCTGCGACCACGCCAAGTGCCACTGCGGTGCGAAATTCGTTCCGGGTGGACATGCGCTCAGGAGATCCTAGAGTGCTATGCGGAGGCCCAGCCCGAAGAAGCGCTCGTTCGCCTCACGAAACTGGGCCATGGCCGAGGGCCCGAAGTGCGCTCTGGCCTCGGCTCGGAACTCCCTTTCCGACACGCGGAAGCCGATACCCCCGGTGAGGGTGCCACCCACCCGACCCGAGTGGCTGGGCAGCTCGAAGTCCCCGGCCAAGAACGGCCAGATGGCATTACCCTGCGTCGCCGGCGCCGGTCGAGGGTCCCACTCCGCACCCCAACGACCCGCCGCCTTGGACATACCTCGGTTCGTGTGGAAGTTGGCCTCGCCCCCGGCGTACAGCCGAAAGCCGTCAAGGAACTGGCGACCGAGAAGAACTTCCACTCCCTCCTTGGACACCTGATCGTTCACATCGCGCGGAAACCTCGCCAAGAAGTCGTCGCCTATATGCGAGCTGATGTGGCGCAGGGAAACCCGACCCTCCCACACCCCCCGCCGGAACGAGATCGGCATCCCTAAACGGAATCCGCTTTGGATGAGGTCTCGAGTGGACTCCTCCATGAAGAAGCGCGAGAAAACCGCAAACTCGAACCCGAGGTGGACCGGATACTCCCCCCCTTCGATCTCGTAGATGGGAAATGCGTGCCCGACGACTACCTCGGCTTCGATGTTGGTGCCCTGGAAGTCTTCATCCGTGGACCGGTTCGCGAACACGAACGACCCCCTGAGCTGGACCTCTCTAGACGCCGCGATGAGAGGCGCGAACACTACCGCGGTGGGGAACCATGGTGACGCCGACGGCGCTCCTTCTGGCTGCTGCGCCAAGCCGGCGACCGGAACGGTGACAGCGCTCAGGGCCAGTAAGACGTACGCTGAACGGATCGTGCTCGGAAGTGGGCGGATCATCATGATTCACCCGAGTCCGGTTGAAAGTCTGGAACGGCTTCCTCCATCTCAGCGGCCACGTCCTCCGGCGATCGCATGCTACTCAGATCCAGATCGAAGTCGGGACGCTCAACCGGGTCGAGCTTGCGTTGGAGTTCTGTGATCTCCCTGCCCGACAGTCCATGGCCGGCCAGGGCCTCTTTTCCGAGCGCCTCGACGCCCTCACGCGCCGCAATGCCCTCTTCTGTGGGCTCCAAGAGGCTTCGCAGCGCAGCCAACTCGCCGAAGCTCAACGCAGACCCGCAGAGATTGTAGTCGACCCAAGCCTCGTAGCTCATTGGAGCCACCCGCTTGAGGATCCCGGCCATGACGCGAGCGTACTCCTGAATCTCCCACTGGGCGTGATCATCGACGCGGAGCGTCAAGAAGTGGAAGAGATTGTGTAGGTCGATCTTCCAATACCACTGCGTGTAGGTGGACAAAGGCAGGTCGATGCGGGCGATCTCTCGTGCCACGTCCGCGGCCACCATCCACGTATAGCCCTCCGCCGCCGCACTCCGCAGTTCTTCCCACCGACGCACGGCCTCACCATAGACGTCTGCGGGCGCCGACTCCCCTTGCCGGCCCTGTCGATTAGAGTCGCTCTGCAGGGCAAAATTCTCCCGCTCCGGCAAGTAGAACAGCAACGGCATCAGGGAGTAACGCCCGCTATACTCGTTCACCGACGCTGTTCGGTGCCGAATCCACTGTCGAGCCACGAACATGGGCATCGAACAGTGGAATTTGAGTTCGACCATCTCGCTCGGCGTGGTATGCAGGTGCCGGCGAAGATATCGGATCAGACCTCGGGTATGGCTCTGCTTTCGAGTCCCATAGCCGTAGCTCACGCGTGCTGCCCGTTCGATGTCTTCGTCGCTCCCCATGTAATCGATGAGCGATACGAATCCGTGATCCAGCACGGGAAAATAGCCACCGAGAACCTCCTCGGCTGCGGGATTTGTGGGGCGCTTGGTCTCCATCAGAGCAGACGCTGTGGAAGAGGTGGAACGGCGAAAGGGAGCGTTCGAGCCGAATAGACAGAAACCCCCATGGGGCCGCAAGGCCACTGCTCGCGCAACACGGCGACCCTCAAACCAAAATGCTCTTTTCTGGAAATCTTTTCCCACCTCGAGGGTGGTCGAATCGCCGAAATCGGCCACATAGCTGGCAGGTCTCCACTGGCACACTTCTTCCAGTAGAAAGTTGGTCCGACAGGAAGGTTCCCTTTTGGGAAGTGCGCTCCGTAAAGTCGCGCAGTCGTTGTCGAGCCGGGCATGGCCCAAGTATCGCCCGGTAGGGGTTCAAAACGATACCCCCTAGACTCACGGGTCGAAGTCGCGACGGCTAATCCCCCCTCGGGGGGGACTCATCTCAAGGTTCCAACACTACATCGCTCTGGCGAGCCGACGCCGTGGTACGCATTCACTGCGCTGGACTCCTAACGCGTGCTGGTCACCCGTAGGTGACGCCGAGCAAGACGGAGATGAGCCCACCAGCATTCGTGGGCGGCACGGAGTGCACTGCAATGAGAAAACCAAACGGATTTTCGATCCTGGAAGTTACGATGACGGTGCTCATCGGCATGACGCTGACGGACATGGCCGTACGACACATAGCGCCCGTTCAAAGCGCTGTAGCAGTAAGCTCTTCAGCGCATATACTAAGGTCGCTCGCCGCCCGCACTCGTGCCCACGCCATCGAGCGCGGTACGATCGCTCGGCTGGAAATCGATATAGCCGAAGATCGGGCGTCGGTCGTCGTGGGGGCTGAGGTCCTGGAATCCATCGACTTCAAGTCCATGGGTGTGGACCTCCAGTCCGAAACGTCCCGAGTGCGGCTCTGCATGAACCCGAGTGGATTCGGCGAGATGGGTTGTAACTCCTTCGTATCAGACATCACCATCACGTTGGTCCGCGGCGAAAAATCGAGCACCATCGTGCTCGGTCCCCTCGGAAGGGTGACCAAGCTTTGACCCGCCAATCGGCAAGGAACGCATTGGAGACAACGGGCTTCTCGCTCCTGGAAGTGATCATCGCGATCACCATCCTGAGCATAGGCCTGCTGGGGATGGGGACCACCATGCTCTACGGAGTGCGCTCGGCGACCAAGGCCGCCCTCGCAACCGAACGGGCCGCCGCCCGCCAGGCGGGCATCGAACGCCTGCGGTCCATGCCCTACGACAGCCTCGCCATCGGCCAGGATTCCGTCGGAATCTTCGAGGTCGCATGGGGCCCGCTGGTCACTACGAGCTCGAGCACCCGTATGCGGGTGATCACTGTGGGGCCAGGGTCGTCAGCCGGACCGAACGGGCGGTCGCTGAGTTCGCAAGTGGCGGACACGTTCGAGTTCTTGGTGCTGAGACCATGAAGAACTCATGCGAACGCGGCTTTACGCTCATCGAGGTGTTGGTGGTGACCATGCTGGGCACCTTGCTGGCTGTAGGCACCTTCAAGATCATCAACCTGACCCAACGCATTCACACCACTCAGGCGGCTCAGGTACAAGGTCAGCAGGCGCTGAGAGCCGGCCTCGCCATTCTCTTCGCCGAGCTTCGCGAGCTCAGTCCCAGCGACGGTGACCTCCTGGCCATGTCCAAAGATTCGATCACCTTCCGCGCCATGAGGCAGGTCGGGTACGTGTGTGCGAGCGATTACTCCACGAACCCGCCCCACTTCACCCTGAGGCGCGTAGGCCGGTGGCTCGAGGCCGGAGATTCGATCGTAGCGCTGGCAGACAACGACCCGACGAAAGCACTGGACGATCGCTGGATCACCGGTAGGGTCACATCGGCCGACACCATGTCGACCTGCTCGGGCCTCGATACGGCACAAGAGGTTTACGTGGAGGGGCTGTCGACGAGCGACACGATTCGCATCGGAGCCATGGTGCGCTCCTACGCACCGTTCACATACGGTCTCTTCGAATTCGATGGTCAGCCCTTCCTGGGGCGTCGGTCCGCCGGCGCCTCCCCCCAACCGTTAGTGGGGCCACTCCGGGGCAGATTGGAGGGAGGGCTGGCCTTCACTTATCTGGACGAGAACAACGTGGAAACACTCGTCGGATCGGACGTGGCGCTGATTCAGGTCGAGCTCCGTACGGCGTCACGTGTCCTGGGTACCGATGGCAGACCCGTTTCGGACTCGATCGTAACCAGGATCCACCCGAGGAACTGACGGCGCGGCTGCCCTGAGGAGGGATAACGAGATGAGAAAGCATGACGACCATGGCTTCGCGCTGCCGATAACAATCTTCGCGTTGATGATCGTCGGTGTCTTGGCCACGAGCAGTTTCTACATCGCCAGGCAAGAAACCCGGATCAGTATCGCGAGTGCAAATGCGGGTAAGGCGCTCTACCTGGCCGAGGAAGGCCTGTCCCAGGTTCTGGCCGGCTGGAACATGGAAGAGGCAGAGAGCATGGCACCGTGGACGACGCGCACACTGACCGACACGCTCTCCTACGGCATATGGTCCGTGACAATCACTCGAATGACCGAACGACTCTTTCTGCTCGAGTCTTCCGGCACCGTGACCAAAGGCGGAACGGTTCTTTCCGGCGCGAGCAGGCGCGTGGCCAGTTCCGTGCGCATCTTCACCGCCGAGATTGCACCCAACGCCGCGATGACCACGCGGGGGCCCACCACCATCAAGGGGGGAGCGGAGGTGCGGGGGGAAGACGACGTACCCCCCGGTTGGGACACGTTTTGCCCCGGCCCACTCACGGACAAGCCGGGATTGTTGACCGACAACGCGAGCCAGGTCTCGCTCATCGGTGGAGGAACCATCACGGGGATGCCGGAGATCGAGGAGGACCCGACCATCTCGGACGAGACATTCAGGCAGTTCGGGGAGCTGGACTGGGACCAAATGGTCGCCATGGCGGACATTCACCTGCCCTCCGGTACCATCACTGGCCCAGGTCCCGACAGTACGCTCGCGGGCGGCTGTCGTACGAGTAATCCATTGAACTGGGGAAATCCGCTGAATCCGTACAGTGCCTGCGGAGATTACTTCCCCATCATCCACGTCAAGGCCCCATACTTCCGAATTCAATCCGGCGGTGTCGGACAAGGCATCCTCTTGGTGGACGGCGATCTCGACTTGAGAGGCGGGTTCGTCTTCCACGGGATCGTGATCGTGCAGGGCAGCTTCGAGACCCAGGGCAGCGGGAATCGGGTGTTGGGCGGGGTCATGGCCAGCAACGTGAACTTCGAATTGCAGAGCCTTGCCGGCACTTCGGTGGTGTCATATTCGAGTTGCGCGGTTGAGCGCGCCGTTCTGAACAACAAGAATCTCAACCGGGCCCGTCCGTTGGCTCAAAGGAGCTGGGTCGACCTGTCGGCGATCTCAGTGTACTGATCGCCGTCCTCGGTTGGCGCCCGAAGCACTTAGAGCATATCCTCGGGGGGTCGTAATGCCCCCCTGAGGACTCCCTTTGATTCCCACAGAGCCTTTGCCTACCCGCACCACCACACTCCGCCGTCCATCATGAGCGAGGTTTCCCCGCAGGGCGGCCTCAAGCGCATCATGCGCGTCCGCGATGGCCTGGCGGTCACGGTGGGCATCGTCATCGGCGCGGGCATCCTGGCCACGCCGGGGCTGATCGCTGGATACATGGGAGATCCGTGGACCATTCTGGGGATTTGGGTCCTGGGCGGTGTGGTAGCGGGCCTCAGCACGTTGGTCCTCGCCGAGATGGCGGCGGCTCTTCCCAACGCCGGCGGCAAGTACGTTTACGCCAAGGCAGCCTTCGGACCGGTCGCGGGGTTCGTGGCGGGTTGGTCGGAGATCTTCGTGACGCGGGCGTTCTCCGGGGCCGCGAAGGCGGTGTTGATCGCCGGCTACATCATTTCGCTCACCGGCCGAGGATCGGTCCCGATCCTCGCCGGCGTGGTGTGCATCGCCTTCGGGCTGGTGCACATGGGCGGGTTGAAGACTGGAACCGCCTTCCAGAACGTCACGACCATCGTCAAGGTGCTCATCCTCGGGGCCATCGCGGCGGTTGGGCTCATGGCGGGACAGGGGCGTGGCTTCGCGCCGGACGCCGTCTTCACCCCAGAGACGTCCGGATTCCTCGGGTTCGCCCTGGCCTATCAGGCCGTCGCCTTCGCGTACTACGGATGGGAAGACGCGGCCAAGCTCTCGGAGGAGACCATGGATCCGGGTCGCTCGCTCCCGCGGATCCTGATCGGCGGCGCGGTCGCCGTGGCGGTGCTCTACCTGCTGATCAACGTAGCCTTCCTGAACGCCCTGACGCCCGCGGAAATGGCGGCCTCCGACCTGGTCGCGCAGGACGCGATCCAGAGCGTGCTCGGCGGCCGAACAGGCACCCTGGTGGTGATCGCATCCCTGCTCATCCTGGTCAGCAGCGCCAACGTGAACTTCATGGGACTGCCGAGGGTGGCGTTCGGCTTGGCCCGGGACGGCCTCGCCCCCCGAGCCTTCACTCGCCTGGACGACAAGGGGACACCGACGGTCGCCTTGGGCTTCATCACCGCGATCATCCTGGGTCTGGCGCTGACGGGGACCTTCGAGTTTCTGATCCGCTTCATGATGCTTGTGGCGATTTCCGTAGACTCGATGGTGCTGCTGGCCTTCTTCCCACTCCGCTACAAACGTGACGACCTCGAGCGCCCGTTCAAGGTGCCGGGAGGTCCCTGGCTACCGGCGTTGGCCGTTCTTCTCAATGTGGGTGTGTTGGTGATCATCGTGGCGACGCAGCCTGCCCTGGCGGTGGGCGGTGGGGTCATGTTGGGGATGTTGGTCATCGGGGGGCTGACGTTCGCGCGGCGCGATCCGGGCGGCGAGAACGCGGCATAGTCCGTGGACCACGACCTCGGGGTTTCCGGTTGCCCCATGGTGCGGCCAGGAGGCCCTTCTTGGTAGGATCAAGTTCAGTCGAGCGGTCACGGAAGGTCAATTGAAATCCCTGGAACGCGCTACGTCTCTCGATGCGGCGATCACCAGTTTGGGGGAACGAAGCAGGACCTCGACTCGGTACACATCCGACTCGTGCTTGCCGACGGCAGGCTCGTAGAAGGGCAGTTGCTGAGCGTGTCGGCGGCAGAAGTGTGTCTCCGCGTGTCCGGCACGCACGAGGGCGCGGACGTGTCGCTCGAGGCCATCAAGGCGATCTACGTGGCGCGCCCGCGCGCCATCCGGACACTCGTGCTCATGGTGGCCGCGATCGCAGGCGGCACTGGGGGCATGGTCGTGTATTCGCTCATGCCTTGGGTTGTGCTCGATGCCACCGATTGGCCCGAGGTGGTTGCTGGCGTTGCGATCATCGGTGCTGTGCTTTGGAAGCTGCTGACTCGAAGCGCAGGCTCTCGGACTTGGTGGACTCGGTGGGTGCCACTCTACGAGCCGTGACCAGGACTCTCGAGGTTGCCAGGCGTGGGGTTGAAGGGATCGTCGGGGAGTTTCGTAGTCCGACAGTACTCCATAGGAGGCTGACATGACGTCGATGTGGCAGATCTTTCTCGAGGTGTTCCAGGTCGGGCTGTTCTGGCTGACCCAGTTCTACGGCGGACATCTTGCTGCGGCGATCGTCTCCTTCTCCATTCTGGCCCGGCTGGCCCTGCTCCCGCTTACGGTCCGGATGACGCTGCGGGCTAAGGCCCATGCTCGCCGGCTCCAGGCACTCCGGCCCGAACTGGGTCGAGTCCGGGACCGTTGGAAGGACGATCCGCAGCGCCTCACCACTGAAACCTTGGCCGTATACCAGCGCGGTGGCGTTCAGCCCGTCGACAGCGGTGTCCTCAAGAGCTCGCTTGTTCAGACGCCGGTGTTCATCGGGCTGTTCCATGCGGTCCGTGGGGCGCTCACTTCCCGGGCCGGGCAACAGACTCTCCTCTGGGTATCCAACCTGGCCCGCCCCGACATCGGAGTGGCCATGATCGCGTTCAGCCTTGTCGGGCTGAGTTCGCTGGCCGGCTCCTCACAGTCCCAGCCAGGATGGACGCTGGCCATTCCAGCAGTGAGCGCGGCGGCGATGGCGATGATGCTCTCCGCCGGCTTCGGACTCTACCTCGCGGCGAGCGGGGCTGTCGGCACGCTTCAAGGGCTCATTGTGCGGCGAATCGAGGCGGGGGCGGAGAGTCGCGCCTGACAAGACCTCGCTGCCGACGCAGTTGTTCGGGCCTGCCGCAATGAGTAATGTGCGGCAGTGTACCACGCGGACCCGCACGTGACCCCTCGAGACGGAAGATCTACCGTGTGTCGCTCCTTCCTCTTCCTCGCAGCACTGGTCGCGGCCACTGACGCCGCGGCCCAGAGTACGGCCCTCACACCAGGCGAGCCGCTGCGCGCATCCCTGAACATGGGTGACACCGTTCGGTATGCGCTGGCCACCGAGTCCGACTACTTCGTGCGCGGCGCGGTGGACCAGATCTCGGTGGACGTCGTGGTGCGCATTCTCAGGCCGGACGGTCGGGTGGTGCGGACCATCGATGGGCCGGCTCGAGGCTCTGAGCGGTTCCAGTTTGAAACGGACGTGGAGGGTGCCTACCAGATCGAGGTGAGCCCGTTCGAAGAGGAGACGGGGGAGTACGTCATCACACTGGACCTCCTGGAGCCCGTCGCCACCGACCCCGAGCAGTTGGCGGACCAACTCTTGTCCGCCTACGACGGGGAGGATTCGCCCGGAGCGGTGGTCTCGGTGTTCAAGGACGGTGAGACTCTTTTCGCACGGGCGTACGGGATGGCGAACCTGTCGTATGGGATCCCATTCGAGGTCGATACGCGTACGAACATCGGGTCGACGTCGAAGCAGTTCACGGCCTTTGCCGTGATGCTATTGGTGGAGCGCGGCAAGCTGTCATTGGACGACGACGTACGCGAGCACATCCCAGAGCTCCCGGACCTCGGTGAGACGGTCACCGTGCGGCACCTCCTCACCCACACGTCGGGCTACCGGGAGTTCCTGAATCTCCTGATCATGACGGGCCGTAGGCTGGACCACGGCGATTTCATCGACCGCCAAGAGCTGATCTCGATCGTCCAGCGACAGCCCGCGCTTCAGAACACCCCCGGAGAAGAGTTCAACTACAACAACACGGCCTTCGGGCTGGCTGCGGTCATCGTGGAGCGGATATCCGGCCAGACGTTCCCCGAATTCATGGCTGAGAACGTCTTCGGGCCCATCGGCATGACCCGGACCATGGTCCGGCCGAGCCCGGAGCACATCGTCGAAGGAAAGGCAGAGGGCTACACACCGGGGGATGACGGAACCTACCGAGAGATCGGCGACCTGGGTGGAGCCCTCGGCGCCGGCGGGATCTACAGCACGGTCGGCGACCTCCAGAAGTGGGTCGAGAACTTCTCGAGTGCCAAAGTGGGCAGCAAGAAGATCTTCGAGCAGATGATGACCCCGTACGTGCTCAACAACGGGGACTCCACTGGCTATGGCTTCGGTCTCACCATCGATGAGCAACGGGGCCTGAGGCGCGTGCACCACGGCGGTGCGGACGTAGCCCATCGCTCCCAGTTGGCCTACTACCCCGAGATTGGCGCGGGCATCACGACCCAGAGCAATCACGCATCCTTCGACCGATCCATCGCGTTCCGCCTGGCCGAAGCGTTCTTCGGGGACCACATGGAAGCCGAGGGGGGGGCAGAGGATACCGAGGAGAGTGCCTTCGATCCGTCGACGTATGACGCGGAAGCGTTCGACGAGTTCGTGGGCCGATACGCGCTGGACGCCAGACCGAACTTCATCCTCACCTTCTCCAGGGAAGGTGAGGCTCTCTACACTCAGGCGACCGGACAGCGCCAACTCGAGATCGTCCCCACATCCGACTCGACCTTCTCCCTCCTCGGGGTAGAGGCTTCGGTCACGTTCCACCGCAATCCCGATGGTGAGGTCGAGGCGCTCACGCTACATCAGGGAGGGGACAACCGAGCGACCCGGCTGGCCGACGACGAAGAGGAAGACTGGGCTCCCACCCTCGAGGACCTAGGTGCGTATGTCGGTCGGTACTTCAGCCGGGAGATCGAGACCTTCTATGTGGTTACGCTGGAGGAAGACCGGCTCGTACTTCAGCATCGGAGGATGGACGACCGCAACCTCAAGCCCGGCGCCGTCGACGCGTTCGCCGGAGGCGGCCTACAGGTGTCCTTCGAGCGGGACCGCAATGGCCGGGTGATCGGCTTTTACATGTCCAATGGGCGGACGCGTGAGGTCCGCTTCGAACGACTGAACTGAGGCATACGACGGACCAGATCGGCGGTCCAGTGACCGTTCCCATTTCCGGGAGGTAGCCATGAAAATGGAGGAGATCCTTCGCAAAAAGGGCCATGACGTAGTCACGATCACGGAATCCCAAAGCGTCCTGGACGCTGCCAAGCTTCTCGTAGACCACAACATTGGTGGACTCGTGGTTACGGAGGGCGATCATCCGACGGGCATCCTGACCGAACGCGACATCTTGCGGCTCACGGCACAGTCCCCGGGTGAGCTCGGCTCGATCCAGGTGGGTACCGTCATGACCCGGGAGTTGATCACGGCGAGCCCCGAGGATCGGGTCGCCGACATGATGGCCGTGATGACCCAAAACAAGATTCGTCACCTTCCGGTCATGGAAGAAGGGCGACTCACCGGGATCATCTCGATCGGCGACCTCGTGAACGCGTGCCGGGCCGTGGCGGAGGAGGAGAACGTACATCTTCGGCAGTATATCCAGGGTGATCGCTGATCCAATGGCAGAGTCGCAAATCGGCTAGCACGCGCAACTTGCGGCGTTGACGCTTCCCACGAACCCCTGTCTTTCGGCTCCAGCCGAGTGCATGTTGGGCCGATGTCCGATCTTCGAACGCGACTCGAGACCGCCCTCGATAAGTACCGAATCGAAAGGCAAGTCGGTGAGGGCGGCATGGCGGTCGTGTTCCTCGCCGAGGATCTGAAGCACCACCGCCGGGTCGCCCTGAAGGTGATGAAGCCCGACGTCGGGACGTCGCTCGGCTCTGAGCGGTTCCTGCGCGAGATCGACATCGCCGCCAAGCTCTCGCACCCCCATATCCTTCCGCTGTACGACTCCGGCGAGGTGGATGGGCTTCACTACCTCGTGATGCCCTACGTCGAGGGCGAGTCACTGAGGGGACGGCTCCAACGGGGCGGGTCACTGCAGCTCGGCGAGGCGGTGCGGATCACGGGACAGATCGCCGACGCTCTCGAATACGCGCACGGCCACGGCCTCATCCACCGGGACATCAAGCCGGAGAACATCCTGTTCCAGTCGGGCCACGCGGCCGTGACCGACTTCGGCATCGCACGTGGGATGGACGAGGGCCGGGACACGCGGCTCACGCAGACCGGCGTGGCAGTGGGCACGTTGGCATACATGAGCCCTGAGCAGGCCACGGGTGAAACGGACCTCGACGCGCGCACCGACGTGTATGCACTCGGTTGTGTCCTGTATGAGATGCTCGAGGGAAACACGCCGTTCGCCGGCCGGCCGTCTCAGGCCATCCTGGCGAGCAAGGTCACTGGGGCGGTGCCCGAGTTCTCCGACGATACGCGGGTGCCGGCGACGGTCGCGGCGGTCGTCCTCAAGGCGCTGGCTGCCGCGCCCGACAACCGGTACACGACGGTGGCGGATCTGGCCAAAGACCTCGAGACGGCGATTACGACCGAGGCGATCGAGGGAGCGGCCGCTCGACGGCGGAGCGCCCGACGGCTCCGCGTGCTCGGGGCGGTAGCCGGAGTCGCGCTGCTGGGGTTCGGGGGTCTGTGGATCACGACGTTCCTGAGTGGCCCGGCCATCGAGCGGGTGGCATTGCTGCCCTTTGAGAACGAGAGGAACGACCCGGCCCAGGACTTCTTCATCGACGGCATGCACGACGCACTGATCACCGAGATGGGGCAGGCTGGAATCGAGGTGATCGGGCGCCGCTCGGTGATGCGCTACCGGGACGACATGACGCCGGTGCGTGACATCGCCCGCGAGCTGAACGTCGATGCGGTGATCGAGAGCTTCGCGTTCCGTGAGGGTGACTCGGTAGGGATCCGTCTCCGCCTGGTCGATGGCACCACCGAGGCGAGCCTGTGGAGTGGCTCGTTCGAAACGGTGGCGCGCGACGTGATCCAACTCTACCGGCAGGTGACCAGCGCGATCGCCCGGGAGATCGACTTGAAGTTGAGTCCCGAAGTCGTCGAACGGCTGGCGAGCGCTCCCCCGGTCGATCCGGCTGCCTATGAGGCGTACCTGAACGGCATGTACCACTGGGACCGGCTCACACCGCAGAGTCTCGATTTGGCGGAGCGGTACTTCGAGCAGGCGCTCGAGATCGATCCCGACTATGCGCTGGCGCACAAGGGGATGGCGGTCTTGTGGGGTGCACGCCAGCAATTCGGTCTGATCCCGCCCGCCGAGGCGGGGCCGAAGCACAGGGCTGCGGCGCAGCGGGCGCTGGAGGCGGACAGCACGATCGCCGAGGTTCAATTCATTCTCGCGGTCATGCGGACGTGGACGGACTGGGACTGGGCGGGCGCCGAAGAGGCCTTCCGCCGCGCTCTCGAGCTCAACCCGAACTACGCGGAGGCGCGCGCCTTCTACTCGCATCTGCTGGTGTTCCTGGATCGGCCCGACGAGGCCATGAAACAGGCCGATCTCGCGGTGGCGATGGATCCGCTGAACTCACTGATCGGCGCGCTGAGCTGTGTAACTCTGGGCCACGTCAGCCGATACGACGAGGCCGTCGCGAGATGCGAGGAGATTCTCCGCGCGGATCCGACGCAGCCGGTCGCACACAACGGGCTCAACCATGCGTTGCTTAGTTCCGGGCGTTACGATGAGCACCTGGCGGCCAAGATCGCCAGTTCTCGCTCCCGGGGCGACGAAGAGTTCGCTCAGGTGCTCGAACAGGGCTACGAGGAGGGCGGGTTCGAACGGGCGATGGCGCTCGCCGCCGAGACACTGGTGGCACGATCGGAGGTCGGGTTCCTCCTGCCAACCAGGGTTGCGCGTGCTTTCGCCTTCGCGGGCGACTCCGAGAGGGCGCTCGACTGGCTCGAGCGCGGTGTGGAGGTCCACGACCCGGAAATGCCTTATGCCGTGGGCGGCAGGTGGCCCCAGGCAGTCCAGAACCACCCGCGATTCCGGGAAATACGGAGGCGGATGGGGCTTCCCCAGCGAGATTGACCCGTGTTGGTTCCCCAATTGGGCGCGGACCATGGGGGCGTCCCCCTGGGGAGGGGAAGCTCCCACGAGGACCCATATGCTGAGAGGCAGCGATGACGGACGAGCGCCGGTACCTGGAGGAAGAAAGCAAGGAGATCTTTGAAGCTGCAGCGACGGCCGGCGATTCAGATCGGCACGCCCTTTCTTCCGCGAAAGGCTTCACCCTCGCGGAGCTTCAGGAGATCGGACTCGAGGTGGGGTTGGCACCCGAGCGAATCGCCGATGCGGTTACAGCTCTCGAACTACGCCGCAGTGCCCTCCCGCGTCGGACGAGCTTCGGGATGCCGATCTCCGTTGGCCGAATCATCGATCTTCCGAGGGCCCCCACGGACCGTGAATGGGAGCTGCTGGTCGGGGAGCTGCGGGAGACCTTCAATGCCCAGGGCAAAGTCGGATCCTCCGGTAGCATTCGCCAGTGGACCAACGGCAATCTGCACGCGTACGTCGAGCCGACCGAGGCCGGCTATCGCCTGCGCTTGGGGACCCTGAAGGGAAACGCCCGGGTGATGAACCTGATGGGTCTCGCCGGAATGGGGATGGGAATGGTCCTGCTCGCAGCTCTGCTCCTCACCGGGAGCCTGGCCGACGACGTCGTCGGCCCCATGGTCTTCGGTGCAATGGGTGCAGCGGCCTTCGTGTCGAACCTGGTCCGCCTGCCCCGGTGGGCCCGCCAACGGAAGGAGCAGATGGAGTACATCGCGGCCCGCGCACAGGCTCTGATCGGGTCGGAACCGGACCGCGACTAGCCCGCCCACCGGCACGAGGACGGGCGCGAGGTCGCGTGGGACGGCCGTCAAGCCGATCCCGAGATCGCCCACCTCTGGGTGGCACCGGACCAGTCCTCGAGAACTGGAGTCACATGGAACGCCATAGCATCGGCGACAGCGGCCAGGTCGGAAATGGCGACCCATCTTCGCGGTTGCCGGTTGACAGCATGAGCGGATTTCGCCAAGGTGATGCGTTGGCACCCGAATGGGGTGCTCAGGTTTTTTTGAGGGCGGCGGTCTCGTTCTTAGAGGCCGGCGTTTTTTTTTGTGGCCAGGACGGTCACGCAGCGCGCGGAGGTTCCGCGCATTTCGAGCAGTCGGGCAGTACGTATCATCGTAGCTCCGACTCGCACAACCAAGGAGCGCAATAGATGCGTACCAAGGGAACAGTGAAGTGGTTTAACGACCAAAAAGGTTTTGGGTTCATCACGCCTGAGGACGGCAGCAAGGACTGCTTCGTCCATCACAGCGCGATTCAGGTTGAGGGCTTCAAGAGCCTCGCTGAGGGAGCCCAGGTTGAGTTCGAGATTGTACAGGGAGAGAAGGGCCCCGCGGCGGAGAACGTCGTTCCGGTCTAGATCCCACTCGAATTCATTCGAGGCCTTCGGGCCGTCCCGAGTCCTCGGGGCGGCCCGTTCTCTTTTTCACGGAGGACGAGCCGATGGAAAACACCGATCGGCGAACCGTCACCGCACTGTGTGCTGTCTTGATCGTTACGCTGGCCGGAGGGGGGAGCGCATCGGGTCAACAGGATCCTGAGGAGCAGGTGGCGGCAGTGGTCGATGCCTTTCACTCGGCCCTGGCCACGGGCGATTCAGTTACCGCCTTGAGCATGCTCGCCGATGACGTGACCATCCTCGAGAGCGGTGGAGTCGAAAACAAGGAGCACTACCGCTCGGGACACCTGTCCGGTGACATGCGTTTCGCGCAGGCGGTGCCGCGAGAGCGTGGAGACATGGAGGTCAGCGTTCGGGGCGACGTGGCTTGGGCTCACTCGACCAGCATTACCCAGGGCCAGATGGGTGATCGCGAGATCAACTCCCAGGGCGCCGAGCTCGTGGTGTTGGCCCGAGAGGGTGGAATCTGGAAGATCAAAGCCATTCACTGGTCATCCCGACGGCGACGGTAGCCTGGGCGCACCGCAGTCTGTCTTTGCCTGATCCTCCACGCCGGTGTAACGTCCGTCCGATTGGCCCGTCGAACGGTTAATGGTTTCTCCCTCTACGGAGGTCCATATGACGAACCACGACGAGTTGCTGACTGCGGCGCGGTTCGAGGACAAACTGAGGACATACTGGTACCTGCAGTTCGTGCTGATTTGCGTCGCCACGGTAGTGGGTGTCCTGATACTGCCGATCTGGCTTCTCGGCTGGGGGCAGTGGTACGTGCGCCGCAGCTTCGAGGCGCTGAGGTGCGAGCTCCATGAGCGCACACTCGTGGTGAAGCGTGGGATCTTCTTCAGGGTGGAGAAGACGATACCGCTGGACAAAATACAAGACCTGACCGTGAAGGAGGGTCCGCTTCTGCGGAAGCTCGGTCTAAGATCGTTGAAAATCGAGACTGCCGGGCAGGGAACACCCGGAGCCTCGGAAGCAGATCTGATCGGTATCGTGAACCCTCTCGACTTTCGCGACGAGGTGTTGCGACAGAGAGATTCGATGTCCGCGGTGCCCATCGCGCGGCCAGGGACCGACGAAGCGAAAAATGGTACGATCGGGTTACTCACCGAGATTCGTGACCTGCTGCGCCAGATCGCTGCCCAACGCTAGCCGCGCGGGGGAGGCCACATGACTGATCGGGAATCTGGTAGTGGCGATGACGCGAGGTCGGCTCCGCGGTACATGAACATCGCGACGTTCATGCGTGCGCCGATGATCGATGACCCCTCAGACTTCGACATCGCGTTGGTCGGAGTACCGTACGACGGAGCCGTCACGAATCGCCCGGGAGCGCGGCACGGTCCGCGGGAGGTACGGAATGCATCGAGCATGATGCGGTCCATCCATCCGACCACGCGCGTGAACCCCTATGAACTGCGCCGAGTCGGTGACGGCGGTGACGTGCCTTTCACGCGGGTGTATGAGCTGGAGGCGGCCCACAAGGACATCGAGGCGTTCTTCGCCGGGTTCAAGACTGCGGGCGTGGTCACGTTGGCCGTCGGGGGCGACCACTCCATAACGCTCCCGATTCTCCGGGGACTGACCTCGGGCAGCCCGGTGGGCCTCATTCACATCGACGCCCACACGGACACCTGGGACGAGTTCATGGGATCGCGTTACAATCACGGCGCGCCATTTCGCCGTGCGGTGGAGGAGGGCCTCATCGACCCGAGCCGGACGGTCCAGATCGGGATTCGGGGAGCCCAGAATTCGATGGATGGGTGGGATTATTCGGAGGCGACCGGCATGCGGGTCATCTTCATGGACGAGGTGACTCGGATGGGGGTAGAGGCGGTGGCTGAGGAGGCTCGTCGCGTCGTAGGAGATGGACCTACCTATCTGTCATTCGACATCGATAGCCTGGATCCGGCGTTTGCGCCCGGAACCGGCACGCCCGAAGTGGGCGGCCTCACGACCATCGAGAGCCTCACCCTTCTGCGGGCCCTTCGAGGTGTTCCGTTGATGGGCGCGGACGTGGTCGAGGTGGCACCTCCGTTCGACCCGACGGGTGGGACTTCACTGATAGCGGCGACACTTCTGTACGAACTGCTCTGCCTGGTGGCGGAGGTGGAGCCGTAGGATGCACGGATTTCTTCCATGATCCTCACTCCAACGCCTATACGTATAAACTGTTTCACTTTATACGTAGTGCTGACTTGAGGCGAATACACCGAGTAGCGCGGCAGGCAGGCCTGCCGGAAACCCTCCAGCCGGTTCGCCCGTCTAAGATGGTAGCGTCATGCTGAACCAGAGCCGGAGGACCGATGGATTCGCAGAGCCAGCAAGCCCGAGCCGCCATACACACCGCCGGAGTCCTCGCGGGGGCCGTAGGCCTCCTATCGCCGATACCCGGTCCGGATGCGGCCCTGATCGCCCCCATACAGGCCATCCTCGTGCTCAGGCTGGCATCCGTCTACGGAGTACGGCCCTCGGCAGCGGCGCTCAAGTCCGCCGGGTATGCAGCCCTGGGTCAAGTGGTCGGCAAGGGGTCGGCCCGCGTACTGACGGCGTTCGTGCCGGGGCTCGGGTCCATCGCCCGAAGCGTTCACCAGGAGAGCGGGCAGCCGTGTTTGAGGCTACGCTACGGCGACTGAAACCTGCCCAGACAGGAGACCCGGGAAACGCGACAGGAAGCGCATGGACATCTACGTAGCGCCCGTACTCCATCAAAGTTGCGAGAGAGACAGAGAGACCGCCAACGAGTTCTTTCTGCTCCCCGAGCATAGGACGGCGGCCCCTGGCCTCTTTCGGGAGTTCGTCACCGCCAGCGGCGCGACCGAGATCCAAGCCGAGCGCGATCGATCGATTCGGGAAGAGTAGATCCGAAGATTTCGACACGGGGCACTCGGAACTCTCCAAAGAGCACAGGTTAAACGGGACGAGACGGTCTGGAGATACGATGGGCAACTTGCTAAGAAAAATCCGCGGCCTGGTGGGGGTCGGCGTCACGTGGGGCACCCTGTGGGGGGTCATCGGCGCCGGCATCGGGCTAGTGATTGGAATCATCTCGCCAGGCGCCTGGGACTGGGGCAACCCGATCCTGGACTGGGCATTTGGGATGAGCCTTTACGGGGCGGTGTCCGGCGTAGGGTTCGCCACGCTCCTGTCGTTGGGCGAAGGGCGAAAGACCATCTTCGACCTCTCACTCCGCCGCGTCTCGATCTGGGGCGTGCTTGGGTCCGCCGCCGTCCCGCTCCTATTCAACTCCATGGGGGCCTTTGCGGCGGGAACGACCGTGGTCGATATTCTGGGAGCGATTGCGGTCACCGGGCTCTTGGGAGGGACGTTCGCGCCTGTATCGGTCGCGATCGCGCGCCGGGCTGCACTCAGCGCCGGCGAGGAGCATCCGCTCCTGGAGTCGGAGATCCCGAATGCGCCCTAGGCCGGCGTTGGGGCTCCTTCCCGTAGCTTGGGTAGCCTCCGCGCTATCGCTGCTCTTGGCGTGCTCCACGCCACCACCCGACGGCGCCGAGACAGTCATGGTGCTCCACGGTCTCGGACGAACAACCCGGTCGATGGCGCTCCTGTCCTCACGCCTCCAGGAAGCCGGGTACAAGGTGGTGACGTTCGGCTATCCTTCGATTTCTGAACCGATCGAGATTCTTGTGGACAGCCTCAGTAGGGCGTTGGACGAGTGCTGTTCCGAGGACCTCAAGGGAGTGAATTTCGTAACCCACTCCCTGGGAGGCGTGCTCGTTCGGAGCTACCTGTCGGATCGGCCGGAGGCCCACGAAGGACGGGTTGTGATGCTCAGCCCGCCGAGCCAGGGTAGCGAGATCATCGACGCCTTCGCGGACTCGCCCATGCTCCGGCCCTTTCTCGGACCGTCAGGCTCCCGGTTGGGCACGGACAGCACAGGCATCGCGACGAAACTTGGACCGGTCACGTTCAGCCTCGGAATCATCACCGGCGACCGAAGTCTGAACCCGATCGGCTCCTGGCTCATTCCAGGACCGGACGACGGCAAGGTGGGTGTCGAGCGTACCAAAGTGGAGGGAGCCGCTGACTTCCTGGTCATGCCGGCCACCCACACCTTCATCATGAATCGGCGGGACGTAGCAGACGAAACGGTGCACTTCCTTCAGCACGGGCGCTTCAGCAGAGAGGGCGGCTAGAGAAGATGACCAAGCCCTCGCCGCCACCGAGATGGTGGCTCACCCGCCAGGTACTCGCCGTGGTCGTGCTACCGGTGAGCGGTTGTGGCCCGGCCGCGGACCAAGCCCCGAACCAGGAGATCGATCGGGTGGTAGGTCAGGCACCCGCAGTGGTGGAGGGTGTGCCCTCGGTGATTCTCTTCGAGCCGGACGGTGTTGCGGTCGGTACGCCGACCCGGGAGCCGGTCGTCATGGACCAGGTCGGCATGGCGTTCGATCCCCTCATCCTCGTGGTGCCTCCCGGCCAGACCGTGTCGTTCCGGAACAGCGAAGAGGTCGCGCACAATGTCCAGGTTCGCCTGATGGCGACCGACTCGGTGCTGTTCAACGTATCGACCGACTTTGGCTCGTCGTATGAGCACGTCCTCGACGAGGCCGGCGGCTATGACGTCATCTGTGACATCCACCCCGGTATGTGGGCGTCCATCATCGTGGACGGCGCGCGGTACCACACCGTCGCACGCAGCGACGGATCATTCGTACTGGAAGGCCTGCCACCCGGTGCGTATACCGTCCGTGTGTGGAGCAAAGACGCCTCGTTGAGGAGTGAGCACCGTGTGGAGGTGGCGCGTGGCCGAACGGAGTTGGCGCTAGCTGGAGGCGCCTAGCCCCAATACTGTTTAATTAGAAACAATAGTCACCTGGACCTTTCTCCAAACGGTGCCGCGTTGGGGGTTGCGGTGCTTGGTGGGGAAGTTGCTCATCTTGCGTTTGACGGCCCGTGGATTGTGGCGTCCGCGGCTGGAGACGACGCGCTCTTCCAGGATCTCATCAAGAACCCGCTGATGGAACTCCTTCCTTTGCTGAGGGGGGAAAAGAAACGTAGGCGGGCAGCTTACGGCGCACCACCCGAACGGCATGAACGAACGACACCGTGTCGGGGTCGATGTCGGCTTTCAGTGCGGCCTCGTGCATCAGACCTCGAACCGCGAAGTGGGCGAGCAGCAGGCCGTAGAGCTCCTGGCGAACGAGTTCGGGGGTCTTGCTGCGGAGCACGATGCTACGGCCCCTGAGGTGGGTCTTGAATTCGTCGAAGGCCGTTTCGATCTCCCAGCGTTCGTGGTACAGGGCCGCGAGTTCTTCGGCAGGCGCCTGGGTCGGGTCCACGATCCCCGTGATCAGGCGGTACAAGGGCTCGGCTCCTTCGACGCCCTCGAGACTGTACTCGATGACGCGCACCACGATCCCCTGGCGGTCATGCCGCCGATCCTGGTCGGAGGGGTAGACCTTGCTCAGGTAAGAACCGTCGGGCAGTCGTTTGACGCAGGGCAGCCGGAGGTTCTTCTTGACCCGCCACAGCAGATCCGCTCCGGTCGCGCTGGCGTGCTTCCACAGCTGGTAACCGAAGAACCCTCGGTCCGCGATACACAGCATCTCCGCCGTCAGGTTGCCGAGCACCTCTCGGGCCAAGGTGCACTCCGCGGTCTTGTAGCTCCCTTGCTGGGCACCGAACAACACATGCGTGCCGTTTTCCACCAGGGACACCAATCGGATCTGAGGGAAGCCGCTTCGCCCGCGACTGGCACCTGGCCGACCAAACGCCTCCTGGTTACCCTCGGTGTCGGCCGTGTGCAGCGTGGTGCCGTCGATGCTGACCAGCCTCCAGCTCCGGTACCACGCCCCCTTGGTTCCCGGGGTCGCGATCGGTACCACCACTTCGTCGTACAACTTCCTGAGGGGCTCGACACCGAGCCGGGTCCTGGCTTGCGAGATCGCCGACCTTCCGGTCGTCCGGACCCGCTTCACCGGCAACCCCAACCACTCCAACCCCTCCAGCAAGCACCGCAGCACCTCGCCGTACGACACCTCCATGTACAGTGCCAACGCGATCACGTAGTAGACCATCACGTGGGCAGGCAAATTCCGCTGCCGTTGGCTCGCGCGCCCCGTCTTCGCCAGGACGCTGTGCACCTTCTTGATCGGAATCCTCTCGCTCACGACCCCGAGGCTGATGAAGTCGGTAACCCGAGTTCCCTCGGGGAGCCCCGCCACCGTCCGCGCCATCGGATACACTCCTTGCCAGGGTTGCGTTACCCGACAAGAATATACCCCGAATCACTCTAATTAAACAGTATTGGGTCTAGACGCTGGTTCGTCAGCGCTGTCCCATCCACATGTCCTCGAGCACGTTCACCGTCGTGGAGTACTCACGGCCGTCCACGGACAGCGTCACGCGGTAGACGCCGGGCGACGCCGTCGGGCGTCCGCCGCCGCCGCCTCCCCGTCCACCGCGTCCGCCGCCGAACCCTCCCCGTCCACCTGCCGGCGTGTCCCGCTGGTCCCCTCGCAGATCCCACTGCACCCGGTTGAGGCCGGCCTCTCCTGGACCCTCCAGGCCACGGAAGACGTCACCCGAGCGGAGATCGGTAATGG
>JACZXQ010000027.1 GCA_022571515.1 Gemmatimonadota bacterium
TCTCACCACTTCGCTTCCCGGCTGCTGCGCTCTGCATCCCCGCGCAGCTGCCACCCGACGTCCTGACCTGCTTAGGGTTGTGGCTGAGGCGCGCGGGTTCGTTGGGGCTCCACATATCAACGACGAGTTTCCAAGATCCAGAGGAAGCCCAACCACCTGTACCCGTCCGGTGCCCTTCGGGTTACGGCGGCACGGGGCCGGGCACCGCCGCGCAAGCGGTGGTCCCGTCGTTGGGGACCCTCAACGTAGCTAGCGCTACGCAGTCGGGCCCCCGCCTAGGAGCTGACACGGTAACAAGCGCGTTAGCGCTTGTCGGCGCTCGTAACGCGACCCGCTGTACTTCTTCAACAGCCTTCTAGCTGAGTGGATGTCGGGCATTCCTTCGGGGAAGCAAGCCGGCCACCACGACACATTCCAGGCCGAAGGGCAGATACCCGGCATACCCCAGGATCGGCATCTCAAAAATCTTGAACCCGTGGACGAACGGGACCGTGTATACCCAATGGGCGAGGCTCTGCGAGTTCCAGAGCTCCCAGAAGAATCCACAGATGAGGCCCGCCATCGCGGGGAGCCACACAGGCCGCCAGTCTCCTTCCTCGAGTCGCGCCAAGAATGTTTCCTCCCTGAAGATCATTTGGATGGCGAGGATAATGAGCAGCGGCGAGATCCAAACCAGCGCGAAGAGGTAATCCGGCCAGACCCCGATACCCACCAGGCCTCCACCAGCCAGGAGCAGAACCACCCAACCCAGCGCGACTTGGTGGGGAATCTCCGTGGGCCGGAGATCGCGGAAGGCGCGGTCGAGGTGCGGGAACGACTCGAGGAATTGCAAGGTGCTCAGGACGGCGGGCAGGACCGTGGCGAACGGCAAGGTGGCATGTACGACGTACTCGACGGGCCCGAGCGTGTCGACGCTCACGTAGTACCAATTCTGAACGAACCGGTTGAGATACTCGAAAAACCACCAGAACAGCGCGCTCAGGGGGAAGAGGCTGAGAAAGAAGCCGGGGTGGTCGCGCATTATGCAGTGCCCCGTCCGCCTGAACGTCAGGGCATTCACGATCACGATGTACGCCAACCAGAGCGGGGTGAAGGTAAAGGACTGCAGACTCTCGAACCACGGAAATCGAGTCCAGGCGAGGATCCACGCGAGCGCCAGGAAGGCCACTCCGCACCAACCCCACCAAGGGAAGGGGCGCACGCGAGACAAGTACCCGCGACACACCTTGGGCCCGCTCAACATGGCGAAGAGGAACGGGAGGCACACGGCCGTCACAAAGGCGAGAACGCCGATGAACACCGGCCAGGAAAAGGCGGCGTGCTCCACGTAGCGGGTGGACGGGGGAAACTCGAGGTAGGATTCCACCGGAAGGCCGGCGAGCATCACACCAAACAGCGGGAGCCCGAACAGCATGCAGGTGATCAACACCAACTTGCCGAAGGCCGCGACCACAGCTCCTCTCCCGTCGTTTGTGGTAGTGCAGTGCCGTTCCAACTTAACGACAGTAATGTGCTGGCCAACGCTTTCCGGTGTAAGCCCGACTCTGTTGGCTCGAGAACCGGCGTCCTGATCGGTGGCGTGACAAGCAGCGCATCCAGCACGGCGGCGAGGTCCGCACGTCGGGTGTTATGAGGGTTGAGGGTCCGATCGAAGAGGCGGAACGGCCGATCGAGGCCGAGCCCGCGCAAGGCGGACTCGAGCAATCGAAGCGCCTCGCACTGGCAAGCGACGACGGCTGAACCCGGTTCTCGGTTGTGGGTGGCGAAAACCGCATCCTACGGAAAATCACTGAGGTTTCGGGACAAGCCGCGATCATCGATTTGAGTCGTGGCGTGCCTTTGCGCTGGGTGTCGTTTTGGGTTGTGGGTGGCGAAAACTCCGTCTGCCCTGAGATCATTGATCCCCGTGCTCCGTGAAAACCTCCTCCGCTCTGCGGTTGTTGGCTTCTTGACCTTCGGCCGCGGGCATCGTTGGTGCATGGCTCAGGGCAATGAGTGCCCCGAGCGCGTTCCTGACGGCCGCCTCGCCACTCCATGCAACGTGCAGGCAACGAGCCTAAGCATCCTGCAGCCCTAAGGGGAAACCCTTCTGCAAGCTGCACGGCCCATCGCCCTGAAATGCCCATCAATGTTGGGTTCTCAAGGGTCAGCCATTGCAGGCTGCATGATATGCTTGGTGCTCTGCATGCCTGATAAGCGTGAGGTCGGTGGTTCGAGTCCACCCAGGCCCACTCGGTGGAAAGTGTTGCCCCGCTTGGTCTTACGAGATCGGGTGGGGCAACACGTTTTCGCCAGAATGGGCCGAACTGTCGGTTCTACTGTCGATTCAGACCGAGTCCGGAGCCGAAAACGGGCCTTGTTGCATGGCTCGGAGCAGAGGTCAGATCCCCCGTCCCCCGAGCGGGATTCACCCCACTTTGTAACTGTCAGGCATCCCGAGTAGGGTCATTGTGTTGAGGATTTTACTCGCCAGTTGCACCTCAAGTCGTTGTCCATCCAAGGTTCGACTTCGCATACTTCGACCGATGATCGTCTTGTAGCCGAGGGTCTCGGATCAAGTCGGGCATCGCGTCCAGGTGGAATGAGCACGCGCACCGTTCGTCCTTCGCCTCCCTCATGGGCGGCTTCGTAAACAGCCTTGGTGCCGTACGCGCCGTCTGCCGAGACCGATGCGACGGGGTCAGCAATCTGCCCAAGCAATGCCGGGACTCGAGTGCAGTCATGCGTCCGGCGAAGCGGAAGATGGAAGACCATGCGGATCGTCAGAGCCGCCTCGATCGCGATGTCTGCGTAGGTGCGCTGGCCTCGGGTAGGGGACGTTCCGTCCCCATCAGGTAGCTAAACCCGAAGCCATGCACCAATGCCGATCTCAGCTACCACCGGGAAGCCCGTCCGGCATTGCCCTAATGAGTATCCACACCCTAAAGAACGGGTCGTCAATTCGGGGTTCTTCTCCTTCGACTATGTGGCGTTTGGCTCGTAGCGCGGACAGCGCCCGGCTAATAGAACTGCTTGGGGGCAGCCCGTGCTTCCTAGCTGTTTTGGACGAGAATAGCTCCTCCTCCCCCAACGCGATCGCGCGGAGCAGTAGTTGCTGGGATCGTGGCAGACTGGACCAGGCCGTTTCGAACCGGTCACCGTCCTGCATCGCGGACTGCCTAAGCGCAGCTTTGACTGTCTCGACTGAGGCGGCACCCTCCTGCTGGCCGGCAACAAAAACAGCCCGGGCCAGTTGAAGGCAGTCCTGGGTTCGCGGTCCGACGAGGCGTACGATTTCGTGTCCAACTCCGTCCTGCGGCTGAACGCCAGATCCTCGCATCCGGTCTCCGATCCAGGCTGCGAGGTGTTCCGGGTCCATCGCGCGGATGTTGAGGGGCTCGAAGAAGCGGTGGAAGGCTCCGTCTTTGGAGAGCATCTGGTCGATTAGGGAGGCACGTGAACCCGCACAAAGGAAGCTGAGGTTGTGCGTTGTCTGCATGAGGTCACGGAGAACCCATTCGCCTCGATCTACGAGCTCCGCGATTTGTTGGAACTCGTCGAGGACGATAGCGATCTTGACGTTTCGCTCTTCGGCGAGCTTGTCGAGAACTCTCACGGAACGCTGTAGCTCTTCTTTTCCGTGTTCTGTCGACCCGGGAAGTGGCTCGAGTGCGAGAGCCAGGACTGGGTTTCCAGCGAGATCGGTGCGCGCTTCTATCCTGACCGATGCTCTCAGGAGCTTCGTTTGGAGATCCTGGCGCCAGACCCAGGAGTAGGGAACGGAGGAAATAAGCCTTCGAGCTATGTCTCCAAAGCTCGAGGCGGTGGATACGTCAACCCAGAGGAGCACTCCTCCGTCTTGTTCAAATCTCTCCGCGGCAAAGCGAATTGCGGAACTCTTTCCCTGGCGCCGCTCCCCGTAGACCAACAGTCGAGTAGGGTCTCGCATCGCGCCAAGTATGCGTTCAACCTCCTCAACTCGGTCGGTAAAGAATTCGCCAGTGACGAGTTCACCGACGCGAAAAGGGATCGTCATCTCAGACCTCATTCTCCGGCGTGCGAGAGACTGCTTAGCCTTGCATCATGGGTTTTCTACGCCACTTCGCAACAATACGTGTCGCAAACAGGCGTGTCGCTAATTGGCGTGTCCTAAAAATGCGTATCGCTAATTTGAGAAATTAGCGTAATTCTCGGAAATGGCAAGCAAAATCGCCCGCCGTGCCCCGCGAAAACCTCATCCGCCTTGCGCTGTTGACTTCTTGATCTTCGGCCACGGACAGCGTTGGTGCATAGCTCGGGGGAATGAGTGCCCCGAGCGCATTCCTGCCGGCCGCCTCGCCACTGCAGGCAACGTGCAGGCGACGAGCCCAAGCATCTTGCAGCCAGAAGGGGAAACCCTTCTGCAAGCTGCATGGCCCATCGCCCTGAACCTCCCATTGATGTTGGGTTTTCAAGGATCGGCCATTGCAGGCGGCATACCATGCTTGGTGCTCTGCATGCCTGACAAGCGTGAGGTCGGTGGTTCGAGTCCACCAACTGGTGCCTGAGCCATCCCGGCCGGCCTCCTGCTTCGGCTTCACCCGGGACCCATCAAGTCGACAATACGCACAGAGGCTGTGGATCAGCGACCGCTGAGGGCGGGCTCGGCAGGATGTAAGGATATGTAACATTGTTGGCAGGAGTCCACAGATGTGTTACATATCATTAACCCGAAGGGGAGCGGGCTTACCTATGAGTGTGGCCAGGAAGCTGAAGGAAATCGGTAGTATTCTCCAGGCAGCGCGGACGTCACGGGGTCTCACCCAGGCTGACATCGCACCTCACCTTGGTGTGTCACGAGCCACCGTCGCGCAGATCGAGACAGGACGGCGATCCTTGAAGGCCGAAGATCTGCGCAGGTTAGCTGCCTTCTATGGCTGTAGCCTCAGCGAACTCCTTCCCCCGGCTACCGACGACCGGGGAATGGATGGCGTTGCCGAGCTGTTCCGCTCCCATCCCGATCTCACGGAAGATCAGGGGCCGAGTTCCCTCGCCAGTGTGTGCGCGATGGCGAGAGCTCTCACCGATCTGGAAGCAAGACTCGAGATCGACGCCATTGCATACGCGCTTCCTTCGTACCGAGTTGAGCGCGCGACTACGGGGTGGCAAGCGGCGCGGCAAGGGTATCGCATTGCAGAGGATGAGCGGCGTCGCCTGGCACTTGGAGAGGGGCCCGTCCGTTTTCTTGACGAACTGCTCATAACGGCGGGCGTTCGTTCGGCCAAGGCGACTCTGCCGACCGGAATCCTCTCGATTTCGATCTCTCAACCGGATCACGGACTTCTTGTTGTGGTCGACAAGAACCTTGGTCTCGAACACCGCCGCTTCAGATACGCACACGGACTTGCCCATTTCTTGTTCGATACCGAAGGGCCGTGGCGCATGTGCAATGCTGGCGGACAGCCTGACTTTGCGGAGGTGAGGGCCGACGCTTTCGCCAGCGGTTTTCTGATTCCCCAACATGGCCTACGTCGATTCGTGGAGACCCTCGGCAAGGAGACACTGGGACGCGTTGGTCCCACGGTACTCTCCGTGTATTCAGAGGGCGACGGTCGCGACAAGACGGGCGAGAGCCGTCGGGTGGATGGTCGCCAGCGCAGGGGTCGTCATCCGATCACCTTGTCGGACGTCCTGCGCACTGCTCACTACTACGGCACGAGCCCCAGCGTGGCGGCGCATCGTTTGAGAAACCTCCGACTCCTGACAGACTGGGAACTCGATCAACTCGAAACGATGTTGCGAAGCGAAAAGCGTGCACCGGACGAAGGGGAACTAGCGTTGCAGGCAGCACCCCATGAGATGGACTCCCTCTGTTCTCGACTGGCGGCGCTCGCGGCCAGTGCACTCCATCGGGGGAATATCGATACCCCCAGATTCCACGAACTGGCGGATCTCGCGGGAGTTCCCGCGGCAGACCGAGAGCATCTCTTGGCCACTACTGCTACGCCTCCGCAACAAGAGCGTGAGAGTTCTAACGAAGGCAAGACGGCATGACCAGCACTCTGCTCCACGACACATCGACGGACTCTCAGGAGATGCTGGCGTTACTGAGGCAGCTTCAGGTGGATTCCCTACAGCTTCTCGACCAGGTTCGACCTGGGCCGGACCCCAGCCCAGCTGTCGGTGTGAACGGCAAGGGCGACAACCAGAAGCACTTTGACATCGCTGCCGACGAATGGATCCGACAGTGGCTTTCAGATCACTTCGAAAGCGGTGTAGTGGAGTCTGAGGAGCAGACAGGCGCATTCGAATTCGGGAGCGGCGAGCAAGGCTACCGTTTCATCGTCGACCCGGTTGATGGTTCCGACAACTTCGCGCGTGGCCTGCCGCTGTCCGCCATCTCACTGGCCATGCTGCCGCGACAGACATCGCTCTCCACGGACGGAGTCATCTACGCGTTGGTTGGCGACACCTCGGGACCGGGAGCCGTCGTCGCAGCCCGCGGAAGTGGAGCCTACTCAGACCGCCAGCGCTTGCACACTTCGGAGACGCGGCGTCTTCGCGACGCATTTGTTTCCTGTGAGCTGAATCATTGGGCGCCGGACACCTCCCTGGCCGAGTTGATGCGGACCTGCTCAGGCCTACGCGTCTACGGTTGCGCTTCGCGTGCTCTGTGCCTGGTGGCAGAGGGGGCGCTGGACGCCCATGTCGACGTCAGGAGCCGATTGACGCCTGAGAGTTTTCTTGCTGCCTCGTTACTCGTCACCGAGGCCGGTGGTCACATCTGTCGTCTCGACGGTGGGGCTCTCGGTCCATTTCAATCGCTACAGGATCGCACGACGCTCGTCGCCGCATCCACGAAAGAGCTTTCGGAGGAGATCACCAATGCCCTCGCTGGATAGAGTTCCACCCGCAGGAACGGCCACTCCACTGGCCGTGATCCTCGCGGCCGGCGAGGGGAGCCGCTTGCGGAGTGTTCGTCGGGCCGTGCCCAAACCGCTTGTCCACTTGCGAGGCCTGTCGATCGCCGAGAGGTCGATAGCACAGCTGCTCACCGCTGGTGTGGAGCGATTCGTCGTCGTTCTCGGGTGTGACGCGGCGCTCGTCCGGCACGAATTCGAGCGCGTCGCGAGACGACGTCGCTGCCATATCTCTTTTGTCGAGGCTGAGAACTGGGGAAAAGGGAACGGCTGTTCCGCGGTCGCCGCTGCCCCCTTGGTCGGCGACAGCCCGTTTCTCCTGACCATGGTCGATCACCTGCTATCCCCGGAGTTGATCCGGAATGTGCTGGCTAACCCACCTGCACAGGACGAAGTCGCGCTCGCCGTCGATCATGATACCGAAAACGTGTTCGACCTTCCCGATCTCACAAGAGTGGAGGTGTCCGGAGGGCGTATCGCGGCGATTGGGAAAGACCTCGCGACTTGGAACGCCGGAGACACGGGGCTGTTCTACTGTTCGTCGAGGCTATTCGAGGGGCTGGCGAGAGCGCACAGGCAGGGCAAGTTCTCGTTGACGGACGGGATCCGAGAATGCGCTGCCCGAGGAGGGGTTCGTGCGATCGACGTGACCGGTGAGCCTTGGCTCGATGTGGACACGCCGGCAGCCTTTCAGGAAGCGGTGCGCCGGATCGGCGGGGCCATGGAGAAGGGGGGAGACGATGGCTTCATCTCCCAATCCATGAATCGCCCGGCCTCCCGTCGCCTGTCGGTGGCTCTGTCGAAAACGCCCCTGACACCCAATCACATCACCCTGATATCCTTCTTCATGGCGCTGCTTGGCGCAGTCGGTTTGGCCACCACAGACCCGCGGTTTTGGATCGCCGGAGGGATCCTCATTCAGATCGCCTCTATCGTGGATGGGTGCGACGGTGAGATCGCGCGGATCAAGTTGCTTCAAAGTCCACGAGGCGGCTGGCTGGATACGGTGTTGGATCGGTATTCCGACCTGGCCATCGGGCTTGCTGTGACATTCGCCGCTTCACAACTGTATGACGCGGCCTGGGTTTGGCCAGCCGGCTTCGCTGCAACGGCTAGCTTCCTCATGGCGAGCTATGTCACCAAGGAATTCCAGATTCGTTTTCGACGTCCCTATCCCAATGGTCTCGTAAACAAGCTCAAGCGCCGCGATCTTCGAATCCTCGTCATCGCAGTCGGTGCTGTAGTGGGGCACCCGCTCGTGGCGCTGCTGGCCATCGGGTCATTGACTCACCTCGCCGTGTTCCAGATTCTCGTGTCTGGCTGGCAGGCCGCTCTCCGTACATCGCAAGTGCCGACGCCACGCACGACGCGAGGACGAACGCCTGAACCTGTTCCGCTGGACATCAGCCCTGTCGCCGTGGCTCCCGTGCTCCGCGAGAACCTCATCCGCGCAGATTCCTGAGGCGCCTTAGGGTCACTCACGGGCCCCGAGGAGCATGACCAGGAACGACCGGGCCCGCTTTGGCGGCGGTGGTGCGTGGCTCCGAACTGAGAACAGATCCTCCGTCCCCTGAGCGGAAATCACTCCACTCGGTAGCCGTCCGGCATCCCAAGCAGGGTCATCGTGCCCAATGGATCCCGCACGCGAGGCGCACCAACGCCGGTCAGGACGAGGGTCGCCACGGTAGTGCCGGCCTCGTATCATGGGGCTCTGCCCTGGGGGAAGGGGCAATGCTCACGGAGGACCGCTCATGCTGGATCACCGACGACGCGTATACGACTCGGTCCTCGGGCTGCTCTGCGACGAGGAGAACCCCACGCCTCTCGTACGGCTCAATCGCGTGGTTCCGTTCGAGCACGCACAGGTGTACGCGAAGCTCGAGTGGTACAACCCGTTCGGATCCGTCAAGGATCGCATCGCGTCCAGCATGATCGTCGATGCCGAGGAGCGGGAAGTTCTGGACCCGGGGCAGAAGTTGGTCGAGCCGACGTCGGGGAACACCGGGATGGGCTTGGCCATGATGTCCAATGCGAGGGGGTACTCGCTCACTACGCCATTGTCATCGGCCATCCCACTCGAGAAGCGCACGATGCTGCGGTTCTTCGGCGCCGACGTGATCGAGCTGGAGGACACCCTTTGCCCCGCACCCGGCGCTCCCGAGGGCGCGATCGCCAAAGCCAACGAGCTGGCCGAGGTTCCCGGCTTCCACATGCTCAATCAGTATCGGAACGAAGCCAATCCCGAGGCGCACTACAAGACCACGGGCCCGGAGATCTGGCTTCAGACCGAGGCCAAGGTGACGCACTTCGTGGCCGGGCTCGGTACCTGCGGGACGATTACGGGGACGGGACGTTTCCTGAAGGAGAAGAACCCCACTATCAAGGTGCACGGCGTGCACCCGCAAGAGGGACACGACATCCCGGGCGTGCGGAGCATTCGCCAGCTCCAGCAGACCGAGCTCTTCCGGCCGGACGAGTATGACGAGCTTGTCGAGGTGACCAACCAGAGGGCCTTCGACCTCTGCCTCCGGCTCAACCGCGAAGAGAGCATCATTGCCGGTCCGAGCTCCGCCATGGCCCTCGCCGGTGCCTTCGACCTGGTGCCGGACGAGCCCGGTGTGCTCGTCGTGGTGATGTTTCCGGACAATGCCTTCAAGTACGCTTCGTCCGTCGTCAAGCACCTCCCACATTTGGGCTCGGCCGCGGCCCCCAGTCCACGTGAGCGCATGATGGACGCGTTGGTCGAGAACGCAGGGGACGCGCCGGGCCTCACCATCGAGGTCGGACCCGCCCACGAGCTCGTCGAGAGCTCGAATCCTCTGGTGGTCGACGTTCGTGAGCCCGATGAATACACGAACGTGCGTATTCCGGGTGGGGTTCTGATGCCGCTGCAGGAGATGAGTGAGTATGTCGACCTGCTACCCGTCGATCTGGAGACCCAGATCCTCGTGGTCTGCGGCACGGGAGTACGGTCTCTGTCCGGCGCTCTGTTCCTGGCTTCCTTGGGTTATCGGAATGTGCGCAGCATCAATGGCGGAACCACGGCGTGGGCCGAGCAGGGCTTCGAGGTCGCGCGCGGCTGAGGCGAACCGACACCTCCGTGCTCATTCCGCGGCAGAGCCACAGATCTCGCAGTCGCACAGCGATCGCAGGAGATCGAAGGTGTAGAACCCGGTTTGGTGGCCATCACTCCAGATGAACTGGAGCGCGTAACGCCCCACATAGTGAATGGCCTGAGGGTAAACGTCGTCCGGCACAGTGGCACTCGTGAGCGTGCGCCGGCCGGTCCCCTCATCCACGCAACCGGCGCAAGGACAGTTCAGCCGAAGTCGACGCGGCTGGTAAACCGACTCGTGTCCGTCCTTCCACTCGATCCGGAGTGCGGAGCCATCCTCTGTGGGCCCGATGTGGCCGGGTGTGTTCTCGGGGGTCGCCATCGGGCGCCTCCTGGTTCGTGGGAGATCGGTTAGATAGCTCGAACCGGGGCGCCACGCCACGGCCGCGGACCTGCCGCGAAGGGTAGAGCGAGCTGAGGGGGTTGACACATAGAAACATCGCTATTAATCTATGTCTATGGCGAAATCAAACGGAAAATCCCTCTTGCGGGGGCTCGACCCTGAACTGCTCATGCGGGCGGCGGAGACCATCAAGCTCCTGGGCCATCCGGAGCGCCTGAAGATCGTCGAGGTGTTGGAAGGGGGTGAGGCAACCGTCTCCGAACTTCAAGAGAGGCTTCAGCTCCGACAGGCCCAGGTGTCACAGCACCTCGCCAAACTGCGGGGGCGCGGGATCGTAGCGTCCCGCCGTGACGGAGTACACATGCACTACCGCGTCGTAGAACCCAAGGTGCGGCACATTCTCGACTGTATTCGCACCTGCGATGCCTAGCTCGACCTCGATACCGGCCATTCAGTCTTCTTCGGGATTAGAGATATGAATATTGCGATATACCTATTATTGGCGATCCAGGCTCCCCAGGCTCCCCAGGCTCCCCAGGCTCCCGTGGCCCCTGTGGCTGACGAGGTCACCATGTCGTTGCGGGAGGCCATCGACCGGGCGGCGGAGTCCAATCCCACACTGCTCGCTGAGCGTGCCTCGGCCCGGGCCGCCGATCGACGTACGCTGGATGGCACCCGAGCGTTCTTGCCCACCCTGACATTCGGTGCGCAGGGGCTCCGTACGACCGATCCGGTAGCCGTGTTCGGCCTCAAGCTTCGCCAGGAGCAATTCTTCGCGGAGGACCTCTCTCTCGACGCTCTCAACCGGCCGGCGTCCTTCGTGGGATACAACGCTTCGGCCACCGTCGAGCTTCCGGTCCTCGCTCCGGAAGGTCTCTTCGGGTATGCCGCCGCGCGCAAAGCGTCGAGAGCAGTGTCCGCGGCGGTGGATCGTGCGGCGGGCGCCACGCGCCTCGCCGTCATCAGGGGGTACTGGGATGCGCAACTGTCGACCCTGCGGCTCGACGCGTTGGGCGAGGCCCTAGGCGCCGCCCGGGCGCACGCCGAACAGGCGGAGGCGCTGCGAGAGCAGGGCCTGGTTACGGGTCTCGACGCGAGGCTCGCGCGTGTGCACGCCGCGAGCATTTCGGTGCGGCGACTCGCCGCGGCGGCGGAGGCCGGCAACCAGCTTTCCTCCCTGGGGGCGCTCCTCGCGCTTCCGGACGGGGCTCGGCTCACGCTCACCGACCCGCTCGACCTGACAGGAGCGGCCGACCCTTCGTCCGACACGCCACGCGACCTGAGCCAACGTGGCGATCTCGTGGCCCTCCGGTTCGGTGTGGAGGCCGCCGAGGCCGTGGTGAAGAGTGCGTGGGGTTCCAACCTGCCCAGCGTTGGCCTCTTCGGATCCCTCGGGCGTCATGCCCGGTCTTCCCCTTGGGGGGAAGGCAGCGGCCACTGGACCGTGGGCATCGGCGTTACGTGGACGCCCTTCCGGGGGTTGGCCGGAGTTGGCGCGGTAGGGGGCGCGCAGGCCGACCGAATGGCGGCCGAGCTGCGCCTCGAGGCCGCCGAACGCGAGGCTCGCGTGGAGGTTCTCCGAGCCGAGCGGTTTCTGTTCGCCTCGCGCGAGCGTGTGACCGTCGCAGCGGAGGGCGAGAGCGAGGCGCGAGCCGCCCTCGATCAGGCGGGTCTGCGATACCGCACCGGAACCTCAACGATAACCGAGCTGCTCGACGTCCAGACCGCCGCCACGTCGGCGACGCTCAGCCTGCTGGCGGCTCGCCGCGATCTACTGCTGGCCCAGGCGGCCCTCGACTTTGCCTACGGAGTGTACGACCGATGATCAAGCACATAGCGATACCCATCTTGGCGCTCGGCCTGGCCGCCTGCGAACCCGATTCCGAAGAGTCGGCCGCCCCCGCCGAGCAGGCCTTCCCCACCATCACGGTGGGGGCCGAGTCCATCTCCGACGTGCTGTCCGTACAGGGGAGCGTCGTTGCGAGTCGTCGTTCCACCCTGTCCACGAGGATGATGGCCCACGTGACCGACGTACTCGTCGAAGTCGGCGACCTCGTACGGTCCGGTCAGACGCTCATCCGCCTCGGTGTGGATGATGTGGCGGCCAAGCGCGCCATGGCCGAGGCCGCCGCCGCCGCCGCCCGGGCCGCCCGCGATGAAGCGGAGCGCCACGCCGTGCGCATGGATACACTCCTGACCCAGGACGCCGTGGCGCGGGTGCAGCGTGACCGGGCCCGACTGGCACTCGCCCATGCGGAGTCTGGGCTGCTCATGGCGGAAGCCGCGCTCCGGGAAGTGGACACGGCGGAGCGCTACGCGTCGATCCGTGCCCCGTTCGATGGACGTGTGGTAAGCCGCCACATCGACGAGGGCGATCTGTCGGCTCCCGGCCTGCCCCTCCTCGTGATCGAGGCGGATGGTCCGAGAGAGGCTGTTCTCGACGTGCCGGCCGACGCGGCCCGCACGCTGGAGGTCGGCTCCACGATCGACGTAATCTCCACAGGCGGTGAGAGGACGGTGGCCCGGGTGAGCGCGGTGGCGTCGGGCGCGGACCCGCGCTCTCGCACGATCCGTGTGCGTGCCCTTCTGCCGTCGAGCTGGACGTCCGGCACCGCTGTCACCGCCCTGCTCCCGGCCGGTACGCGGGTCGGCGTCACGATCCCATGGGGCGCGGTGGTTCGTCGCGGACAACTCACGGGCGTGCGTGTCGTCACGCCCGATGGGGTGCTGCTCCGGTGGGTACGGCTCGGCCGCTCGGTGGGTTCCACGCAGACCGAAGGCGAAGAGGCCGGGACCCGCGTCGAGGTGCTCAGTGGCCTCTCCGCCGGTGAAAGGATCATCCCATGAAGACGGGTTTCGCCGGTGGGGTCGCGAAGCGGTTCCTCAACTCCAAGCTGACGCCGCTCCTGATCGGTGCGTCGCTGCTGGCGGGCGCTGGTGGCCTGTTGACCACGCCCAGAGAAGAGGAGCCACAGATCAAGGTTCCGCTGATCAACGTCGCGGTCGGCTTCCCGGGTGCCAGCCCGCGAGAGGTGGAGCGCCGAGTGGCCGAGCCTCTCGAGCGCGCCATATGGGAGATTCCGGGCCTCGAGTACGTGTACAGCGTTTCGCAACAGGATGGTGCCCTGATCACGGCCCGCTTCGAGGTGGGCACCGATCCGGACGTCGCGCTCACCCGAGTGTACGGGAAACTGCTGGCCAGGGCGGACCGATCACCCCCGGGGGCCACCCAACCGCTGATCACGCTACACGGCATCGACGAGGTGCCGATCCTGACGATCACCCTCTCCGGGGGATCGGACGCGGGGGACGGCTATCTGCTCCGCCAGCAGGCCGCGGAGCTTGCCCAGGCGCTGAAGCAAACGCCCGACGTCGCCGAGGTATGGGTGATCGGTGGCGCCCCCAGAGAGGTGGCTGTCACCCTCGACGCCCGGGAGCTAGCGGCGAGAGGACTGTCCGCGGCCTCCGTCCTGCACCAGCTCAGCGTGGCGAACGTGGAGCTCCCGGCCGGCCGGATCGTGACGGGCAACCGGACCGTTCCGGTGCGCGTCGGGAGCCTGCTGCGGGACGTGGAGCAGGTGCGCTCGGTGGTCGTCGGTGTCGTGGACGGCCGCCCGATCCTGCTGCGGGACGTCGCGCGTGTCACCGACGGGCCCGCCGAGCCCGAGAGCTACGTGGGTTTTCTGCCCGGCGGGGGGAGGGCGGAGGATTTCGAGCCGGCGGTCACGATAGCCATCGCCAAGCGCGAAGGGACCAATGCCGCCACCATAGCCCGTGAAACGATGCGCCTCGTCGAGGAACTCCGCGGCGACCTGATCGCGGAGGACGTGCGCATCACCGTGACGCGGGACTACGGAGAAACCGCGACCGAGAAGTCGCGGGAACTTCTCATGCACATCATCGTGGCCACGCTCGGCGTGGGCTTGCTCGTTTGGATGGCGCTGAGTTGGCGGGAGGCGGCAGTGGTGCTCGTCGCCGTGCCCGTTACGCTGGCCTTGACGCTCCTGATGTACCGGTTGTTCGG
Organism: Gemmatimonadota bacterium; assembly: GCA_022571515.1. GTDB lineage: Bacteria > Gemmatimonadota > Gemmatimonadetes > Longimicrobiales > Gaopeijiaceae > JACZXQ01. The sequence continues at coordinate 14,361 of JACZXQ010000027.1, forward strand.
GTACACCCTCAACCGGATCACGCTGTTTGCCCTTGTGTTCGCTATCGGCATACTCGTGGACGACGCCATCGTCGTCGTGGAGAACATCGCCCGCCACCTCAAGCTCAGCGGGCGCGACCCGGACCTGGCCGCCATCTCGGGGGTGGACGAGGTTGGCAATCCGACGATTCTCGCCACCTTCGCCGTCATCGCGGCCATTCTTCCCATGGCGTTCGTATCAGGGCTCATGGGACCGTACATGCGCCCGATTCCCGTCGGTGCCAGCGTGGCCATGCTACTATCTCTGGCCGTCGCGTTCATCGTGACGCCCTACATGGCGATTCGGCTCCTGAAGGGTCACGCACACGGCACGGCCGCGGAGTCGCCCCCGGCGGGCCGGCTCGCGAACGGGTATCGGTGGGTTCTTCAGGGCCTCATAGACAACAGGGCCCGGCGGTTCACGATCTACGGCGGCATGGTTGCCCTGCTGGCGATGGCGGCCCTGTTGGTCCCGGCCAAGCTGGTCACGGTCAAGATGCTCCCGTTCGACAACAAGAGTGAGTTCCAGATCATCGTCGACATGCCCGAGGGCACCTCGCTCGAGCGCACCGCGGAGGTCGCGCAGGTGCTCGCTCTGGTCGTTGCGCGGGACGAGGCGGTCAGCGACGTGCAGACCTACGTGGGCGTGGCGGCGCCCTTCAACTTCAACGGGTTGGTGCGCCAATACTTCCTTCGTAGCGGACCCACCGTGGCGGACGTGCAGGTGAACCTTCTGCACAAGCACGAGCGTTCCGGACAGAGCCATGACATCGCACTCCGGCTGCGTGCCAAGATCGACTCCGTGGCGCGCCTGTTCGATGCCGCGGTAAAGGTCGCGGAGATTCCTCCCGGTCCTCCCGTGCAGGCGACGCTGGTGGCCGAGATCTACGGACCCACACATGAAGAGCAGATCGAAGCGGCACGCCGCGTACGAGAGGTCTTCATCGCAACCGACGGTGTGGTGGACGTGGATTGGTCGGCCGCGGCCCCCCACGCGCAGGTGCGCGCCACCGTGACGCAGGCCGAAGCGATATTGGCCGGCACGAGTCCGCGGGATATCGCACAGACCATCGCGGCCTCACTGGGCCGCGCGACGATCGGCCTGCTCCATGACGACGAGGCCGCCGAACCGGTCCGCATCCGCGCGCAGATCGCGGACTCCGTGATCGCGTCGGCGCGGGACCTGGCCGCCATGCCGATCTCGACCGCGGCCGGTTCGCGCCGACTCGGGACCCTGGCCACGATCGACACCGTGCCCGCGCCGGGGCCCATCTTCCACAAGAACCTGAAGCGGGTGGTTTACGTGACCGCCGACGTGGCCGGGCGTCTGGAGAGTCCGGTGTACGCGATGATCGAGATGGGTCCGGCCCTGGATGCTCTGGGCGACGATTTCGGCGTCTCTTGGACAGGGGCGCCTTCGGAGGCCGAGGGCACCTACATGGTCTGGGATGGGGAGTGGGACATCACGCGGGACGTGTTTCGTGATCTGGGGATCGCGTTCGCCGCCGTCCTGCTGCTGATCTACGTGCTCGTCGTGGCTTGGTTCCAGTCGTTCACGGTACCGTTGGTGATCATGGCTCCGATCGCGCTCACCTTGATCGGCATTCTCCCCGCCCACGCCCTCACGGGCGCCTTCTTCACCGCGACGTCGATGATCGGCATGATCGCGCTGGCGGGAATCATCGTCCGACACTCCATCCTGCTGGTGGACTTCGTGAACATCGGCCTGGAGCGTGGACAGTCCGTTGCCGAGGCGGTGATCGAGTCGGGGTTGGTGCGGGCCCGGCCGATCATCCTGACGTCCGGGGCCGTGGTGATCGGGGGCTTCGTCATGGTGACCGATCCCATTTTCCAGGGCCTGGCCATCGCGCTGATCGGCGGCACGCTCGTCTCGACGCTTCTCACACTCGTGGCCGTCCCCCTTCTCTTCTATGACCTGCATAGAGGAACGGGAGGCGCGCCTTCGACCATGGAAAGGAAACCGACATGAGAATGCACTACATCATCCGGCGGATAGCCGGTTCGTTCGTCCTGGTCTCGCTGGCCCTGGGGCAGTGGGTCAGCCCGGCCTGGTACCTGTTGACGGCCTTCGTAGGACTCAATCTCCTACAGTCGAGCTTCACGAAGTGGTGCTTGATGGAGAATATCCTCGCAAGGCTCGGGGTGGCGGAGAGCGCCGAGTGAACCCTCATGGGGCGCATCCCCTACGAGATCGGCCTCTCCTTGGGCAGCATCTTGACCGACCAGATTCCGCTGTTGGTGTCGCTGAACCACACGTGCCCCTTGAACGGCATCGCGCTCCACACCATGGTGGCGTTCGGCGTGTACCCCGCGGGGGTGGCGGGTTTGAACACGGCGACCTCGCGGTCCTGCGTGTAGAGGTTGCCCATCAGTTCGCCGGAGACGTCCACCGCCCGGAAGCCGCCCTCGTAGTAGGCCTGGTAGAGGATGTCGTTCTCGACCCAGATGTTGTGCGTGCCGAACTCGCTCACCTCGTAGCGGGCCACCATCTCCGGGTGTTCGGGGTCGGAGAAGTCGACCACCTGGATGTAGCCCCTGGTCGTCAGGGGGATTCCCCCGACGCCCGTCTCAGGGTCGTACTGATCCGCGTACGACCCCATCGATCTCGGGTATCCCGCCCAGGCTAGGCCCGCGCGGTTCATCCTCTCGTCACCGGCGAACACGTACAGCTTGCCGGTGGACTGCGAGACGTACGGGAACACCGCGTGCGTGGATCCGGTCAGGCGCAACGTCGAGACCAGCTTCGGGTTTTCGATCGAGCCGCCCCAGCGGCCGTCGCCCACGTCGACCACGACGATGCCGGTGTCCCACTCCGCCGAGTAGGCGAGCCCTTCATGCACCCACACGTCGTGGAGGCGGCTGTCGGGGTGGTCGTACTCGCCGGCGAACGTCGGATTGTAGAGGTCGGCCACGTCCAGGATCACGTACTTGTCGCCGTTCGAGAGCGCGAAGACGTGGGTGTTGGTCGGGAATGCGTTGTGCACTCCACCCGTGAGGCCGTGGTCCTTGTATTCCGACGCGATCACCGGATGTGCGGGGTCGGCCAGGTCCAGGATCACGACTCCGTTCTGCCGGTTCGAGGCGCCCTCGCGGGTCATGGTGGCGTAGCGGCCGTCGGGAGACACCTTCACGTCGTTCACAGCGCGCGCATCCACCTGGATCGAGTCTGTCTTCACGGGATTGCCTGGATCGGTCACGTCGAAGACATAGGCATGGCCGTTCGCGAGCTTCGAGCCCGTGATGACGTAGTCACGCCCGTTCACGCCCTCGAACACCCAGAAGTCGGTGGTGCGCATCGTGTTCTGGAGTGCGTGGCCGACGACCTCGAGCTCCCGCACGGCGTCGCGGGGTGTGACGTCCAGCGTGTGGCGCGCCGAGAGCGGCCCGGCCGACGCCCGGATCGTGAACACGCCGGCGAGGTCCGCGACGAACTTGCCGGCGTCGATCTGGCCCGCGGCGGGTGGGGCCTTCACGTCGACCGGTGGTAGGTAGGCATGGCTCCACTCGATCGGCGCGTCGCCGACCGGCCTTCCGTCGGCATCCCGCACCACGGCCGTGTAGCTCACCACGTCGCCCGTTCGGGCTTCGTCCGGCCCGCCTTCGAGCTCGATGCTCACGCCCGGGAAGGGCACCACGTCGAACTGCCGGGAGGTGCCGGCTCCTTCGGCAGCCGCGTTGACCGTAACGTGGCCCGAGCCGTGGGCCGTCACCACGCCGAAGCGGTCGACGGTCGCCACGGACGCGTCCGAAGTGGACCATTCGATCTGGGCATGGGGCCGTTCGGAGCCGTCACGGTGGTAGGCCCTTGCCGAGTGCCGGAGCGTGGTGCCCTCGTAGAGCCGCCCACGGTCGGCGCTGATCTCTACCCGCTCGATGGCCGGCCAGGCCACCGTGACCGACACGCGCAGTTGCAGCGGCGCCCGACCGCTGTCCGGCCCGAACGAGTGGACGGCCACGACCTCGAAGGTGCCCGCCTGGAGGGCCGTGATTTGGCCCCGGCGCACCTGCAGGGCGCCCCGCGGTGCCGAGACGGTGACGCTCACGTCCACCGCCTCCCCGGCGGCGTCCAGCGCAATGATCTGGAATGGCTGTGACTGCCCCACCATGAGCGAGATGTCGCCACCCGGTTGGGCTTCCAGGCGAGCTACACGAGCCGCGGCATCTTCCTGGCCTTGAAGGGGCAACGCCAGGGCGAGCAGGGCGAGGGCGAGCAGTGGCGAGCGCATCGTGATCTTGATCTCCTTATTTCGAGCCGGCTTGGGCATCGGTGGTGATCTTCGGTTCCTGCTGCCCGGCATCCATGAGGTGTACGTCGAGCCATGCCGTCCAGCGGGCCCACAGGTCGAGGATGGTCTCCTTGGTGGCCGGACCGTGATCCTCGAAGGGGTACAGGTACATGGCCGCCTCCTTACCCAGCCCGTTCAGGGCATGGAACAGGCGCGGCGAGTGGATGGGCGACGTGCCGACGTTCTGGTCATGCAGTCCGTGGTACATCAACAAGGCGCCGGTCATCTCGTTCGCGTGCATGAACGGTGACATGGAGATGTAGACGTCCTTGGCGTCCCAGAAGATCCTGCGCTCGCTTTGGAAGGTGAGCGGCGTGAGCGTCCTGTTGTAGTTGCCGTCGCCCGCGATGCCGGCCTTGAAGAACGGCGTGTGGACCATGGCGTTGACGGTCGAGAACGCGCCGTAGGAGTGGCCTCCCAGGCCCAGCCTCGACCTGTCGATGATGCCACGGCCGTCCAGCTCGTCGATCACGGCCGCCAGGTTGTTCCGGAGGTCGTGCTCGTAGTTGTTGTTCATCTTGCCGGCTTCGCCGACGATGGGCGCATCGGGCTCGACTACGGCGTAGCCCAACCGGACCAGGTACTCCATGGAGCGGGTGCCCAGGTTCGGGAAGGCGTTCTTGTTGTACGTGCGCGCTCCCTCGTCATAGCTCTCCTGGTCCTCGTACTCACGTGGGTAGAACCAGAACATGGCCGGCAGGCGCTCACCGCCCCGGTATCCGGGCGGCAGCGTCACGTTGACCCGGAACTTGAACCCGTCGGGGCGTTCGACCACGAAGCGCTCACGGGGCGCCGTGGTAATGTCCGGCGTATAGTCCACGTTGGCGGTCAACTGCGCGCGTTGGCCGTTCTCCAGCAGGAACGACTGGGCGACCTCGGTCGAAGACTCTCGCGATACCACGAACCTCTCGGCATCGATGTCGAGAATCGAGGTGATCCGCTCCCAACTGCCGCCGTTGTCGCTTTCGTAGATGCGCTCCTTTTCGCCGGTACGGATTTCGACTCGGTCCAAGAAGCTCTTTGGAGCCTGCTCCAGTGGATCCTCGTCGTACTGTGTGCCCGCGAAGAACGCGTGCTCGCCATCCGCAGAGAGTTGGACGGTCGCCTCGCTGCCGCCGCCGCCGCCCCTCCGCCTCCGGCCGCGGCCCCGGCCGCCTCCCGCGACTGCGCCGCCGGTCATGACCAGGCTGCCCGGGTTCGCGTAGAAGTCATCCGTATCGTACTCGACGAGCGTATAGGTGGTCTCCGGGTCGTCCAGGAAGACGGCATACTCACGTACGTCGGTGCCCTGCCGCTCGCTGATGAAGAGCACGTTCATGTCGGGTGAGAAGCGGTGCGACGACATACGGTCTTCGGTCGAGTACACGACCGTCGTGCTGGTGCTGTCGAACGGCGGGAGCCATTGCATGACCCGGTCCTGCCGCCGGCTGCGGCCCTCATCCTGACCCTCGCCGCCGCGACGCCGGCTCCGACGCGCGGCTCGGTCTTCGTCGTCCTCCCCCTCGGGTGCCGGCTCCTGCTCGAGGTACGTCAGGCCCTGTCCGTCCGGTCGCCATGCGAGCTGGCGCCGCCCATCCTGGTCATCGCCTTGCCCGCCTCGCGGCTGGTCGGGGTCGCGAATGCCCAGGTTCATCTCGGTCTCGTCCACTTGGGCCAGGGTGGCGCCGGCCCGGTCCCAGATCTCCTCGACACGTTCGAAGTTGTTCACAGGCACGATGTAGCTGAATGGCTTCACCACGCGAGTGACGCGCGCGTACTCACCCGTGGGCGAGAAGTCGAAGCTGCGGATCATCGCCGGCTCGCCGATCTCCTCCACGCGTCGGTTGTCGACATCGATCAGCGCCAACTGGCCCATGATGTGCCACTCCAGCAGCGCCTCGTCGTGTGGGGTCGCCATCAGGCTGGCAAACGTGCGGAGAAGGTTGTCGCCATCCACGGTCATCTTGACCTGCGGACCGGTCGGTACCACGGGCGGCAGCGGCATGGGGTTCCGATCTTCCGGAACGAGCACTGTCGCGATCTTCTCGCCGTCGGCAGTCCATTCGAACGTGGTGACCATCGTGGCCAAGACGGGCCGGCGCGTTATCCTGCGTGACCGGCCGTTCTCCGGGTCGGCCACGTAGATGTGGGTGGCGTCGTCTGTGTGCACGTAGAAGGCGAGGCGCGACCCGTCGGGTGACCAGAGTGCGTTCGAGACACGTGAGTTTCGTGGAGTCTCGATCTGAACTCGGGCACCGTCCGCCGCAGAGATCACCTCGAGGGAGGCGTTGTTTCGGATGGACAGGTTCCGTCTGCGGTTGGCGCGGAAGTCGATGAACACCCCGCCCAACTCGTGGAACGGGTGCGAGAACCGGTCCATCGTGATCGGGCCGTCGCCGATCTCGTTGAAGAACCACCGCTTGTCCGCACTCACAGAGGACAGTGTGACGTTCAGGTAGCGTGGAGCGAGGGCCGCCTCGGCGATGGTAGCGGGAGGAGACACGAACTCTTTGGTGGCCAACACGGCTCGGGCATCCCACTGGGTGTCCTGCGCAGAGCCCTGCGTCGGCAGCAAGAGGGTGAATGCAAGCAGGGTCACGACCCCGCTCGTAACGGCACGCTTCACACGATTCGAACCGGGACGACAGCTCATTTTTGTCTCCTCGAGACGGTCATCGAATGCTCCTCCGACGGGTGCCCGCGGCGACCTCGCTCCGGGGCAGGGGAAGAAGTCATAAGCCCAACGGGATGCATCCACAATAGACACGGTGGCGCAATACCGTGTTGAGGCCGACAGCCCCGAACTCGGTGACGAATACGCTTCCGGGCAGTGGCCGCGTTGCCGTGTACGGTGCTACCGCGATAGGTTTACTGAGAGTGGCGAGGGGGGTGTCCCACCGATCGATCTTCGACGGTCATCCGCACGATCAGGGGTGTTGTTTGTCCATCAATCGTTCCACCGTTCTTCATGGCGCGGTCACCGTGGGTGCGCTACTCGCTGCGACCCTCGGCCTGGCGGGACCCGTGGTACCGGCGCACGCCGTGGAGACGTGCTCGGTGGCCGGGCCACCCGAGTATTACGCCTTCCCGCTCGTCTCCACGAAGCGGGTGCCCGGCTCGGGCCGAGCCACCGGGCTCGGCCAGCTCACGTTCGCGCCATCCCCCTTCGGCTTCGCGCTGTCGCCGGAGGGGAGCTACCGGTACCGGATCGCGTTGACGGTCGACCGGCTCGCTGCACCCTCCGTGGGCACGTACGTGGTGTGGGTCACGACGCCCGAGCTGGACCGTATCGAGCTCGCGGGGGAGTTGGATGATCGGCATTCCCTGGACGTCGAAGTCGACTTCAACAAGTTCCTCGTGGTGATCACGCTCGAGGATGCCTATGACCCTCAGGCCTCGCGGTGGTCGGGACCCATCGTGCTCCGGGGCATGTCCAGGAGCGGCATGATGCACACCATGGCGGGCCATGGCCCGTTCGAGCAGGAGAACTGTGCGGCCTACGGCTACTGATCCAGCCCGACGACGGCGGGTCCCGATCCTTGGGATGTGTGCCGCCTTTGCTGTGCTCACCGCGCCCGGGGCGGCAACGGCCCAGGGGAACATGCCGCATCGAGAGGTGCTTCCCGGCGGTTGGCGTATGCCTCCGATGGACGCGGCCATGCCCGTGCTGCCGGGCCTGGTAGGAGCTGTGCCCCCCGTGTCGGCTTTTCTGCCTGGCGTCGGAGTGGACCTGTCGTCCCTTCCCGAGGCGCAGCCGAGCTCGGTGGTCGAGATGGCCGACGGGGACACGCTGGACATGGTGATCTCGCTAGTGCGCCGCGAGATTCTCGGCCGGGACTACGCCATGTACGGGTACAACGGCCAGTATCCCGGCCCCCTTATCCGCGCCGACCAGGGCTCCACAGTCGTCGTGCGCGTCACCAACGAGATCGAGTTGCCATCGTCGGTACACTGGCATGGCGTGCGCATCGACAACCGGTTTGACGGCGTACCCGGCGTCACGCAGGCCCCGATCGAGAGAGGGGAGAGTTTCACGTACGAAGTGCGTGTCCCTGACGCCGGCATGTTCTGGTACCACCCGCACTCCCGCGAAGACGTCCAGCAGGATCTGGGGCTATACGGCAACCTGTTGGTGTCGTCTCCCGATCCGGGCTACTTCGGGCCGGCGCACCGAGAAGAGGTGCTCGTTCTGGACGACATCCTCATGGACGACCAGGGCATGATACCGTGGGGCGGCGAATCGCCGACGCATGCGCTCATGGGGCGGTTCGGCACCGTCATGCTCCTGAACGGTCTCACGGATTACCGCCTCGACGTGCGCCGGGGAGAGGTCGTTCGGTTCTACCTCACGAACGTGGCCAACACACGCACGTTCAACATTCGCTTCCCCGGGGCGCGCATGAAGATCGTCGCTTCGGACATCGGGAAGTTCGAGCGCGAGGAGTGGGTTGCCTCAGTGCCCATCGCTCCCGCCGAGCGGTATGTCGTGGACGTACGGTTCGATCGCTCCGGCGAGACGCCCATCTTGAACTCCATCCAGGCCATCAACCACTTCAGGGGCGAGTTCTACCCGCACGTCGATACGTTGGGCACGGTGTCGGTGTCGGAGGAGCTGGCAGAGGCCGCGATTTCGCGAGGGTTCGAGACCCTGAGGGAAAACGGCGATGTGCAGGCCGATATCGACAGGTTCAGGCAGCACTTTACCCGCGCGCCCGATCACGAGTTGGAGGCCACCTTGAGAGTACGTAACCTCCCACTCTCGATCGTCCGCGCCATGGCGAACGACACGCTGTACGTGCCGCCCATGGAGTGGAACGACGCCATGCCGATGATGAACTGGCTGTCCACGGGCACCCAGATCACGTGGATTCTGCGCGACAGGGCCACGGGCGCGGAGAACGGCGACATCGACTGGACCTTCGACGTGGGGGACGTGGTCAAGATCCGCATCTTCAACAACCCGGACGCGTTCCACCCGATGCACCATCCCATCCATGTGCACGGACAGCGCTACCTCGTTCTCGAGCGTGACGGCGTGCCCAATCCGAATCTGGTGTGGAAGGACACCGCCGTGGTACCCGTGGGTTCGACGATGGACATCCTGGTGGAGATGTCCAATCCGGGCGAGTGGGTGATGCACTGCCACATCGCCGAGCATTTGCACGCGGGTATGATGCTTTCGTTCGTCGTGCGCGGTGAGTGGAACTGACGGCTGAGTCTGCCCGCTCGGGTCAGAGCGCCAGGAGCACGCCCCCTACGACCATGGCCGTGCCAACCCAGGTAACCGGGCGGGCGAACCAGGGCCTCAATTCCTTGCGCACGTCGGCCAGCCGATGCTCGTTGATCGCGATGGCCATCTGGCCCTCGGCGTCCTTCATTCCGTCGATGAGCCGGTCCTTCAGGAGCTCGTTCACCGCGCTCTGGTACTTGGCCGGCTTGTCGTCGAAGCCCCGAATGGTCCGGGGCCGTGCGTAGCGCCTCTCTTTATCGCTACGGAGATCGGTCAGCTCTCGCAGAATCGTCTTGCGGGGCGACATTTTGCCTCCCGGGAAGGCAGGTTATACGTAGGAGTGAGGCTCCGCCCGAACCCCCCAACCCAGCCTCATCACAGGCCTTACGAGTTGAGACGCCAAAAGGTTGCAGAAGGTTGCGAAGGAAAGATGATCAGCGAGTTCTGACGGCCGTGGCCTGGAGTTCGAGGCGGGCCTTTCTGGCGAGCTCGCGCACCGCCACGGTCGCCCGGACCGGAAGGGGCTCCGTGTTGAAGTACTGGCGGTAGAGCTCGTTGAACCGCCGGTAGTCGTCCATGTCAGCGAGGTACGCGACGACACTCACCACATCGCTCAGGTCCATTCCGGCTTCCGCGAGCACCGCACGCATGTTGGCCATGATCTGATGAAACTCGGGCTCGAATCCACCGTCCACGAGCCGTCCCGTCTCCGGATCGCCACCGGTATTTCCGGAGAGGTACAGCGTGTTGCCGACCAGAATGGCGGGCGACAGGGGAGCGGGTGAGGGCCGGTAACCGCGAGGTAGAATCACGGTCTTTTCGGGTAACGGGGGAGGCTCCTGCGCTTCGATGAGGGCTGGAGCGGCAACCAGGCTCGTCGTCAGAACAAGGCAGAATACGGATTTCATGATGTCTCCTCTTTCAGCCAGTTAGCGATGCGATCCATGCCTTCATCCATGTTGATGGAGGGGTTGAACCCGAGCTCGCTCGAGGCTTTGTCTCCCACGAAGGTCGTCTTCAGCACTTGGGACCGAACCGCCCTGCGGCTGAGGGTCGGCTCATAGCCCAGCATCAGCCCCGCCAGTTCGTTGACCGCGGCCACCGAAAACGCTACCCAGTAGGGCACCGAGGACGGTTGGGGTTTGTCGAGCATGGTGCTGAGGCGTGTGAGATAGTCGCGGAGCGTCACCACCTCCTTGCCGCACAGGATGTACGACGAGCCGACTGTACCGAAACGAGCCGTGGCCACGAGCGCGTCCACGAGGTCGTCGATGTAAATCGGCTGGATCACCCCCGTACCCTGGTCCACCAGCGACAGCTTCCCAGCCCGTATCAGACGAATTGGCGTCATGGTCCAGTTTTGGTCTCCGGGTCCGTAGGCCTGAGACGGCTGGGCGATCACCGCGGGAAGCTTCCGCTCGGCAACCATACGGCGGATGACCGTTTCGGCCTCGAGCTTGGTGTCGGCGTAGGCGTCCCGGCTCTTCAGATGCGGTGAGTTCTCGTCGAGCCCCGGGCCGGCGCCCATGCCGTAGACTGAGACCGAACTGACGTACACGAACCGCTGGACGCCGACATCCAACGCCGCTTCGGCCAACGCCTCGGTCCCGGCTACGTTGACCTCGCGGTAGTAGGACCACGGTTTGTTGACGTTGACCGTCGCCGCGAGGTGGAACACGAGGTCACAGCCCTCCATCGCCCTCCGGAGCGAAGCGTGATCGGTCAGGTCACCCTCGACAGCGGCGGCGCCCGCTCTCTCCAACGAAGCTGCCCGTGACCTGTCTCTCACGAGACCGACCACCGTCGCGCCCGCGTCCACGAGTCCTTTGGCCAGGTGTCCGCCGATGAACCCGGTGGCTCCCGTGACCAGCGTGCGGAGGCCGGTCAGGGTGAGGCCCTCTCCGGCGGACGCCCGTTCCGACGGAGTTTCCGGCGAGTTCACGGCGTGGCCTCGATGACCCGCAGAGCGCGGGGCACGCTGTCCACCTGCGCGACCCGCGACGTCGACATGAGCAACTCACCATCGACCTCGTACGGTACCGGCGCGCTGAAGCGGATCGTGAACGACGCGCTCTGCCGGAGCGTGACGCGATCCGACCGACCGTGTTCGCCGGTCCCGACCATCCGAAATAGGCGGAGCCGTTCGAACGGTCCGGAATCCGCGATCGCGCACACATCCAACTTGCCGTCGTCCAAGCGTGCCTCCGGGGCGATGAGGAACGTGCCTCCCATGTTGGGTCCGTTCGCGACCACCAGCATGAGGTGTAGACCGCCGCTGACCGAGCCGTTCGCGTCGTCCACATCGGCGAGCACGCCCTTGAAGCGGAAGATCTGCTGGAGTGCCGTCACGCTGTAGAGCAGGTCGCCTTTCAAGAAGCGCGCGCCCTCGGCTGCCTGGAGCACAGCGGGGCCGATACCGAAACTCGTCTCGAGAAGAAAGTGTCGGGCCGGTGTGTCTTCTTCGGGGAAGCGGATTCTGCCCACGTCGACACTCCGGGTTCGGCCGCGGGCGATGGCATGGACCGCGCCCGCCGGATCTCCGTAGGTGATTCCGAAGTTCTTGGCGAAGTCGTTACCGGAGCCGGCGGGCAGGAGTCCGAGCGAGACGCCGGTCCGGCCGGAGGCGATGATGCACCCGGCGACATTACTCCAGGTCCCGTCACCGCCGACGGCCACGATGATCGTGGCGCCGTTCGAAAGGGCTTTTTCAGTCAGTTCCCTCTCCCGGCCTGGGCCCTTGGTAGCGGCGTATTCGAACTCGACCCCGGCCTCGTTCAGCAACTCGATATAGGCCCGCTGCCGTTCTTCCCCCCGTCCCCGTCCAGAGGCGGGATTGAAGATGACGAAGACATGCCCGCGCGCATTTTCGCCGGTGGGGTCGGGCGCGCCCGTTGACGCTTTCTCCGAAATCACGTTAGGGTGTTGTGCCAATCGTTTCAGGAGGAACAGGGAGCCGTATCATTATCCGCTCGAACATCAAGGTGCAACCGCGGGTGCTACTTCTATGGGCGCCGCGCGACGGATGCCGAAGCTCGTGAGCCATCACCTCGATCCGGTTCCGGCCTCCGACGGATCTCCGCGGACGTCGGCGGCCGGGGGTGATCGATTGGTGCGCTCGCTGGTTGACGCTTGTGGAGACCAGTTGGTGGCCGCGCTCCTCTATGGTTCTCGACTCACCAAGACCAGCCCGGACAAGCACAGCGCGTACGATCTGGTTTTGGTCGTGGAAGATTACCGGCGGTTCTATGCGGGTCTGAAGGCGGCGGGGCACCTTCACCGGTCCCCATGGGTGATGGCCGCCCTCAGCCGGGTGTTGACACCGAGCTCCATCTCCCATCAGCCCGACGAGGATACCGAGGCAAAATGCCTCGTGCTGGAGCGGGCGCATTTCGATCGGGCTCTGTCGAATCGGGCGAAGGATCACTTCTGCCTCGGACGCATGGTTCAGCAGATCGCGATCCTATACACGCGCGACGAGCGGGCAGCAAGCGACGTCCAGCGTGCCCTCGAGATCAGCCACCGAACCCCGCTTCGATGGGCGCTGCCCCTTCTCGAAGCGCCGTTCACCGTGCGGGAGTTTGCGAGGGGTATGGTCGCAATCTCGTACGCAGGTGAGATTCGGCCGGAGCAGGGCGGCCGGACGTCGGAAGTGATCGACGCGCAGGGCGAGTTCTTCGATCGCATATATGCTCCCGTCCTCGAGGAGGCTGTGGCCAACGGGCTGCTCCTGGAAGAGGGTGGGTCCTACCGCCCGCGCCGAGCTCCGTCCTGGTGGGCGAAGGCCCGCATTCGGATGTATTTCATGTCTTCGCGCATCCGCTTCACGGCGCGGTGGGTAAAGCATGTGTACACGTACGAGGGCTGGCAGGAATACATCGTTCGTAAGGTGGAGCGCCGCATGGGCGTGAAAGTGGAGATCACACCGGCGGAACGTCGGTTTCCGGTCATCTTGCTTTGGCCTAAAGTCATTCGCGTGCTGGCGTCACGGTCGCCGGCCCAAGACGATGATTCCAACCACACGGGGGGCGAGTGACGGCCGAACTCTGGACGCTGGTCGGGCTGCTCGCTCTCGCGTTCGTGAGCATGCCCGTGTTCGCGCTCAGCGCGGCGAGTTCCAGGGAGGACCCCCACGCATCGCAAGCGCATGGCCGGTTCCTCCTGGGCGGCTTCGTCAAGCGCTGGTTCATGTGGTTCATCGGTCCGGTGGAGCGGGCCTCGCTCGCGCTGGGTTTCGGGCCGACTTTCTACAATCTCCTCGGGTTGAGCTTCGGCCTGGCGGCCGGCCTGTTGTTCGTCGGCGGTCGAATCGGGCTCGGCGGTTGGGCGATATTGTTGGGCGGCGTCGCCGATGTGCTCGATGGCCGCGTAGCCCGGGCTCGGGGTATGGCCTCCCCCAAGGGCGCATTCATCGATTCGACCTTGGACCGGTTTGCCGAGGTCGCGGCATTCATCGGACTTGCGTTGTGGTTCCGGGAGTCTGCCGCCGGGCTTCCACTCGCGTTGATCGCCATGGGCGGATCGCTGCTCGTCAGCTACACCCGCGCGCGGGGTGAAAGCCTGGGAGTGAATTGCTCGAAGGGCATCATGCAGCGGGCGGAGCGGTTACTGGGACTTGGATTCGGCGCCATCGTGGACCCGACCGTGTCGGCGCTCGTCGGCCACGATGGGCCGGGCGTCGTCCTGCTGTGGGTGCTGGGTATGATCGCCGTTGGAACGGTCGGGACGGCGGTCTACCGAACGCTGTGGATTACGGCCCGTCTTCCGGACGCGGAATAGCAGGAGCGTCCGCTCCCTCCGGTGCCGAAGTCTTCACGCCGATGCGCCGCCGGCTCTTTGCGATCACGTCGACCATGAACCGTCCGGCCGCCGCGCTGTGCGTCGCCCGGTTGCTCTCCATCACCTCGAGGGTGGCGCTCGGCAACCGCGAGACCATGTCTTCGACTTCGTCCAACCGGTGCAAGAGATCGGACCTGCCGGCGATGACCGTGACCGGTGTGGTGATGGCGGGGAGGCGGTCGAGGAGGCTGTAATGCCGAATGGCCCAGGCGTTCTTCTTGAGTCGGCGGGCGTCCGCGGCGTCCAGATACGCAGCGTATCGGCTTACCTGCTCCGGCTCGCTCGTCTTGTCCAGCCGCACGTGTATGTACCACTTGAGAATCGGGCGCAGCCAGGCGAAGAACGCGGCCGGCGCGAGCCGCATGAACGGCCAGAGCCACCAGGGCAGGTCGAAACGGATGTTCGGCGCGACCACGATGACGCCGTCGGGTTCTCGTCCCGGGCGGCTCAGGTGATGCAGGATGGCGGTCGATCCGAGAGAGCTGCCGAGCAGCCAGAAGGAGGTGCCCTCCGGGATGCACCCGTCGACCACATCCCGAACGTCGTCTGCCATGCGATCGAGCGTGAATTCGATCTTGGACCGGCTCGGCACACGAGCGGTGCCCTTCTCCCGCGACTCCACGTAAAGGACGCGGTAACGCGACGCGAGTTCCAGAATTACCGGATCCCAGGCCGTCCTCAGTGAGATCCATCCAGCGACGAATATCAGAACAGGTGCGTCCGGACTGTGGTGCGGCGGTTCGAACTCGATGACTAGAAGGGCGACACCGTCAGTGAGTTCCTCGTGCCGCTCCGTCGCGGTGATGCCCCTAGCTGTGTAAGACGAGAACGGCATAGCCTCGTTTCGCGTTCTGAGG
Source organism: Gemmatimonadota bacterium (assembly GCA_022571515.1). GTDB lineage: Bacteria > Gemmatimonadota > Gemmatimonadetes > Longimicrobiales > Gaopeijiaceae > JACZXQ01. The sequence goes on from JACZXQ010000027.1 coordinate 29,588, forward strand.
AGATAGGCTGTAAGCTGGCGCTTCTGCCTGGTGCCGATCAAGGGGGGAAGTGGTCGTGGGCTCTAACACTCCCGACGACCCAGTTGTCTTCCGAGTGGTTCCCATGTGCCAACTCCACACCGAGGGTTTCTCATGATGCGCAGAGCCGTTCGATTCGCAGCTTTGGCTGTAGCCGTGCTTTCGGCCGTTCCGCTCCAAGCCCAGTTCACGAGTCCGTTGGCCGAGGAACTCATCGAGTCGATGCGTTGGAGGTCCACCGGGCCCGCCAATATGATGGGGCGGGTCACTGATGTAGAAGGAATCCCGAGCCCCTCCAAGACGTTCTACGTGGCGTCGGCGGCAGGGGGAATCTGGAAGACCACCAACAACGGAATCACTTTCCGTGCCCTGTTCCAGAACGAGCGCGTCGTGGCCATGGGCGATATCGCGATCGATCCGAGCAACACCGAGATCATTTGGGCAGGCACCGGCGAGGAAGACTCCCGCAACTCGATCTCCCCCGGCGGTGGGATCTACAAATCGGTGGACGGCGGGCTGACCTGGGAGCTCAAGGGCCTCGAGGAGACGCAGGTCATCGCGCGCATCGTGGTGCATCCGTTCGACTCCGACGTCGTCTACGTGGCGGCCTTGGGGCATATCTGGGACTCCAACCCGGAGCGCGGGCTCTACCGAACCGCGGACGGCGGCGAGACTTGGGAGCTGGTGAAGTTCATCAGTGACAAGGCGGGGTTCGTCGATCTGGTCATGCACCCGCAGAACCCGAACGTGCTGTTCGCGTCGAGTTGGGAGCGGGTGCGCGGACCCTGGTTCCTGAACAGCGGTGGGCCGGGGAGTGCACTCTGGAAGAGTACGGACGGCGGAGACAGCTGGACCGAGGTCGACGGGGGCGGCTTCCCGACGACCACCAAGGGGCGCATCGGTATCGCGATTGCGATGAGCAACCCCGATATCATGTACGCGCTCGTCGAGGCCGAGGATGAGGAGGACGGCTCGCGCGGAAACGGGCTGTACAGGTCCGAGGATGGCGGCACCACGTGGGAGAAGGTGAACGACGCCAACTCACGTCCGTTCTACTATTCGCAGGTCCGCGTGGACCCGAGCGATCCCGACCGCGTCTACTGGTCGTCCACGCCCCTGCAGTTTTCGACGGACGGCGGCCGCACGGCCATGACCACCACGAACGGCATCCACGTCGATCATCACGCCATGTGGATCGATCCCAACGATCCGGACCGCATCGTGGTGGGGAACGATGGTGGCGTGGCGATCACCTGGGACAAGGGCGGCAACTGGGAGTACCTGAACCGCATCGCGCTCGGACAGTTCTACCACGTCAGCTACAACATGGACTATCCGTACCGGGTGTGCGGTGGCCTACAGGACAACGGCACGTGGTGCGCACCGAGCCGCGTCGCCCGTGGCCAGATCAGCAACTACCACTGGGCGAGGATCAACGGCGGCGACGGGTTCTACTCGGCTCAGGACCCTTCAGACCCCGATATCGTCTTCGCCGAGTCGCAGGGCGGCAACATGGCCCGCATCAACATGGAGACGGGTGAGACCGTCCGACTCCAGAAGCCCGATTGGCGGGATGCGTGGCGGCTCCTTCAGGATTCCATCATCCTGCTCCAGGACGAAGATGGGAACCCACGCGACAGCGACGCGGCGCGCCGCATCGAAGCGTTCCAGGGCAGGGCTTCGGCCGACTCCGCCGCGCTGCAACTCCGCTGGAACTGGAATACGCCCTTCTTCATCTCGCCTCATGACGGGATGACGTTCTACACGGCCGCCAACAGGGTCTTCAAGTCCACCCGCCAGGGCGATGACATGCAGCCCATCTCGCCGGACCTGAGCGACGCGGATCCCGAGAAGATCCGGGTGAGCACACAGACCACCGGCGGCATCACGCCCGACGTGACCGGAGCGGAGACGCACGCCACCATCGTGGCGCTGGCGGAGTCACCCGTGCGGCAGGGAATGCTGTTCGCCGGCACGGACGATGGCAATGTCTGGCTCAGCATGAACGACGGCCGCGATTGGACCGAACTCACCGACCGTTTCGAGGGCGTGCCCGAAAATACTTGGGTCAGCGGAATCGAACCGTCGCACTACGACGCCGACAGATTCTACGTCACGTTCGACGGTCACCGCACGAACGACTTCACGCCGTACGTCTATGTGACCGAAGACAGAGGCGCGAGCTTCAGCTCGATCGCGGAAGGCCTTCCCACCGGCAAGCCCGACTTCGTGCACGTGATCCGAGAGGATCCGCATAACCAGGATCTCCTGTTCGTGGGCACGGACTTGGGTGTTCACGTCTCGACGGACCGCGGAGCGACCTGGCAGAGGTTCATGAACGGACTTCCGACCGTGCCCGTGCGCGACCTCCAGATCCACCCGCGTGAGAGAGAACTCATCGCGGCCACGCATGGCCGCTCGATCTGGATCGCGAACATTCAGCCGCTCGAGGAACTGAGCGCGCGGCGCATGGCCGAGGCGGCGGTGCTCTTCACTCCGACCACGGCGTTTCAGTATGTGCAACGCAGGGTCGGTGGCGAGTCGGTGGGCCAGGCGTTCTTCCAGCGTCCTTCCCCAAGTACCGGCGCCCAGATCACCTACTATTTGTCGGAGGATGTGCAGGGGCCGGCTGCCGGGCGCGGTGGCAGTGGACGGCGGGATGACGGCGCTCGTGGTCAGCGCCGAGGTGGCAGGGGCGGTGCGGGCGGTGGCCGGCGGGGCGGTGGTGGTGGTCCTGGTGGTGTCGGTGGGCAGGGTGCGCAGCAGGGCCCCCAGGCGGAGATCACGATCCGCGATGAGGACGGTAACCTGATTCGCACGCTGACGGGACCGGCCACGGCGGGTATTCACCAAGTGGGTTGGAATTTCCGGGGTGAGGCGCCCCCGGCGGCACCCAGGTCGCCCTCCCAGGTGCGTGACAGCATCCGTACAGCCGAACGTATCGAGGTCGTGTCGGACTCGCTGATCGAGGCCGGGCGGGACGAGGCCGAGGTCCGGCGACTCATGGGCTTCTTGGAGGGTGGCGGCCGTGGGTTCGGACGCGGCGGACGTCGGGGCCGCGGCGGTGGGGCGGGAGCGGATCCCGAGGAGTTCGTCGAGCGACCCGGCGAGTCAGAGGGTCGTGGCCGGGGCGGTTTCGGCGGCATCGACTTCGACCAGATCCGAGAAATGCGGCAGTTGATCACGCCGGGTGCCCGTGGTGGCTTTGGCGGCGGCCGCGGCCGCGGCCGCGGTGGCGGCGCCCAGGGCGCCTTGGCCGAACCGGGCATCTATACCGTGACACTGAGCGTAGGTGGCCGGGAATACACCAGCACGCTCACGGTCGAGCGTTTAGGAGGCTAGTTCTCGGCGGACTGGATGGGTCTAGAAGCCGTACAACTCCCCGTACCGCAGCAGCACGCTGCTGGCGCCGCCTCCCGGCAGCAACGTAACGATGTATAGGCGGTCGTACTCCGATGGCTCGTCGATGGCGGTGTGTGGGTCTCCCCCCAGGAGCTCCACCAACCGGGGCGTCGTATTGCTGTGACCGGACACCAGATGGCGCCCGGGCGTGTTTCTCAGACGGGACGCCATCCCCACCAGGTCGCGCGGGTCGTAGATGAGAGTTTCCAGACCGAGGCGGCCGGCCAGCGGTTCGGCCGTGTCGCGGGTGCGTACGAAATCTGAGCTGTAGATGTGCGTGATGCCGGAGTCCGACAGCAGGCCGGCAAGCACAGCCGCCCGTGCAATACCCTGTGCGGTGAGCGCCGGATCAGCACCCCCATCGGCCTTTTCAGCGTGGCGAACGAGGTAGACGACGGTTGGCTCCGCCTGAGCGATGACCTGGCTCGCGGTCGCGGCCAGCGCCACGAAGAGAAGCACGAGGCCATGCGAGATCCTTCGTGTCATTCGTCTGATCCGTTCGTTGGGTGGGTGAACGTGTCTTGATGCCGGATGAGCACTGTCTACCTTCACTCTTAGCACGCTGAATGGTAGATGGCCAGGTTCAAACCCGTCGGGGCACTGTGGTAACATCTGACAGCGAAATAGATCGATTCGCCGATCGTGAGTTGAGTTGGCTCTCGTTCAACGAGCGCGTGCTCCAAGAAGCGGAGGACCCGTCCGTCCCGCTTTTCGAGCGCCTCAACTTTCTAGCGATCTTCTCGTCCAATCTGGATGAGTTCTTTCGGGTCCGGGTTGCGGCTCTGCGCAGCTTGGTGCCGCTCAAGAAGAAGAAAGTCCGGAAGCTGCCCATCAAGCCCGCCAAGCTCGTGGATCGCATCCACCGCGTGGTCCACCTCCAGCAGGAGCGGTTCGGGGCTGTATTCCGGCTCGGGATTCTGCCGGCGCTCGAGGCTCTGGGCGTCCACCTGGTTCGGGGCCACGACCTGACCGGTGAGCAACACACCTACCTTCGGAGCTACTTCGACCGGTATGTGCGCCCGCTCCTCGAGCCCTCGGTTCTGGGTGCCGGCGGCTCTCCCTTTCTGAAGGACCATACGGTGTACCTCGTGGCGGAGCTCTGGCGGGGAAGGAGGGTTTTGGTCGGTACGGAACTCCCGGCCCTCGCGGTCGTGGAGGTGCCGAGTCCGCCCCTCCCTCGGTTCGTGAGCCTCCCCAAGGAGGAGGGCGGTCGCTGCGTCATGTTCCTCGACGACGTGATCCGCTTCTGCCTGCCCTCGCTGTTCCCGGATCACGAAGTGGGCCGCGCCTATGCGGTGAAGGTCTCACGCGACGCCGACCTGCATCTCGACGAGGAGTTCTCGGGAAGCCTGAGGGACGCCATCGCCAAGAGCCTGAAGAAGCGTGACAGCGGGATGCCCATCCGATTCCTCTACGACCAGAGTGCTCCCCACGCCATGGTCAGCGCGCTCAAGGAGTTTCTCCGGCTTGCGGAGGAAGACCTGTTCCCCGGGGGCCGCTACCACAACCTGCATGACCTGTCCAGCCTCCCGGTGGAAGGTGGTCCAGAGCACAGCTATCCGGCCCTGGAGCCGCTCCGGCATCCCACGCTCGACGGCGCGGCTTCGATCTTCGAGACCGTGGCCGCGAAGGACCGCCTGCTCCACTTTCCCTACCAATCCTACGACTACCTCGTCGACTTCCTCCGCCAGGCCTCCGAAGACGATTCCGTCGAAGAGATCTGGATCTCGCTTTACCGTGTCGCCGACGATTCAGAGGTTGTGAACGCCCTCATCGAGGCGGCGCGGAGGGGCAAGACGGTATCGGCTTTCGTGGAGGTTCAGGCCCGCTTCGACGAGCGGGCCAACCTCGAGTGGACCGAGCGCATGGAGGCAGCCGGGATTCGAACGCTCCACGGTAGCCTCGCCATCAAGGTTCACGCGAAGCTGGCGCTGGTGCGGCGGAAGGAAGATGGCAGCGACCGACTCTACGCCGCCTTGGCCACCGGCAACTTCAACGAGAAAACGGCCCGTATCTACTGTGACCATGCGCTTCTGACCGCCGATCCTCGCCTCACCGAGGAGGTACACCAAGTCTTCCGGATCCTCACGGGGGAGGTCGACCGCTCGGCTGCGTTCGAGCACCTGTTGGTCGCACCGTTCCATCTCAGGGACGGCCTCGAGCGCCTGATCCAGGAGGAGATCGAGGCCGCGCAGGCAGGGCGCCCCGCCGGTATCGTGGCCAAGATGAACAGCCTCGAGGACAGTCGGATGATCGCAGAGCTCTACCGGGCCAGCCGGGCTGGAGTACCGATCCGGCTCATCTTGAGAGGCATCTGTTGCCTCATCCCGGGAGTGGAGGGGATGAGCGACACGATTGTCGCGCACAGCATCGTCGACCGCTTCCTCGAGCACTCCCGCATTTTCCTCTTCCACCACGGCGGCGAGGAGCGCCTCTATCTCTCTTCGGCCGATTGGATGGGGCGCAACCTCAACCGGCGCATCGAGGTGGCCTTTCCGATCTACGACCGGGAGGTCCACGGAGAGATCATGAGCGTGCTCCATTACCAGCTTCTAGACGACCAAAAAGCCCGCGTCATCGAGGAATCCCAAGAGAATCGGTACGTGAAGAAGGGTGACGGACCGCCCATCCAATGCCAGATTGACACATATCGGTACCTGAGGGGGTTGTTGGATGGAGGCGTGGGGGAGACTTCGACTGTGGATTACACGTCGACTCCCGTCGCGTTCGACTGACGAGCGAGGAAGGTTATGGACGGCGAGAACAAGCAGGCCGACGAGGTTGGAGAGGTCGTAGCGGGACTTGCTCCGGAGGTCGCGGAGACCGCCACCGTGGTTGCCGACACTCCGGCAAAGCCCCCAAAAAGGAAGAAAAAAAAGCCGAAGGCAAGTGGCATCGGTTCGTCCAGGGGCATCGAGACGATGTTCCGGACGAGCTACCGGGTGCACATGGATCTGAGCAGCCTGGCCGACACCAAGGCCAACATCATGATCTCGATCAACGGGATCATCATCTCGATCACGCTCGCCTCGGTAGCTCCCAGAATCGCTGTCAACCCGGTCCTGCTGTGGCCCACGAGCGTACTCGTGGTCGGCTGCCTCCTAGCGTTGGTCTATGCGGTGCTGGCTGCCCGCCCACGCGTGAGCAGAAAATCTCTCACGCTGGAGGACATCAGGGAGAACAGAGCCAACATCCTCTTCTTCGGAAACTTCGTGAACATGTCCGAGGAAGACTTCGTGGAAGGCATGAAGGACCTGATGTTGGACCCGGACCACCTATACACCAACATGGTCCGCGACCTCTACGGGCTGGGGCAGGTCCTCAAGCGGAAGTTCGAGATGCTCCGGGTCTCCTACAACATCTTCATGGTAGCGTTGGTGGTGGGGGTCGCGCTGTTTATCTGGGCCTTCGCGACCGAGCCCGGAGCTGCGTCCGGACTCCTACAGCCACTTGGTGGGACCGGACCCTAGGAAGATCCCATCCACAAATTCGTAAGTTGTTGCGGTATAACGAGAAAGGCGCATCCGGCGTTCGCAATTTTGCGTGGAAAGGCGTAGGTTTGGTGTGACCAAACAATCAAACCAGCCACCAGCAAGATCGGAGCAACCGGATGCGCCCAGTCTTTCCCGTCCTCGACCTCTTCCGAGACGACAGCCTGCCCCACGAGCATGCTCGTGAGTTGGAAGTGATCGATCGTATCCTGTGTGACAACCCTACCATCACGCGACTGGTCTGGAAAGATCTGCAGGATGAGGGAGGTTCGATGCTCGATCGGCGAGGTCGGCCGGGCTTGAGCGCGGACGTCATCCTCCGGGCGGCCATGATCAAGCAGATGAGGGACTTCAGCTACGAGGAGCTGGCCTTCCACTTGGCGGACTCGCTCACCTACCGGCGCTTCTGCGGCTTCACCCATCCGCTCGACGTGCCCCGCAAGTCGGCGCTGGCCAAGGGCATCAAGCGAATCTCCGAGGCGACCTGGCAGAAGGTCAACCAGGTGATCCTCCAGTACGCCGAAGCCCGAGGAGTCGAGGACGGACGGAAGGTGCGCATCGACGCCACCGTCACCGAGTCCAACATCCATCACCCGACCGACAGCGCGTTGCTGTTCGACTGCGTCCGGACCCTCTCGCGGATCCTCGGCCAGGCCCGTACGAGCTTCGGTATCGCGTCCCCCAACCGCCGCAAGGCTGCGAAGCGCCGTCACATGGAGATCGTCAACGCCAAGCGCAACGCGCACCGCATCAAGCCATACCGGAAACTGCTCAAGGTCACCGAAGAGACGATCCGCTACGCCGTACAGGCCATCGAGCGGCTGCACCGAGTGTCGGGTCCCATGGCCGGGCTCGCCCAGCGTATGGCCCACGAACTGGAGCACTACATCCCCCTGGCTCAGCAGGTCGTTTCCCAGACCCGCCGCCGCGTCCTGAACGGAGAGAGTGTTCCGGCCGACGAGAAGCTCGTCTCGATCTTCGAGCCTCATACAGACATCATCCGTAAGGATCGCCGCGACACCTACTACGGGCACAGGGTCACGCTGACGGGCGGCGTCAGTGGCCTCGTCCTCGACTGGGTCGTCGAAGAGGGCAACCCCGCCGATTCCACGCTCCTCATCCGCATGCTCGAACGCCAGCGGGACCTCTACGGACGCTATCCGTGCCAAGCCACCGTGGACGGTGGCTATGCCAGCAAGGACAATCTCGCATCCGCCAAGACCCTCGGCGTCCAGGACATGGTCTTCTCCAAGAAGTGCGGTCTCAAGGTCGAGGACATGGTCACGCAAACCTGGCTCTTCAAGAAGCTTCGCGACTTCCGTGCTGGAATCGAAGGCATCATCTCGTTCCTCAAGCGCGTCTTCGGCCTGCGCCGCTGCACTTGGAGAGGTCAGCCATCCTTCGGCAGTTATGTCGGCGCCTCGATCGTTTCCGCTAACCTTCTCATCCTTGCTCGCCACCTGATGTCATGAGCTGAAGCCTCACCCAGCGCATATTCTCCCCCCGGCCGGGCGACGTGTCTCCAGAAGCCACGAATTCAGCCCAACTCAAGCTCTTTGACCCCCAGCCCATCCTCTTTTCGACGATCTCACGTCCTGACCTCACTCATTCTTCCCCACATCCTTCGCTTTCGAGGCTCTCAGGGGCTATTTATGGATGGGAACTAGGAAGCCTCTCAACGCCAATCGACGGAGTAACCACATGATCGGACGCCGTGTCGTAAGGTCGGGGCTGGCCGCGCTGTGTCTGCTCGCGCTGCCGGCAGGAGAACTCGTCGCCCAGCAGGATTTCGAGACTACAGAGATCGCCGACGGAGTATTCCAGTTTCGCTGGCGTGCGCACAACGGCTTCTTCGTGGACACTCCGCAGGGAGTGATCGCCATCGACCCGATTTCGGTGGAGGCGGCCGCGCACTACGCCGAGGAGATCCGGAAGGCCCTGCCCGGGAAGAGCCTTGTGGCGGTGGGCTACAGCCATGACCATGCGGACCACGCCACGGGCGCGCTGGCGCTGATCAGCGAGTTCGGTGGGGACGCGCCGATCATCGCCCACGAAAACGCGATCCCGAAGATTCTGGCTGCCGCCAACGCCGACCTGCCTGTGCCGACGCTGACATTCAGTGACCGCATGGTCATGTCGCCCGGGCGTACCGTCGAGTTCCACTACCTGGGACGAAACCACAGCGACAACTCGATGGTGGTGTACGTTCCCGACGTGAAGGTGGCGTTCGTGGTGGACTTCGCCTCCAACGACCGGGTGGGCTTTCGTGAGCTTCCGGACTACCACTTTCCGGAGTTCTTCACCTCACTGAGCCGGCTGCTCGAGCTGGACTTCGAGACGGTCGTTTTCGGGCACGGGCCACCGGGTGACCGCGCCGCCGTCCGGCGGCAGATCGACTATTACGACGACCTCCGGACCGCGGTTTTGCATGCGGTGGACGAGGGCCTGACCGAGGATCAGGCGGCAGACCAGATCTCGTTGCCGGAGTACGCGAGCTGGGTGCAGTACGAAGCGTGGCTACCGCTCAACGTACGCGCGATCTATCGGTGGATTGCGGGCCGGTAGTCCGGGCGAACCGCCGGAATCACACTCCGCCGACGACGCCCAGAACGTCGGTCAAGAACCACCAGACGCCGACCGTGAGGATCGCTCCCGGCACCACGAAGCGAATCCAGTTGTAGAGCAGTCGAATTTGAAGGCCCGCGTCTTCGGCGCTCGCGAGTTGTCGGAGAGCATCACTCCGCTTGAGCGACCACCCCACCGTCAACGCCGCCACCAAGGCGCCGAACGTCTGGAAGCCTGTGCCGAAGGTCAGGTCCCAGGGGACGAAGATGCGCATGTTGATCATGGGCGGGAGCGCCAGGAGCATCACGAGGACGCTCACCAGGGTGGTCGCGCGCCTGCGCTCCATGCCGGTGTTGTCGGTAACGCCCGCCACCAGGACCTCCAAGGCCGCCACGGCCGAGAGGTAGGCGGCGCTCGCCAGGGCCAGGAAGAACAGGGTGCCGAAGATCCAGCCGGCCGGCATCGACGCGAACACCTGTGGCAGCGTGGCGAAAATGAGTCCCGGCCCACTCGTCGGTTCGAGCCCGAACGCGAACACGGCCGGGAAGATCACCAATCCCGCCAGCAACCCCGCGCCGGTATCGCCTACCACGGTCCAGACCGCGTTTCCGCGTAAGTCCACACCGTCGTCCAGGTACGAGCCGTAGACGACCATGAACGTTCCGCCGAGTGCCAACGAGAACACTACCTGGCCGAGTGCCGCCATGGCCACGTCGCCCGTGATGTCACCCGGTTCGAATTTGAGTAGCAGCCAGGCCAGTCCCTCGCCGGCACCGTCGAGCGTCAGGCTCCTCACGACGAGCAACAGCAGGATCCCGAACAGCAGCGGCGTGATGACCATGCTGGCCTTCTGGATGCCGCGCCGAATCCCTCTTCGGAGCACCAGGCCACACGCTGCGATGACGACCCCGGTGGAAATGACCTGGAGCCCGAACGACACGGCGTCGAAGCCCGCGTCGGGCGGGAGGATCCGGGAGGCGTTCAGCGATATGCCCAGGCCCCTGGCCAACTCCGCGGCGCCGTGATAGACCACCCAGCCGATCACGTTCGAGTAGTACCCGGTGGCCGTGGCCACCGCGAAGAAGAAAATCCATCCAAGCGCGCGTCCGCCGGGGAGCCCGGCCAGCTCGAACGCGCCTACGCTCCCACGGCGCGTGTGCCGTCCCAGCGTCCACTCGGCCATGAGCGCAGGAATGCCGATGAGCACGGCGAGCGCGATGTAGACGACCACGAAGGCCGCGCCACCGTAGCGGCCCACCATGTACGGAAATCGCCACACGTTCCCGAGGCCCACCGCCACCCCGATCATCGTGGCGACGACGCCCAGGCGGGAGGTGAAGGTATCGCGGCTCAACGGTGGGCCCTCATTCGGATGCCAGCACGCTGAACACCTCCGCCAGCGCGTCCAGCGCGGCGTCCACGTCGTCCAGCGTGCTGTAGAAGTGGGGCGCCAAGCGAAGAGCGGGTCCGCGTGCGGATGCCAGCACGCCACGCTCTCGCATCAGGGCTTCGGCCCGGTGCGAGTCGCCCGGGCTGCGGAAGGCGTTGCTGGGCGTCTTCCTTTTCGGGTCGTCCGGGCCCAGCAGCTCCAGGCCGCGTTCGCGCCCGCCCTCGATGAGCCGGCCGCTCAGGACCTGGGTCCACTCCTGGATGGCCGCGGGTCCGACCTCGGCGATCGCGTCCATGCCGGCGCGTGCGACGTAGGCGCTGGCGATGGGCGGTGTGCCCATGTCGAAGCGACGCGCCCCGTCGGCCCAATCCAGCGCATCCACCGTGAACGCGAACGGGTTCTTGCGCCCGAACCAGCCGGTCAGTGTGGGTTCCAGGCGGTCCGCGATCTCGCGCTTCACGTACAGGAACGCGATGCCCGGCGCCCCCATGAGGTACTTGAGGTTGCCCGAGGCCAGGAAGTCCACGTCCAGAGCGGTCACGTCGATGGGGAGGGTGCCCATCGTCTGGTACGCGTCAACGAACAGCAGAGCACCCTTGGCGCGGGCGATCTCGACGATCGCGTCGAGGTCCTGCTTGAAGCCTGTCTGGTAATAGCCGTGACAGGCCGACACGATCAGGGTGTCGTCGTCCACGGCGGACCGGTACCCGTCGAGTGGGACCTCGCCATCCACGACGGCAACCCAGCGGAGCTGAGCGCCGAGCTTTTGGTGGGCGAGCCACACGTGCCCGACCGAGGGGAACTCGGCCATGGACGCCACCACCGTGTGTCGGCTACCGCCGTAGTCCAGGGCGCCGGCGATGCTCGCCACCGCCTGCGACACGGACGCACAAACCGCCACGTCTTCGGGGTCGGCGTTGATCAGCCCCGCGAACGACCGGCGTGCGGCCTCCACCTCGCCGACCCAGGCGTCCCAATCCATACCGTCCTGGTTCCACGAGGCAGTGTATCGCTCCGCAGCTTCGCGCACGCCGTCCAACAGCGGCGCGTGGGAGCAGTTGTTCATGGGGATTGTGGTTCTCAGCAGCGGGATCTTGTTGCGCCACGCGTCGATGTCGTACGGAGGGGTTGGGCTCACGCTGTCTGGATTCCGGATGTCGGGGCATCTGAGTGAGGCCCCAACATCCGGTGCGGGTCGTGAGTTGGAAAGGGGGTGGCCCTACCGGCCCCCACCTCTTTTCCCGTGCGCGTGAGCAACGTCCGGCTTGTGGGTGCATTCCATCGCGTTTAGCTTTTTGACGCTGATGACGATGGGAGATCCGGCGCCGGTCGCGCCGGATTTTTCGTCGAGGTTGGTGTGAAAGTGTGCGAAGTGAGGGTCGCCGTCGGGCCACCTCGGTGGTTCCGGCGGAGGAAAGTCCGAGCTCCACAGGGCAGGGTGCCGGGTAACGCCCGGGCGCCCCGAGCGTTTCGGCGCGAGGGGTGACGGAAAGTGCCGCAGAGAGTAGACCGCCGATGGCCGGCCGCTCTTCGGGGCGACGGCACAGGCAAGGGTGAAAGGGTGCGGTAAGAGCGCACCGGGCTTCCGGAGACGGAGGTCGCATGGTAAACCCCACTCGGAGCAAGGCCAAATAGGGGACGAGGGGCTGCCCGCCCCGCCTGAGTCCTGGGTAGGCCGCTCGAGGCCGCCAGCAATGGCGGTCCCAGATAAATGACCCTCCCCCGCTTCGGCGGTGGACAGAACTCGGCTTATTCCGCACACGATCACGCAGGTGCCGGGGGATCGGCGGACGAAAGGCCGGTCGTCAATTCCCGGCAAGCGCCAAGTATGTTGTCGTAGGTCTAGGAGCGCGAGGAGTGGCGAGTGAGGCGTACAATCGTACGCCGCAGCGAGCCACGACGAGCAGCGACGACGACATGCGGCAACAGACGCCGGCGATTGCGCGCCCGTAGCTCAGCTGGATAGAGCGCTGCCCTCCGGAGGCAGAGGTCGCAGGTTCGAATCCTGTCGGGCGTATTGAGAAGGCCCCTGAGCGAAGCTCAGGGGCCTTCTCAATAGGTCCGGTGCGGAGGTGTACCTTCGGTTCGAGCCGAGGCGCCGAAGAGGTGTTCGCGAATGCGATCCGGGCGTACACCGCCGAGACGAGCGAGGATCGCGAAGCGACCGAGCCGGAGACAGTGGAGGGCGTCGGGTGGGGAGATCGAGAGCGGTGCCGGCGCCCGGTGCGGGAGACCCTCACATCGTGATCGCCGACTCCCTGAACAGCTCCGGGGCCCCTGACTTCAGCAGGAAGATCGACCGTTCATCCTCTCGGCGCAGTTCGATCGCTTGCCAAACCAGAAGCACATGGAAGGTCAGCTCTTCTCCCGAGCGCGTTCGAACGAAGCCCTTGGCGTCATACTTGGCCTTCAGGCCCCTGCCTTCGAACTCCTCCGAGTAGTCCACGCCATCGAGCAGTGACCTAATCTGGGCGGGGTCGGTGATGTTGTATTCGATCTCGGCCGGCGGATCTTCCCAGAACGGTCTGGTGCCGGCGTAGACCGCCATCGCCTCCACGTCCTCCGCGGCGGGCAGAGTGGCGTCGGTCCGTACCTCTTTCTTCTTCACGTGGTCCTCGGGGCCTAAATCGCAGCCTTTGGGCTCCGGGGTCTGCCCGGGCTCGGCTTTTTGATCGCTGACATCATCGGGGTCCTCGCGCGCGTACACGGCCCTAGTGGGCGCCTTCCCGGTGACCCCGAAGAAGTCGGCCACCTCCGCGAGCTTGGTCGCGCCTTCATTACATTGGCCGACGTTGCAGCCGAACATAATGATCTCGGCGTCATCGCAGAACTTTCCCTGAAGCCCCCTTAAAGCGTCTTGCCACTCTTCGCTCTTTCCGTTGATCTCCTTGCACGTAATCGATTCGCGTCCTGCACCCATTGAGATGTTGCCCGGAGCTCCGTGACCGAGCAGGACGAGTTTCTTGATGCAGCAATCTTTCTCTCGGATCTTGGACAACACCTTTTCGGCCATGTCCTCCTTGCTTCCTGCCGTTAGAGCGTCAGGGTGCTCCTCCTGGAAGTCATGGTTGTCGTTATCCTCCTCGGGCCAGTCGATGACCTTTACAACGCATTCCTTCTTTGGCTTTGGAGCGAAGAGCCGCCGTAACAGCCAGTACGGGATTAGGAGAAGAAGGAGCGCCAGAATGACCCAGAGA
>JACZXQ010000079.1 GCA_022571515.1 Gemmatimonadota bacterium
CGGGTGGGGTGCTCGCCTACTGGAGGGATGAGGGTGCGAGCTTCACCGCGAGCCAGACCAAGCTGCGTCAAGTCGAGTTGACCCTGAGCGAGCTCACGGCTCTGCTCTATGCGACCGGCGAGCTGATCGCCGACGCACCGGCATTGACCGCGCGAGCCAACCGCGACTTCGGTGACGAGCTTCTCTTCAAGACCGAGGACGCTTGCTGGGAAGGCGACGGCTCAGGCAAGCCGCTGGGCATGTTGGGCCACGCCGGGACCATCAACATCACCAAGGAAAGCGGACAGGCGTCCGCCACCATCCTGCCGGAGAACATCGTCGAGATGTACTCGCGCATGATGAATCGGCAGAACGCGGTCTGGATGATCAACCAGGACATCGAGGAGCAGTTGTGGCTCATGTCGCTGGCGGTAGGTACCGGAGGTGGGCCGGTGTTCATGCCCGCCGGTGGACTGAGGGACGCACCGTTCTCCACCCTGCTGGGGCTTCCGGTTATTCCGGTCGAGTTCGCTTCCACGCTGGGTACTTCGGGTGACATCGCGCTCGTGGATTGGGATGCGTACGAGTTCATCGACAAGGGTTCACCCCAGTTCGATTCAAGCATCCATGTGCGGTTCTTGTTCAACGAGCAGACATTCCGCGCGATCTATCGCCTGGACGGACAGCCCACTCACAACAAGGAGCTGACGCCCTTCAAGGGTGACCGACCACCGCCCACTTCATCACCCTGGAAGACCGCTAGAAAGGAGAAACGACCATGAGTGGATCTAAAGGAATCGTCCTCGGCGAAGACCTACACACCGTGCTTGCCGTCGCGCCAATCGACATCGATAGCGGCGTGACCAACTCGGACGTGTGGAGCATGGCGAATCATTCGCACGCGAGCATCGGCGTTTTTCTCGGCGCGGTCGGCGCAGCCGTGACGATCACGGTGGAGGAGTGCGACAACTTCGGACCGAGCAATCAGACGGCCATCGCCTTCGCCAGCTACGCGGAGGAGACTGCGGCTGGAGATACGTTGGCTGCCAGGGTGGCCACCGGGACGGGTGGTATCACCAGCGGCACGGAGACCGGAATCTTCTACCGAATCGAGATCGACGCCAGCCAACTGAGCGATGGCCGGACGCGCTTGCGTGTCGTGCTGAGCAATCCGAGTTCGCCCACACTGGCGTGCGTCGTGGTTGAACTGTCGGGCAGCAGGTACGCCCAACCTGAGAGCGCGACCGCGATCGCATAAACAACTGACCAGACGGGGGCGGCCCACCACGGGCTGCTCCCGATCTGGCGGGACGAGATGACGGCGGAACCACCGCCACAGAAACGCTGGGAGGCGTATGGATTATGCCAGTAACCAATATCAAATCCAGTTGGGTCGATGGGAATCTCTATTTCGGCGGACTCCACGGTTCGTATGCAACTGACGGCACGTTCGTGCGATTCAAGACGGGCGTGAAGATCCATCGGCGCCCGACCTCGGAGGGCCATGCCGCTGAGATCAAGTCCGAGTTCGACGGCGTTACCGGCGCGCATCGGTGCGTCGAGGCCACTGCCGATTGGGAGGCATCGCCCAGTAGTGGCGTGAACATCGCTATCTCGGGCACATCCCGACTCCAGACCGGCTTCACCTCGACCGGTGGGTGGCTGCAGGGCGTCTATGGCCAGGCTGCGGTGAACGGCACCCTGAACGGTTCCGACATCCACGTCAACGCCCTCTACGGGCTGATCGAAGACGGCGGAACGTACACGGAGGTAAGCCGGGTAGCCGTCGCGTGGCTGGACTCGCATCTGTCCAGAACCATCAGCGCCGGAGATTCCTGTTTCCTCTACATCACGAACAACGGAAGCACGGTGTTCGACGAGGCGATCTACATCTACGCCGGGAACAAGATCACCAACCTGTTCACCCTGAACACGGCTGAGGGCTTGCTTGGTGTGAGCCAGGGCGGCGGTAGCGCGCTGAACTTCACGGACTACAGGCTCATCAAGGTCAATCTTGACGGGACCACGCACTACCTGGTCGCTGCCCAGGCGATTGGCTAACCTATGCCGATGCCTTCACTGGAGGACCTCAAGGCGCGGCTGGTTGAAGCCGAGCGGATGGAAGCGGAGAAGCTAGGGGAAGCCAATGCCTGCAATGGAGCGGCGGCGGTGCTCCGTGGCATAATCTCCGAAATCGAAACGCCGGAGGAAGCCACCGACGACGTGGTGGACATTCAGGAGCTTCTGGCTGATGCGAAACCCGACGACCCGCCCATGGGTGAAGGAGAAGGCTGATGGCTGGCACAGTCACCACCACTGAGATCACCCACACGTCGGCAAAGAAGATCACGTTCGCGTGGACCTCTTCATCGGGTGGAGCAGCCGACGCTACTACCACCAATGCGTTCGACGGCAAGGTGGTGGGCCTCACTACCGACCCGGACGGTACCGATGCCCCCACGGACAACTACGACATCGTGATCAACGACGCCGATGGCCATGACGTGCTGTTGGGCGCGGGCGCTAACCGGGACACCCTCGACACCGAACACGTTGCGGAGGCGAACCTGGGCGCGGTGGCGGGCAGCAAGCTCACCCTCGCCATCACCACCGCAGGCAACGCGAAAAAGGGCGTCGTGATCATGTGGGTGCGCTGAACTAGTGGAGCTGGCCGGAAGCCCTTGCTCCAGAGGGTGGCCGGCCTGGCTGGCGGGGGTGTGGCCTGAAAGGGTCACGCCCCTCCGGTCGAATCTGAAAGGGGAGAGAGCATGAAAGCGAGGTTGCTTTTCCACCAGGGTCCGATGATCGGGCGAGTCATAGAAGTCGATGAGCCCCGTGAGGTGATCGAGAACTACATAGACACGGGCTGGTGCGAATACGTGTCACCCTCGCCGGAACCAGAGGCCGAGCCGGTCGAGGAAGAGAAGCCACCCAAGGCCAAGAAGCCACCCAAGCCCCGGAGAAAGAAGACCTCGAAGGCCAGGGCCAAAAAGCTCGAGACCCCCGAGGGGTAAGCAGTGCTCAACCTCAACCTGAAGACCGCGCCCGAAAGTGAGCCCATTGAGTTAGACGAGCTCAAGGCCCACCTACGCGACAAGGGAATCGACGAGGACAACTACCTGTCCTCGGTGATCATCCCGAGCGCTAGGGCGTCGGTCGAGGCCGCGCTGTCCCGAGCGCTCATCACCCAGACGTGGGAGTGGGTATGGGACGGAGGCTT
>JACZXQ010000080.1 GCA_022571515.1 Gemmatimonadota bacterium
GATGAATTTACATCATTGGGGCCTGGCGTCCGCTACCGCCCAACTCAACGGCGAAGCAGTCCAAAGATGAAGAGGTGTCCTCCCTTTTGAGTTGCTGCACTTGTACCGGTCCCGGTTTCCTGGACAAGTGGGCGGCCTAATCATGCCGCCTTCCGGATGAACTCTTCGCGGACCTGGGCCGGGGTCCGGTACCCATGCCGCTCCAGGAGCCACCCGCGGTTGTAGCGTTCGATGAACGCGTCGATCTCCTGCCTGGCCTCCTCGAGACTCTCGAAGTCGTGGAGGTACAAGCACTCCTCCTTCAACGTCCGCATAAAGCGCTCCGCGACACCGTTGCACTCCGGCTCTCCCACGTACGAGGCCGTCGAGCGGATCCCGAGCCAGGCCAGCTCTCCTTGGAACTGATGGGCCGTGTACTGTGGGCCCCAGTCGTGCCGTAGGCCGAGCCCCAGAGCGATCTTGGGTGCATAGCCGTCCATGTGGGTCCGTACGCCCTGGCGGATCGGTTCGAGCGCTGCCCACCGATCGCCCTTCTTCGCCACGTGCCAGCCCACCACGTCCGTCACGCAGTGATCCACCGCCACGAAGAACCAGCACCACCCGTCCTCCTTCGTGTAGAACCGCGTCGCGTCCGTGCCCCACAGCTCGTTCGGCACGTCCGTCGTGATCCGGCCGCTGTGGCTCCGGTCCCCACGCGGGTGCTTTCCGCGCCGTACGGGGGCCAGCAGCCCATTCTCCCGCATCAGCCTGAGCACACGATTCTTGCCCACACGGATCCCCTTCGGCCTCAGGCGCGCTCTCACCTTTCGGTGACCCTCGCCCAGGAAGTCGCTCTCCTTGAGCACCTGTCGGATCTTCTCCACCAACGCCTCGTCGCTCAGTTTCGTCTTCGGTCCTCGCTTCTTCGGCTCTGCCGGCCCGTCGCTCTCTTCTCGATCTCGGGCCGCGTAGACCGTCGAGCGGGCCACCCGCCAGACCTCGCAGATCATCGTCAGAGGGTAGGGCCGTCCTGTCCCCGGACTCACTCGCGTCCGCGCTTCAAGAGCTTCCTCAGCTCGTCCCCGTACCCCCTTTTTTCCAGGAGCTCGCTCGCAAGCTCCAGTCGCATCGTCAACTCACCCAGCTTCGCCTGGGTGCGGGTCAGCTCTCGTTCTCCAGGGTCTCGGCCGCGGCGTCTCAGTCCCTGCTGACCGGTCTCCAGGAACACCCGCCGCCATTCCTCCAGCTCCGGCGGTGAGACCCGGACCTCGCGGCTGACCTCCACCAGATCCTCACCCCGCAGCAGACGCAGCACCACCTCCGTCTTCTGCTGTGCGCTCCACCGCTCGACTACCTTTTCACGACCTTCGGTCGCCCTCTTCTCCCTCGGCTTCGAGTTATTATCGAAAGTTGTGGATTGGAGGAATGAGAAAGGCGGCGTATCCTTGCGTGTAGTCACTTGAAATTCACACGAGATCCGGTTGTGACGACCGGAGAAAGGACACGCCACCCGATGTTGAGAATAATAGAGGATGGTTCCGGAAGCAAAGGGAACGGACTGTTAACGGACCTGGACGAGCTGGCCAGAGAGGGAGCTCGGCGGATGCTGGTGAGCGCGTTGGATGCGGAAGTGGGGGCGTATGTCGAGCGTTACCGAAGCGCGCGCGACGAAGCGGGCCGTGCGCTGGTAGTGCGCAATGGGAAGGCCCGTCCCCGCAAGGTGACGCTGGGTGCTGGTACGATTGCGGTGAGGGCGCCTCGGGTGAATGACCGTCGTGAGCGGGAGCAGTTCACGAGCAGGATTTTGCCTCCCTAATGCGGCGGTCGCCGAAGGTGGCGGAGGTATTGCCGGTGTTGTATTTGCGGGGTCTTTCGACGGGAGATTTTCGCGAGGCGCTGCCGATCCTGTTGGGCGATGACGCCTCGGGATTGTCTCCGACGACGATCACGCGATTGACGGCTGCGTGGGAGGGGGAATACCGGGAGTTTCACCGGCGGGATCTGAGCGACCGGGAGTATGTGTACGTCTGGGTAGATGGGATCCACTTCAACATTCGGCTCGAGGAAGACCGGCTATGCACGTTAGTGATGCTGGGTGCCCGGGCGGACGGTACGAAGGAGTTGATCGCGGTGGAGGACGGCTATCGGGAGAGCACGGAGAGCTGGTTGGCGGTGTTGCGCGATTTGAAGCGTCGGGGGATGGCGCGTTGGGGTTCTGGGCGGCGGTGCGGGAGGTGTGGCCGGCGACGCGGCAGCAGCGCGACTGGGTGCACCGGATGGCCAACGTGTTGGACAAGCTTCCGAAGCGTATGCAGCCGGCGGCAAAGCGGGCGTTGCGCGAGATGATGTATGCGGAGTCGCGCGCGGAGGCCGAGGCTCTGGTGGAGCGTTTCGACTCCGCGTATGTGGCCAAGTATCCCAAGGCGGTCGCCTCGCTCACGCGGGACCAGGAACACCTGTACACCCATTTTGATTTTCCGGCCGAGCATTGGAAACATATCCGTTCGACGAACGTGATCGAGTCCGCCTTCGCGACAGTACGGTTACGTCAACGCGTGACCAAGGGAGCGGGCTCTCGGACCAAAGGGCTGACGATGGTGTTCAAGCTTTTGGAGATGGCACAGCAACGCTGGCGGAAACTCAACGCTCCACAACTGCTACCCCTGGTATTGGCAGGAGCACGGTTTAGAGATGGAATGCAGGAAACTGACCGAGAGAAAAAGGATCGAAAGGTTGCCGCTTGATCAAACCTCGATCCACAACATTTGACAATATCTCCATACGGTAGAGGTTTTGGTACTGTGCTATTTGACCAATAATAGAGATAGGCGGTGGCAACTGCGTATTTCTCAGTTAAGTGGCGGCGAAACTCCTTCCAATCAAGCTTCCAGCCAAGTTCTTGAATACCAAGGTTGATATTTTGGCTGTCGATGAACGCGTAGTTTGTCAGGTCTTTTTTCATTTTGATGAGCCTGAGTGTATCACAAAGAGTGGTTTGAAAAAAGGGGCCTGAGCAGTGCCCAGCTTCGCTTAGAGCTCGCGCGGTCGCCGGAGAGTTCGTCGTGCGCCACCGCAGGCAGGTGGACGTGGATGTCAATCCGGTCCAGCAACGGCCCCGACACCCGCGCGAGGTAGCGCTCCACCACCAACGGGCCGCACAAGCATTGCGTCGCGGTTCGCCGGCATAGCCGAAGGGGCACCCCTGC
>JACZXQ010000081.1 GCA_022571515.1 Gemmatimonadota bacterium
CCGGACTCAAGGTGATGGGTTCGCTCCACATGACGATCCAGACCGCCGTGCTCATCGAGACTCTGGTAGAGTTGGGCGCGGACGTCCGCTGGGTCTCGTGCAACATCTTCTCCACGCAGGACCACGCGGCGGCGGCGGTCGCGGTAGGGCCGGACGGCACGGAGGACGATCCGAAGGGTGTGGCCGTGTTCGCCTGGAAGGGCGAGACGCTCGAGGAGTACTGGTGGTGCACGGAGCAGGCGCTCGTCTGGCCCGACGGCAACGGCCCCGACCTGATCGTGGACGATGGCGGCGACGCAACGCTCGTGATCCACAAGGGCGTCGAGTTCGAGGACGCGGGCGCCGTGCCCGACTTCGATCCCGACAACGATCCGGAGGAGTGGGGGGTCATCCTCGACCTGTTGCGCACCAGCATCGGCCGTGATTCAGGCACCTGGCACCGGATCGCCAAGAACATCCTGGGCGTCTCCGAGGAGACCACGACCGGTGTTCACCGCCTCTACGAGATGGCCGACGAAGGCACCCTGCTCTTCCCCGCCATCAACGTCAACGACTCGGTCACCAAGTCCAAGTTCGACAACATCTACGGTTGCCGGCACTCCGTGATCGATGGCCTGAACCGGGCCAGCGACGTGATGATCGCCGGCAAGATGGCCGTGGTCCTCGGCTACGGTGAGGTGGGCAAGGGCTGCGCTCAGGCGCTCAAGGGCCAGGGCGCCCGCGTGATCGTCACGGAAATCGACCCGATCTGTGCGCTCCAGGCCGCCATGGAGGGCTTCGAGGTGAAACGGCTGGAGGACGTGGTCGGGCAGGCGGACATTTTCGTGACCGCGACGGGCAACAAGGACATCATCACCGCCGACGACATGAGCCGCATGAAGGACAAGGCCATCGTCGGCAACATCGGCCATTTCGACAACGAGATCGACATGGCGGGGCTCAAGCGGATCCCCGGCATCGAACACATCAACATCAAGCCCCAGTACGACGAATGGGTCTTCCCGGACGGGCACAGCGTTCTGATCCTGGCCGAGGGCCGGCTCCTCAATCTGGGGTGCGCCACCGGCCACCCGTCGTTCGTCATGTCGGCCAGCTTCACCAACCAGGTGCTCGCTCAGATCGAGCTCGCGGCCAACCACGAGCAGTACGACAAGAAGGTCTACCTGCTTCCCAAACTGCTCGACGAAAAGGTGGCCCGCCTTCACTTGGACAAGCTCGGCGTGAGACTCACGGAGCTGACCGACGAGCAGGCCGAATACATCAACGTGCCGAAGGACGGGCCGTACAAGCCGGAGTACTACCGGTACTAACGACACCGTCGCACTTGATCGTGGGTGGTGACGTCTCACCTGAGGCCGGCGAGCTCTACGTGCACATGTGCCCGGCGGGCTCTTTGAGGAGGACTTCTTCAGATGTCCAAGGGACAGGGGCATGAGGCGTCAGTCCCCCCTGAACATGTTCACGCCGGATGACTCGATCCAGCGTCCGGGATGCTCTCCTCGTCCCGACGTGCTCGTATCCGGCCACGGCCAGCCACGTCGCTTCGGCCGCCGACGCAGAACTGCGGACCCGTCTACCGGCGCCGACGCCCTACTCAGACGCCGCTTTACCCGCTGGTCCAACATCACCTGGAGACCTTCCTCGCAAATGCCGCCGAGGCCGATCCCATGGGGAACGGCGTGCCCGCATGGGTAGAGCGCGACTTCCGGGACCACGCTTCGCGCGGTGCCCTCTGCGCTGTGGCATTCTCGCTCACGGATTCGCACGAGCCCGGTGTGCCGGTTGCGGCTACAACTTTCTGGTGGCGTTCTCATGCGCAAGTCGTGGAGCATGTCCGTCGTGTAATGCCCGCCGTATGGTCGAGACCGCCGCCCATCTCGTCGACCATGTCCTGCCGCCGCTTCCCGTGCGCCAATGGGTGCTCTCCGTTCCGAAGCGTCTCCGGCCCTTCCTGCACCACAACCCCGCGATCGCCGGCGCTGTGCTGCGCGACCACGCTCCGCGCGGTGCCCTTCTACGCGGCATTCGCACCACGCTCCTACAGGCGAGCCCGGGAGCCGGTCCCGATGCCCAGATAGGCGCGATCTCGTTCCTTCATGGGCACCGCGCGAAGCGTGGTCCGGCGCATCTTTGAACGCGCACTTCCATTTCCACGTCTGTGTCATCGACGGCGTGTTCAGCGAGGATCCCGAGGGCTCGGTCCAGTTCCACGAGGCCACCCATCTCACGGCCTCCGACTGGGACGAGCTCCAGCACACGATTCGCCACCGGGTGCTCCGTTACTTCCACGGGGCACCCACCGAAGTGGGTCGGGGTCTGCTCGAACGCCACGTCACCGATGACATGCTCACGTGGCAGGCCTTCGGCGGGTTCAGCATCGATGCCTCGGTCCACATCGCGGCCCGTGACCGTGCCGGACTCGAACGACTCTTGCGCTACTGTGCCCGTCCTCCCTTCGCCCTCGAACGGCTCGAGACTAACGGCCACGGTGCGCCAGGTGGCGAGCGCGTCGTCTATCGTCTTCCCCATCCCGCACCGGACGGTACCACGGCTCTCTCGCTCACTCCCCTCGAATTCCTCGAGCGACTCGCCCTGCTCATTCACCCGCCACGCATTCACCGCCACCGCTATCACGGGGTCCTGGCACCCAATGCCAAGCTCAGGTATCAGGTCATCGCGCTCGGGCGTGAGCAGGGTAGGGTGGAGGAATCGATCTCAGCGCCGCTCGCCACTCGGTCCGTCGCGGGTTCCTCGGGCGGCGCCCCGGGCCGCGGCACGTCCTCGCTCTGGGCCTCCCTCATCGCGCGTATCTACGACGTGCTGCCACTCGTTTGCCCGTCCTGTGGTGCCTCGATGAGCATCATCGCCTTCGTCACCGATCCCGTTCCCGTTCGCTCCATCCTCTCCTACCTGGATCTCCCTACCCGGCCTCCTCCACTATCTCCGGCTCGGGCACCGCCCCAGGGCATCTTCGAGTTCGATCAAACGGGTGGGTTCGACCCAGCCGATCCGGAACCCATTGCCGGACCACGCTTCGCGCGGTGCCCGAGTTCGATCAGTCGCTCCCAGACTGAGAGCACACCCCCGTGCCTTTGTCCCTCTGGTTTGAGGGTCCACCCCGCTCACCCACCGCCGCCCATCTACACATGCGTTCTTCCCATTCGAGCATCGCG
>JACZXQ010000082.1 GCA_022571515.1 Gemmatimonadota bacterium
CAAGTTTCATGGAGAACTGTCCGTCAGTCACCTCCTCCAGGCCCGCCGATAAGTCAAAGACAGCCTTGCGTAGGTCTTTATCCGCCCGATCGAAGGCTTCGTTTGCCCCCTCCAGGCGCTTCCTGAACAGCTCTTCAAAGTCTGTCATGTGTCTTCCTCACTCCTAGTCTGGATTCGGCCTCGTACCGGTAGGTGGTCGGACACCCCTCCAATTGAGCGCTTCCTGCTCCAAATGAAGCTCTCCGGTCGGCCACTATCGGCCAGTAGGCTTTCATGCGTGACAACCTCCATCGAAGTTTCATCAACGAAGGGCGGTGTGTCGGAAAGGAGGGAGCCGCTGACTATGACCTGATCAAACGTGTGCCAGGTCTTTTTCTTCCTCCAGTAGTAAGTTCCGGCCGTGTCGAAGTCTTTCCTCGGCCGTCCATCGTGTGGGAAACGTTCTCCGAGTAGTCGCCACGTGAGATTATAGAGACGGATACGTCTTTCATCCTTATCGGTCCAATGAAGAGAGTCACGTACCCGATCGCGACTACGGACGGCGTGAAGGCGCTCCTCTAACAGACCGTATGGTTCCTCGTTGAGGTCGCCCATAATCATGACGTGACGCGCTTCACTTGTCGATCCTCCCGTGAGGAACTCGAAGATTTCATGAGACAAGTGGCTGGCAATATCAGATCGCTTGTGAGTACTGGTGTTGTCAAAGCGAGCCGTCCAGTGACAAACGATGAATCGAATTCGGTGTCCATCGAGAGTGTAATCGAGTACCGGCATGGGGCGGGTCCCACGCGGCATATTGGGAACGATTATCGGTGGATGAGTGGTGAATTCTGGGCGGCGTGGGAAAAGAATCGCGGGCTCTAGCGCGCCCGCCCGGTCAGGGCGCATGTCCATCGATTCCACCTCGTGGTTTGGGAGACATGCGTCTCGAACGTCGTGGGCGGCCTGGTACGTCACTTCAGCTAATCCGAGGACGACATCACTGCTCTCGGAGATCGCTGACTCCTTTAATGCCCTTACCACCCGCGCGAGTTTTTCTTGGTACGCATCGGGTGTCGAGGGCCAGCGCCGCTCCGACCGACGACCAGGATCGTAGTGTGCCAAATTCTGGGGATTCCACCAAGCGAAGGGAAGCTGCATTCGGCCCGAGCCAACGGAAGTTAGAGCAAGTAGATCCGGCCTCTCAGAGGCCACGCAATGAATGCGGCGCGATCAAGCTGCGAGTCCTACGCGCCATCCGCAAGGCGCTCAGTTGCGCGAGTAAGGTGTTCGACTCACTGTGAGCGTGGATCTCAATTCAACCAGTGAGGGGGTACACCATGAGGAAGCCTGTGGCAGCGGTCCAGACGAGGGGCCGTGGTCGTGGTCTGCGAGGACGGCTCTGTGTGGCAACGCGGGGATGTACTAGGCGACACACACGCCCTCGCGAAGGGCCTTGGCACGGACCAAGTGTGGAAAGAGCAGCTACCGATACCTGGCTCTGATCGTGCTATGGAGGAGTAGGTGAATACGGAGATTAGATCGCCCGTACACATCGAGGTTGCGGCCTTCCTCGGGCGAAACCCTAAGCGCTCGGGGTTCGTCGCCATCGTCCTCTTGCTTGGAACCCTTGGAGTATTGGGCGGGAGTCAGATGACGCTCATTGGCTGGCTCGCACTCATTCCCTGGGGGGAGCCATATGGCTGCTCTTCCTCGCCATCGGGAGACAGGTGGCCAGGGAAACAGAGGCCGAGACGAAAGAGACGATAGCTGACTGGCAGCGGCCGTGGGGCTACTTCAGCATGACCCTTGCTGAACAAGACGAGGCATTGGATGAGGGGCTGAGGATAGTACGCAGGGACGGCGCTCCAGACCCGAGGTCCGACGCGGAGATGAAGGAGTGGATCAAGGGGATATGGGATGCGTCTTGGGATCGAGAGGAGAGGAGAGGAGAGGAGAGGAGAGGATAGAGGAAGAGTCTGACTTGTAGACTAATCTTCGAGACGCCATGGCCGCGACGAGTGGGGCGGCGGAACCGTGGGCGACCGGCGCGGCCCTCCGTAGGGCCTAACTAGTTCCCATCCGGAAACTCAGAAACGCAAGTGGGACAACAAGTAACGGCGCATCCAGTGGTCGCCGAATTCGTGCATAGGTCGTAGGTTGAAGCTGCGAAACCAAAGCCACCGACCGCACGGGAGACCCTTGAATGCGCCGTCACGAACAGTTGTCACTGGACCGGCCCTGGATCGAGCACAGCCACGCCGCGGAGTTGGCGAAGATCGGCCAGATCCTGACCCTTCATCCTGGCATGTCGGAGCTCGTAGAGCAAGACCTCGTGCGAGGATTGAAGAGTCCGGAGACCGGGGCGCGGGGTATGAGCGGGAGCCAGGTGCTGAGGGTTCTGCTACTCAAGCAGATGAACGGCTTCAGCTACGCCGAGCTTGCATTCCACGTGGCGGACTCGGTGAGTTACCGGACCTTCTGCCTGTTCGGAGCCCTCGGTTCGACACCGTCACGTTCCACGCTGGCGGAGAACCTGAAGAAGGTACGCCCCGAGACGCTGGTGCGGATCCAGCGAATGCTCCTGGAGTATGCAGCCCGGACCGGGGTGGAGCGGGGCCGCAAGGTGCGCATCGACAGCACGGTGGTGGAGGCCAACATCCACGCGCCCACGGATTCGAGCTTGTTGTGTGACGGTGTGCGCGTGCTGACGCGACTGCTGAAACGGGCGGATGAGCGCTTCGGATTCAGGCTCTGGACAGACCACGGGCGTCGAGCGAAACGGCGCATGCTGGAGATCCAGAACACGGGGAGCAGGCACAAGCGGACGGCAGCTTACCGGGACCTACTCAAGGTGAGTCGCAAGGTCGTGGGTTATGCCCATCGGGCGGATAACCATCTGCGGGATCGGCGCTTGGAAGATTCCGACGCGCGGGAGTTGGCGCACCAAATCATCCATTACATCGCCCTGTTGCAGCGTGTGATCGAGCAGACCGAGCGACGCGTGATTCACGGCGAGAAGGTGCCGTCTTCAGAAAAGCTGGTCTCGATCTTCGAGCCACATGCCGACATCATCGCCAAGGATCGCCGCGACACGTTTTACGGACACAAGGTGTTCGTGACGGGTGGAGCCTCGGGCCTGATCCTGGACTGCAGGGTCGAGCGGGGAAACCCCGCGGACTCGACCA
>JACZXQ010000083.1 GCA_022571515.1 Gemmatimonadota bacterium
AATAGGCGTTTTCGTCCTCGTAGATGTCGACCAGGGTGAAGGCGCGGAAGTCGATGGGGTCGGGGCAGGCGGCGAACGCCCCGTTGTACTCGTCGGGGTAGAAGACCTGCACCGCTAGGGCCTCCCATCCTCCTGTGGACCCTCCATACAGGAAGCGGGCCCAACCCTCGCCGATCCCCCGGAAGCGCTCCTCGATGTAGGGGATGAGCTCGTGGGTGATGGCGTCCCCGTAGGGGCCCATGTTCACCGAGTTCACCGCGTACGAGTCGTCGAAGTACGGCGTGGGATGCTGGATCTCGATCACGAGCATCCTAGGATAGTCGGGCCCGGTCCACTCCTTGTAGAACTCGTGGGCGTGCTCCTGGACGATCCGGTTGTAGCCCTCCAGGTCGAAGCGGGCGCTGTAGTTGGGCTCCATGTCGGGGTCCGGCGGCTCCTCACGGAACCCGCCGAAGTCCGTGGGGAAGTGACCGTGGAAGACCGCCAGCGGATAGCGGGCTTCCGGGTGCTCGTCGAATCCCTCCGGAAGGAGTACGTGGGCGCCCAGGTAGGTAGGGCGGCCCCAGAACTCGGAGAGCAGCTCGCTCTGCATGCGAACGTGCTTCACGTACTTCGTGTCCTCGGGTGGCTCGATGGGCGGGATCTCCCGGTCCATGGAGATGGAGATGGTGGTGTCCCGCCCAGGGTCGATACGCATGCGCTCGGGCGCGCTGTAGAAGTTGCCCGGCTTGCGTTCGAGATGCTGCCCCTCGCCCTTGTCGGGCGGGAGCTTCAAGACACGCCCGTCACCAAGATGGAAGGTCTCGTACCGGTTGAGGAGGGCTTGGACCCAGTAGTCACCCGGCGGGATGTGCGACAGGCTTTCCAGCGGGTATCCGAAGACCTCCGCGTCGATGACGGCTTCCTCACCGGGCTCGAGCCTCTCGGCGTCGACGCCGAAAACGAGCTGGGTCCCGAGGCCGTTTCCGACTTGGAAGCGTGGCTCGGCGGCGTCGTTCTTCGAGATGTAGAGGAGCACCCGCCCGTCCTGTGGCTCGGCGCTGCGCTCTTCGGGAAAAGAGATGGCGAATCGGAGTGGTGCCTGCCCCTGGGCGTCGTCTCGATCCTGACAGCCGAGTGTGCCGAGGCTCAACAACACGCCGGTGAGTGCGAGGCGGGCTTTCGACGGGCGGGAGGGTCTGAACAGCCGGTTCATGCTTTCACCTCCGCATCGGTTGAGATCGCCCGCGTACGGTCGAGGCGTGTGGTGCGACATTGAACTGTTGAGAGTCTGAGGAGGAGATATCATGGGGCCGTTAGAAGCAGGAGTCAAGCCCAATCTTAGTTGAAACTCCTCACGGCCCCGACAACCTCATGCTGCTCGCTTGCTCCTCTCCTCTGCGCCTCCCAGCTTCAGCTCTTTCATGATCGCAGCTTGAAGTGCCGGCAGGTGGCGGTATCCTACCAGCCTTCGTAGGCGCGGCTCGATGTCCAGAAGAGCCGCTGCCAACCAACGCTGCTTCTGCTTCGAGTTCTGCCAGTGATCGACCCGACCGCAACGCTCCTCCGCCTGGGAGTTGACCGACTCCAAGATGTTCGTCGTCTTCAGCGAACGACCGATCTTGGCGAACAGTCCCAGGCGATGTAGCGTCAGAGTCTCCTCGAAGCCCTCATCCAGGCTGACGACTTCCCGCTCGAGTTCCTCGCAGACAGCCATCAAACCCAGGGGAATCAGGCTGCGAATCAACTCCAGCCGGCTGTCCAGTTCCATCGCTTCGTAGTCCTCGCGGTTCACCACGTCAGGCTCGCCCAACGTCTTCGACTTCTTTGACCTCTTGCCCTGCCGGGCAAGGTGTGGCATCCTTGGCATCGGTGGCCTCCTTTCTCTGGCGTTCCCTTGAGTATTCGTCACTTCAAGTCTACCAGAGGTTGGGGGCCGCTTCAAATTTTAACTAAGATTAGCACACGCTCGGTGACGATCAATCAGCGATTCGCACCGGAGATGATTATGTGTATGCTCGAGTCGGCTCCGCCCGGAGCCGACGTTACCAGCTGGTGGTATTGAAGAGAAGCGGTTCGGTCAGTCTGGGAGACAGCTGCATTTTGCATCTGTTTCCGTGAGACCCTTATAGAGGGAGGTACTCAATGAATCGGTTGCGCTCGCCGAGAGGCACTCTAATCCGTCTGGCCACCTTTTTCGGGTTGGCTGCGGTCGTCTCCGGCCAGCTCGCCTGCGGGGCGGAGGAGTGCGAGGAGTGCAAGTTGAGGTTCGGTATCTCTTTCTCCGAGGAGCGATCTGCAGAGTTACTCGACGGCCGAATGCTGTTGTTGATCTCCACGAACGACCAGACCGAGCCCCGGTTCCAGATCCAGAATCGTGGCAAGGACACCCAGTTGGTCTTTGGTCTCACTGTGGACGAGTTGCGGCCTGGTGAGGCGGCTATTATGGACCACAACGATGCTGGCTATCCCTTGAAGAGCATCGCCGAGATCCCGCCGGGGGAGTACTGGGTGCAGGCGCTGCTGAACCGCTACGAGACCTTCCATCGGTCGGACGGCCATGTGGTGAAGCTGCCGCCGGACAGGGGGGAAGGGCAGAAATGGAACAGGAAGCCGGGGAACCTCTACAGCACTCCGAAGAAGCTCTGGATCGATCCTCGAGACGATCAGACCATCGAGATCTCGCTCGACAACGAGATCCCACCCTTCCCGGAGCGTGAGGATACGAAGTACATCAAGCACGTGCGGATCCAGAGCGAGCTGCTGACAGAGTTCTGGGGCCGTCCCATGTTCTTGGAGGCCATCATCCTCCTGCCCTGGGGCTTCGACGAGCACCCGGACGCCCGGTACCCCCTCTTTGTTTACCAAGGACACCACCACCGGGTACTCTATCTCCCCGCCGGTTTCCGGGAGACACCGCCTGAGCCGGGCCATTCCAGTGCCGACCGGTCCGATGTGGAGGGCTACACGCAGCTTCAGGAAGAGATGGCTTACCAACTCTATAAGGATTGGATATCTCCGGGCTTTCCCCGGATGATCGTCGTAACCATGCAGCACGCCAATCCCTATTTCGATGACTCCTACGCGGTGAATTCTGAGAACCTCGGGCCCTACGGGGATGCGCTGACATACGAGCTGATCCCATACATCGAGGAGCAGTACCGAGGAATCGGCGAAGGGTGG
>JACZXQ010000013.1 GCA_022571515.1 Gemmatimonadota bacterium
AGCGCCGGAGACCCCCGCCGTAACCGCGAGCAGCGGACCAGCACAGCACAGCGCGGACGCTGCGGCAGTGACGACTCCTCCAGAGGTTGTGACGATGGCCTTTAGCATCTTACCGATCCGGCGGGGGAAAACATCGAGAAACTCTTGTAAGAATAAACCCTGGACCAAGGTACGGGGTCAAGGGAGGGCAACGGCGACGTGTGGGCAACTCCGCCCGGCTGCTGAAGGGTCACTGACCGTACCGATCACTTCGTCACCAGTGGATCTCGAGCGCCCCGATCACCATGGTGCTCGCGTCTTTTCCCGCCTCGTTGAAGCGGTCCCAGATGGGGATGTCCAAGCCACCCTTGAACATGATGTTCCTGATGGAGTAGAGGACCGCCGGTCCGAACGTCAGGACGCGCGAGCCTGTTGCCCGATCCACCTCGCCCGCGAGGGTCGATCGGCCGACCATCCTGTAGTTTCCCTCCACCAGGATCACCAGGTCAGGCTCGTCGAATGCCGTGAGCCTGGGTCGGACACCCCATGCCATATTGAGCGCGAGATGGTCGCCAGGATCATAGCCGTCACGGCTGACCCGAAGGGTCCCGCGCGCTCCGGCGAAGTAGTACCAGCGCCGGGATTCTCGGCCCGCAGCCAGGCCGGCCATGATCCCGGGTCCGCCCTTGAGTGCTCCGCCGGCCCGGTTGCGAGGAATCGTGACACCCCCGATCAGTGCCACTGCGTCGGACAGTCCAGGCGCGAACCGGGTCGCGAAACGCCACTTCGCCCGGAGCCCG
Organism: Gemmatimonadota bacterium; assembly: GCA_022571515.1. Lineage (GTDB taxonomy): Bacteria > Gemmatimonadota > Gemmatimonadetes > Longimicrobiales > Gaopeijiaceae > JACZXQ01. The sequence goes on from JACZXQ010000013.1 coordinate 780, forward strand.
ACCTCTCCGAGTCCACCGTCCGCGGACGACGCTTCCCAGGGCAGGGTCGCCGTGACGGTCAGTTTTTCGGTGACTCCATACATGACCTCGACAGGTACGACCGTTTCGCTGCCATGACGCTCGACTTCGATCTCTACGCCCCACCCTCCGCGCCAAGTCGTATGCGGGCCCACCCCGAAGACGGGCTCATGCCTGAGTTGGACTCCGGCCGAGCCAGGAAACACGGTCGAGCCCGCGCCCGGCCCCTGGGCGCTCAACCCGGCCACGCCCGCACCGACCAGGAGCATCGCCGAGAGAACGACTGACCGTGTCGTGGAGGGGCTCCAACGCCACCAATAGGCAGGTGCGTGAGCGGAGGTGAACGACGGTAGCAGCCCCGCTCTTCCTACCGAGTTCAAGCGCCCTTCTCTTGCTCGTAGTCCGGGAAGTCGGATTCGAAGTTGCGTGAGATCTTGGCCACCTCGAAGCCGGCGTCCTTCACTGTCCGGAGCAGGACCTCGTTCGAGAGATCCTTGCCCTCGGCCAGCGTCAGCGCGGCAAGCCCTTCGTTGAGGTCGATCTCCAAATCGGCTACGCCCTCCAGCCCCTTCATCTTCTGCTGCACGCCGTAGGCACAGAACGGGCAGGCCAACCCGAGGATGGTGACCTCGATGATGCGGGGCCCGTCGTCTGCGGTGGCCGGCTCCTGGGCCGCGGCCCCGGTTGCCGTGAGCGCGAGGGCGCTGGTCAGAGTCAGCGCCATGGCGAGAGTCCTCATCTTCCCTCCTTGTGTGCGGTTTCACAGCTCCTTCTTCCAGTTCTCCTGGTTCGGTATCGATCGTGATCATGCTACATCCCGGGCATGCCGCGCGGCTGGAACCAGTGATGGAACCACGGCACGTCGTTGGGCCGGATCGTGGCGTACAATAGGGCCTCGAACAAGTCGCGCACGCCGATGGCTCCTGCCAGCCGGTTCAGACCCCACCACCACGCCGTGGCTGCCAAGGCGCCCACGAGAACGCCTACCACCTACCAGATCAACACCTTCCGGGCCAGTTCGACCCCCAACAGGGAGTAGTAGCGGGGGAGTACGAACGGGTTGATCATCGTACCCATGTAGAAGGCGGACAGCCCCGCGTAAGTCAGAAACTGTGCCTTCCAAAGTCCGGCCGCAATCAGGGCGTTCCCCACCAGGGGTGCACCCGTCACGTAGGCGAGAAAGAAGCCGATTCCTGCCAGCCCGAGCAGCATCGGTCACCAGAGGGAGTAGGCCTGCCCGGCGACCGACCCCGTATGCGAGCACGGCCAGCGTGGCCGCCACTGCTACGACCTGCCCAATCGCGAGCTGCGGCCCATCCAACTCGATGATGAAGATGAGCACCCAGAGCAAAAGGGTCTGTGCCGAGACGAGGTAGGCCATGACGGCGCGAGGTGACACGCCGGCAGCGAGCAACTCCCGTGCCTGGCGAAAGATTCGGCTCCGGCTGGGAGGGCTGAGCATACCCAAGACAACGGCGATCGCCAGCGACCGCCATCCCCGGCCTCCTCCCTCGACCAGCCGCCGCCGTACCGGAGCGGAAACGGCGGACTCCGCCACCGCGGTCACAACCACGGCACTCACCCATATCCACCACAACATCACCAGAAAATGGCGCCCGCTGAAGGTGGCCCACCGTAGGGCATCTTGGATGAACGGGGGCATGCTATTCGCGCCTTGCTCTGGTGAAAGTCATGATCCCATGCGGACGAAGGAGAACCGGATGCGACTTCCCACCTGCAACCGCGTGCCATAGTCGAGTTGCGTTCCGTTGAGGTCCTGCACCACAGGGATCTGCACCGGGGCCTCGAACAGCAGCCACGGAGTGGGAATCCACTGCACGTCGGGGCTCAGAAACAGGAGGTGGCCGCCGGAGTTCGCTCATGGCCCGCGGCGCTCGGATATGATCGCTGTCGGATACGTGGCGGAAACGGACCTTGCGGATGGCGCCTACGCGGTCGTCTCCGACGAGCTGGCGCCCAAGGGATACTCGTATCTGCTCATTTGCGGGAGTCGCGCAACGGTGGCGAGTTGCCTCTTCGCGGATTTCCACAACGAGACGCGGTATCTGGAGCGGACCGTCGAGTTCTTTCGCGATCGAGTCGGCCTCGAGTTGACCAATGCGCGCCGGTTCGGCGGATTCGGGAACGTGTATCCGACCTTGACCGCACGGAAGGGGAATCTGCTGTACGTCGGCGAGGCTGCGGGATTCCAGGATGCGCTGTTCGGGTTCGGCATGCGCTATGCACTGCTTTCGGGACACCTCGCCGCGCGGGCGTGGCTAGAAGGAAAGCCGCAACGCTACGAAGACCTGTGGCGTCCGCGGCTGCAGGGCCTTCTGCGCACAGGGCTCGCCAACCGGTACCTCTACGAGCAGCTGGGAAATGGCGGATACGTCAGGTTGCTGCGGCGTGCCGAGCGCACGCGGGATGCGCGCGACTTTCTGCGTAGGTGGTATGGCCCGGGCCTTTTCTGAAGGGCGTTGTATCCACTGATGCGCCGGCGCTTTGCGGGAAAACGTGACTTGCTCCAGGAGTGTCGGGACGGATGCCACTGCACATTCTGTCGCTGCGTCGGGCATCGCCGGACGTCCTGTGCGGAGCCGTTACCGCGCCCTCCGCCTGCGTGAGCGCGCCGACGATCAGCAGGCGCGAATCGCGGTGGCAGATATAAAACGGTTCAGCGGCCTATTGAACGTCCTTGGTAGGCCCCGAGGGGTGACCGGCAAGATGACCAGACACGCACCGACTCCAGAACACCTCAGTTTGCTGGTGGGTAAACACCGGCGATTCCTTGCTTTCCTTGAACGGTGGGTCGGCAGTGCCTCAGACGCCGAAGACATTTTGCAGAAGGCCTTCCCCAAGAGCGTCGACATGGATCGCTCGGTGTAATGCGACCGGATGTCACGCGTCCACCCGCGCGAGCCGGTCCAAAAGGCCCGTGCGACGCTCCATCTGCGAGAGCTCGAGCCGGGCGGACGCGTTCATGTGCTGCCGACTATTACGCAGCCGGGCTCCAAGCGTCATGGCTGCCCTGCCGGGGGGGCCCGCAGCCGGCGCCCCGGACCCGTCTGGGCCGGCCCGACCAACGTGAAGTACTGGAGCTCGCCCAGTTCGCCCTCGAGGACTACGGACGTCACCGCGTCTTCCGCCTGTAGGCGTTCCAACTGGCCGGCCAGCTCCTCCGCCTGGTCCAGCCAGCGGCGGTAAAGATTCGCGCGGGCCTCGGTTTCTGCAGGTTGCTCTTCTTGGTCGCGGAGGGCCTCTTCTAGGGAAAAACGGTGCTCCGGCTCCGATTCGTTCCGATGTGACCACTGGCCGGTCCGCACGTCGAAGCGGTACTGGGGGAGAAAGAGGCGACCGCGGCGCGCCACGAACTCCACCGCTTCGATCACGTAGTCCGCCTCGGCATCGTCCATAACGTAGTGGAATCCGATACGGCACCACCCCGGCTTAATCCCCTCGTAGCCTCGGAGGACCCAATCGCGATAGCGAAGCGACTCTTCCCGAAGTATTTGGAGGAGCGCGTGCCCGTAGGGCGCAGCGCAGGAGCATCCAGCGCGGGATTGGATTCCGAAGAGGTCGTTCAGCAGCGTGGTGACGAGCTTCGGATGTAGGTACGCATCCCCCTCGTCGCGGATATTGAAGGAGACGATCGCCACCCGAAGCTCGGGATCCGGGTTTCCCAGGATCTCGATCGCGGGGAGCCGCCGCCACCGGTCCATAGCACGTCGCACGAGCTCCCGCTCTCGGGCCCCGATCCGATCCTCCCCGATCGCGCGCTTCACCATGAAGGCGAGGGCCGCCCTCATCGTTTGGAGCACACCCGGAGTGCCCGCCTTTTCCCGAGCCTCGATGTCCTCCAGGTAGTCGTGGCTCTCCCGATTCACGTACGCCACCGTCCCGCCGGCCCCAATGCTGGGAGCGAGATGCGAGGGATAGACCCGCTCGTTGAAAACGAGGATGCCGGAGGAGCCCGGACCGCCGAGGAACTTGTGGGCCGAGATGAAGATGGCGTCGAGAGACGGGTCGCCGCCGTCGGCACCCGGCTCCGGGTTCATGTCGATCTCCACGTACGGAGCACTGGCGGCGTAGTCGAAGCAGGCCAGGGCGCCGTGGCGGTGGAGAAGGCGGGCCACCCGATGTACGGGCGTAATCCGGCCTGTGACGTTGGAGGCGGCTGAGAACGAGCCCACCAGTAGCCGGCCAGAGTCGGCATGTCGCCCCAAAAGATCGGCCAGGTGGTCCAGGTCCACCCCTCCGTCGCCGGAGAGCCCGACCTCGCAAATTGTGGCCAGCCCCTCCCGCCAAGTTACCTCGTTGGAGTGATGCTCGTAGGGGCCGATGAAGACGACAGGCTGCCGGGCCTGGAGGAAGTCATGGAGGGCCTCAACCTTCCCCTCTCCTACGAAATCTTCGCACACCGAGAACAGCAGCTGGCGAGTGGCCGGTGGGAGGGCCACTCCCAGGAGCTGCTGGAACTTCCAGATCGCGCCGGTCGCGCCCGTGCCGCAAGCGATGATGCGCCCTTGTGGTCCGGCGTTCACGCATCGCTTGATCTCCTCCTCCGCTTCGTGTAGTAGGTGCGTCATCGAGCGTCCGGTTACGTCATCTTCCGTGTGCGTGTTCGCGTAACCCCTCTCGATTCGCATGAGGTAGCTCTCGACGAAGCGGAGACAACGACCCGAGGCGGTATAGTCGCAGTACACGAGGGGCCGCTCGCCGAAGGGGGTCGAGAAGGTGGCGTCAGCTCCCACGATCTGGGAGCGGAGGAAGTCGAAGTCGAGGTGGGGCAAATCCATCATCTCGTCCATAGGCATGCTCTCCGTCAGGCAACAGGACGAGGGCGACCGACGCCGGATGAAGCCCGCCGTTCGGGCTCCCTGCCGTGGCTCGTCGCTGCCCGGGGTCATGACCGTATGAATAGACCGCCGGCAATGAAGGGGACGTGAAAGGCCGATGAAGATGGCTTAATGGTCCCACTCGGGCCGGCGCATGAAGAACACTTCACCGTTGCGATGAACACAGGGCCTGGGAATTTGCCCTCGGCCTGAGCCTGGTGGCCAATCACCGGGATGAAGCCGAATTCATGCCAGTTCGAATGTAATGGAATTGCAGTTCGAGAGCGGAGGTGTTGACCGTGTCTGGCCCGGACGAAATGGGCAGCATGACCACCGACGCAGCGCCGCCGGCCCGGACGACGCCGGACTTCGAGCTCGTCCTTCGCCATCCTGGAGCGCATCGAAAGGGGCTCTTGCCGCCTACGGATCGCCGCATGGGGGAGGCCTACGTCCGCGGCGACATCGATATCGAAGGTGACGGCGAGGCGGCCGTGGCGTTGGTCGAGAAGCTCAAGGAAGAGAGAAGGCCCTCGCCCACAGCATGGGCCGTCGATGCTGCGGAAAACCGACGAAGAGGATCAGCCACGAGATCAAGAAGGCGCTCGCCCAAACAAGCCAGGCGTATTGGTCGTCGATCATTCTGCTGCCCCGCCCCTCTGCCAAGGAGCGCCCGAGTGCACTGTCGGTCCTCAGGGCCATAACCGATCAGTGCTCACGGTGGAGATCCGCCCGATAGTTGCCAACAACCTCATCGGATCACAAGAACCAGGCTCGCGAAGGAGGTCCAGCCAAGCGAAAGAAATCTTCATCCAGAGTTCACCCAATCTTCATCTCGGGCGCTATAGTTTTTGCTTGCCAGAACAGGAATAGGCCGCCGCACGGCGGGACCGAGCCGTCCCCCGTCCGCTGAGTCACCGGCGAGCGCCCCACGGTCGTTCGACGACCTTCTCACCGCGCAAGACTCCGTCTACGTGGTTCAGACCAGCGAGGGCGCGGTGACGCTCGACGTGCAGCCCAGATGGGAGGACGGCACGCTGCTCGTGGACATACCGGCGAACACACACTCCGTGCCTCTGGGCTCGCTGGACCTGACCGCCCAGGTGCGGCTCATCATCGGTACGGACTCCATCGCGCCCAACAAGGCGGGCGCGCTGAGTGGACACCACGGGAGCACCACGCTCGAGTCTGGCCTGGACAGCCGTCCTGCAGAGTTCACCATCGAGATCCGGGACGTCCCCGACGTTCCGCTCCGCACCCTCATCTGGCCGGCGGGGGCGAAGGCCCAGCCAGGGAGCGACGACCCGCGGCCGTTACGGGAGCTCGACCGATGATGACCAGGCGCGCGGCGGAGAGCTTTCTCGGGCGATTGCACGGAAGGGAGGTATGGTCCACCCAGAGCTACGTGGCCGATACCGCAGCGCAACGGTGAACGCCACACCGTACCTGATCCGCTCGCACGACACCTTGTACCTGGATGGAGGAAGCGATGTACACCGGAAAGCCAGACAGACTCGTCGCACTCACTCTCCTCGGCGTCACCATCCTCGGAGCGTGCGGGAAGAACGAAGGGGGCGGCGAACAGGCGGACGAAGCACCAACACTGCCCCCGGCGGTAGCGCCTGAAGGGGCGATGGACCCCGAGGCCATGACCCCCTGCCCACTGTGCGACTCGAGCATGACGAAGGCGCCGGAGGCGGGTGCGTCCTACGCCGACATCATTCCGGCGGATCTCATGGGAATGATGGCCGACAAGGACTTCGTCCTCGTCAACGTGCACGTGCCGTTCGCGGGAGACATTCCGGGTACGGATCAGACCATTCCATACGACCAGATCGGGGCCAACCTCGACCAGCTGCCCCAGGCCAAGGATGCGAAGATCGTCCTCTACTGCCGGAGCGGTCACATGAGTACTCAGGCGTCGGACGCCTTGGTCACGCTGGGATACACGAATGTCTACAACCTGGTCGGTGGGATGCGTGCGTGGAGCGCGGAGGGGTACGAGATCGAGAACGCCGCCCGAGGTCGTGAACCTGCGGCGCCCTCCCGATCCGTCCTGAGTGAGGGGCTCCCGTGAAGACACGCCACCCGCTGGTACGCCGCCGGCGGGCACGCGTAGCCTACGGAGTGATCGTGCTCCTCATGGGCACTTTGGCCGCGGTTTTCTTCCGGGTTCAGGTGTTCCGCTCCAGCGAGTGGATGCTCCGCGCCGAGTCCAACCGGCTACGCCCACTCCCGATCCCGGTGCCGAGGGGCACCATCTTCGATCGGCACGGACACATTATGGCAGATAACGTTCCCGGGTACGCCGTCACCGTGTTGCCTGGTCCTCCGGACTCGGTGCGCGCAACCCTGCAGCGTATGCGCCGGTACATGGACCTGCCCGACGCCCTCATCGGACGGTTGCTCGGTACGCTTCGGAACAACGGGTGGCAGCGACTGGTCGTGGATGCCGACGCCGACTTCGAGGTCGTGAGCAAGTTGGAGGAACACCGCAGCGAGTTTCCGGATGTCTACATCGAGATGAGACCTCGCCGGCGATACCCCGCCGGAGCCGCTGCGTCTCATGTCCTGGGGTACCTGGGGGAGATCACCTCGGACGAGTTGGACTCGAGAGCGTTTGCGGAGGGCGGGTACGCTTCTGGAATGGTGGTCGGCAAGACCGGCATCGAGCGAGAGTACGAATCCGAGATCCAGGGGCGGCGCGGGCTCCGCTACGTGGAGGTAGACGCCAGGGGGCGGCGCATCGTTGGAGATTTCGCGGGCTTCGCCGCCGATCCTGGCGCTCCAGGGCAGGACCTCCACCTCAACCTGGACATGGAACTCCAGCAGTGGATCCACCGAATCTTCCCCGATTCGCTTTCTGGTGCGGTCGTGGCCCTGGACCCGGCCGACGGCGGCGTACTGGCGCTTTATTCTGCGCCCACGTTCGATCCCAACGCCTTCGTCGGAGGAATCGGCGCCGCACCCTGGAGCCGACTCAGCACCGACGAGCGAAGGCCCTTGTTCAACCGGGCGGTAATGGGCCTGTATCCGCCCGCTTCGACGTGGAAGCTGGCCACCGCCGCCATCGCCCTCGACCGGGGCGTTATCACGCCCGACGAGACGATGCCCATGCCGTGCACCGGCTCTTTCTGGTGGGGAAATCGCGAATGGCACTGCTGGGGGAGGTCCAACCACGGCTTCCTTGACCTGGCCGGCGCCATCGCGCACTCGTGCGACGTCTACTTCTATCAACTCGGATTGAAGCTGGGGCTTCAGGGGCTGATCGATGGAGCCACGAACATCGGATTCCGTACACCCACCGGCATCGACCTTCCTCAGGAGAGCCCAGGGATATTCCCGGCGTCGAAGGAGTACTGGGTCCGCCGGTGGGGGTACACACCCACGGAAGGCGAGGCGCTCTCGCTCGCCATCGGGCAGGGTCCAAACTCCCAGACTCCCCTGAAGATCGCCCAGTTCTATGTTGCGTTGGCCCGGAATGGATCCGCACCTCCCCCATCCGTCGCGCGGGGGGTGGAGTTGGGAGAGGCCTGGAGCCTGAATCTCGAGCCCGAGCACCTCGCCGCCCTTCGGGAGGGTCTGCGCAGGGTCACGGCCCCAGGAGGCACCGCCCATGTCGAGACCACCCTGGAGTATTGGGACGTGATAGGAAAGACCGGATCAGCCGAGCACGCGCTGAATCAGATGGGCCTCGCCCCCACCCATGCGTGGTTCGCCGGCATGGCGGGGCCGAAGGGCGCGGACTTCGAGATCGTCGTGGTGGCCCTGGTGGAATACGGTGGAGGGGGCTCGACCACCACCGCTCGCATCGTGGCGAAGACAGCGGACTTCTACCTGCGCCGGAAATACGACATACCCGTCGACACCCTCCAGACGCTCGGGGAGCTCCTCCGCACCACAGGCTGGCCGTCCTGGTACCGCAGTCCTGCTGGAGCGACCCCCTGAGATTACCGAGCCGGGGGGAAGTTGATTCACTGGCCCACGATTCCGACGCTGGTCCTCTCCCCGGTGATCGTCTGGGCGTACCTGAGGCTCCGGGCTCGAGAGGAAAACGCCATGATCGAGCGTTTCGGAGACGCCTATGTCGAATACCGTGGACGTGTGCCCGCAGTGTCCCGGGCCCCTGCAGAACGATGGAACTCTCGACGGAGGAGCGTATGCCTGCGGTAACGCATACGGTTCCGATCCTGGACCTCAGCTGCGGTGGCGGTTCGCTCGACGTGAACCCTCCTTCACGTCCCCCTCACCACCGCTTCATCCGATTCGCGACAGCATCCGTGGTAGCGCTTCCCGGGACCCGGGAGGCAGATGTGTCGAACGCTGATTAGCTCACGAGGCGACCTCGAATCATGTCGGCGAAGAAACGCCGCACTGCGACAGACGATCTGCTCCGGGGGGTGTGGAGAGAGAACCCCGTTCTGGTTCAACTGCTCGGGCTCTGCCCGGCCCTGGCCGTCACCAACAGCGTGGTCAACGGGCTCGCGATGGGGATCGCCACACTGGCGGTGATCCTCTGCTCCAACTTCCTGGTCTCCCTCTTCAAGCATTGGATCCCCGACGCCATCCGCATCTCCACCTACGTGCTGGTCGTAGCCACGTTCGTCACGGTGGTCGACCTGCTCCTGGCGATGATCTTGCCCGAGGTCCAGAAAGCGCTCGGTGCCTTCGTCTACCTGATCGTCGTCAACTGCATGATCCTTTCACGTCAGGAGGTCTTCGCATCCAAACAGCCGGTAGGACGCTCGATCCTCGACGCGGCCGGCACGGGCCTTGGATTCCTCATCGCGCTTCTCCTCATGGGGTCGATCCGTGAGGTGATAGGATCGGGGACCTTCCTGGGCTTCAGTCTCTTCGGCCCTTCGTATCAGCCGTGGACGGTGATGATTCTGCCGCCGGGAGGGTTCTTCACGATCGGCTTCATACTACTGGCGCGGAACTGGCTGACGGCACGGAAGGACCGACGCTCTGCGACGCGCAGGTGGCCCCATGATCTCTCTTGGGAGAGGCCCGCCGCATGAACGGTCTGGTCTGGATCTTCATCTCGGCGATGCTGGTGAACAACTTCACCTTCTTCTACTTCCTCGGTCTCTGCCCCTTCATGGGTATTTCCGGAAGGGTGGAGACCGCACTTCGTATGGGTGGAGCCAACGTGTTCGTCCTGGTCGTGACGTCTGTCACCGCGTGGGTCCTGAACACCTTCATCCTCCCCTACGCCCCGTTCCTCCGGCTGATATCGTTCATCGTCGTGATCGCGTCGGTCGTTCAGATCGTGGAAATGACCATCAAGAAGTTCAGCCCTCGGCTCTTCCGGGAGCTGGGGATGTTCCTTCCACTGATCACCACGAACTGCGCGATTCTCTATCTCGCCATCTTTCAAACGAATCGTGGATACGACTTTCTGGAAGGTCTGGTCTTCGCGATCGGGGCCGGGGCGGGACTCACGCTCGCTCTCGTACTCATGGCCTCCATCAGGCAGCAGGTCGATCTGTCTGACGTGCCCGAGATAGCGAAGGGATCGGCCCTCGTCTTCCTGATCGCCGGTGTCCTCTCCCTGGCGTTCATGGGCTTCGCGGGCCTTTTTGGCGGCATATGACAACTCTTCTCGTGCTCGTCGGCTTCGTCGTGCTCCCTCTCTCACCAACTCATCCAACTCTAAGCCGACCTCCCCTTCCTGGCCTCGTCCCTGCTCCTCGAATACCTTCAGCATGGTGGCGTGTCCTTCTCCCGGGCTCCAACCCGGGCTTCGTGTGAATCGTCCTTCACACCGAAGGATACCCCGCCTTTTTCATTCCCATCAACTCACCCAAGTCTCAGGACCCGTTCCACAACTTTCGAGGATAACTCGACTTGACATCGGCCTTGGTCATGTTTGGGCGTGGATCGGGGTGGCGCGCGGCCGCGTCGGGCACCAGCACGAGGGACAGCGCCACCACGACCACACCTGCGATTAACCAGTAGGCGGAGAGTGCACGGCGGGATCGGCCCTTCCGGCGCTTGCCCGTACCCCGTTGCGTGCGCCTCGAGTTCTTCTTGGACATGGCCGCTCCTTCCGAACGGGATCTCCGTTTTACGAATGAAGAACGGGTCCGGAGGCCGTACCCGAGTGGGCAGATTCACGCTCCCAAGTTAGAGATGCGGGTCTGAAAATTCGGTGAAGAGCCGATGAAGAAGCCTTCATCGAACATTCACGGATCGTTCATACGCTCCCACGAGATTGTCGGGAACGGAGCTTCGTCCGGAAGGCCTCGGGGGTGGGGGACTCCCCCTTGGGCGCTGAGCCGTGGTAGTATGGGGCACGGCAGTGCGCCTTCGCGGTCAGGCACCCGCCTTGCGCCCGAGGAGTGACGACATGCGAATCCTGGTAGTCGAAGACGACAAGAAGGTTGCGAGCTTCCTCGAGAAGGGATTCCGTGAGGAGGGCTACGCCGTCGACGTGGCCCACAATGGCGTGGACGGAGGGATGAAGGCACGGGTCTACGACTACGACCTGCTGCTGGTTGACATCATGCTCCCCCAAAAGACCGGATTCGAGTTGGTACGGGAGCTTCGACAATCGGGCTCCGACGTCCCGGTTCTCATGCTCACGGCAATGGACTCCGAGGCGGACGTCGTCATGGGCCTGGACGCGGGAGCGGATGACTACCTCACGAAGCCCTTCGGGTTCGACGAGCTGTTCGCTCGCGTCCGGGCGCTTCTCCGTCGCGGTGGTAGCGGGCGAGGGGAACTGCTCATCTACAAGGATGTGGAGGTCGACCGCATCAAACACGTCGCCCACCGGCAGGGCAGGCGGCTGAACCTCACGCCGAAGGAGTTCCAGCTTTTGGAGTTTTTCATCCTGCGACCGGAGCAGGTAGTTCGAAGGACGGAGCTGCTCGAGAAGGTCTGGGACCTCAACTTCGATCCCATGAGCAACGTCGTGGACGTTCACGTAGGGAACCTGCGACGCAAGCTGGGTGAAGCGGGTGAAGGTGACCTTCTCTATACTTTGCGGGGGGTCGGATACGTTTTCCAGCAGAAAGAGCCCGAGTGAGGCGTTCATTCCGCTTTCGGCTTGCCGTGCGGTTCTCGGCGACGATCGCCGCGGGCTTTGTGGCCATTTCGGCGATGAGCCTGTTCACTCTCAGGGTCGTGCTGGATCGGGAGCTGGACGCGGGCATTCTCAACGTCGCCACGATTCAGGCCGCCTCCGTCACGGATCCTCTGTCCGGAGGGATGAGCTTCTACGAGTGGCAGTTGACACCTGACGAAGCCGCGTCCATCCAGGACCTCAACCGCTACGCCCAGGTGTGGCGGCAGGATGGTGTGAGTCTACTCCGTAGCCGGTACATGACCGCCGACCTGCCCCTCGATCCCCAGGCGCTCGAGGAGTCGGCGGGAGGCGAATTGGTCTGGCGAGAAGCGACCTACCTGATGGCTCCGATCCGTTCGCTCTATTACCCGCTGGGGCGCCTGGGCGAGGCTCATGAAGCGCACGTGATTCAGGTGGCGGCTTCACTGGTTTCCCGGAACGACATGCTCGGCCGGTTCAGTATCGTCCTCGTGGGTATCGGCCTGTTGATGGTGGTCGGCAGCTTCGTCGGAAGCTGGTGGCTCGCGGAAAGCGCGATCCGGCCCGTCCACGAGATCACCGATCAGGCGGAGGAGATAGAGGCGGGCTCCTTGCAGAGGGGAATCAGTGTGTACGCCGAATTCGGCGAATACGAACGGCTCGTGCAGGTGTTGAATACCATGCTGGGCCGTCTCCGCAACGCTTTCGAGTCCCAGCGCCGGTTCACGGCGGATGCGAGTCACGAGCTTCGGTCACCCCTCACCGTGTTGCGGGGTGAGCTCGAGCTGGCGCTGCGGAATGAGCGTGATCCGGAAGAATACCGCAGCGTGATATCGAGCTCCCTGGAAGAGGTCATGCGCCTTTCCAGGATCACCGACGACCTCCTGACGCTGGCTCGGTCGGACGCCGGGGGTTTTCAGGTCCGACAGCGGCCAACCGATCTCGGAGAGCAGGCATCAAGTGTGGTAGAGCGCCTGAAGTTCCGTGCCAGTGACAAAGGTGTGGCGCTGGACTTGGAGGTAACCGGAGATGCGCGAGGCATGTTCGATCCCGATCTCATGAACCAGGCTATCTGGAACCTCACAGCGAACGCGGTGAAGTTCTGCCGATCCGGCGAGGAGGCCCACGTTCTGGTAGAGGGTGACGACGCCCGGGTGAGGATCGAGGTATGGGACACGGGGCCGGGCCTGGGAGAGGCGCCGCACCGCGTGTTCGAACGCTTCTACCGGGGAGACCAGTCCCGCACCCCCGCCGGGGACGAGGGAGGAACCGGCCTCGGCTTGGCGATTGTCCGCGCGGTCGTCGAAGCGCACGGCGGCCAGGTCCAAGCCGCCAACCGCAGGGATGGCGGAGCGATCTTCACCGTCACTCTTCCGCGCGGGAGCACCCCGTAGGATCTCGGTGAAACAAAGTCGATCGAATCGGGCCACGCCTGGGTCCTGACCGTAGCTCGGTCCATGAAGCATCCTTCATCCTCCCCTCACGTTTACTTCACGATCTCGGCCTGACTATTGTCCGTAATCGTCGGCCCGCGTCGGGTCTCAATTCACGACACAGCTTTATCGGAGGTTTAATGGCCGCACGAACGAAGAGACGGAGGGTGCTCGGACTCCTTGCGGCGTTCCTATTGGCCGGCCCGTCGCTCCAGGCGGAAGCCGCGGGGCGCCAGGAGAGCGACGCTGGCCCCGTGACCCTGAAGGAAATCCTGGACCTCGCCCGCCAGCGGAACCCCAGGCTCCTCGCTGCTCGCTTCCTCGCGGAAGCAACATCCACCCGAGAGGACGCTGCCAGTCTTCTCCCCGATCCGACCTTGCAGGTGGGTGTCATGAACCTCGGGCTTCCTGACTTCTCTTCCTCTATGCCCGCGTCGATGGCGCCCGCGATACAGGCGATGCAGATCTTTCCGTTTCCCGGGAAGCTCTCGCTTCAGGGAGACATCGCCAAACAGACCACCGCGATGGCATGGGCTAGTGCCGAGGAACTGTGGTGGGATGTGCGAACCAAGACGGCGACCGCCTTCTACAAGCTGTACGCCACCGATCACCAGCTCCAGGTGATGGGTTCCACGCAAGAGCTTCTGGAGCAATTCGAGACGGTCGCAAAGGCGATGTACGCGGCCGGGACGGGGAGGCAGGCCGACGTCCTGAGAGCGACCGTGGAGGTCGCCCGCATCGACGCCGACATCACGAGGATGGAGTCTACCAGAGTGAGCGTGGCAGCACGACTGAACGCCCTTCTCAACCGCCCCGCGGTGACTCCAATCGGATCCCCGGTACTGGGGCTCATGCCGTCCGTGCTGCCGGCGGCAGGCGTTCTAAAGGGATGGGCTGAAGAGACACGGCCCCTGCTCGAGCGGAGTCGCATCGACGTCGACCGAGCGGATACCCGGATCGCCCTCGCCCGCAAGCAGATCTGGCCCAACCTGGGTCTAGGCGTTCAATACGGTCAAAGGAACACACCCACCGGGACTCAGCACATGGGTGGCATCATGCTTGGCTTCAGCCTACCGATCTTCGCTGGGAGCCGGCAATTCCGACTCCGGGACGAGGCCGAAGCGATGCGGCAAGTGGCCGACGCCCAGTTGGGTAACATCCGGGCACAGGTGGACGCGAAAATCGGTGAGTTCACGGCTGACCTGGACTGGTCCCGGACCCTCGTCCGGCTGTACAGGAGTGAGATCCTGCCGCAGGCGAGGGCTACCGTGGAGTCGTCGTTCTCATCGTACCGGGTCGGAACCGTGGACTTCATGACTCTCATAGACGCACAGATGGCCGTGAATCGCTTCGAGGCCGAGCTGTACGTCTTTCTCTCGAATTATGGAACCGCAGTGGCCGAGCTGGAGCAAGTGATCGGCCGCTCTCTACCCCTCGGTGACGAGGTTTTGGCGGAGGTACCATGAAAAACCGTGCACAGATCCTGCTGTCTGTCCTCCTGGTCGTGGCCGCATCGGCGACGGTCGTCCTCTACGCCCGCTCAGGGGCGTCTCAGAGCGACGCGGCCAGTGACATGGAGGGTCACCAACATGCAGCGGCGGCCGGGGGAGGCGAGTTGAATCCGGTCAGCCTGGATGACGACATGGGACGCCGCATCGGCATCACCTACGCCACCGCCGAGTTACGCCCTCTGGACAGGACTCTCCGATCCGTCGGAATGGTGGCCTACGACGAGACCTTGCTGGTGGACGTCAACCCCAAGATCGAGGGTTGGGTCGAGAAGCTCTACGTCGACTTCACCGGTGCCGTTGTGCGGGCGGGGCAGCCTTTGCTCGAGGTATACAGCCCCATGCTGGTATCGGCTCAGGAGGAGCTCCTTCTGGCGCGCCGCCTCGTGGACGAAACCGAATCGGAGCCTGAGACTCGGGCCGCGATCCAGGCCCGGGAGCTCCTGGAGTCGGCTCGCCGTCGACTCGATTACTGGGATATTCCCCAAGACGAGATCGCGCGGATCGAGGCCAGCGGATCCGTGACCAAGACGATCACGCTTCACGCACCCGCCAGTGGCATCGTGGTGGAGAAAAACATCGTCCAGGGCGGCCATTTCATGCCTGGGACGAATCTCTACAGAATCGCCGACCTCAGCCGAGTCTGGGTCGAGGCCGAGGTCTTCGAGAAGGATCTGTCACTTCTCCACCTGAGACAGCGTGCTCGAGTGAGTTTCGAGGCCTACCCTGGCAAGTCGGTTCCCGCAGTGGTGACCTACGTCTATCCGACCGTCAGGATGGAGTCCCGCACCGGGCGAGTCCGTCTGGAGCTGGACAATCGTGACCTGAGCCTGAGACCCGGAATGTACGCCAACGTCGAGTTCTCGCTTCCTACGAAGGAAGGCTCCCTGGTCGTGCCACGGTCGGCGGTCCTCACGACCGGCGAGCGATCCATCGTCTTCGTATCGGAGCACGGCATGCTGATGCCTCGTGAGGTCGTCACGGGGCTCCTGAACGGGGACGAAATCGAGATCCTCGGCGGCCTCGAGCCCGGAGAGGTGGTGGTATCGTCCGCCACCTTCCTCATCGACGCGGAGTCCAACCTGAACTCCGCCATGGACGCCATGGGCCGAATGGACGATTCGATCACAACCGAGTCTGAACAGGGAGGCCACGACCCGGCCGGGATGGGCATGGACGAGGGAGCCCCTCGCGAAGAAGCGCAAGAGGGCCACGACATGGACAAGGGGAGCTGACCATGCTGGAGCGTATCATCGAGTGGTCGATCGAAAACAAGTTCCTGATCATGGTCTTTGTGGTCTTCACAGTGGCTGCCGGGGTGGTGGCGATGCGTCAGACACCCCTCGAGGCAATCCCGGATCTCTCCGATGTCCAGGTCATCATCCAAACGGACTACCCTGGGCAGGCACCACAGCTCGTAGAGGACCAGGTCACATATCCCATCGCGTCGGAAATGCTCAAGGTCCCGGGTGCCATAACGGTCCGGGGTTATTCGTTCTTCGGGATCTCGTTCGTCTATATCATCTTCGACGACGACACCGACCTCTACTGGGCTCGGAGTCGGGTCCTCGAGTATCTGTCGAGCATTCGGGGCAATCTCCCGGAGGGGGCCGAGCCGGCTCTTGGTCCGGACGCCACGGGCCTGGGCTGGGTTTTCCAGTACGTGCTGGAGGACACCACTGGAGTCATGTCCCTGGCCGACCTGCGATCCCTTCAAGATTGGTACCTACGCTACCAGCTCACTGCCGTTCCGGGTGTTAGCGAAGTGGCTTCGGTCGGTGGTTTCGAGCGGATGTATGAGGTCACCGTCGATCCTGTGAAGCTGCGTGGCTTTGGAATACCCGTGACGAAGGTGATGGAGGCGATCAGGGCCTCCAACGAAGACGTGGGAGCGATGGTCATCGAGCTTGCGGAGCGGGAGTACATGATCCGAGGGCTCGGGTACATCAAGACCATCGCCGACCTGGAAAGTGTTGTGCTCGGTGCTACACCGGGTGGAACGCCCATTAGGGTCGCTGATGTGGCCACAGTACAATTCGCTCCCCAGGTCAGACGCGGCGTCACCGACCTGGACGGACGGGGCGACGTCGTTGGCGGAATCGTTATCATGCGCTTCGGAGAGAACGCACTCTCCACAATCCAGCGCGTGAAGGCCAAGCTCGCGGAACTCCAGGACGGATTGCCGGCAGGCGTGGTGGTCCGGTCCGTGTACGACCGCTCCAGTCTCATCGAGCGAGCCATCTCGACTCTCACGGAAAAGCTGATTGAAGAATTCCTCGTAGTGGCGCTCGTCTGTATGGTATTCCTCTTCCACTTCCGCAGCGCGCTGGTCGCGATCCTCACGCTTCCGCTCGGCATCCTGATGGCGTTCATCGCGATGCGTTTCCTGGGGCTCGGTGCGGACATCATGAGCCTGGGAGGGATCGCCATAGCCGTCGGAGCGATGATCGATGCCGCCATCGTCATGATCGAGAACATGCACAAGCACCTGGAGCGAGAGATCACAGCAAAGCGAAAACGATTCGCGGCGGCCGGGAGACCCCTGGCCGGCGATCCCGATATCCTTGAGACGTCGATCCTCACTGCACAGGAGCGATGGGGCATTGTCGCCACATCGGCGAAGGAGGTCGGGCCGGCCCTCTTCTTCTCGCTCCTGATCATCACGGTTTCGTTCATTCCGGTCTTCTCGTTGGAGGCTCAGGAGGGTCGGCTCTTCAAGCCGCTGGCATGGACCAAGACGTTGTCCATGGCCGCGGCCAGTCTGCTCTCTATTACGGTGGTCCCGGTGGCGATGGGCCTCTTCATCCGCGGCAGGATCCACGCGGAGCACCGGAATCCGGTCTACCGACTCCTGGTGTGGATCTACCGGCCGACATTGGAGTGGGTGATGCGCTATCGCGTGCCGGTCGTGGCGGGGGCGCTCTCCATATTCCTCCTGACCTACATTCCCATGCAGAGAATCGGATCGGAGTTCATGCCGCCGCTCAACGAAGGGTCGATCCTCTACATGCCGTCCACCCTTCCCGGCGTGAGCGCGTCCACGGCGGCGGCTATCCTCCGCACTCAGGACAGTCTTCTGATCGCTATCCCGGAGGTCGAGAGCGTATTCGGTAAGGCAGGGCGGGCCGACACGGCGACCGACCCCGCCCCCCTCTCCATGTTCGAGACGACCATCGTGCTCAAGGATGAGGAAGAGTGGCGAGAGGGAATGACGATAGACCTTCTCATCGAAGAGATGGATTCCATCGTGCGGCTCCCAGGGATCTCGAACTCCTGGACGATGCCGATCAAGGGCAGGATCGACATGCTCGCGACCGGGATTCGAACGCCCGTGGGGATCAAGATCTTCGGTCCGGACCTGGCAGAGCTGGAGCGGATCGGCAAGGAGATCGAGTCGGTCATGAGGATGGTCCCCGGGACCCGCTCGGTCATCGCCGACAGACCCGTGTCGGGTTCCTACCTGGACATTAAGATTGACCGCGAGGCGGCGGCCCGGTACGGGCTGAACGTCGCGGACATCCAGGTGGTGATTGCGTCGGCCATAGGTGGCATGGAGATCACCGAGACCATCGAGGGTCTAGAGCGCTACGGAGTCCGCCTGCGCTATCCCCAGGAACTGCGGGACCAACCCGAAAAGCTGGCCGAGTTACTGATCCCGGTCACGCAAGGCCTCGGTGGGCCCGGTAGCCCGGTGGGCGGATCGGCGCCCATGAGCGCTCGCATGGACGGGGGCGAAGGCATGGGGAGGAGCTACCAGATCCCCCTCGGACAGGTCGCCACGATCAGCACCGTGAGAGGGCCGACGGCCATCAAGACGGAGGGCGCCTTCCCGACTTCTTGGGTCTACATCGACGTCGCGGGCCGAGACATCGGCAGCTATGTGGCAGAGGCGCAGGATGTCGTCGAGCAGCTCGTGGAGCTCCCCCCAGGGTATACCCTCCAGTGGTCGGGGCAGTACGAGTACATGCAAAGGGCCAAGGAAAAGCTGCTGCTCGTCGTGCCTGCGACTCTGCTGATCATTTTCCTCCTGCTCTACCTGAACTTCCAGCGCATCGGGGAGACCATGATTGTCATCCTCTCCCTGCCGTTCTCCCTGGTCGGGGGCGTACTGATCATGGCGCTTCTCGGCTACAACTGGTCCGTGGCGACGGGCGTGGGTTTCATCGCACTGGCGGGAGTGGCGGCAGAGACCGCGGTCATCATGCTCCTCTACCTCAACCAGGCCTGGGACGCTCTACGATCGGAAGGCAGGGTGACTCCGGAGGCATTGCGGGAAGCGGTGGTGCGGGGGGCCGTTATGCGCGTTCGGCCGCTGATGATGACGGTTACCGCAATCATTGGCGGCCTGTTGCCCATCCTCTGGGGGCACGGCACCGGGGCCGGAGTGATGAAGCGCATAGCGGCTCCCATGGTTGGAGGGATGATCTCCGCCACGATCCTCACCCTCCTTGTGGTGCCGGTGTGCTACTCACTCTTGAAGGAGTGGGAGCTGCGGCGCCAAGAGGCACGGGCGGTGGCCGGGATGGATGTGCTCGAGCCAGATCCTGCGGGGGCAGACTGATGTCCCGAAAGGAGGGGGGAGGTGAACGTCGAATGAGAGAACTGAGAGAGATCGAGGCACTCGTCCGCACGAAGTCGGTCGCGAACCTCGTGCGACCGTTGGAGAGGCGTTGAGTGACGCGCCTTTTCGTTTCCCACATCCACGTGCTCGGCGCCGGTGTCGATTCGGAGCACCTCCGCCTCTCGATGGAGGAGGGTCAGGCTTTTTCCGGAAAAGCGAAGATCGAGTTGATCTGCGAGGCTGATGAGGTGGACGAGTTCCTAGCCGTTGTTCGAGATGAAGCTGCGACCGCCCATCGCGGGGATGGTGTCATCGCTGTTACGAACCTGGACCGCATCTGGACCGCATAGTGAATATCCGCACTGGAGACGAGGACCATTTGGCCCTCCTCTGAGAAGAGAGTCGACCATGAACGACAAATACGCCACCCTACCGGCCCAGATGCCTACCTCTTGGCATGAAGGTGGCCTTTTCATGGGAATGCACTGGGCCTGGTGGATCTTCGTCGGCGCAACCTTACTCGTGCTTATCTTGGCCTTCTGGATCGCGTTTGCCGAGCGGGGGGCGACCCACCTCCAAGAGGAGACGCGAGAGGCCGCCGAGGAGGCGCTTCGACAGCGGTTCGCACAGGGTGAGATCAGCGAGGAGCAGTTTGCCGATACTCTCCGTATACTGAAGGAGTCACAGTAAGCTGTCGACCCCCTGCATCGGCATAGAACCTGGTCGTGGACCATAGTAGTGGCGTTCGTGCAAGCTTATCTGAGAGTCAAAAGTACGAAATGGAATCACAGGGGTTCAACGTCATGGTGACGGCGGCCCGCTCTGGTGGAAAGGGCATACCGCATACCGGATCTCCAGCGATCACGACGCTCTCCTTCACGACTCTGTCCCTCCTGTCCAGCTTGGTCGCGTCCACAGGCTCACCTCCCAGCGGTGCTGTGGTGACCCCTTACCTCACGAAGGAGGGCGGGGGCCTCCAAAGAGAGCGTGAAACGTTGGTGAAGGTTGGTTCACGCTCTCTCGGACCTCCGCGCCAGTGCCGTGTGGAACTCCGCACTTGCCGGGGGAGGGCGCGACACCCGGGGGTGCTAAGCCGAGGTGAAGATACCTTCACCCCAATTTCACACAACTTTCATTGCCTGCCCGCTATACTTGAACGCGTGTCCCGCGAATGCCGGAGGCCGACGAGCCATTCTCGCGGATGGACCGACCTTCCGAGACCCTTCGATCAGGAGTGCTTACCATGTTCAACCAGGCATTGACCCTCTCGGCGGCGCTGCTTCTTTGGACTCCCTCGGTCGGGGCCCAGCAGTCCCGTCAGCACGCAACCGGGGCGGGGCAGGAAGCGGGCATGATGGCCCGCTGCATGATGCACAGCGGAGGGATGGGTCAGGACACGATGGACATAATGAGGGGAGGCATGGGAATGATGTCGTCCTTCGCTCCTGGGCCTGCCATGCTGATCCGGATGAGCCCGGTGCTGGACCTAACGGAAAAGCAGACAACTGAACTCGAGGACATCCAGGCCGACCTCACGGACGACCGCGCCTCGCACATGCCCCTGGTCATGGAGGCTCATCAGCAGGCGGCGAAGTGGATCGCTAGCGGCGAGACTGACCTCACCGCGTACGAGGATACGCTGAGGGAGGCCATGGACCATTTAATCGCCGTACATGTGAAAGTTGCGCGCGCGGCCCTCGACGCCCGTGCCCTACTCACGGACGAGCAGCGCGCTCGCCTTGACGGTGCAACGGCGATGATGCGACACATGAAGAGCATGATGGACGGGGGCATGCACCGGATGTCGGACCTGCCCGATCAGGATTCTGAAACCACCGGCCACGGACGGGGAAGGTCGTCGGGCGGATAACGCCATGCCACCCAGGACACCGCACCGACTGAGGAGGGCGTCCCGCACCACGGGGCGCTTCTCCGCGTCATGACCCCCCGTGCCGCCACCAGGACACAATCCGACCGATCAACCGACATCGGCCCTAGCTCGGACGCGCGCCCGCAGCTCCGCCTTGCATGAGTAATCCCTCACACAGACTTCACCTGGGCTTCATGTCTTGTCCAACAGCTTTCCACATGACGCCGTACAACGGTGAAGTGGGTTGGGGAGTAGCGACATGATGACTCGATCCTTCAGCGAGCACCGGCCCTTCGCTCTCGAGCGGTTGCTGGGATCCAAGGATCTACGCGACGGCAGGATTCCAGTCTCGCCTTGCGCTACCGATCTGATCTCCGGCGACCGTGTCTCCATCAGGTCGGGTTCCGCGATGCGGGCAACCTACGCGAGTTCAGCCTTGGCCGGTGTTCCCCATCCGTTGCGCCTTGGAACGAAGTATCTGGCCGACGGAGCCTACTCCGGCATCCCCCCGATCGACGTCGCCCGGGAGATGATGGATGTGACCGTCGTCGCCGTCGATCCAGGCCAATTCACGAGGCTGGGTCGATCCGGACCGGCCTTCAGGTGGCGCTCGGTGCGGTGGAGGTCTGCTACACGCATCACGCGCACCCGCTCTTTGCCCTCGCGGACCTCGTCCTCAAGCCGGCCTTCCCCCGCTTCATTGACACCTTCGACTTCGGGGCACGGCGAACGTGCGGCTCGGCAGGCATCCGACTCCCTCGGGAGCAGCGAGAGCAGATCGAGGATCTTCTTGGGGGGGGGCACGATCCCTGAGAATGACCGGACGGGCCGCGGGGTGTTCCACTTCGCGATCTGCCACGGCGCCTGCCTAGCGACAGGGTGGCTTGCCGAGGGTTCGACGGATAGGCTGAGAACTCGACCTGCGCGAGAGAGAAGAGATGACGCACGACTACGGAAGCGACGATCACACTGGTCACGAGCACGCCGGGAGTCCGGGAGATCCCCCAGACGGAACTCCCCGGAAGACTGAGCCGCCGGACGATCTTTCTCATGAGGCAGGTCAGGAGCCGGGAACTGGTGCCGAGGTCACCCAACTCGAGGATCCGGTCTGCGGTATGAGCGTTGCGGCGGACACCCCCCATCGAACGGTTCACGATGACACCGAATTCCTGTTCTGCTCGAGTGGGTGCCTGACCAAGTTCCAGGAGCAGCCGGCGCGCTACCTGGAGGGAGCTCCGGATGAAGCCGGCCCGGATGGGCACGAGCCGGTCGCGGGACGGATCCACACCTGTCCTATGCATCCGGAGGTTCGTCAGGAGGGCCCCGGTTCATGCCCAAAGTGCGGAATGTCCCTGGATCAGGAGATCGTCGCCCTCCCGGCCTCGCGTACCGACTATGTGTGTCCCATGCATCCGGAGATCGTCCGGGACGAGCCTGGAAGCTGCCCGATCTGCGGGATGGGCCTCGAGCCCCGAGTGGTCTCGCTGGACGAAGAGGAAGACCCGGAGCTGGTGGACATGACACGCCGCTTCTGGTTCAGCGTGGCCTTTAGCATCCCGGTCCTTGCCATTGCCATGGGGGGCTTACTGTCAGGGGGGAACCCCCTCCTCAGGTGGTTCGAGTCGAGCACGCTTGGGTGGGCGGAGTTGCTCTTGAGCACGCCGGTCATTCTCTGGGGAGGGTGGCCGTTCTTCGTTCGCGGCTGGCGGTCCGTCGTCACACGCAACCTCAACATGTTCACCCTCATCGGACTCGGTGTGGGCGTCGCCTACGTCTTCAGCCTCGTGGCGTCATTCCTGCCTGACCTCTTCCCGGCGTCTTTCCGTAACGAAGCCGGCGAGGTGGGCGTGTACTTCGAGGCGGCTGCGGTGATCGTCACCCTCGTTCTCCTGGGGCAGGTTCTGGAGCTGAAGGCCCGGGGACAGACGAGCGCGGCGATCAAGGCTCTACTGGGTTTGGCACCCAAGACGGCGAGAAGACTCAACGATGATGGTACCGAGGAGGACGTGCCTCTCGACCTGGTGCAGCCGGGAGACCGACTCAGAATCCGCCCGGGCGAAAAGGTGCCCGTGGACGGGACCGTGGTCGAGGGATCGAGCTCGGTGGACGAAGCCATGCTCACGGGGGAGCCGATACCCGTCGAAAAGGGTGTGGGCGACAAGCTCATCGGAGCGACCGTGAACGGCACGGGATCGCTGATCATGCAGGCGGATCGGGTGGGCGCCGAGACCCTGCTGTCGCAGATCGTTCAGATGGTGGCCGAGGCGCAGCGGAGCCGGGCGCCGATCCAGAAGCTCGCGGACGTGGTGGCGTCCTACTTCGTTCCGGCCGTCGTGCTGATTGCCATCATCACGTTCGTCGTCTGGGCCCTGGTGGGCCCCGAGCCCGCTATGGCCTATGCCCTCATCAACTCCGTGGCAGTCTTGATCATCGCGTGTCCCTGCGCTTTGGGCCTTGCGACGCCCATGTCCATCATGGTCGCGACCGGCAAGGGAGCGTCCATGGGCGTCCTGTTCAAGAACGCGGAAGCCATCGAGGTGTTGCGGAAGGTCGACACGCTCATCGTCGACAAGACCGGAACCCTCACCCTCGGGAAGCCTAAGCTGGTGGCCGTGGTCCCAGCCGGTGCGTTGACCGACGAGCAGCTTCTCGGTTTGGCGGGCAGTCTGGAGCGAGGAAGCGAGCACCCGCTGGCCGAAGCCATTGTTGAGGGCGCGATCGAGCGAGGGGCCGTGCTCCGTGACGCGGCGGACTTCGAGTCGTTCACCGGAAAGGGTGTTCAAGGCAAGGTAGAGGGCCGTTCGGTAGCCCTCGGCAACCTCGCGTTGATGGAGGATCTCGAGGTGCCGTTGGGGGATCTGATCGAGCGTGCGGAGGTCATGAGGCGAGACGGACAGACCGTCATGTTCGTGGCCGTCGACGGACAGCCCGCAGGCCTCGTTGGAGTGGCGGACCCGATCAAGGAGACGACGCCAGACGCGATCGAGAGACTCCACGAGGAGGGGGTTCGGGTCGTCATGATCACAGGCGACAACAAGACGACGGCCCAGGTAGTCGCAGACAAACTAGGCATCGACGAGGTCGTCGCCGAGGTGCTTCCACAGGGGAAAGCCGAGATCGTCAAACGACTCCAGGCCGAGGGGAGAATCGTCGCCGTGGCGGGTGACGGGATCAACGACGCCCCGGCCCTTGCTCAGGCCCAGGTGGGCATCGCGATGGGCACGGGGACGGATGTGGCGATGGAAAGCGCAGGAGTCACGCTCGTTCGAGGCGACCTCCGCGGGATCGTCCGGGCGAGGCGTTTGAGTCGGGCCACGATGCGTAATATTCGGCAGAACCTCTTTTTCGCGTTCATTTACAATAGCGTCGGAGTGCCCATTGCAGCCGGCGTGCTCTACCCGGTGTTCGGCCTCTTGCTGAGCCCCATCATCGCGGCCGCGGCGATGAGCCTGAGCTCGGTGTCGGTCATCGGCAACGCACTGCGGCTACGGGGAGTCCGAGTGTAAGAGAATTCTACCGACTCGCCTCCAGTCTACGCCCGACGTGTGAAGCGTCAGCCGGGGAGGGTGACTCGAAACGTGGTGCCCGTCTTCGAGCTTTCGACGCCCGCCCGTCCTCCGAGCCCTTCCGCAACCGCGTGGACGATGGCGAGCCCAAGGCCCGTTCCGCCCACCAGTGTACCGATGCGCCGTTCCGCGATAGAAGCGATCGAACACGCGGGGTAACTCGTCCGACGGAATTCCCTGTCCCGAGTCCGATACCGAGATTTCCACCTCGCCGGGCTCTGGCCGATGGACTCCGATGGTAATGGCTCCACCTGCGGAGACCCCGTACTTGAGCGCGTTGTCGAGCAAATTGCTCAAGACTCGTTCCATCAGGGACTGGTTCGCCCCGACCGTAATCCCTGGCTCCGCGTCAACGAGGATCTGAACACCCTGGTTCGACGCCAATCCGGCGAATTTCGATTGCACGTCGAGAATGAGGGCACTTAGGTCCACCACCTCGCCATCTCCCGGCGTCGCTTCTACGTCGGCCGTTCTAGCCAGCGCGATAAGATCCTCGGCCAGGCTCGAGACGGTCTTCAGGTCAGAAAGCGCTTGAGTGAGGGTCGCCCGGTACTCCTCGGCCGTTCGGTCCCGGCGGAGAGCCACCTCGAGATCCCCCCTGAGGACGGTCAGGGGTGTCCGGATCGCATGGCCCGCATCGGCGAGAAAGTGCCTTTGACCCTCCAGGAGATCGTCGATGCGCGAGAGCATCGAATTCAGGACCTGGACGAGGCGCTGGAACTCCCGAGTCTCCGTGACCGCCGAGAGCCTGTGCCGCGGAACGCCCGCGCGCATGGCCTCAGCCTCTTCGGCGATCTCGACGACCGGACGTACCGCTTGTCCTGCGAGCCACCAGCCGAGCCCCGCAGCGGCCATCGTCCCCATACCGATCAAGAAAGCGAGCAGCCGCAGTGTGCGAGACAAGACCCGCTCGACTCCGTCGGTCGAAGCTGCGATCTGGAGCAGGTGAACCTGATGTCGGGGTCCAGGGAGCTCCAAGGGGAATAACAGGCTACGGTACCGCTGACCGTTCCACTCGAATCCGAACTTCTCAGCGACAGCTCGCTCCGCGACGCGTTGCCGTATGTCCGCCGGAAGAGGTAGGTCCCTTCCCTCGAGATTTCCGGTCCGGAGAACCGGTTCTCCATCGAGAGTCCAGAACTGTGCATACCGCGTTAGGAGCGCTTCCGAGCCCGGGCCTGCTGAAAGAAAGACCTGATCGTGGAAGTGGATCCCCTGGTCGGGGCTGTCGGACGTAGCCGCCGCCTCGATCGAGGCCAGGCGTCGAATCGTGAGGTCCAGTTCCTGATACAGGGTGAACCGGAGCACGAAATAGGTCACAAACGATAC
This sequence comes from Gemmatimonadota bacterium, assembly GCA_022571515.1. Classification (GTDB taxonomy): domain Bacteria; phylum Gemmatimonadota; class Gemmatimonadetes; order Longimicrobiales; family Gaopeijiaceae; genus JACZXQ01. Next base: position 26,951 of record JACZXQ010000013.1, read on the forward strand.
GGCCGTCACGAGCAGAAACACGGTGCTCGCGAACCGAATGGCGAGGCGGCCGCGAAAAGACCGGCCCCGGCTCATTCGGGTCCCGGGGTGTCGAGGCGGAACCCTACTCCCCTAACGGTGGCGATGATGCGTGGCCTTCCTCCCGCCTCCAGTTTGGCGCGGAGGTGAGTCATGTGGACATCCAAGAGTCCCGTTCCCGGGTCGAAGCTCATCCCCCACACCAGGTCCATGAGTTCAGAACGGCGCACGACTTCTCCCGGCCGTCGCATGAGGACCTCCAGCAACTTGAACTCAGTGGGAGTGAGCTGGATTGTGGCCCCTGACCTCTTCACAGCGTGCTGCAGGCGATCCAACTCTACGTCCTGAAAGCGCAGGACTCCGTCCACGATAGATGGCTTCCGTCGGCCCAGCGCCCGAAGCCGGGCGAGCAACTCCACAAAGTCGAAGGGCTTGGTAAGGTAGTCATCTGCCCCCACGTCGAGACCGTGGGCAATATCGCTGGGCGTATCCCGCGCCGTGAGCATCAGAATCGGTGTGGTGTTCCCTTCGGAGCGTAGACTGGAGGCGACGTGGAATCCGCTTTTCCCGGGAAGCATCACGTCCAGAACGATTACGTCGTATTGGCCGACATGGGCGAGGGCCAGCCCTTCCGCAGCGTCCGACGCGACCTCTACGTCGTGCCCCTCTTCGCCGAGTCCACGCTTTATGAACTGTACGACTCGGGGCTCGTCCTCGACGAGCAATATCCTCATGGCAGTGCCGGGTTCTCTTTCTCCATCATGGATCCGAGCCTATGGGGACCCGGACGCTGCTGCAACCGGAGCGGCGAATGCCTAAGAAACCTTAAGGCGCAGTTAGGGTCATCTTAAGTCGCACGCCGTCATCTTGTGAAGTTCATCGTCAACCCATCCGCTACGCCGGCGGCGAAATGGTGCCGGACAGGTGGCCCGAGTGAGAGGGGCCAACCCGCTACGCTGCGAGGACGTGATCCATGTCAGAAGAGAAACCGGAGGCCGGCGTATACGATCGCCGCGGGTTCCTTCACGCCGGGGCCCTCGGATTCGCCGGAGCCATGGTTGCCGGGAATGGGCTTGATGTGCCGAAGGGGCCCGCGGAGGCAGTGACCCGTGCGGCGGAGGCGAAAGCAACCGATACGCGGGGTGGGGTCAGGGCTTGGCCGGATCGGCCGGAAGGGTGGTGGCGGCATCAAACTCCCGTGTTGTCGCCGACGCAGGCTCCCGTTCAGGGAATTCGCGAGATCGAGCTGGACGTGCGGATCATACGGCACGAGATCGTGCCCGGCTACTCATTCCACGTCCTAGCGTTCAACGGGCAGGTGCCGGGACCGGAGCTGCGGCTCAACGAAGGGGAGTGGGTCAAGGTCTACTTCACCAACCGTACCGAGCTTCTCCATACCATCCACTGGCATGGGGTAGACCTCCAGTACGAGCAAGACGGAGTACCGTACACGACTCAACACCCCGTCATGCCGAACGCCACGTTCGAATACACGTTTCAGGCCATCCCCGCGGGTACGCGACTGTACCACTGTCATTTCGGGACCCCTCTCCACATGCAACACGCAATGCACGGGGCCCTCATCATCGAACCGGAGCGGGACCCGATCAAGGAGGAATTCGGATACACTCGGGACTACACCCTCGTCTTGGAGAGCTTCGCAACCAACGACTCCCGGGACGATCTCAATTTCATGCTGGAGCGCATGAAGCAGCGCTTGTGGCTCATGAAGGAAGGGCTGCTCGACGACGAGACTCTGGCCGTGTTCGAGACCAAGCAAGCCCTGCTCGAGGCGATTGAAGCTGGGTGGGACCCGCCCTACCTGCCCAACCGGAATCAGAAGAGGGAGCGGGCCGCACAGGACTACAATTTCTTCGCGATCAACGGGAAGGCGTATCCTCTCACCGAGCCCATCATGATCCGTCGTGGCGAAACAATCCGCGTACGTTTCGTGAACGGTGGGGGCTTGATGCACCACATGCATCTCCACGGCCACCAGTTCTGGCAGGTGGCCGAGGATGGGAATGTTCTGCGGAGCCCGCTCCAGATCAACACAATCTCGTTGGGGCCGGGAAAGACCGCCGATATCGTTATCGAGGGTTACAACCCCGGCTACTGGACGTTTCATGATCACGATACGAGCCGGGTCACGAACAACGGCATGTATCCGGGCGGTATGCTGACCATGCTGGTATACGAGGAGATGGACGACTACGACGGGTACCACCCCAAGATCGCGCTAGACGAATGATTGCACGGAGCGCCTCTTCGGTGGCCGCCGGGCGGTTGAGCGTTCCACGATTCGCGGTCTTGTTTCTCTTGATGGCCTGCTCGATGCCGAGTCCCACCCTGGCCCAGGAGTCGTCGGCACGGTTTACCGTGGCCGGTACCGGACTGGTCTCCCTCGATCTGAACCGAACGACCGCTCTGGAATCGGGAGTGGGCGACACCGACCAAGGGGTCGTAACCAACTTTTCGGATTCATTTCTGCTCCTCCGCCTCGACCGGCAGCTCTACACGAACCATCGCGCCGGAATGCTTCTCGGGTTTCTCTTTCCAGACGCCGAGACGGATCTTGGGGATGTCTTCTACAACCAGATCAACGTCTTCTATGACACACGGACCTTTCGGGGAACCTTGGGAAGAACCCGGCTGGAAAATTTCGCGCTCGAGTTTCCGACGCTCCGGGAGGAGGACCTTCTTGAGTATGCGTTCGTGCTCAACGGCTTCTCCAACGCGGATAACTCAGAGTTCAACCGTTACGGCAACGTCGCCCGGGCGGAGCTGTTCGGCTTAGGCGGCCGCCTTCACGTTCGCGGGCAAGCGAGCAACTGGAGTGTCACGGACATCGAGGGGGAGCGCCAAAACGACTTCGATGTCAACACCGGGAGCGGATTCCTTGGATACCAACTCCCGCACTCGATCAGATACTCGGGGATCGTTCGTGAGGCGGGGGTTGGCTTTCAAAGCCAGAAGGTGGATCTAGCTGGTGGGAAATGGCTGGTCGGCCTCTCCGCTGGGTTGGCCGTCAACCTTTCCCGTAATCCCCTCCGAAACATCGAGCTCCGGGGCCAGGTGATCCACAACCGCGGAGTAGGCCCCAACGCACGCGTCGACGCGGCTGCCGGCACGCTGGCCACACCAATGGGCCGGGCGCTGTCCAGGTCCACCGCGCTTGTGGCATCCCTGCGGTTCCTGCGACGGCCTTACCAACTGGATCGCCTGCAGGCTGCGGCCACGGTCGGGTACAAGACGTTCAGCGGGGTCGATGCGTCGCAGCTCACGCTGGTTCCCAATGTATTCTTTCAGCTCGGCCAAGGCGTGGATGTCGGTGTGCAGTACCAATACGAGAGTTTCTCGGGGAACCTGGCCGAGCTTCTCGGCCGGCGACGATCTCATTCGGTCAAGTTCGTGTTGGTGTTCTCATTTCAGTCGATGTTCAACGACTACTTCGGAGACAGGGACGACATCCTCAACCTCGAGCACGGATACATATCGTGATGGCAACGTGGACTCACATGCATGGTAGGCGGAGCCGAGGCGTTCGCCCGGTGACCTGGACTGTCTGCGCCGTTCTGGTGGCGGTGGCGGCCGGGCCGGCGACGGCCCAGATGACGGGCACCCGGATGGTCATGCCGACCGACGACCACAAGGTCTTCCGGCTCATCAGGCCCGCCGTGGCAGCTCTCCAGATCAAGTTGGCGGAGGCCGGCTCGTTCTCGGGCGCCATCAACGGCCTGCTAGGGCCTTCCACTGTCAGGTCGCTCGTAGCCTACCAGCACTCTCATGGCCTGGAGGCGACTGGGCTACCTGACCTGGAGACGGTCTTGGACTTGATGGAATGGGACGGAGCGTACGAAGGGGTGCTGGTGCACCTCGACCTCGACTCAACGACTGAAGCGATGGGCGGTCATCGTATGGATGGGGGCCTGATGACGGGCATGCCGTACATGGAAGAGGACGGTATGAAGGGGTCGACGACGGGTGGGGAGCGAGTGCAGGGAGACCCGCAGCAACCCAAGTCGCTTGTGTTGATGGAGATGCCGGCCATGGTGACGGACAACCGCCATACACGTGCGGTCCGGGCGGCGCGGGAGTTACTCGCGGGGCTACAACTTCGGCTGATCGAGGAGCATTTCCTTGACGGCCCGGCCCGTGGGCTGCCCCAGGAGGCCAGCTTCGCCGCCGGAATCACACGGTACCAAGAGGCTCATGGGCTCGACGCGACGGGAGTCCTCGATCTCGTGACGACACTCGAACTTCTGGGCTCCGAGGGTGAACGTCTGGTACTGAAGTACCAGGATCGGATCGATCTGACCGCCACTCCGGTAGCGATGGACGAGGATCTGATGCGGTTGAGTAACGGACGTGGTTCGACGCCTCTGGGAGGACGATGACCAATGATTGACAAGTTTCGCGAGACGCTGAGCGAACGCCTGGCGCTCGACGCCCTCGATTATGAGGTGCCGAAGGCCACCGATCGGTTGAGGTACATGCTGGGAGGACTCACTGCCTTTCTCATCACCGTGCTCGTCGTCACCGGGCTGTACATGGCCCAGTACTACGACCCAACCCCGCGCGGGGCCCACGATAGCGTTCTCTACTTGATCAGTCGTGCACCGCTCGGCGATTGGATTCGCAGCCTTCACTATTTCTCGGCGGGAGGCGTGGTCCTGACCGTGACGGCACACCTGGCCTACGTCTTCTGGAGACGGTCCTACAAGAAGCCACGGGAGGTGACCTGGTGGGCCGGGGTCGCCATGGCCGGCATCATCTTCCTGCTTGTGGTAACGGGCAGCGCGTTGCGCTACGACCAGGAGGGCTTCGAGGCGCTGGCGCACTTTGTGGCTGGAGGAAGGCTGACCGGGGCTTTTGGAGCATTCTTTACGGAAGGCTTCACGCCGAGCACCTCGCTCTTGTCCAGGATTTTCAGCCTCCACACGAGTCTCCTTCCGGTGCTCCTGGGATCGCTGATCGCTCTGCACTTCTGGCTCATCCGCCAGCTCGGCATCCACGCGGATTACTCCGAGACCGGCATCTTCAGGAAGCATGCGACCCGTCTTGCCGGGTTCGGCCTTCTCCTGTTTGCGGGCCTCGGCATCCTGGCCGTGGTCGTCCCAGAGGGGATCGGTTACCCGGCCGTACCGGGCGTTGAGATCACCAAACCCTTCTGGCCCGTTCTGTGGGTGTACGGCCTGGAGAATCTCCTGGGCGCTTGGGGAATGATCCTCGGCCCCTCTATCGTGTTTCTCTTCCTCGGGTTGGTCCCACTACTCGATCGCGGGGAGGACGACACGCCGGGACGGCACGGCTGGGTTGGCTGGTCAGGTTTGGCACTCGGTCTGGCTATTGTGGGTCTATGGCTCTACGGAGTTTTCGGCCAGGCCCAGCAACACATCGGCATGTAACTGGAAAAGGACACGAACATGCGTAATGGAACTATTTCAAGAGTCTTCCTGCTGGCCCTGGTCGGCGTCTCGATCGCCGCCGTGCACCCTGAAGCCGTTCTGAAGAGCTCCCAGTCGGCGGTGGAGGCGGGCGGAGACCTGCAGCTGATAGGCGAGGAGTTCGGCAATGGAGGGACGTTCACTCTGGTCCTCCTGGGAGCGCTCAACGAGTACGCACTCGGAGACGTCGAGGCGGACGATAAAGGCACGTTCAGTATCGACCTAGACATCCCGGAGAACGTGAGGCCAGGGCAATACCAGTTGGTGGCATACGCCCCTGATGGCGATCGGGCGGCGACGCTGGACGTCTCGGTCACCGCCGCTTCCCCGGCGGCCGCCGAGCAAGGGCACGATGAGCCCGTTGAGCATGATGAGAACATGGCGTCCGGAGCCACCGCTGAGGAGATGATCATCCAGCGGTCCACGACTGGCGTGGGCTGGGGTGTGATCGGCTTGGTGATCGGGCTCGCGGGAGGGTTCGGTCTGGCTCTAGTCAGGGGCGCTCCCTCCATCGAGGCCTAGACGCAGCCGACGCACGCGCTCGAAGGGCGCATGGATTCATTGAATCAGGAGGTGGTTGCCATGACCAACCGGATTCTGTCCGCAGTGATCTTTTCGACGCTGGTGGCGGCGGCCGGCCCCAGCGCAGCACTTGCCCAGGACGACGACGAATCAGCAGTGGTCAAGGTGCTCCTGGCCATTGCCCAGTACTCTCAAGAGGGCAATCTCGAGGCGATGGACACGCTGTACGCCTCGGGCCGGGGCGTTCACATCATCGAGGGTGGCGGAGTAAACCACGGGTGGGAGGACTACCGAGACAACCACCTTGCTCCCGAGCTGGAGAGCTTCGAGAACTTCCAGTATCGCTACTACTCGATCGAGCCGCAGGTCAGGGGTACCGTGGCCTGGTCGGCGTTCCGCTATGACCTGTCGGTGGATACCTCCCGTGGGCACACGGAGATCGAGGGGCGGGGCACGGCAGTGCTGGAAAAGACGAACGGACGCTGGCAGATCGTGCACATGCACACGTCGGGTCGACCGAGGCGCGGTGGTGGCTGAAGTCGAGAACACTGGGCCGGTCTGATCCCAGTGGGGCGGCACGGGTCCAGCAGTTCCTACTTTCCCCCGACAGATTTCAGGTACGCCAGGATGGACTCCACCCTGGCGGCGGAGAACCTGAAGTTCGGCATGACCGAGTTGGGGTTGTCGAACCGCGGGTCCGCGATCTTCCGGCGAATAAAGTCTTCGTCTCTGCGGCCGAGCACGCCGTCGAGGGATGGCCCGAGGGCGCCTCCCACTCCACCGATCACATGACAGCCCGCACATCCGGCGGCTGTCGCGAGTTCTTTGCCGCGTTCGGCGGAAGGCGGCTCCTCCGCTTCCGGGGCGGCGGGGGCTTGCCGGGCGAGTGCACCAGCCGTCGTGGCGGCATTGACGGAAGACAGGAAAGCGATGACCGCCCTCGCTTGGGGACCCGTGAGATTGGCGCGCGCCCGCATATGAAGAGCCGCCGCCTTCCACTCACGGTCGCTCCGCTCGACGGCAGCCCTGGCGTTATGGCAGCGGGCACACGAGTACCCGTACACCTCGGCCCCATAGTTCGACAAGGCGATAGGGTCCTCGACGGACCGCTCGACGGTGCCGCTTGCCGCACATCCAGCCGCCAGTAAACCGATGAGAGACGGCAAGGCCCACCGTGAGGCCGACCATGCGAGATTCTTCGCAGTCGTGCTCATAGCTCGAAGTGCTCCGCTCTAGAAGCCAAAAGCCCAGTGGACGACAAAACGATTCGGCACCTCTTCATGGCTACGAGAGTCGTTCAGCTCGAGGCCGGCCATCAAAGCGATCGATGGCGCGAACCAATAGTCCAGGCCGAAGGTCAACTGGGAGTAACCCGCGTCTGTATCGAACGTCGCAGCCGTAGCGTCGCTCCTCCTGGTCCAGCGGATGATGGGCTCCCAGGGACCGATACGGTGACTGGCTTGAACGTAAAAGCCGCCGGTTTCGGCCGTCACTCTTTCAGCGTGCTCGTCGGTGGCCCCGTCATCGTGATCCTCCGCTTCACCAAAGTCGTAGCGCATGATGAAGCCCTCCCCTCGGAACTCCGTACTCCCGAATCGGTACTCCGCCGCCACGTTGTAGGCATTGAGTCTCGATCCGTCATCGTCGAACTCCCCTGTGAATCCTGACAGATCGATCTCGAAGCTAGGTGCCAGCACAAGGGCGAGCCGGCCGCCCAGCATCTTGTCGTTGTTGATGTCGGTGACGTCCTCGCCGAACTGAAACTCTGGAATCAGTCCGCCACCGTGATTCTCCTCCTCTTCGCCGTGAGCACCTTCGACGCTAGGGCCCTGCGTAACATATGCGGAGCCCGTGATGCCCTTTCCTTTTCCGAGATCCCAACTCCCGCGCAGCATCACTCCGAAGTCCGCCAGGATGGGAAGCAGAGGTTGGGGTCCGGACTCTCCGCCATGTCCGTAAAGCGGGGGCCGGCTGGGGAGTTTGTTGATCCAGGTCGGATGCAGCCGCTCACCGAACACGCCGAAGGGCACCAGAAACTTCCCCGCGACCAGCGTGAGCTGGTCGTTCAAAAAGAAGTCGATCTGGGCATACTCGAGGCTGGTATTGGTGACACCCTCTTCGATATCGAACTCCAGCTCGGCTTCATACAGGAAATGATCTCCAAACTGAAAGAGAAAGAGAGGAGACAGCGATCCAAAAAACGTGTTCTGCGTGGCGCCGTTGGCGGTCAACTGCCAGCCGGCTGTTCCGTAGCCGACCACCAGGAATTCGTGGGATGGAAGCTCATCGATGAATGGCACTGTGGACTGCGCCGTCGCCAACTCGGGTGCCAGTGCCAACGCAAGGCTACCGAGAAGCACGATGCAGATACGTCTGCCGATTCGGCGAGGAGTCATAACACGACTCTCGTGAAGTACTCCGTGATACGGTCTGGCATAGTCCGTGAAGGCTGCCATTAATATCCCCATACTGGGGTCCCAGGGTTGTCAGGGAGTTCGCCCTCGGGTCGAAGGGGAATATACTATTGCCGGGTCGGGAACAACACGGTATTCCTGGAGGAGGGGTCGGGGGTGGATGTAAGTGGAGTTCTCATCGGCCAGGTGCACGATGCCATCGGTGGTCGAGCCAAGCGTGATGCCGGCGCGGAGGGTTTCTCCCACTGGTCGCCGTCGCGGCGATCGTCACGGCCGCGGCGTCCTCGGCCGATACCACGATGCCGCACGAGCGCAAGGAAGTCGCCGGCCTGTCGGTGGTCTTCGGGGCCGAGCCAGAGCCGGCGCTCACCGACGAGATGCAGTTCTTGCGCTGGCGGGTCAGCTCACTGGATGACGACGAGCCCTACACCGACTTTCAGGGGGCCGAGGTGACGATCAGGCGGGACGGCGAGGAATTCGGACCTTTCCCGGTGCGTGGTGCACGCCGCGATCCAGGTCTTTGCCAGACGCGGCACATATTCACCGCCGCCGGTGAGTATGAGTCGATCTTGAGCTTCCGCAAGGGAGAAGAGGAGGAATCGCACACGGTCGAGTTCACCTTCCGCATCCGTGACCGGGCGACGCTCGAGCTGCCGCCCCGCAAGGGCGGCGGCTGAACTCGTTGACGTCACCGCTGCGTCCGCAGGCGCGATACGGCCCTTTGCTCGCCTATCGTCGGTAGTCCCTCAGAATGCCAAGTGCAGGGAGACCCGCGCGAAGTTCTCGAACAGCGGGAGGTCTGGCGCCGACCCGCTGCTCCACGTGGGTCCGGCCATGAGCATGATGTTGGGGCCCAGCAGTGCCAGAACGTCCACGGAGTACCGCTGAAAGCTCGTCGGGAATCCCTGTGGAAAACCGTCGACGGTCACTCGCTCGATGCGAAAGCCGGGCACGAGCCATGGGGAAAAGTAGAACTGGACCTCACCCGTATCGATTCTGGCGGATGGCTCCGCCATTTGCGCTCTGGTCAGATGATCGTTGAAAAACTGGACGGAGCCTAGGAGAGCCAGATAGCCGTTCTCCTGATTCCACCGAGCATCCAACCCCCAACGATTGAAGCTATTTCCGTCCCGGACAAACGACTCCGGATCTTCCGTGTCCATGAGGAATCCGGAAGTCCCCTTGTAAAGGAATCCCCCAATCGAGAAGGTCCCGCGCAGCCAAGTCAGATAATTCAGCCGTGCGTAGTAATCCTTCTGGTTGTTGAAGTCGAACTCGCCACCATGTTCCTCGTACGCCTCTTCGAGTGCATGCGTCAGCTCCGCGGCGGGCCCGTGGCCTCCCTCCAGCGCCTCGAACGCTCCGCCTGGTTCTCCGTTGATCAGCCCCACCGCGTACTGAAGGTCTCCGCGCCCCCCGGGGCCTGCAAAACGACCGAACAACTCTACACCTTTCTGATTGGGTGAGAAGCCGAAGAAGTTCTGAGCGGGGATTATCGGGAAGACGCCGTTCAGGTACGGCGTCACTCGCAACAGGCGCCTATGATTCGAGAACGGGATCGCGCGGGGCTCGAATTGCCCGACGCGCACGTTGAATCCGAGGGAGGGGTTGTACTGGAGGAACAACCGATCGATGCCCTCGAACTTGCCGTTCTCCACGATCGCGACGTTGCCGAAGAACGAGAACCGTTCCCCCATGTTCCCGCCGAATATCAGGCCCATCGAGCTGATCCCAGTGAACTCGTTCGTCACTTCCGCGTCGTTCCGGTATCGGAAGTCCGTGAGCACCTGGAAGCCCGCCACCGACGTTGCCGGAATGTCGATGAACGGTATCTGACTCGCGGGTCGCGCGCCTTCGGGCTTCCCCTCGGGACCGAGGGCGAGGGGCTCTTCACCCTCCAGAGTCTCGCCCGATCCCGGCAGTCTATACCCCTTGGCCCGGAAGAGCTCGCCGTATTCGTTCAGGGCTGGAAAGACCGTGTGGCACGTGCTGCAGCTGAGGTCAAACCGTCGGGCGAAGCTGGGGACGGGGACCGTTCCGTGTGCCCTGCTCGACAACGTCTCGTACATGGTCACCGTTCGGGGCGCGAACGCGACCATGGACGATAGAAGCAGGATACCCAGGCAAATCGTGCAGAGCTTTGCGAGCCGATCCATTCTTGATTGCCTCACGGTCGAGGTTGTGCACGGTAAACCTGAAGCGTTTCCTCAGGCTAACTCCCGATGTTCCACAGTAGGTAGTTGACGATATCCCAAAGCTGATCTTCCGTCAGCGCGTCGTCGAAGCTGGGCATCGGTGTCCCTCCGATTCCAACGGCGATGCTCCTATACGCGTCCTCTGGCCGATAGCCGCCTCGCCAATTCCGAGAGGAGGTCAGGTCTGCCGGAATGATCGGGTAATCCCAGTCGTCGACGAGAGTGTGCGAAGAGGGCCCGTCCCCCTTGCCCTTCATGCCGTGGCACGTCCAGCACTGCGCCTCGAGAAAGAGTCGCTGTCCGCTGGCCACGCTCTCGGGGTAGGGTGGTTTCGGAGTCCCGATCGTGATCGGCTGGAACTCGAGATCCATCTCGTTCTCGAAACGGTCCGAGAAGGTCTTTATGTACGCGACCAGCTGCCAGCGCTGCATCGTGCTGAGGTTGCTCCACGAGGGCATCGTGGTTCCGGGAAGGCCCCGTGACAGCGTCCTGAAGAGATCCTGGTCGGTGGGTAGTCCCCCGGTTGGAGTCGAGTGGATCTTGTACAGTCCCATGCTGAGATCTCGGGGCTTTGGGAAGACGTACCGTGCAACGGATCCATCGCCTCGTCCTCCAGACCCGTGACAGAACGCGCATTTCCTCAGATAAAGCCTCTTCCCGGACTCGATCATCGAGGAGTCGAGAGTGCCGTCTCGCCAGGGACTCTCCTGGCCGAACGTCTCGGCGGGAGATGCCAGGCACGCAATGGCTGCGAGAGCCCCAAGCAGGGGATGCCAGATCCTCATCGTCTGTCTCCGGGCTAGTCGGGAATGGATAGGTTTCGAGGGGTTCCAGTAGCTGCCGCGGCTACTGGCCGGCAGGGTACTCCACGTTCACGCTCACGTCGGCGTCGGCCGAGACGGTCACTTCACGCGAGAGAGTGCCGAGACGCTCGTGCCACACCTGCATCGTGTACGTGCCGGGCGGGACATTTTCGAGCCTGAAGCTTCCGTCGGATTCGGTAATCGTATAGTAAGGATGCGCCGCAACCACGATCCAGGCCATCATCCAGTCATGGGCGTCACACTCGACCCGGACGATTTCCGGGTACCGGAACTTCAGGGGAAGCCTCTTCAGGAATCCCGGTTGCGCTTTGTTGACAGGTCGGTTCTCTCCACTACGAGTGTGGATGTTGTGTAGGACGCCGTCGCTGTTGACGGCGAAGAACTGTTCCCCGGCCGGGACGACCAGGACGTGCGGCGTGAACGTGCAGCCCTTTTGATTTAGGGTTCGGGGTTCTGCCGGCGTCTCCCAGCCCTTGCCTTCTTGGATATCGCTGAGCCAGATGACGACGTTCTGAACGCCGTCATTCCCGTCGGCAACCAGGAGGTCGGATGTGAACCTCGGTTCGACCCCGCACACTTCCGGGTCTGTGGTGACCTCCACCCTTTCCGCGGCCGGCACTTCGCCGCGGAAGGTGAGGGTGCCCCGTATGGTCCCAGCCGTGGCCACCTCGCCAGGTGCATAGGCTTGAAGGGAATGGGCCGGCGAGGGGAGACCGGCCAGGCTGGCCAGACAGGCTGCGGCGATCCATCGACATCTCGGCATTGGCCCTCTCGAGTCGAAAGGCATCCACACTCAAGGCGATTCGTGCACGGGCTGCAGGCGTCGTCCCGCCTAACGCCGTGAGCGGCATGCACATCATGTCATAGAAGTGTGCATCCGTTCTTGTGTCCGCACACCCATCTTCGGCATAGCAACATGCGTGCCTGTTCCATCCTGGCCATCGTAACCGCCTGCGGTAGAGTGGCTTACATTACATAGAAAGATCGTCAATTGCCGTATAGGTGGGGTATATGACCCGTTTTGTGAGTTGAAAAACCCAACACATGGGTGTTTTCACCCGATAACGGAGTGGCGTTGAGTCCCGATTCCCGCCTCCTCGGCACTTCTCAAGGCCTACCTGTCTGGAGGGGCGCGGAAGAGACCTACTCGAGAACACCTCATCCGAGATCGAACGAGGCGCGAGCCGCCGCCCCCGAGAAAGGGGCGGCGGCTCGACTCTATGACATCACATCCGAGCTCCGGGTTCCATCAAGGAACCAGCTAGAACCGCGAGCCAGCTCCTGGTTTAGTCTTCCCTGGCTGGTCCGGATCGGTGCCCTTGGTCGGCCCGGCAGCCGGTGCTTTATCTGCCGCAGCTGCTTCCTGCGGCTGCGGAGTAACGACCATCACCGTTCCCTCGGGCCTGTTGACGGTCTGTAGGTAGATGGTGATCATGGTGGCCTGCCTCTTCGTCAGGTTCGCCCGCGCCCGCATGTGTCCTACGATGATGGCCCATTCGCTGTCATTTCTCTCGAGCGGTGAGCGAGCGTTGTGGCAGCGCGTGCAGTTTTGGGCCCATGTCCTGGCCCCTTCAGCAACTTTGGCTGGATCCTGGCCGCTCACACCGGCGGGGAGCGCCAGGAGGCTGATCCCGAGCAGGAAGGCCTTGGAAACGTGCTTCATGGTGATCCTCCTAAAATCTATGAATTTCAGAATCCGAATGCCCACTGGAGCAGGAGACTGTCGTCCGCATCAGGGCGGACTTCGTAGGCCAGCTTTACCGGTATGGTGGCGTCGATCCAATAGTTGAGACCCACCGCGAGGATCTCTTTGCCAGGAAGTACGGCCTCACTTTCGATCGTACCGTCAAAAAGCTGACTCCAGCGCGCGACGGGCTCCCAGCGTCCTACACGGCGGGAGATCTGAGCGTAGTAACCGGAGGTGATGAGCGTCGGAAACGTCTGGTCGCGCTGGAACTCCTGCATGAGATGGACATACTCACCCTTGAACTCCACGCTCCGCATGCCCCACTGCAGCGAAACGGCGTGGGCGTTGTACGACAGGTAGTTGCCCTCGTCGTACATGGCGTTGAACGCCGAGAAGTTCACCTCGAAGTTGGGCCCCTTCACCAACCCCAGGCGTCCACCGATCATCTTGTTCTTGTTGTTGTCGTCGAACGCGATGCCGAAACCCACCACCGGCGCGCCGATGCTCGCGGGACCGTCGTCGCCGGCACCGTGATCGTCGCCGTGCCCGTCGTCACCATCGGCGGTCTCATCTACGAGCGTGGGCCCCTGAGTCGCGTACAGCGACAGGTTGAGGGCCCAACCTGATCGTAGAGGCTGGGCGAACCGCACCAGCACCCCGGCATCCGAGAGCAGAGGTAGCAGAGATCCCTCCGCGACCCCGCCGTGGCCGTGGCCGAAGAGAAGCGGCGGAGTGGGCAGCTTGTTGATCCACGAAGGGTGCAATCGATCACCGAAGATCCCGAAGGGAATCATGAACTTACCGGCGGTGATGATCACCCTCTCGAACCCGAGATAGTCGATCTGGGCGTATTCGAGCGTCGTGGTGGTAGCCTCGCCGCTGAGGCCGAACTCGAGCTCCGCCTCGAACAGCACGTCCCCACCCATGTTGTACAAGAAGATCGGTGAGATCGAGGCGGTGAAATTGTTCTCGAACTCGTTGTTCAGCGCGGCCTGATACGTGGCCGACCCATATCCGGTAAACAACATGTTGGCGCGTGTAAGGGCGGCCCCGTCCTGCGCCGCTGCCGCTGTGGCCATAGACAGGAGGAGCCCTCCCGCCACGGCAGCGGTCACTACTCTATTGATCCGTGACATCGTGCGTCTCCTTTCTAGTGCTCGTGCGATACGGGTACGTGGAACTCCGCATGGTGCTCGGCTCCATCCATCCCCTCGAAGTGGATCTCGAATCGGGCCTCGCCCGCCTCGAGAAACGTGTGATGTGCTTCGTATATGCCCGCCTCTTCTTCGTGGGCTTCGTGCTCCATGGCGGCGCCGTTCGCGTCGGTGACGTGGATCTCGGCGTGCAGGCCTGCCATCATGTGGTGGTGGCCGTCAGGGTCCGCTTCCGCCTCCATGATCCAGAATCTCGCGGCCGCTTCACCTCCCTCGTGGACGTGACCGGGGAAGGTCTCGAATTCCACGATGAAGTCGCCGACCTCCACGTGGATCCGCTCGACTTCCATGTGCTCGGCGGCTTCGTAGAGCACGAACTCCTCCACCTGTCCGAGCTGGATGCCGATCACGCGGAAATCGTACTCGCCGCTCGACATGAACATGTGCGTGCCCGTGAACTCCTCACCCTCGAGGGTCAGGGTCTCGGCCCTCCACGTCTCTGTGTCGTGAAATCGGAACTCGGCACGAACCTCTGCCATGGCGGTAACGTGTTCCCCGTGATCGTCTTCCACGTGGACCGTGATCGTGAACTCGGTCAGCGTCGCCAGGTGCTCCGCAGAGAACGTGACCTCGGCGACCAGCTCTTCGTCGTGGTCCGGGAAGACGGGGTTTGCGGTGCATGCGCTCGCTACTGGACCGATCAAGGCCAGGGCGAGTAAGCGTCGAATGCGCATTATCTAATCCTCTCCAGGCGACCCTCGGGGTCGCTGTTTTGCACTGTGATCGTCCCTTTCATGCCCATCATCTCGTGCGGGGTGCATACGTACTCATGCGTCCCCATGGCGAAGCTCTCGTCGATCATGAGTTCGTAGGTCTGGCCCTTCGTCAGAAGGAAAGGCCCGAACCTGACGTCTCCGAGATCCGTACCCGGGGGGACGTCCTTGAACTCCACGTTGTGAGGGATGGACCCGGTCAGCTCGAAACGAACCAGCGTGCCGGGCGCAACAGTGATATCAGCTGGCTCGAAGGCGTACTCCGTAGCCGATTTGTCCACCATCCGGACCGTGACGATCTGTGGCCCGTCAACCGATTCCTGAGCCTTGGTCTCGCCTGCCAGCACGAGGAGGCCGAGACCCAGAAGGGCCCCAACAAGGCTGAACCGTATCATCCTGAACCTCTCTTTTTAGCGTAGTTGGTCATGGGTTTTCACACTGGACAATAGCAACCGTCGTGCCAACATATCGAGGCGGTCGTAACGTCATCCGTGTCAGTCACTTACGTTGGTGTCGATCCCCAAAAGGTGGCGGAACTGCGTGATATACCCCATGTTAAGGTGAAAACACGCAATTTAGTGGGTGGTTTCACCCAGTAACTTGGACCGCGTTTCGCCGCCGCATGTCCTAATGCGTTGTTCTTCAGCGCTTTATCTAGTGGGGAGAAGAGGGCGGGTCCGATCCTTGCTCGCCTGAGGAGCACTGGGTTTGGGGATCGCGTGCGGACGACCACACTCGAGGAGACCATGACTCAAGAGCGCGCCGACGGTAAGACCAAGACGGGAGCACTGAGCGGGGGCCTCGGCCGCCGACTCCTGATCTGGTTCCTGCTCCTCTCGCTGATCCCTCTTCTCGGGTCCAACACGATCGGGTATCTGCGCACCCAGGTCATCATCGAAGGACTCGTAGAGCGGTATCTAGGGGGCATCGCCGAGTTACAAGCCAGGCGGGTCCAGGAAGGTGTGGAGCAGCACTTCCTGCATCTGTCCTCGCTTGGGACCGGCAACCGATTCCTGGAGGCGGCGGCAGAGCGGGAGCGTGGATTAGACCGCCTGGAAATGAGCGAAGTGGCGGATTCCGCTTCGGTGCATGCCTATCTGGTACGGCAGCTGGATGAGCCTGGCGCCTTCGAGGCGCTGGCCCTCGTCCAACTGGACGGCACCGTCATCGCGGCGACGAGCGAAGGCCCGTGGCAATCATTCTTGGACTCGAGTGAGCCGCGCCGACTCATGATCGCCAGGGGAGCCACTTCTGATGCTCCCCCGGTGCTTTGTCTGGGGGTCGTGATTCAGGATGAAGATGGCCAAAGGATGGCGTATCTGCTCGGGACCATCGCCCTCGGGCACGCGAGCAACTTCCTCGAGATCCCTGAGCATGTTGCCGGGAGCATCGAGTCGTTCATCCTGGACGAAGCGGGCCTGCCCCTCTTCGTGTCCCATACCCATGGACGTCTAGCGTATGACGCGCCGCTGTCTACGCCCTTGCTGGACATGCCGGTCGGTTCGACGGCACGCTACCGTGACCGGGAAGGTGTGGAGGTACTCGGCACGAGCGTGGAGATTCCCGAGTACTCGTGGTTATTTGTGAACGAGGTTCCGGTCGACGACGCGTTGGTGGGGCTCCGGCAACTCAGGTCCGTATCGACGATCATTGGCCTGCTTTTCACACTCCTGGTGGCGGGTGCTGCATGGCTGGTAGCCGGAGGCATCGTGGCGCCGATCGAACGTCTCGTGGCGGCCACGCGAAGAGTGGCGAGCGGCGATCTGGAAGCACGCGTCGAGGTCGACGTCGCTGACGAGATCGGAGAACTCGGGCAGGCCTTCAATCACATGGCCGAGGAACTCTCGGGGAACGCCGCTCGGATCGAGGAACTTCACCAACTGGAGCTCGAGCGGGGGGAACAACTTGCGACGGTAGGGGAGCTGGCCAGCGGTCTGGCCCACGAGATCAAGAATCCGGTGATCGGCATATCGAGCGGACTGGATCTCGTGGTTCGAAGGATCGGTGCAGACGAGAAGCTCTCCACCATCGTAGCCGAGATGAAGCGGCAGTTGCGGAGGATCGAAGCGGCGATCAGGGACCTTTTGGCCTTCGCTCGTCCCCCCTCACCGACCCTTCTGCCCAGCCGGATCAACGAAGTCGTGCGTCAATCCATCGTCCTTGTGGAACCGGCCGCGCAAAAGGCCGGTGTCTCGCTGGTGCTCGAGTTGGGCGACGAGCTCCCCGAGTTGCTACTCGACTCGGACTTGGTCGGGCAAGCCATTATCAACCTCGTCATCAATGCGATTTATGCGACAGAGAGCGGCGGACAGGTCGTTCTTTCGACCCGCGAACTCGACGGTGCGGTCGAACTGACGGTCAGGGATACGGGAAGTGGCATTACTGAGGAGAATCTGAAGCACCTGTTCAGACCGTTCTTCACGACGCGACACAGCGGCACCGGTCTGGGCCTTTCGATCACCAAGGACATCGTCGAGCGGCACGATGGCCGTATCACAGTGGACACGGTCCTCGGTGAAGGCTCGTGCTTCACGATCGTGCTGCCGGAGCGGTCATCGACGGAGCTAGTCGGTGTGCAGGAGGAGACATGAGCAAGGCGCGAGTTCTCATTTGTGACGACGAGGTGCTACTCCGACTTTGGCTCGAGGAGCACCTCGCAGAAAGAGGTTTTGAGACGGAAGGCGTCGAGGACGGCGCAAGCCTGCTCGAGGCCATCAAGAGGGATGCCGCGGATGTGGTCCTGCTGGACTTGCGCCTTCCGGACACCTCGGGAATCCAACTCATTCCAAAGCTGAAGGAGATCGACCCCTCACTCCCGATTCTCATGATGACGGCACACGGTGACGTGGAGACCGCTGTCCAGGCCGTGCGCGCGGGGGCGCATCACTTCCTCGAGAAGCCTCTCGAGCTCGCGGAGTTGGTGCTTCTCATCGAGCAGGCTCTCGAGACCCGACGCTTGGCGAGCGAGGTGGATCGCTACCGGGAGGGGAATCGTTGGCAGTTTGCCGACGTCACGCTCGTGGGGCGTTCTTTTGCCCTCCGCCGGGTGGCCGACTTGATTACGCGCTTGGCCGTTCGGGGAAATCCCTCCACCGTCCTGATCCACGGCGAGAGCGGAACGGGCAAGGATGTGGTGGCCCGAGCCATACATGCCAGGGGGCCGCGCCAGGGAGGCCCGTTCATCAATGTGAACTGTACGGCTATACCTGAGTCCCTCGTCGAAAGCGAGCTCTTCGGCCACGAGGCGGGTTCCTTCACCGACGCTCGTGAGGAGAAGCACGGCTTGTTCGAGCTGGCCGATGGGGGGACGATCTTCTTGGACGAGGTTGGAGATATGCCGTTGAGCGGCCAATCCAAGCTCCTCAACGTACTCGAAAACAAGGTGCTTCGCCGCGTGGGAGGTGTCCGAGACATCGCGGTCGATGTCCATGTGGTCGCCGCCACGAATCGAGACTTGGAGGCAGCGGTGGCCGCGGGAGATTTCCGGGAAGATCTCTTCTATCGGCTGAATGTGGTCCCGATTTTCATGCCTCCGCTCAGGGAGCGTCGGGAGGACATCGCGCCGCTGGCCATGCATTTCCTCACAAACCTCGCGAAAGAGATGCGCTTGCCGGAGAGACACTTCACTCCGGATGCCCTTCGCGCGCTCGAGGCTCATGATTGGCCCGGAAATGCGCGTCAGTTGAGGAATATGCTAGAGCGGACTCTTCTCCTGGAAGATGACGACACCATCGGAGTCGCAAGCCTCGCTCCGGAGATTCGGGGACAGGATCCTCACTCGAGCGTGCCATCCGAATTCGTGCTCCCCACAGGCGGTGTAGATCTGGAGGACGTGGAGAAGAGTCTCATTCTGCAGGCTCTCGAGCACGCAGATGGGAACAAGACGCAGGCCGCGCAGCTGCTCCGGTTGACGAGAGACACCTTCCGGTATCGAGTGGAAAAGTATGGCTTAGGGGTCTAGCGGCTGAGCCAAGTCGAACAGGCCCATCTCCAACTCGACGATGTCACCCCCGGGGCGGAGATAGGCGGTCATCCGGTACTCTCCCGAGGGCAGGGCCTCGCCGAGGATCGTTCCTGCGCTCACCAATCCCGCGCCAAACTCGATTTCCTCGCCGGGCTCCAAATCGCGCTGAACCACAGCGAGCGTGCACGCCAACCCCGTAGCCATGTCCCACACGGGTGCGGGATCGTCGCGGTAGGCGCGCATCAGCACCACGCATCCGTCCGGGAAGATGACAGATTGGGTTGAGGCCGTCCGGTTCCGCACGGCCACCGTCACCCCGATCTGGACGGGAAAAGACTCGGCGATGGTTACTTGCTTCACCCGGTAGGTGAGGTTCCCGTAGTCAACTTCCTCGAACTCGCCGTTGGGCCCGACCGAGCTATCCTGACATCCAGCGAAGAGCGCGGCGCCCAGAAGGAGGAGCGACGCCCTCGAACTTTGCGGCCGGCTCGGTGAACCTGTCTGTGCAACGAACATCTAGCTTTCCCGTTATCGACTCGATTCCCGGATCATCTCGCCAAGCGAGGAGTGTGTACCGACCCTTATCCGAGCACCCCTCTCCAACCCGACGTTTGAGCCGGTGGTTCCGTGACACCTACGGGCCGGGGGCCACGGTGGGGCCTAGCCTAGACCGTAAACGCATTGAAGGTGTCCAGCGTGAACGTGTCCCTCAGGTGAGGGGTCTTCTGCAGGCGATCACACACGAAATGTCCTACATCGTCATCGTCTCCGACGTGGAACTTGGCCAACAGGTCGTATTCTCCCGACACAGAGTAGAGCTCGGATGTTTCCTCGATGTTATCGGCGATATGCGCCGCCACCTCGTAGGACGTACCCAGCTCGCATTTGATCATCACGAACACAGTATGCATCGCTTCGACTCCGGATCCTGGCGTGAATGGTGGTGCATAGCGGATAATGGTTGTCCCAGGCTCGGTTCGCGAGCCCCGCAATCACCCTCGGAAGCTGTCAGTCCGCGAAAAGCTGCCGATATGGCAGTATATGGATCCGCCGTTTTGGCGGGTTAGGCGGGACGCCGAATTGTCAGGTAGGCGGGAGCTACCGACAACTTACGCTCCCCCCAGCATGTAACCGATGAAAATGGCCATATAGGAAAGGACCACCAGCCCTGTTCTCACCGCTCCCCAAACCTCCACGCCGTCTCTGCTCGGTGCCATCATTGTCCGATTCCTTCTACCGACTCACTGAATTCCCTGATGTAATGTGCTACGGGTATCCTGATAGGCACGAGGCGTGCCACACCACGCACAATCCGCACAAGTGCTGCGACAGCAGTACTTTGCATGGCTTGTCGTAACCGGAACATGAGCCGGTCTCGGTGTGGTAGTGGGGAAGTTGTCCCTTGACGATGACACTTACTGCCAAAGTGAACGTCCGCCGGAAAAGGCGAAGGGGTCGTCAGACCCCCGGTGCGTCAACGAAGACCGGGTTCGCGATGATCCACGGAAGCGACCTGGACAGCGATTCCGGCCGGACGACGGCCTCGATCCGGTAGACGCCTGGGCCCGATAACTCGATCTCGAGGGTAGGCTCGCTGGTCTCGTGAACGGGCACTCCATCTCGGAAGAGTGTCAGCGTGGTCGGCTGGCCGATCGCCGGAAGCGCCACCCGCAGCGTAGCGCCATCCGTCCAGACCACTCGCTGACCGAGACCGGCCACCTCGCCACCAGACTCGACCTCGACCGACAGCCCGCGCGCGTCGGCGATCCCGTCGAATCCGCAGTATCCGCGACCTCGCCGGAGGGCCTCGACGACGAGGTCTCCGTCGTGATCCGGGTCTCCGGTGGGATCCCGGTCCAGGAATACGTGTTGCCGGGCGAGCTGGAAGAGGTGGCGGTAGGCCGGGAAGGGCAGGAAGCGGTTCTCCGTGAGCGCGACCCGGGCGTGGGCATCCACCGAGCAGATCCCGGCGATGGGCGCCTCACGCAGCAGGGCGTCCCAACGCGCCAGCGAGGAGTCCGGCCGGTCCACAAGCTTGGCCAACGCCGCCGTGGGCTCGAATGGGAGCAGTGGCAGCGCCCGCATCCAGTCCCAGAGGGAGTCGTCTCGCCAATCGGTATCCCAGTTCCAGATCTCGACGCCATCGAAGTGTCGAACGTCCCAGATCAGCCACGGACGTGCCGGCCCTTGGGGGTGGGCCACCACCCGTAGGGCATCTCCGGCGGCAATGGCGGGATCGGGCCGTGCGACGTCGGCGTGCGCTCGCTGGGGCCACTTCGCGGCGCGGCCGCGGGGATCTTCCCCGGCGATGATCAGCAGATGCCCGCCGGGCACCCGTGCTTCCTCGCCGATGATGAGGAGCGCTCCCTCGCGGTACTGCCAGCGTCGCTCGGCCCAGACGTCGTGATCCGTTACGACGACGAAGTCGAGTTCCGCCTCGCGTGCGGCGGCGGCCACGTCATCGAGGGTGCCACCCCCGTCGGAAGACACCGTGTGAACGTGAACCACGCCGACCCATTCGGAGGGTCCGGGCGCGGACGGTGCGCCGAAGGGCTCGTGCGTCCGCAGGGCCGCCAGTCCCGCCGTGGCCAGCGCCAGGGCGGCGAGGGCGCCTCCGGCCACGAGGACGCGACGGGCCACTACGCCAACCCGACGATCTCGCCGCTGGCCTTCACGCTCATGCCTGTGGCGGCCGGACGTGCCGACAGGCCCGGCATCGTCATGATGTCACCGGTCTTCGCGACGACGAATCCCGCTCCGGCGGCCGGGATGACATCGCGCACCGTGATGTGGAACCCACTAGGCCTGCCCAGCAGATCCGGATTGTCCGAGAACGAGTACTGGGTCTTCGCCATGCATACCGGGGAATCTCCCATGCCGATGCCTTCCAAGCGCTCGATCGACTTCTCAGCATCGATCAGGAACTCAACCCCTTCAGAGCCATAGATCTCGCCGGCGATCATCTCGATCTTCTCGCGAAGCGTCATGTCGAGCGGGTACAGCGGCTTGTAGTTGGCTCCTCCCGCCGCTAGGAGGTCGGTGACGGCATCGGCGAGCTCGAGCATGCCCTCGGCCGTTTGGCTGTGCGGATCGGACTCCACGGCCTGCACGCCCATCTCTTTGCAGGCGTCGATGATGGACTGTACCTCCGCAGCGGTGTCGGTCGCGAACCGGTTCACGGCAACGATGGCGGGCACCCCGAACTTTCTCAGGTTCTCGACATGGCCGACGAGGTTTGGGAGGCCTCGCTTCAATGCCGCTACGTCCTCCATAGCGAGCTGGTCCTTCTTCACACCACCGTGCATCTTGAGGGCTCGCACCGTCGCCACGAGTACCACCGCCTCGGGCTCCAGGCCGCCGACGCGGCACTTGATATCGAAGAATTTCTCGGCGCCAAGGTCCGCGCCGAACCCGGCCTCCGTCACGACGATGTCGCCGAACGCCAGACCAGCCCTGGTTGCGATCAGCGAGTTGCACCCGTGGGCGATGTTGGCGAATGGACCCCCATGAATGAACGCCGGTGTTCTTCCCAACGTCTGTACGAGGTTGGGGTTGATGGCGTCTCTGAGGAGTACCGTCATGGCGCCGGGCGCATCCAGCTCCTTGGCGCGGATCGGTGTGCCGTCCCGTGTATAAGCCACGATGATCTCACCGAGCCGCCTCGTGAGATCCGGGAGTCCGTCTGCCAGGCAGAAGATCGCCATGATCTCCGATGCGGCGGTGATCACGAAGTGGTCCTCGCGGGGAATGCCGCCGAGACGGCCACCGAGCCCGATCGTGATCGAACGGAGGGCACGGTCGTTCATGTCCACCGCGCGCGGCCACACGATCTGCCGCTGATCGACGTTGAGATCGTTCGGCCGGAAGAGGTGGTTGTCGAGCATCGCCGAGAGGAGTCCGTGCGCGGCCGTGATCGCGTGGAAATCGCCCGTGAAGTGGAGGTTGATGTCCGCCATCGGCACCACCTGCGAGTACCCGCCGCCCGCCGCGCCGCCCTTGATCCCGAAGACCGGCCCGAGGCTCGGCTCCCGCAGGCAAAGAACAGGATTGCGCCCTCTCACGTTCAAAGCATCCGCCAGCCCGACCGAGATGGTGGACTTTCCCTCACCCGCCGGCGTAGGGCTGATGGCGGTGACGAGGACGAGCCTGCCCTTCGGGCCGTCGTGGTTCTGGAAGGCTCCGAGTGGCACCTTCGCCTTGTAGTGCCCGTAATTTTCGATGTCGCCGGGCCCGAGGCCGAGGGTTTCCGCAATTTCGACGATGGGCCGGAGTTCGGCCGACTGCGCGATCTCGATGTCTGTGGGTGTCTGGCTCAAAACCCGTCCTCCCGAATGGCAGTATGGCCTCCTGTAGAAGGCCGGATGTCGCGGCCCGCATTATACAGGCTAACCGGCGAATGGGGCACCCCCGTGCAGGCATCCGCCTACCTGGAGGGCGACGTCCGTCCGGTAACTCCTTGCGCCGGCCTGTGCCACACGGTCAAATGAGGCCCATGAGTCAGCCGCCACCCCAATTTCGGTCGCATTACCGGCCACGCACGCCCGCCGGGTGGGCGGCGATCGTGTCGTTCACGATTCTGATGGCCATGGCCCAGCCCCCGATCGTGCACACGCTGGCCAATCGTATCGAACCGTCACTGCTGGGTATGCCGTTCCTCTACGTCTACCTCCTGGCCGTGTACGTTCTGATGATCGGCGTCCTCATCTGGGCAATGCGGAAGGGCGTGTAGTGGAGCCGTGGGTCGTCTCCACAAGCCTGATCTTTCTCTACCTCCTTGTCACCATAGTGGTGGGCGTGGTAGCGAACCGCCGCATGACCGGCGATCTGGAGGACTTCCTCCTTTACGGCCGGCAGGCCGGGTTCGTGGTGCTCTACCTGACCGTCGTCGCTTCCTTCCACTCGGCCTTCGCCTTCTTGGGTTCCGGGGGTTTCTTCTACACGCACGGAATCGGTTTTTGGGCCGCGGGGACGTGGACGGTCATGGTGGGGGCGATCACCTACGTCCTCGGGAGCCGGATCTGGGCGGTCGGCAAACGGTTCGGTTACATGACCCCGGCCGACATGTTGGCCGACTTCTACGAGAGCGATGCCGTGAGGGTCGTCGTGGCATTGGTCTCCGTGCTGTTCACGATCCTGTACATCCAGGTCCAGGCTCAGGGACTCGGTTACATCATTTCCGTGGCCTCTGGGGGGAGGATCTCATTTGAAATCGGGACCGCCATCCTCCTCGTGATCGCGGCCGGCTACCTGATGGCCGGCGGCCTCAGGGCCGTGTACTGGACCGACGTCATCCAGGGAGTCTGGATGTATGTGGCCATCTGGGTGGGGGCTCTCGTGCTGGCGGAGCGCCTTTTCGGCGGACCGGTCGAGCTTTGGCGGAGGGTCGCGGCCGAGCGGCCGGACCTGCTTAGCCTTCCCGGTCCGGAAGGTTTCTTCACACCGGGAATGTGGGTCGGGATGAGCGTGGCGCTTTCGTTCGGCATCATCCTTCAACCCCACATGATGATCAGGTACTTCTCGGCCGCCTCGGGTCGCACGATCAAATGGCTCGGCGCCACCACGCCGATCTTCCTGATGACACTGTACATCCCCGCGGCACTCGTCGGTCTTGGCGGCGCCCTGATCATGCCCGACATCGAGGTTCCGGATCGGATCTTCCCGGAGCTGCTGTTCACCTATGCGCCAGCTTGGCTGACCGGCATGATCCTGGCGGGAGCGACGGCGGCCGCAATGTCCACCCTGGACTCGATTCTGCACGCCAACATGACCGTGCTTACGCGTGATATCTACCAGCGATTCGTGGCACCGGGCCGTGACGAGCGACATTACATCCGGGTGGGGCAGATCATCGTGCTCGGCCTGCTGGTGGTGGGATACGTCCTCTCCGTGGGCACGTTCGATCTCCTGGTCACGCTTGTAACCCTGTCCGGCGCGGGGGCGCTTCAGCTTCTTCCGGGGGTGATGGGTGTGTGCTTCCCGACCGCTCGGCCCTGGACAAAGCACGGGGTACTCGCTGGGATCGGTATCGGGCTGGCGGTGCTCTACGCCACCCTGGTGCTTTGGCCGCATCCCTTTGGCATGCACGGCGCCATCTGGTCCATTTCAGCCAATTTCTCGACGTGCATGATCGTCTCGAGATTCTCGACTCCGCCATCGGCCGAGACTGTGGCGCGAGTGCATGGCGAGGTTGAGCGCTTCGTCTACGGGGACGACTAGACGGCGCTAATTCACCCCAGGTGGGACCGGAGCAACTCCTGGACCACCTCCGGGTCGGCCTTGCCGCCCGTACTGCGCATCACCTGTCCGACGAAAAAGCCGATGAGGCCGTGTTTGCCGCTCCGATACGCGGCCGCCTCATCGGGATGGGCGTCGACCAACTCCACGATGATCGGCTCCAAGGTGGCCCGATCGCTGATCTGCCTGAGACCCTGAGCCTCGACGATGGCGTCGGGACTACCGCCGGTGCTCGCCATGACATCCAGCACCTCCCTCCCGCTTCGCATGTTCAAGGCCCCGGCTTCGACCATCTGGACCAGATGAGCGAGGTCAGCGGGCTCGACGGGGAATTCGCTCAGGCTTCGGCCCTCGAGGACGCGAGGTAAGTCGTTGATGATCCAGTTGGCGATCGGGCGGGGCGGCGCCGACCCGGTCAGGGCCCGCTCGAAGTAATCGGACAGGTCGGCCTCCTGGGCCAGAACACCCGCATCGGCCTCGGGCAACCCGAACTCGCTGGTGTAGCGGTTGAACCTGGCCTCGGCCTCGGCATCTTCGGGCCGGTGTACCCGTGGTGCGGTCTGGGCCGACCCAGGGCTCGGGGCCTTGGGGGCTGGGGAGTCGCCTGCCGTCAATGTTGATGGGGTCTTCTTCGCCCAGCTGTCCCGGAGCGTGACCGTACGATTGAAGATCAGGGCGTCCGGCGCGGAGTCTACCGGATCGCGGTAAAAGTAGCCCTGGCGCTCGAACTGGTAGTGCGTATCGGGTGGGTCGGCCGCCACGGAGGGCTCGATCCGAGCACCGGCCAAGACGATCAGCGATTCGGGGTTGACGCCGTCCCGGAAGTCCTCGTCCTCCCCGATGGCGTCGGGGTTCTCTTTGAGGAACAGCCGGTCGTAGAGACGCACCTCGGCGGGCAGCGCATGCAGGGCGGAGACCCAGTGAATGGTGCCCTTGATCTTACGTCCGTCCGGGGCCGATCCACCTCGCGTATCCGGATCGTACGTACAGTGGATCTCCTGAATCTCGCCATCCTTCGACTTCACGACGTCCACGCACCTCACGATATACCCGTACCGGAGGCGCACCTCGCGGCCCGGCGCCAACCGGTGGAAGCCCTTCGGGGGATCCTCCGAAAAGTCGTCGCGCTCGATGAGCAACTCACGCCCAAATGGAACGCTGCGTGACCCCTCCTTGCCGATATCCGATGGGAAGTATGGCGCCTCCAGTTCCTCCGTCTCTCCAGCGGCGTAATTCGTGAGCACGAGCTTGAGTGGCCGAAGGACGCACATCACGCGGGGTGCCATGGGATTGAGATCCGTGCGAATGGCGTACTCGAGCTTACCCAGATCCACCCTATTCTCGACCTTCGCGACCCCGATCATGTCACAGAACGCCCGGATCGCGGACGGCGGCACGCCCCGTCGCCGGAGCGCCGCGAGGGTAGGCATGCGAGGGTCGTCCCAGCCATTCACCAGGCCAGCCTCGATCAGGGGGAGCAGCCGGCGCTTGCTGACCACCGTGTATGCGAGGTTGAGGCGGGCGAACTCGTACTGGCGTGGTCGGGGGCTAGGCACGTCCAGGTTGTCGAGGATCCAGTCGTAGACCTCGCGGTTGTTCTCGAACTCGAGTGTGCACAGCGAGTGAGTGATTCCTTCGATCGAGTCCGACAAGCCGTGTGCGAAGTCGTACAATGGGTAGATGCACCACTCGTCCCCGGTCCGGTAGTGATGTGCGCGCCGGATCCGGTAGAGCAGGGGATCACGCATCAACATGTTCGGTGACGCCATGTCGATCTTCGCACGCAGCACATGCGTGCCGTCCGAAAACTCACAAGCCCGCATCCTCCGGAAGAGGTCGAGGTTCTCCTTCAGCGATCTGTCCCGGTATGGACTCACCTGCCCGGGGGAAGTGACGGATCCTCGGAGAGTGCGGATTTCCTCCTCGGTCGACGAGTCTACATAGGCTTTTCCCGACTCGATGAGTTGCTCGGCGTAGCCGTAGAGCTGGTGAAAATAGTCGGAGGCATGGAAGAGATTCTCACCCCAGTCGAAACCCAGCCAGCGGATGTCCTCCTTCATCGCTTCGACGTAACGCTTGTCCTCGGTGGTCGGGTTCGTGTCGTCGAACCGAAGGTGGGTTACACCGTCATTCTCGGCCGCCGCGCCGAAGTTCAGACAGATGGACTTCGCGTGTCCGATATGGAGGAACCCGTTCGGCTCCGGTGGAAAGCGTGTGACCACCTTTCCGCCGTGCGTTCCAGCGGCGACGTCATCGCGGATGATGGCCCGAATGAAATCCAGCCCCTCGGCCGTGTTTGCCTCGCTCATGCTGCTCAATCCCACTGTGCCGGCCGGTTGGGAGGCCACCGGACAACGTTGGTGGATGGTGAAGAACGTCGGAGTCTAACGACGTGATACGGGTTTGGTCTACGGGAAAAATGAAACGCTCGGGCGACATCACCTTCGCAGTCCGCCAGCTTGCGTTCGGTGACGGACAGGTGGCCCCAGAAAGACGGAGGGGGCAGCCCACGGATTCGATCCAGTGGGCGGCCCCCGGTCGTCTTCCCTTTCGGGAAGGGCTTTGGCGGGAAAAACTCCCTTCGGCCATTACCGTTTGGGTGCCAGCCTCGATAAAGGAACCAATGAATGAGGCTTGTGGTTCCCTCCGCCTCTCCAATCGATGAAAATACCCTCGGGAAGGGTCTCCCCAAGGGCACTGTCGAACGGACTACTCCTCAGGCGACGCGGCGGTCGGCGGCGCTCCGTCGCTCGGGGCCGTGCCGGCGGGCCGGCCCATCTCGCCGGTCGTCAGCGACCCTGCGCTGTACGCCTGCCCGGCGGGTGTCCACGCGGGCCTCGTGCTCGACGGTGGCGGCGGATACGCGCCGGTTCCAGACGCGGCGTCCTTTGCCGTACCGGCGGTAGGCACGCTCGCGGCGGACCCAGAGTCGGCGATCGCCTTGGTTTCTCCGGATCGCTCCATGTCTTCGGTCGACCTCGGGTTTCGTCACTTCCTCTTCCGACATGGCTGCTCCTTTCGTGCCGGGTCCGTGTCTCGGCATGAACCCGTACTACGATCTGCGGTCCAAGCTAATTTTCATAATGGATATGACCCCGACGTCTGTCCAGTGAAATCCCATGAATGAGGGCATTCCTACAGGCCCTCGGCAACCTCACGGAGTTCAGCTTGCCGCCGTGCGTCTGCTTCTTCGAGTGCCGTCTGGATGGCCGGACAGCGGGCCCGGACTTCATCGAGGTCATCGCGCCGCAACTCATAGAGCGCGCACGGTGTTACTGCGCGGCATGTGGCGGTGCGGGGCTTACTATGCAGCAAGGCGGTTTCGCCGAAGAAGTCGCCCGCCATGAGTGTGGCGAGATCTTCGGATACATCTCCCTTGAGGAGGGAGACACGAATGACGCCGCGCGCCACCAGGAACAACGATGAGCCCGCAGCGCCCTGCCGCACGATGATTTCGCCTGCGGGTGCCGTGCGACGCCGCAGTTTGCGCGCCAGGAGCGCGAATTCTTCGGGCGGGGTGTCCGCGAAGAACGGGACTTTCTTGAGGAGTTCCTCGGGACTCACCTGGAGCTTCACGACCTGGCTGGCCCGGAGCGTCCTCAGCTCGTCCGCCATCTCTTGCAGCATGGTCTCGGCTACGCCCTCCGGGATGATGCCCGAATGGGCCTTCTCTTCGATCGCCTCGCGCTCGGCGTGCAACACCAAGCGGTCGGCCAGGCGCTCCTGCGCGGCGGAGACGAATTCCGGGAAGAGTTCCGCGTTCTGATCGAGGCGGCTACGTGCGTTCTCGTGCCAGTATTCGTACGCCGCCCTGGCCTCGTCCACGATGTCGGGACGCGCCGAGTCGATCTCGGCGAGTTCGCCGAGTTCATCGAGCACGCGGCGGCTGCCCCGTGAGCGGGCCCACGCAATCTCATAATCCCGCGCTGTGCGGTTGGCCCTGAGCCCCTCGACGATCCCACCGAAGCCGGGCACCCCGTCCATCATGCGATAGAGCACATTTTCCAGGCGCTCGCCGGTGGGCGGGTGAAGCGTGAAGCCTGGCAGGTTCGCGTCGTGGCGAATTCCCTCGGTCTGTAGTTCGATGGAGTGCGTGAGATTCCGGTAGGCGCGCTCCGAGAGGTGGCCCCGCGAGAACATCTGATAGTACAGCGTGTTTTCGACGCCAAAGCACCTGAGGTGCAAGAGCCTGCGCTCTTCGTCCAGGTTGAGTTCGGCCGCTCGTAGCTTTTCGAGTTCGGCCTTCATGGTGGCGATACCCTTCTCGCACCGGTCTCGAATGCCCTCGGCGATACGAGGAGCGAAAAGACCACCCGCCTGCAGTTCCGGGATCTGCTCGAGGGTCCGAGTCTTGGCGGACAGCAGACCCTCCAAGCGAGCGAGCCGGTCGGAGAGCGGCGGCACGTGAAGGCCGAAGCGCCGCACGAGGTGTTCCATTGTCAGGCCCTGGAAGATGAGCGTGAAGAGCACCGCCCCCGCCACGAGCACGACGAACATTTCCCTCATGCCCCCAGCGTCCTCCGGGACGACACTGAGCGCGATGGCCAGCGCGACGCCGCCACGCAGCCCACCCCAGAACATCACGGTCTGGTACCGAATGTCTACGGGTTCCGAGCCGGGGAGGCGGCCGACCAGCGGCAGGAGCGTGAAAATGACCAGGGCCCTCGACACGATCATGGCGAGGATCACCCAACCCAGGGCGGGGAGATACTGAGTGATCCCGGAAATGCCTATGGTCCGTCCGATGGTGATGCCAACCAGCAAGAAAATGAGGGCGTTGGCCACCGTGGAAGCGTACTCCCAGAAGTGGACCATGTAACCCGCCACTGATGGAGAGATCTTGGCCTTTCCCCATCCGCCGATCACCATGCCCGCTGCAACCGTGGCCATGACGCCGCTCAAATGGAGGGTCTCCTCGGCGAGCACGAACGACAAGTAGGCCAGGACGGTGGTGAGCGAGATTTCGATGAACGCGTCGCCCTCCACGCGGCCCAAAGCCAATCCGACCAGCACGGCGGCGGCCCAACCGACCAAGAGCCCGCCGAGAAAGACGAGCAAGAAGTTGCCGACGCCGAGCAGGACCGTCTGGGAGGTGATCACTCCCACGGCCATGATGCCCACCAGAATGTTTGCCAACACGATGGCGGTCGCGTCGTTGAACAGGCTCTCACCTTCGACCAGGATCGTCAGGCGTTTGGGGGCACCGAGCTGGCGGAATAGGGAGATCACGGCGACCGGGTCCGTGGCGCTGAGGATCGACCCGAGCAGAAGTGCCTCCACCCAACCCAGGCCGGCGGCGAACACCATGACCGAGCCGATTACGGCTGTCGAGATCAGGAGACCGGGGATCGCGAGCATCAAGACAGGGGAGAGATTCTCCCGGAGCGCTCTGACCTCCAGATTGAATGCCGCCTCGAAGACGAGCGCCGGCAGCAGCACGAAGAATACCAACTCGGGAGGCATGTCCAGGTTGAGGACGCCGCCCAGCGCTTCACCGCCAAGATTAGCGATATGTGCCAACGCCATTCCGACCAGCACGAGAGCTACCTGAAGGGCATGCGAATCTTCTTCGCGAGCGCCATCGTGCCGGCTGCGACGAGCAACAAAGTGACCGCCGAATAGACGATCTGGACGATGTTGTTACCTTCCTCCACGCTCAGGCCCCTTCCGCCGTGGGCTTGGATATCATCGTACCTCCAACATGCTCACAGACGGCCCTGATCTCGGTGGGTGTTCCTAGCAGGATCAGGACGGACTCTTCCGCCACCGTCATGCCGCCTGGCGGATTGTAGCGCCATTGGCCGCCGGCTTCACGGTATGCCACCAGGAGCGCGTTCGAAATCTCCCCCAGGTCGAGTTCCTGGAGCTCTCTTCCGACAGCAGAAGATCCGGGCGGGAGCGTGACCTCGTCGATTCGGAGGTTTGCGTCCCGATCCCGCAGCATCGTATCCAGGAAGGACACGACCATCGGACGAATCAACTCGGAGGCTAGCCGCAGACCGCCGATGAAGTTGGGTGATACGACAGCGTCAGCTCCTACGCGTCGGATCTTGTCGCTGGCGTCGACGTCCGTCACCCTGGCTACGATTCGCAGCGAACCATTGAGTTGTCGCGCGCTCAGCGTAACGACCAGGTTCTCCTTGTCGCTCTCTCTCCGTACAAGCGACCATCCCAGCGGCGCGCTTGATGCCGGCAGCTTCGAGGATCTCGTCGGTCGCGGGATCCCCCAGGACGATCGGAACTTCGGGTAGCTCCTTGCGCACGTGGTCCCACCGCTCCGGGTGATCGCAGATGATTACAACCTGGCGCTCTACCGCCAACAACTCGGCCGCCGTGTACAGGGCGGTGCCTCCGGAGCCGCACACGATGAGATGGCCAGAAAGGCTCGCAATGTTTTTCTCCACCTGTCGCCTCCGGAAGACGTGTACCAAATGGCCCTCGAGTATGAACGCAGTGGCCGTGGTCAGAAAGTAGAACACACTACCCATGCCGACGAGGATTAGGAGAGCAGTGAAGAGACGCCCTGCGGGGCTCCCGCTCAGGTCTATGATTTCCCCGTACCCCACCGTGGTGAGGGTGATAATGGTCATGTAAAAGGCGTTTACCCACCCTGCATCCGGGTCGATGATCCGGTACAAGGCCGTCCCCGCACCGATGACCGCGATAATGAACAGCGCAACACGGGCGAGGCGCGCCTTCAATCGGCGGAGATCTTCTTCCCAATCGCTTTGGGGCGCGTCGTAGGGGTTCAAGGGCTAGCGGTGGACGGAGGAAGCGGTCCGGGCCATGGACCCATGGACAAACCCGTCTGCTGATTGGCCGCCTAAATGTTCGGCGGCACACCTGGAAGCGCAAGAATGTGAATGCCCTACGGGTAGATCAACATGTGCGATCGGGGCCGCGGACGCATTGCCCGGGAGCGGTCATTGCAGACATCTTTACCGCGTCGTGCACTCATCGATCACCCGACAGCGGGACTTCATGGCCCACATTCCCTACGTACCGCACGAAGAAGCCGATGGCCTTCTGGAAGAGCTCTATGCTCGCTACGCTGCGGCGGACGGTCAGTTGGACAACATCGTCCGCATCCATTCGTTGAATCCCCCGTCGATGCAGCACCATCTGCAGCTCTACGCCCATCTGATGCGCGGCCGGTCCCCCCTCAGCCGAGTGCAGAGAGAGATGATCGCCGTGACGGTGTCCGCCGCGAACGACTGCTTCTATTGAATCAACCATCACGGAGCGGGTCTCCGTCGGCTGTTGGGGAACGGCGAGCTTCCGCGGGCACTGGCTCGGGACTACCGGCTCGCCGAGCTTTCCGGGCAGGATCGGGCCATGTTGGACTATGCGGTGCGCCTGACCCGGGACCCGGGTGGGATGGGAGAGGCTGATGTCGCCGCCCTGAAGAAGGCCGGCTTCGACGACACGGGCATCTTGGATATCTGTCAGGTCAGCGCCTATTACAACTACGTGAACCGTCTCGCGGATGGCCTCGGCGTTGAGCTCGAGTCCAAATGGACGGATGACACGATGACGATGACGCATGAAGAGTTCGGAGCGCGCCGTGAGCGGAGCTGCGAGGGATCGGGCGAGGTCGAATGATCGAACTCACGGGCCATTCGTTGACGCTGGAGGCGGTAGAGTCGGTCGCGCGGGATGGAGTCGAAGTGTCCCTGGGCCAGCCGGCTCGGGTCGCCGTCACCGAATCACGTGCGTTTGTCGAGCGAATGCTCGAGAGCGGTGAGAGGATCTACGGCGTCACCACGGGTTTCGGTCGCCTCGCCGATGTCGTGATTGCTCCGGAGCAACAGGTGGAGCTGCAGCGCAACCTGGTCCGAAGTCATTCGGCGGGAGTTGGAGCCACTCTTTCCCAGATCGAGGTGCGCGCCATCCTGTTATTGCGCGCGAACGGGCTATGTCGTGGACACTCGGGATGCCGGCTGGAGCTCGTCGAGCTGCTGGTGCAAATGTTGAACCACGGCATCCATCCGGTGGTCCCCGAGATGGGATCGGTGGGCGCGTCGGGAGATCTTGCGCCACTCGCACACATCGCCCTGACGATTCTGGGGGAGGGCTTCGTTCTGGGCGACGGTGCGCCGGTGCCTTCCGCGGACGCGTTGGCGCAGGCAGGGTTGGAGCCCATGGACCTCAGGGAAAAGGAAGGCTTGGCGCTGATCAACGGAACCCAGGCTCACACGGGGTTGGGCGTCCTCGCTCTGCGAGCGGCGGAGCGGGCGCTCGAGGCCATGGAGGTTGCGGGTGCCATGAGCCTCGATGCCCTCAAGGGGACGCCCGAGCCCTTTCGCGCGGAGGTTCAGGCGGCGCGGCCACATGCGGGGCAGATCGAGAGTGCCAAGCGATTGTGGTCGCTTCTCCTGGGTTCCGAGATCCGTGAGTCCCATCGTGTGGGCGATGGCCGGGTCCAGGACGCGTACTCCCTGCGGTGCATGCCTCAGGTTCATGGGGCCTGCCGCTCGGCTCTCGCCTATGTGCGGGGAGTCGTGGAAGTGGAGGTAAACAGCACCACCGATAACCCGCTCATTTTCCCTGAGGTAAACGCCGTCGTGTCAGCGGGAAATTTCCATGGACAGATCGTCGCTCAGGCGATGGATTTCTTGACCATTGCGATCACGGACCTCGCGGCCATCTGCGAGCGAAGGATCGAACGCATGTTGAATCCGGACCTCTCGGGATTGCCGGCCTTTCTGACGACGTCGCCGGGCCTACGATCGGGCCTGATGATCGCTCAGGTAACGGCTGTAGACCTGCTTGCGGAGATGCGTGTGCTGGCCCATCCGGTCAGCACGGACTCGGTTCCGACCAGCGCGAACCAGGAGGATCACGTGTCCATGGGGATGGCCGCCGCTCGCAAGGCGCGAAGGGCCGTCTGGAATCTGGAATTCGTGGTGGCCTTGGAGTTCCTGGTGGCGGCGCAGGCCATAGAGTTCCATCGGCCCCTGAAATCTGGGCCTGCGATCGAAGCGGCGCTGGCGTTGATTCGTGATCGCGTGTTGCGCTTGGAGGAGGACCGCAGCCTGACGGGTGATATCGAATCCATCGCCGAGCTCGTAAGGAGTGGCGTGTTGGGAGCGGTCTCATGAGCCGGAGCTGGACGTGACCGGGCCGCCTGGGGAGCAGGGGAGCCGTGTGGTGAGAGCCCCCCGGGGGTCGGAGCTGTCTTGCCGAGGGTGGACTCAGGAGGCCGCTCTGCGGATGCTCATGAACAACCTGGATCCGGAGGTTGCCGAGCGCCCGGAGGATCTGGTCGTATACGGTGGCACCGGGCGCGCCGCCCGAAGCTGGGAAGCCTTCGACCAGATCGTAGCGTGCCTCCGCGCGCTTGCCGACGACGAAACCTTGCTCATCCAGTCCGGGAAGCCGGTGGGTGTCTTCAAGACTCACCGGGGTGCGCCGCGCGTCCTGATCGCCAACTCGAATCTGGTCGGCCGCTGGGCGAACTGGGAGACGTTCCGCGAACTGGAGCGCCAGGGTTTGATCATGTACGGCCAGATGACGGCTGGTTCCTGGATCTACATCGGCACACAGGGCATCCTCCAAGGCACCTACGAGACGTTCGGAGCGATGGCGCGGGAGCACTTCGGTGGGTCGCTCGAGGGTCGGTGGGTGCTGACCGGGGGCATGGGTGGTATGGGAGGCGCGCAACCCTTGGCCGCCACCATGAACGGGGGAGCCATTCTGGTGGTCGAAGTCGATCCCGCGCGCATCGAGCGGCGACTCGAAACCCGCTACTGCGATCGTATGACCTCCGATCTGGACGAGGCGTTGGATTGGGTCCAGAGCGCGGCGGCGGGAGGCGAGGCGGTGAGTATCGGCCTGGTCGGGAACTGTGCCGAGGTTCTGCCGGAGATCGTGAACCGGGGCATCGTTCCCGACATCGTGACGGATCAGACGTCGGCGCACGACCCTCTGAACGGGTACGTGCCGCCCGGGCTGGACCTGAAAGCGGCGGCACGCCTGCGTGATGCGGACCCGGATGAATACCTGCGGAGGACCTCCGCAGGCATGCGCATCCATTGCGAAGCGATGGTCGATCTCATGAATGCCGGCGCGGTCGCCGTCGACTATGGCAACAACCTTCGCACTCAGGCGCGCGATGCCGGATTCGAGAACGCCTTTGCGTTTCCCGGCTTCGTGCCGGCGTATATTCGGCCCCTGTTTTGTGAAGGGCGGGGCCCATTCCGCTGGGTCGCTTTGTCGGGTGACCCGGCGGACATTCACCGAACGGATCACCTGGCCATGGAGATGTTCCCGGAGGACGAACATCTCGTCCGGTGGATCCGGCTCGCGCAGGAGCGTGTCGAGTTCCAGGGCCTGCCGGCTCGCGTCTGTTGGCTGGGCCAGGGAGACCGCGCCCGTTTCGGGGTCGCCATGAACGATCTGGTTGCCAGTGGGGAGGTCTCCGCGCCCATCGTGATCGGACGGGACCACCTGGACACCGGATCGGTCGCATCGCCTTTCCGGGAGACGGAGGCCATGCTCGACGGCAGCGACGCCATCGCAGACTGGCCGATTCTGAACGCATTGCTGAACACGGCGTCGGGAGCGAGTTGGGTGTCTTTCCACCATGGGGGTGGGGTGGGCATCGGTGACTCGCTGCACGCCGGGCAGGTACTTGTGGCCGATGGATCGCGCGAAATGGCCGAGCGGATCGAGAGGGTCCTGACCAACGATCCGGGCCTGGGCGTGGTTCGGCACGCCGACGCCGGCTACGAGAAGGCCGTGGAGACCGCCCACCGGGAAGGCATTGTCATCCCCGGCCAAGCGCCTTCCTAGGCGAGGACCACCTGCGAGCCGTTCAGGACCGAAGCCGTTCCATGGTTGTGCGGTACCGGGTGGCGATCGGCTCCTCGCTGTCATGATGGCCGTCGCGCACGACCCAGCGACCGCCGACCATTACGTCCGAGACGGGTGATCCCGTGGCCGAGAACACCCACGAATCCAAGAGGGTGTCACCGGTGCGCCCTGCCAGCGTGGGATGATCGGGGTCGAGAATCACGATGTCGGCCCGATGTCCCTCTGCGAGGGCGCCGACGGGACGGCCCGCCGCCCGGGCACCGCCTTTCAGGGTCGCCTGGTAGAGGAACGCTCCGGTGGACCGGTCATGGCCCCGCGCCGCAACATTGCGGCTCTCCCACAGGAGGCGTTGCCCGTATTCGAGCAATCGCAACTCGGCAACGGGGTCCACGGTCACGTGGCTGTCCGATCCGATTCCGATGGTCCCACCGGCACCGAGGAATTCCGAGAGAGGGAAGAGGCCATCACCCAGGTTGGCCTCCGTGGTCGGGCACAGGCCCACAACGGCGCCCGAGGCCGCGAGCGCACGGATTTCATCGGGCGAGATGTGGGTCGCGTGGATGGTACACCAGCGGGAGTCGAGTGGGCTATTGTCGACCAGCCACTCCACCGGGCGGGCCCCGAGCGCAGCGACGCACTCCTCGACCTCCCTGCGCTGCTCCGCCACGTGCATGTGGATAGGTGCTTCCGAGTCAACGGACCAGGCGGAGGTCACCATGGGCTCCAACTCCTCGGTGGGCACCGCGCGAAGACTGTGCAGACCTAGGCCAATCCGACGTTGCGGATCACCGGCGGCTTCGGCGACGAGCCCTTCGAGTAGCAGCAGCAGCATGTCCGGGTCCATGACGAAGCGCCGTTGGGTGCCCGTCACGGGGGCATCGAAGCCACCGTTACGGTAAAGCGTAGGAACGTGCGTGATTCCGATCCCGGTCACCGCCGCCGCCCACAGGACGGCATCCGACATCGCGCCCAGGGTGGCATACCGTCCGCCCATCGGATCCATGTGCAGGTAGTGGAACTCCACCACGGATGTGTACCCGGCGCGCAGCATCTCGACGTAGAGCTGCGCCGCGATGGCCTGCACGTCGTCCGGGGTCAGCGATGAAACGAAGTCGTACATCACGTCGCGCCAGCTCCAGAAGGTCCCTGCCTCCTCCGCTCCTCGCTCGGCCAGCCCGGCCATTCCGCGCTGGAAGGCGTGCGAGTGGAGATTCACGCCACCTGGGACCGCCACGCCCGGTAGGATGTCGGTGCCAACGGGGTCGGCGTTGGGTCGAACGTTCGTGAAGAACCCTTGCTCGTCGATACTGAGCAAGACTGCGTCGGACCACCCGGAAGGGAGAAGCGCGCTGTGCGCAAAGTAGGACGGCATTCGCCGAGTCTAGACCGTGCATCGGAGCGAGGCTAGTGTTGCTCGACCTTCCGGCACAGCTGCCCACGGGGACCCGTGCCGAAACCTGACGGGAGAGCTGGAACTTGGACGCCGCAAGTACGATCTGGACGAACGCGAACGTCGCCACGTTCTCTGCTACGAGCGCGGAGCCGTATGGATGGGTCCGTGAAGCAGCCGTGGCAGTCAGGGACGGACGGATTCTCTGGGTCGGTCCCCGTGACGTAATGCCGGCTGGGATTCTTGGCGGACAAACCGAGACGGTGGATCTGGGTGGTCGTTGGGTTACACCGGGCTTGGTCGACTGCCACACCCATCTGGTGTTCGCCGGTGACCGTGCCGACGAGTTCGAGCGCCGCCTCCTGGGAGAGTCGTACGAGGAGATCGCCCGCGGTGGGGGGGGTATCCGATCCACGGTGGCGGCAACACGAGCGGCCTCGTTCGATACGTTACTCGGCGCTGCCGAAAGACGCCTGCGCGCGTTGGCTTCCGAGGGTGTGACCACGGTGGAGATCAAGTCCGGCTACGGACTGGAGCTGGACACCGAGATGCGGATGCTTCGGGTGGCGATGGAGCTCGGAAGGCGCCATCCCGTTCGAGTGGTGGGCACGCTCCTGGGCGCTCATGCTCTGCCGGAGGAATTCGAAGGCCGTTCTGCCGAGTATCTCGAGGTGGTGTGTGAAGAGATGATTCCAAGGGCCGCCGAGGAGGGTCTCGCCGCGTGTGTTGACGCTTTCTGTGAGAAAATCGCCTTCACTGCAGAGGAGTGTGGAGCCGTTTTTCGTGCAGCCAAGGCACACGGCTTGCCGGTGAGACTTCATGCCGACCAATTGTCGGACTCTGGCGGAGCGGCGCTGGCAGCCCATCATGGGGCGCTGTCGGCGGACCACCTCGAGTTCACCTCGGAGGCGGGCGTGCGGGCGATGGCGGCGGCCGGAACGGTGGCCGTGCTATTGCCGGGCGCGTTCTACCACCTCCGGCAGAGCACGCCGCCACCGGTCAAGGCGCTTCGGGAGAGCGGCGTCGTGATGGCGTTGGCCACCGACGCGAACCCGGGTTCGTCTCCGGTGCTTTCGCCACTCGCCATTCTTCATATGGGGTGCACGCTGTTCGGCTTGACCCCCGAGGAGGCGTTGGCCGGAATGACGCGAAACGGGGCCCGCGCGTTGGGACTGGGAGAGGAGATCGGCACGATCGAGGAGGGGAAGGCGGCCGACTTCGCGGTATGGGACGTCGATCATCCGCGCGAGCTGTGCTATTGGCTCGGCGGGACCCCGTGCCACTCTGTGATCAGCGGAGGAAAAGTCGCGGGTTACGACTGAAGCGGGTCGGTGATATCGGCGTTACTCTTCTAGAAATCACCAAAGGGGGCTGAATCTCAGCCTCCGCGGCGACCGCTGCGGCGTGCCCTGCTGCTTCCGCTGGAGCGGGACCGGCTCGGGGCGGAACGTGCCCTGGCACCGCTCCCCCTGGGTGCTGACCTTGCACGAGGCGTAGAGTACGTACGACCACTCGGTCCCGATCGGGCCCGGGGCACGGCGCGGGTGCGGCCACTCGGTGCCGAACGAACCCGGGGAGCCGACCGGGTCCGGCCACTCGGTGCCGAACGAACCCGGGGAGCCGACCGGGTAAGGCTGCTTGGCGCGGGTCGAGCCCGAGGTGCTGACCGGCTACCGCTGCTGCGGGCGGAGGTCGGCCTGCTGCGCGGACTGACCGCTGACCGGTTGCTCCGGGTTTCTGTCCTGGCAGTGCCGCGGCTTGTGGCCGTCGCAGAACGCGTCGCGGAACGGCCGGCCGAGTTCACCCTGCTGCGCCGGCTTTGAAGCAGGTCCGAGGGCCTGGACCGTGGGTCAACACTCGAACGGCGGGCCGACGTGGCGCGGGATGCCCGTGTTGGCGTCCGAACGGATGCAACGCGTCGTGCTGCGACGCTACGCGTCCCCGAGAGCGCGCTCGTCGAACTCGCTCTGGTCCGTGGCGCGGCTGTTCGGCGCTGAGCCACCCTCGTACTCGGGGACTCCTTGAAGCCCGTTCCACCTCGGTTGAGAGGCGAGTACCGGTAAAGCGGTCGGCGCGCACCGACTAGAGGGCGGCCGAAGGATCCGGACCGGTACCCGACGGTCCGGTAGTACGGCGAGTACCAACCGTAGCCGTAGCTCGGCGAGTAATAAGAACTGGCGAACAACCCGCCGAATCCAAAGCCGATCGAGATCGAGAACAACGAGTAATGCGCCGGGCGGTAGTAATAGCTCGTCGGCCCGTACGCCCCGTAATAGTACGCTGGTCCATATGAGTAGCCGATCGGGTAATACCCGAAGGAGCGATGCCGGTGGTAACGGTAGTGATCCCAGCACTCGTACGAGTACCAGTCGTAGTAGAGGTAGTCCAAGCACGGATCGTAGAGGTCGTATGCCTCCACGTAGTAGCCGGGCTCGTAACTGGAGTAACTGTACGCCCCCCCGAAAACCGCCTCGGTGCCGAAGGTGAACGACACGTGGCTCGAGGTATACTGGCCCGAGACGGACGCCGGCATCAGGGCCAGCCCCGTGAGTAGTAGCGCAGCGGTGGTTGTCAGAGCACGCACGGTACTATCCTCCGTCAAGGCGATTCCTACCTACTCCAGTGCAGGGCTCGTGCCACAATAGTCGCCTGTTCTAAGAGACTGCTGAGTATACACTTATCGGGAAGCCTTCGCCACGCCGTCGATTCTGAAACTGTCCACGCCAGGGGACATCGGTCGTATTTCGGTGACGTCCGCTGTACTTCTTCAACAGCCTTCTAGCCAAGTGCTCGGGCTATCCCCGCAAAGAACTCATCAAAGTTGGAGGGCGTGGTATTCACGTTTGGTGAAATCCGCAACGCATTCAGCCCCATGGTCTCGAAAGGCCTTAGAACGATCCCCGCTTGTGCGAACAGTTCCTGTGAGACTCGGCTCGCCGAGCGGCCGGAGATACCTACGGCAACGAGCGAGGCGCCTAGGTCCCACGTCTCGGGAGACGCCCATTCCAGCCCGGGAGTGGCCAGCACCCGCTCCCTCAGGTCCGAACGCATCTGTTGATAGCGGCGTTCCTTCTCGGCCGGGCCCAGGGCCGCCTGAAAATCCACGGCGTCCCCGAGTGCCATGACCTCGGGCAGATTCCTAGTGCCGTAATCCTCATAGATCCTTCCGGTGCCCGCCCAGCGGCGTTGGCCCCAGGTGACCCACATGGGCCTGAGTTCCGCACGCAAGTCCGCACGAACGTAGAGTAGGCCCAGGCCCTTGGGAGACTGAAGCCACTTGTGCGGGCTCGCCGAGTAGGCATCAACCCCAGAGGCGGCGAGGTCCAGCGGTATCATCCCGACCGTTTGGGCTCCGTCGACAGCGACGTACTCGACCCCTTCTGCCTTCGCCATGGCGACGAGTTCGGCCAACGGGTGCCGCAGCCCGACCGCGTTGTCCACGTGCGGGAATACCAGAACGCGAGTCTCCGGCCGTATCTGGCGTCGGTGCAATTCGACGACGTCGGCGACGCTCATGCCCGGTACGTCGGCGACCGGAAACTCGAACCTGCGGGCGGTAAAGCCCCGGCGCTCTGCGCCAAGCTCCCAGCACACGCTCGCGCCGTCATGGTTCAACGTGCTGAACAGGACCTCGTCGCCAGGGCCGATGGGCAGCCCGTTGGCGAGGATGTTGAATCCCTCGGTCGTGTTGTGAGTGATTGCGAGATCCGACGGGGGGACACCCAGGACCCCCGCCGCTCCGACGCGCACCTCCTCGCGGATCGGCTCCCATGGCGTGCCCCACATGTAGAGCCAGGGATTGCTCTCGCAGAGGGCGAGATACTCGACGCGAGCGTTATGAACCTGTCGGGGAATAGTGCCGATCGAGGCGTGGTTGAGATACACGACGGCGGGGTCGAGCATGTACCGGTCCTGGAGCGCCTGAGGTCCGAGGGTCTCCCACGGCGTTCGAGCCAGGCTGTGGAGGCTGGCCGAGAAGACGTCCTCGATCGCCTCCAGGCGACCAAGAACGGGCCCGGCGAGGGCCACTCCCGCCAACGATTTGAGAAAGTCTTTACGGTTACGAACGACCGACCTCATGACGATACTCCCGGTAGGTCAGCAAGGATGCCCTTGCCGATCCGACGAAAACATCCGACAATTAGGAGCCACCGCATCGGTAGTGGTGGTCGGTGCTTCGATCTCGAAGCCCTTTTTCCCGGTTCTTCCTGGCCCGGAGAAACTCCGTTTCTGCCCGATGTTGGTTCTCCACGGCGGGTGCCGTGGAAGGCCAAGGGCAAGTATGGGGAGCCGGCAGCCGTCTACGCCAGTGAGTGTTTGAAGGCTCCCGAGGAAGAACCGCACATGATGAGTTCCGCTTACCCCTATAGTGGAGATGCCGTGAACAGCGATGCCCCGCGGGGGGACCGCACCGACACGACCGGTACACAAGAGCCGGGTCAAGAGGCGAGTCGAGAGGCGCTCGGCATCCTCGATGTCCTTGGCAGTGGATCCGGTTTCATAAGGCGCCGCCAAGCCGGTTACGTTCCTTCCAAAGAGGACATCTACGTCGGAGCCAAGCTGGTCCAGAAATTCGGCTTACGTAGCGGGGATGAGTTGTCCGGCACGGTTGGACGTCGTCCCAAGAACGGCAAGAGTCCACCCCTCACCCAACTCTCGGCGGTGAATGGGTCTCCGCCGGAGAACGCCCGCGGTCGGCCTGACTTCAACCGGCTCTCCGCCGTGCATCCCAACCAGCGGCTCTCTCTCGAATGCGGCCGCACGATAAGGGGCGAGCCTGAGTATACCAACCGGGTGATCGATCTCTTCTGCCCATTTGGGAAGGGGCAACGAGCCATGATTGTGGCGCCCGCCAAGGCCGGTAAGACTATGGTGCTCCAGTCGGTGGCGGAAGGCATCGTCACCAACCACCCGGAGTGTCGGCTCTTCATTCTGCTGGTCGACGAGCGTCCTGAAGAAATCACGGACATGGAGATGTGCGGGTTCGGTGAGGTCATTGCCTCCAGCTTCGATCTTCCCGCCCAGAATCACGTGGCCGTGGCGGAGATGACCCTGGAGCGGTCGCGTCGCATGGTGGAGTCGGGTGCGGACGTCGTGATCATCCTCGATTCCATCACACGTCTCGCCCGCGCTTACAACACCATACAGGAGGGGAGTGGGCGCACACTTTCGGGAGGCCTGGACGCGTCATCGCTCGAGAAGCCCAAACGCTTCCTCGGAAGCGCGCGCAAGATCGATCCGAGGCAAAGTGCTGGCTCGCTCACGATCATAGCGACGGCCCTCGTCGACACCGGGTCCCGCATGGACCAGGTGATCTTCGAAGAGTTCAAGGGCACAGGTAACAGTGAGTTGCTCCTCAGCCGAGAGCTCGCCGATCGGCGCATCTATCCCGCTATCGATCTGGCGGGCTCGGCGACCCGGAAAGAAGAACTGCTTCTCGACGACGATGCTCTTCGGGTGTCGCAAGCCATGCGCCGGCAATTGGCAGGAGTCAGCCCTGCGGACGCGATGAACGAGCTGCTCGGCGTCATGCGGAAGACGCGCTCCAACGAGGGCCTTATCGCGATGGCGAGCCAGAGGCTCTAGCGGCCCAACAGTCGTTGCAACTCCGTCAGCCCTCGCTCCAGCTGTGCAGTCTGCGATTTGGGCATGGTCAGCGCGGTGTAGCCCATGAGTGGATTCCAGCCGAAATCGCCGGCCTCCGACCATGTGACGGTGCTGCCCTCCTCGGCGGGTTCGAGCACGAAGGTTCCCTCGACCGATAGGGCACCGTCTCCGACGGCGACCCGGTACCGTACCAAGCGGTCGGGAACACTCTCAGTGATGGTGATCGATCCCGAGCCGAGATTGGGGTGATCCCAGCTACGGCGTGAGCCGACCCCGGCGGTTTGCCCGTCGAACGTCGACTCCACGTCTCCCCAAGGTGTCCAGTCATCCCAACGCGCCAGGTCGTTGAGATAGGGGAAAACCTCTCGAGGCGGCACCCGCAACGTGACGCTGCCTTCGGCACTCCAAGTGCCCGGCAGAAGCAGCCCGACCGTCAAGAAGACAATCAGAAGCGCTGCGAGGGTTCCAAAGATCCTGAAAAGGACGCGCATCATGGCCGGTCCTCGCGTGTGCCGGAATAAGTGGCCTCGAATTCCTCCGCGAGTTCGAGCAGGAGCGGCTCCATGATGTTCCAGACCGTGGCGGCGACCCGTCGGTGGCCTTCCGGGTTCGGATGGATTCCATCCGCCTGGTTCAAGGCCACAGTACCCGCGACGCCCTCGAGCAGGAAGGGAATCAATAGCCCGTCATTCGCAGCCGCGAGGTCGGGGAATACAGCGCGAAACTCAGCCACGTATTGCGATCCCATATTGGGAGGTACCTGCATTCCGGCGATGACCAGCTTCACAGCGGGGTAACGCTCTCGCACCTCGTCGATGATCGTTTGAAGGTTGGTCTTCATTACCGAGGGGTCCTGGCCCCGAAGTCCATCGTTGGCTCCGAGCTCGAGGACCAACACGTCGGTGCGGACCTCGAAGAGCCATCCTACTCGGCGAATGCCGCCGGCGCTCGTCTCTCCGCTCACCCCGGCGTTCACGATCTCGAACGGCAGGGTCAGAGAAT
This sequence comes from Gemmatimonadota bacterium, assembly GCA_022571515.1. Classification (GTDB taxonomy): domain Bacteria; phylum Gemmatimonadota; class Gemmatimonadetes; order Longimicrobiales; family Gaopeijiaceae; genus JACZXQ01. The sequence continues at coordinate 70,997 of JACZXQ010000013.1, forward strand.
CGACCATCACTTGGATCAGACTCGTGAATCGGTCGGCCGGATCGTCCAATCCGTAGCCGGCGGTGAGGCTCGTGCCCATGAACACCACTCGGAGCCGCTCGTCCGAGGTTGGCACGCCTGAGAACGCAGAACCTTCGAGGGGGTCGCGGCGTACCACGTCCGGACTGTCGGCGCCGCGGCAGCCGGACAGTGCCAACATCAATCCGACCGCGAGCAACCCTGGACGAAACATGATCGTAGCTGAAGGGCTCACGAAGGAGTATCGGAGCGGAGGCCGTCCTCTCCGTGTACTCGACTCGGTCGACCTCACGGTGGCAGCAGAGGATTTCGTTGCGATCGTCGGTCCCTCCGGAAGTGGGAAAACCACACTGTTGGGGTTGCTGGCCGGGCTCGACGAGCCCACGGCCGGTCGTGTCTCGCTCGCGGGCCACGATCTATCACTTCTTACCGAAGACGAGCGCGCAGTGTTTCGCGCGAACAACGTAGGGTTCGTATTCCAAACGTTCCACTTACTACCAACCCTGACCGCTCTCGAGAACGTGATGGTGCCGGTGGAGCTACTCGGCAGGAGAAAGTCCAGCAATGGCAGCTCCGCCAGGGTGTGGGCGGCGAGCCTGCTCGATCGTGTGGGTCTCGCCGACCGGCTCGACCACTATCCCGCCCAGCTCTCGGGTGGCGAACAGCAGCGCGTCGCCCTCGCGAGGGCGTTCTCCGGTGAGCCCAAGATCCTCTTCGCCGACGAGCCGACGGGCAATCTCGATCGTGCCACCGGTGAACACGTGGTGCAGCTCCTCGAGTCGCTCAACACCGACGCACGTACGACGCTGGTGCTCGTGACGCACAACCCTGCGCTGGCGGCCCGGGCCGGAAGGGTGGTCTCGCTCGCCGACGGACGCATCGTTCCCGCCACCGAGTCGTTGCCAAGGTGAACGTGGGGTTCACCTGGCGCCTCGCCTGGCGCGAAGGTCGGGCCAGCTACAAACGTCTCGGGGTCTACATGGCCTCGATCACGCTGGGGGTTGGGGCACTGGTAGCGATTCACTCCTTCCAGCGTGACGTCACGCGGGCGCTGGACGACGAGTCGCGCACCTTGTTGGGCGCCGACATAAGGATTTCGTCGAGGCGACCACTTTCGGAAGAGCTCGATCCGGTGTTCGACTCGCTGCTCGCCTCGGGTGCGGGCGTCGCCCGGACTATCACGGTCGCGTCCATGGTCACGGACCTTCGGAGCGACCGCGTGCGGCTGGCGCAGGTCAAGGGGTTCGAGCCTGGCTACCCGTTCTACGGCCCCCTCGAGACCGACCCGCCAGGCATTTGGGGGAGGATCCACGAGGGACGCGTCGCCATCGTCGACCCGGCCGTCCTGATCCAGTTGAACGCTGAGGTCGGTGACAGTCTGCGGATCGGAAACAGCACGTTCTTGTTGGCGGGTACCGTGACGGGGCTCCCCACCGAGTTGGGTTTCCAGACCGCCATAGGACCGCGAGTGTACGTCGGCTTCCCGCGCTTGGCCGAGGCAGGCCTCCTGGTGTTCGGCACGGTTGCCCGTCACCGAGTGAACATCCGATTACCGGAGCGAGAGGATCAGGACGCCCTTTGGGCGGATCATGAGGATCTGTTTCAAAGCGTGCGGGTGTCCTATACCACCGCCCAAGCTCAGGCGCAGGACCTGACCTTCGCGGTCGGCTCGCTCAGCAGGTTCCTGGGGCTGGTGGGTTTGGCGGCTCTACTTCTGGGCGGCATCGGAATAGCGAGCGCGATCCACGTTTACGTGAAGGGCAAGCTGGTCACGGTAGCCATCCTTCGTTGCCTGGGCGCCACGCAGGGTAGTGTATTCAATGCCTACTTGCTCCAGTCGGCCGTCATGGGGTTATTGGGGTCTCTGCTTGGCGCGAGCTTGGGGGTGGCCATCCAGTTCGTCCTTCCGGGCCTGCTGGCCGAGGTGCTTCCGATTTCGGTCGTTCCGCGTGTCTCGTGGGCCGCCGTGGCGGCGGGACTCGCCATCGGGGTGTGGATTTCCTTGATTTTCGCGGTTGGTCCGATGCTGGAGATTCGCGGAGTCCCGCCGCTGCTCGCGCTTCGAAGTGGCGTCGAGCCGGTGCGGCGCCGCGATCCGTGGCGGTGGATCGTGAACGCGGCGTTGATCCTCACCCTGGTGGGCCTGTCGATATTCGAAGCACCAGGTATCGCCGCGGGCATCGCGTTTGCCGGAGGACTCATGGCGACAGGACTCCTCCTCTGGGCCACCGCGGCCGCTCTGATGCGCGCGACTCGACGCTTTCTCCCCGCGAGCGCCTCCTACCCTGTGCGGCAAGGTGTGAGTAACCTGTTTCGCCCCCAGAACCAGACCGTGGCGGTAACGCTCGCGTTGGGCTTCGGCGCCTTCGTGGTGGGGACGGTGATGCAGGTCGAGGGAAACCTCGCTCGGCAGTTCACACTTGAACAGGTCGAGGGACACCCGAACGTCCTTCTCTTCGACGTGCAGGTGGACCAGGCCTCCGGGGTGGAGGAACTGCTCTCGCAGGTCGCCTCAGGGACCATCGAATTTACCCCGCTGGTGCCGGGGCGCCTGATTGCGATCAACGGGGAGGATGTGGAAACGCTGGCCGCACGGCCGTCTGACGAGCGGCCCGACCGGTGGGCGCTTCGTCGGGAGTACCGGCACACATATCGGGCTGAGCTGAGCGGATCCGAGGGGCTGGTCGAGGGCAGGTGGTGGTCGGAGACGTCCGAGGCCCGGCGGGCCGGGTCGGACCCGCCACTCGTGTCTATCGAGTCCGATCTTGCCGGATCTCTCAAGGTCGGGGTTGGAGACCGGCTGACGTGGAACATCGGCGGGGCCGAAATCGAAACCGAAATCGCCAGCGTGAGGACCGTCGACTGGGCCCGGTTCGAAACGAACTTCTTCTTCGTGTTCGAGCCGGGGAGCCTCGACCGTGCCCCACAGACCGCGGTAATGCTCGCGAGGATCGAGGGCGAGGACCAGCGAGCTAAGTTCCAGCGGCAGCTCGTAGACGCCTTTCCGAACGTGTCGGTGCTGGATCTGTCGAATCTGCAGAACGCGCTCGACACGATCCTGTCGCGGGTGTCTCAGGCGATACGCTTTCTCGGCGGATTCAGCATCGTGGCCGGTCTGATCGTGCTCGCCGGCGCTCTCGCGACCTCCCGGTATCAACGCCTGCGGGAAGGTGCTTTGCTCAAGACCTTGGGTGCGCGCCGCAGCCTCATCGTCAAGATCTTGCTGACCGAATACCTCGCCCTAGGCACCCTGGCCAGTGCCACCGGCCTCGCTCTGGCGTTGGGCGCCGGGTGGCTGCTGATCGGCGGTTTGTTCGAGTTTGAGTTCGAGCCGTTGGTGATCCGGCTGTTCGTGGCATGGATGGTGGTCGTCGCGTTGACGGTGTGCATGGGGATGTTGGCAAGTAGGGGCGTGCTTGGGCGAAGGCCGCTGGAGGTATTACGAGACGCTGAGGGTTGATGCAGGGATGTTGGCGAGTCCCTATTTTGTTTCGGTCGAGACGGGCTCATTGAGAACAGCATCGTTGAGATTGACCTTTAGTAGGGGCTCGTGATGACAGGTCTCGCAACTGATGGCGTGAGGATGGCGGAGGCGCGTGGGACGTGCGACCCTGAGTGGCGTACCGCAACGTGGACAATCGCCCGACATGCTCTGTACGGTATGTCGCTCGAGCCAGCGGCGGCGCGTGATCGTTGCTCCGATTGCGAGCGCGGCCACGGCCCAAGGGGCGTGGGGAGGAATCAGCGCAACGAGAGGTGCCACGATCAGTGTGAGTGCCGCTACCATGACAGTCCGGCCGATTCGCCATCGCCGAGACCGTTCGAGAACGACGACGGTCGCCTCAGTCGGCTCATGTCCGAACAGAGCGAGGCTGCCCGTAGTAGTGGTCGGGTCAGGGGGTTGCGATGAGTGGCGGTTCAAGGTCAAAGTGACATGACTGAGGTAGATTATTCCGCGACATGGTGATTTTCCCGACGGAATCTATCCGGATCCACAACCGAACCGAAGCGGTGTGGGAAAGGTGTATCCGGTGTCAAACCACGACGTGAGCGATTGACTGACTCAGAAGATCCTCCGATCCGGCCTGAGGAAACCGAGACAGGTAGTGGGCGAGCGACCCTGTCACGAGAACTCACCGAGTTCCTGATCGAGCTGTCGATCGGGGTTCATCGCCATGTGATGTATCCCGTTGGGCATCCCTCGCTCGAGTCCATGGCCGAACGGGTGCTCACAAGCCTCCAGCCGCTGTTCCAGAACTCTGACAAGCTGACCATCGGTGTAGCGCACGATGAACTCCTCGTTGAGGGAGCCGCCACCGACGTTAGACACCCGGTGCTGAGTGAGTTGGCCCGCCGGCTGCACGGCCATCAGTTCGCAGCAATGATACTGGAAGAGATGCCACTCCCCTACGAGATTGAGGGTCTCCTTGCGACGTTGGCACAAGACTCGGAGCGGGATGGCGGGCATTTGGGCCTGCTCCCGCCTGATGAGATCCCGGACTGGGATCACATCCACCTGTACGGAATCGGGTATGACCGCCTGCGCCTCAATGTCGACGGAGAGGCGCTGGCCACCAGCCGGGCACTTGAGCTCTGGTACGGCCTCGCGACGGCCGCACTCTCCGTGGAAGAGGACTTCGATCCGGACGATGTTCTCGATCCCGAGCATGTGGCTCACACGATCCAACGGCAAAAGGATGAATCTTACGACGAAGTCGTCGTCGAGTACTTTCTCCAGTTGGCATCGGAACTGAAAGACGATGGCACGTCCGACAGCAAAGAGGTCCGTCAGCAGATCTCGAGTTTGATCACGGAATTGGATGACGATGCGTTGGCTCGACTAGTGAAGATGGGTGGCGACTCGAAGAAGCGTGGCCAGTTTGTCATGGATGCGAGCAAGAGCTTCACCGTAGATGCCGTGATGAAAGTGCTCTCGGCAGCCGCGTCGGCGTCGGAGCAAACCATTTCAACGTCACTCACTCGTCTGCTCACGAAGCTCGCAGCGCATGCCGAGTCAGGTGTCGGAACCGTCAGCCACAATGCTGACTCGGCCCTACGAGACAACGTCGAGGAGTTGATTGAGGGCTGGCAACTCGGCGACCCGAACCCGGAGGGCTACACGCTCGTCTTGGACCGGATGTCCGCTGCGGCCCCGGTTTTCATGGCTGAGGACATCGAGGAAGAGGACGAAAACGAGGTATCAGGCGCGCTCAGGTTACTGGAGATGAGTGTGGAGGTGGACGCTTACGGGCCGTTGGTGGATCGAGCGGTGGCCGACCTCATGTCCATCGGCAAGACAAGCCATGTCCTCCAGATGCTCGACGACGCCGTCGAGGGTGGTGCGGTTGCGTTGGCCCTCCACACGCACGTGACGAACCCCAGCCAGATCCCCCGGCTCTTGTCCCAAGCGGATGTGGACGAAGGAGAGCTGCGGGCTCTGACCCGCCGGATCGGCGTACACGCGATTGAGCCGCTCCTGGAGGTGCTCTCGGAGTCCGATTCGCGGCATATCCGGAGGAAGGTCATTAAGGTCCTGGTCGAAATGGGACCTATCGTCGGCGAGCGGGCGGTGTCGAGACTCCAGGACGCCCGCTGGTTCGTGATCCGCAATGTGCTGGTGCTCCTCCGGAAGCTCCAGGCGACGCCGGAGGGGTTCGACGTGTACGAGTTCGCCACCCACAACGACCGGCGAGTGCGCCGGGAGGCTTTCCCGATCGCGGTGGATCAGCCGGCGCTCCGAGAACGAACGCTCGCCGGCGCCCTGGCCGATGTGGACGAGCGCATGGTCTACATGGCGCTGCAGCAGCTACGTACCGGAGCTCCGGAGACGTTGGTGCCCACGATCGTCAAGCGTGTCATCCATGGCGATCGAAGCTCGGAGCTGCGGTCGTTGGGTGCTCGTACGCTGGGCCCGTCCGAATCCCCGCTTGCGCTCGACGCACTGATTGAGATGACTACGGATGGCAGGACCATTTTGAGACGCCACCGCATCGCCCAAAGCAAACCCGAGGTACTGGCGGCACTCTCGATGCTGGCCGAATTCTGGTCCGGCGACCCCAGGGCCAAGAGAGTGCTGACCGAGGCGAGACGCTCGAGGAACCCTGAGATCCGCTCCGCGGCGTCGAGCCAGGAGGGGGGCGCGTGAGCGAGACAGCGGCGACTTTTCTGACCGCGCTGGCCCAGGTGATCTCCGCCATGGGCCTCTACGAGTCGGGGCATCCGGCGAGAGAGCGGGCGGTGGACGCCGTGCACGAGCAGATGTCTCGCCTCAAGGAAGAGCATGCCAACCCGGCGTTCACGTTTCTCGGCGCCGAGATCGTGTTCGATAACCGCCCGCTATCCGAGTTGCGGCGCTGGGATTGGGGCAGCCGCCTCTCGAACGCCGGAATCCAGCGTCTCGAGATTCCCGGCGCGCCCGGACGGGACGAGGTGGAGCGGTTCCTCGATGAGATCTACTCCCGCCTGATGGGCGAGCCGATCGACACGTCCGAGGCCCGCCAGACTCAAGAGCGGGCCATCCTTTTTGGCGCTGTGGAGGTGCCGGGTGGGGGAGGGGGAGGACGACGCGGCAGCGAGGAGATTGTCACGGCGACCATCGACTACACCATGGAAGAGGAGAAGCTGGGGGTCGATTTTGTCCATGAAGAGCTCAGGGACCACAGCAAGCTGCACCTGATTGAAGCCGAAGCAGTGGTGCGGTCGCTCACGGTAGCGATGCACGGCGACCAGGCTTTTCTGATTCCTCTCTTGCAGCTCAAGCGGTTCGATCAATACACGACGACCCACGCGCTCAACGTCTCGGTACTCGCGATGGCGGTCGCCGAATTCATCGGTCTGGCTCCCAAAGAGGTTCGGTCGTTCGGTATCTCCGGCCTGCTCCACGACCTGGGCAAGATCACGATTCCTGAGGAGATTTTGAACAAGCCTGGCAAGCTCACGGATGCCGAACGCGAAGTGATGCAAAGGCACCCGGTCGAGGGTGCGCGCATCATTCTGAAAAGTGAAGAGAATCTGGACCTACCCGCCGTGGTCGCCTACGAGCACCACATCAGGTTGAACGGTGGCGGTTATCCCCGATTGAGGTATCCTCGCCGGTGTCATCAGGCCTCGGATCTCGTTCATCTCTGCGACGTCTACGACGCGTTGCGCACACGCCGTCCCTATCGGAGCGCGTGGGAGCACGAGAGGGTCATCGGTTACATGGAGGAGGGCCTAGGCCAGGAATTCGAGCCCGAGCTGGGGCGCGCCTTCGTCCAGATGATGGCACAGTGGCACGACCGGATCGCCGTTCTGGAGTCCGAAACCGACGCGCTGCCGCTGGGCACGCCGGAGAAAGAAGAGGCGGGAGCGACGGGCGCCGAGGGCGCAGACGCCCCTGTCACAGGACCCGAAGATGCGGAGTCGAGTTCCGATGCCTAGCTCGCCCGAAGTCTAACCCGCCCTAGCCCCAAACGCCTCCAGTCGGTGGCCAGCCTCGATCAACGTCTCCAGGCGCTTGCAAAACGCGAAACGCACCAGGTTCCTGCCCCTCGATGGCTCACTGAAGAAGCTCGATCCAGGGACCGAGGCTACGCGTGCTTCCTTGGCCAATCGATGGGCGAACGCGACGTCGTCTTCCGTGCTCAACTCGGAGAAATCGGCGAGCACGTAGTAAGCCCCCTCGGGCTTGCTGCACTGAAAACCGGCCGCCTCCAGCCCGGAGTAGAGTGCCTCACGCCGCTCCCGGTAGGCTTCCACTCCAGCCTCGTAGTAGTCTCGGCCAAGGTCTCTCATTGCGGTTGCGCACGCTTCCTGAAGTGGCGCGGGGGCACCCACGGTCAGAAAGTCGTGCACTTTTCGGATGGCATCCGTGATGTCCGGTGGAGCGATGATCGTGCCGACTCTCCACCCGGTAACGCTGAACGTCTTCGAGAAACCGCTCACGGTGATCGTGCGCTCGCGCATGCCATCCAGCGTAGCGAGGGGGATATGCTCACCCTCGTAGAAGATGTGCTCGTAGATCTCATCGGTGATCGCTAGCAGATCGTGCTTGCGGCAAACGTCCGCAACTCCCTTCAACTCGGCCCTCGTGAACACCCTGCCGGTCGGGTTGTTGGGCGTATTGATGACGATCGCCTTGGTCCGCGAGCTTACCAGGGAGGCCAGCCGATCGGTATCCAGGGCGTAGTCGGGGGGCTCGAGCGGAAGGAACTTCGGGACGGCTTGCGACAGAATCGAATCGGGGCCGTAGTTCTCGTAGAACGGCTCCAGGATGATCACTTCATCGCCGGGATCAATGATGGCCAGCATCGTTGCAGCCATCGCCTCCGTCGCTCCGCAGGTAACGGTAACCTCCCGGTCGCCGTCGACGGGCATGTCGTACCAAGACTCGTACTTGCCGACGAGGGCTTCCCGGAGGCTCGCAGATCCCCAGGTGATGGCGTACTGGTTGATGTCGGCCATGATTGCCTCACAGGCCGCTTCTTTGATGAGCAAAGGGGCTTCGAAGTCGGGAAACCCCTGCGCGAGGTTGATCGCGTCGTGCTGGCGCGCCACACGGGTCATTTCGCGAATTACGGACTCGGTGAAGGAATGCGTTCGGCGCGCCGTGCGGGTGGCTGCTCCCTCGGCCATGGGCGATGGTTCCTCTGTCTGGGTTGCTCGAGGACGGGAAGGGTAGGGCGGGAAGGTCCGACCTGCAATGCGTCGAACTGGACCCATGGGCGTGTGCGAACAGGCATTGGCATGGTACCCTACGGCCGATTAGGATAAGAAACTTCGTGCACACTCACAATTGGCCGCTCGAGTCGCTTTGCGCCGTTCATACTTTTCAAAGACCATCGTTGCCGGGCTGTGGCTGGTGTGTCCGTTCGCCTTGTCAGCGCAGGTGTCGCCCTTGCAGGTCGAAGTGAACGTGGGGGTCGGCGTCCCGGTCCAGGAGTTCTCGGGGCGCGATGGCTTCGAGGGCGAGGCTGGGGACGGCGCGACCTTTGGTGTGCACTTTGGTCTGACCACGCGTAGTTACCTGACGTGGTACGTCGGATTCAGTCAGCACCGCTTTGGGTGTGACACAACGACGTGTGGCGCGGTTGACGACATCGTCACCACGAGTTGGGATGTCGGGGCGCGCGTCAATCTGCTGTCAGGACCCGTGGTCCCGTGGATCCGGGCCGGGGTGGTATCGCATTTAGCGGAACTCGATTCTACCGGCGTGCCGGCGGGGGGCTCGACTCCGGTGACCCTCCGCCTGGAAAGCGACCGAGGCTGGGGCTTCGAGGGAGGAGCGGGCGTCATGATCACGGTTGCTCCTAGGCTCGCGATCAATCCGGGCGTCCGGTATTCGCGGGTCACGACCGCGTTCGACGGGATCGGCGACCTCGAGATGCGATTTCTGTCGGTCGGCCTGGGACTCGTGCTGGGGTTCTGAGGCCAGCCGGTTTCGGAGCCTGAACAGGACGCTCACCTCAAACCCGCGGTCATGCCGATCCGGACCGGGTCTCGCCCCCAATGGTCTTGAGGGACGGTACCACCTTCTCGAACGCCTCGAGAATGTCAGGGTCGAATCGCGAACCCATGGCGCGCAAGATCTCCTGAACCGCCGCAGGCCAGTCCAATGCTTCCCTGAAGGCTCTCTTGCTTGTGAGCGACTCCAGCGCGTCCGCCAGAGCGACGATGCGGGCACCCAACGGAATGGCAGTTCCGGCGAGTCCGTCCGGATACCCACTGCCGTCCCAGCGCTCGTGGTGCCACTTCACGATAGCCAAGGCGGTCGTGTCGTCCATTACCGCGGCCAGAAGGTCGTGTCCGGTTTTCGGATGCTCCCGGATCTGCTCCCACTCCGACTCGGTCAAGGCGCCCGGCTTGTTCAAGACGTCCGCCGGCACCGCGATCATGCCGATGTCGTGTAACTCGGCGCCGATGTGGAGGCTGTTGTGGTCGAGGAGCTCGCCCTCCGGATCGAGCGCCCGAGCCAACTCCACCGCATACGCCGCGACGTAGGTGGATCGGCCGATCTTGAACGAGTCCTTCGCTTCGGCCCCCTCCACGAGATAGCGCACACCCTGCAGCACCTTATCCCGCCCAACTTCAGTCCGCTCTTTCTCGGCTGCCGAGAAATCCGGACTGTCCTTCGCTTTGGTGGAAAGGCGGTCGCGGCGAGCGAGCGCGTCCACGAGATGGGCTCGCAACTCCGGCATCGTGAACGGCTGGAAGAGGTACCGGTCCGCACCGGCCCCCTGCGCCTCAGCCCCGACGCGCGCATCGCTCCTGCCTGCGAGGGCCAGGACCTGTGTGATCGGCCATCGTGACTTGATCGACCGGATCAGACCTGTGGGCGATCCACTGGATGCGTGGAAGTCCACTACGGCGATGTCGTATTCTTGCCCGAGCTGATGGGATGCATCCTTGGTGTCGGCCACTTCCGTCACCTCGAAGCCTTCACGGTTGAGGTAGGTTGCCACCAGAGCTCGGAGACGGTCGTCGTCGCCAACGAGGAGAAGGCGGCGTCCGCCGCCGAACTGCGTGATGTGGTGTGGCAGGAGCGTGATCGGGGGGCGGCTCTTTCCCAGGTCCGCCGCGGTACGAGGATACCCCTCGCTGTCCGCAGGGACCGTTTGCCGCTCTGACGCGGCCCACACCTCGGCCCCCATGGGTGTTTTCCCGAACAGCCGGACACAATCGCGGCCTTCTCGCTTGGATCTGTAGAGAGCGTGATCGGCGCCGGCCAGCAGCTCGTCGGGCGTCTTCATCCCAGGGTGATAGCTTGCCACGCCGGCGCTCACAGTCAGCGGACCCTTGCCCAACCCTGCCGCTCTCAAACTGGCCCTCACACGTTCAGCAAAGACCATGGCACCCTCGGGCGAGGATTCCGCGAGCACCGAGAGGAATTCCTCGCCACCGAATCGACCCGACATATTCATTTGGCGCGTCGTCTCCAGCAGAACGGCCCCAAAGGTCTTCAGGGCCTCATCACCGGCGGCGTGTCCGTAGCGGTCGTTGTATTCCTTGAATTCGTCGAGATCGAAGAGGACCACGGCGAGTGGCCGGCCGCGCATGGCCGCGGCAAATTCGTTTTCGAGCACGATTCGCACCCGCCGCCGGTTGGGCAGGTGCGTAAGGTTGTCCGTATAGGCGAGGGCCTGGGCCTCCCGCGTCTGTTGGTGAAGGAGCTCGGCGAACCAGCCGATCCCGAGTGCGCCGGCGACATATGCGATAACGACGCCGACCAGGGTGTCGGGAATGGTGAGGCGCAGGGTCAGGGCCACGACCTGGGTCACCGACAAGACGGCCATGCCGAATGCGAGTGCCGTGGCTGCCCCCTTCCAACCCCGGTAGAATGCCAAGAGGAACGCTGGAATCAGCGCGAGTAGCCAGAGAAGGGCGCCGAATTCGCCGAGTGTGTCGGGAACCGCCAGGGCTCCGAGAACGGGAATGCTTATGGCGCCCAGGGAGAGGAGTAGGGCGCGGATCGGGACCGGATCGACCGGGAGATCGGTGGGGGCCTTCATCCGTGGAGGGTCATCCTTCTTTTGACGTTGTCGTTTGGGCTCACACCATCCTTCCTCGAACCCCCGGTACTGGTCTATCCGAAATGTGACGGATATTGGCCGGTCACGCACCTGCTGCGCGAAAGCCGGATCGTCGGTTGCTCGCCGCCCGCTCGCCGTCCATGTTCCCGCGGACGAGCTGAGCCGGGCCCGCGAGGGCACCGAGATCGCCGAAATCGAACCCGCGAGGTCCCCGCAAGATGAACGTACTGGTCCCGGTAATGGGCCCATTGAGCGTCCCCCGGCGCACAGGGGGGGGCTGACACGTGCTTCGAAGGGTCTTGCTCTTTGGATCCGAGAACGAATTCCTCGCCAGGCGGCTTCCCCGATACCGGTTCGTCAAGCGGGCCGTACGACGGTTCATGCCGGGCGAGGATCTCGAGGACGCGTTGAGGGAGTCGTCGGCATTGTCCAAGACCAACAAGGGGACGCTGCTCACGCTTCTGGGCGAGAACGTCAACGAGGAATCGGAATCGACTGAGGTGGTCCAGTCCTATCTCGATACGCTCACCGCCGTGGGGGATCGATCGCTCGACGTTGAAATCTCTGTGAAGTTGACGCAATTAGGTCTCGACCTCGACGAGGGCGTGGCCGAGAGTAATCTGCGCGCTCTCGTCGAGTCATCGGGAAAGCTGGACCGCCTGGTTTGGGTGGACATGGAGAGCAGCGCTTACATCGATCGTACCCTCGACCTCTACCGTGCCGTGAGGGCGGATCACGCCAATGTGGGGATCTGCCTCCAGACGTATCTCCGACGCACGCCCGAGGACCTCGAGACGCTGCTGCCGTTGGGCGCCGCGGTCCGGTTGGTCAAAGGCGCATATGCGGAGCCATCGGACATCGCGTTTCCCACGAAGCGTGACGTAGACGAGGCTTTCTTCGAGTTGGCATGCATGCTGATCGACGCCCCGCCTGCTGTACGAGGGGCGTTTGGGACCCACGACGTGGCATTGATGCGGAGAATCCAAGCGGCGGGAGAGGAGCGCGGGATCGACAGGGACCGGCTCGAGTTTCAGATGCTCTACGGAATCGGGGTCCGCGACCAGGATCGTCTGGTTGCCGATGGTTACCGGGTCCGCGTGCTCATCAGCTATGGGTCGGCCTGGTTCCCGTGGTATATGCGGCGCCTGGCGGAGCGGCCGGCCAATCTCATGTTCGTGCTCCGCAAGATGTTCTCGGCTTGATGGCGGTACCCCGCCCGGATCGGGACTCGGCAGCGGCCCGTTGGAAGACCCTGGCGCTGCTTTCCGTCGCCGTCCTGTTCGGCATGTCGATCTGGCTCACGGCGAGCGCGATCGCGCCCGAGCTTCAGCGGACCTGGGGCCTCACGAGCAGTCAGGTGGGTTGGCTCACCACGCTCGTGCAGCTGGGCTTCGTCGCGGGAACCGCGGTGGCTGCCATCCTCAACCTGGCGGACGTGGTACCCTCTCGCTGGTACTTCGCGGTATCCGGTGTGCTCGGCGGCCTCGCGAATGCCGCGATACTCATTGCGCCCGGCTACGGATCGGCGCTCGTGTTCCGCTTCCTTACCGGGTTCTTCCTCGCCGGTGTCTATCCACCGGCGATGAAAATGATCTCGACCTGGTTTCGCTCCTCGCGAGGCATGGCGATCGGCGCGATCGTGGGGGCGCTGACCGTTGGCAAGGCGACCCCCTATCTGCTCAAGCTCTTCGAAGGAACGGGCCTCGTTCCGGTCATTGTGGGTTCCTCATCCGCGGCGGTAGTGGGGGCGGTGCTGATCTTGGTCGCGTATCGCGATGGGCCGTATCCGTTCCTCCGGCCGGCCTTCTCCTGGGGGCTGGTCATGAGAGTGATCAAGGACCGCCCAACCCGTCTCGCCACCGGAGGATACCTCGGGCATATGTGGGAATTGTATGCTGCGTGGAGTACGATCGGACTCTTCTTCCTACAGTACTTCGGGGCGGAGGGGGGGCACTCTCTAGCGGCCGACTTGGCGGCCTTCGGCATGATTGCCATGGGCGGATTGGGGGCTGTGATGGCTGGCGTATGGGCGGACGCCGTGGGTCGTGAGCGTATAACGATCTGGATGATGGCGATCTCGGGAGGCTGCGCCCTGACGATGGGTTGGCTGATGGACGCGAGCGCCTGGATTGTTGTGCCCGTTGCCCTCCTTTGGGGGTTCACGATCGTCGCGGATTCCGCGCAGTTCAGCGCCGTAGTGACCGAGGTGGCGCCGCCCGAGTCGGTGGGGACGGCTCTCATGCTGCAGACGTCGATCGGCTTCGCGCTGACCGCTGTGTCGATCCAGGTGACGATCTGGCTGGCGGACGTCGCGGGGTGGCAGGTGGCCTACGGGATGCTCGCGCTCGGGCCGGCCATGGGGATCGTCTCGATGGCGCGGCTCAGGGTGCTGCGGGAGGTGGGGAGCGAGGCCAATTCGTAAAATTCTATCACGCCACGGAGAGTCGATGGCGCGGAGTCTCTATCAAGGAATGTACCAAAGGGCCCCCCAATCCGATTTTTGGAGGCCCTAGGATGAGTCAGTGGGGTCCGCTGGACGATGGCGTTGGTGCATGTTCGGAGTTGAGGACAGATCCCCCGTCGACCTTGGCGCCCTCACTTCACCCGCCCATGTTTCTAGGGTGAATCCTTCAGTCTTGAGCGATCCGCCCGAGGTTTCCGACGGAGAATGGGCAGGCTGCCTCGGAGTCGTCTGCTCGATGCGGGTGGCCATCTTCGTGGTAGCCTACAACGCGGAAGCCCACATCCGCGAGACGCTGCGCCGAATCCCCACTGATCTAGTGCCTCATCTGGCGGCCATCTACGTCATCGACGACAAGAGCGTCGACCGCACGACGGAGGTAGCCGGTGGCCTGAAGGCGGAGGTCCCCGGCCTCGAGGTCTTCACCACTCCGTTCAACCAGGGGTACGGGGGAAACCAGAAGCTCGGGTTCAGCTACGCCATCCGCAGAAAGTTCGACGTCGTGGTGCTTCTCCACGGCGACGGACAATACGCTCCCGAGGTTCTCCCACGGATTCTGAACCCGTTCTCGGACCCCGATACCGCCGCCGTCTTCGGCTCTCGCATGATGACCCGGGGAGCCGCCCGCCGTGGAGGCATGCCACTCTACAAGTACGTGGGAAACCGGATCCTCACGAGAATCCAGAACCGCCTCCTGAACGCGGATCTGACCGAGTTCCACTCGGGATACCGGGCCTACCGGGTCTCGGCGTTGGCTGAGATTCCGTTCCAATACAACACCGACGATTTCCACTTCGACACCGAGATCATCATCCAGCTCCTGGCCAGAAAGAAGAAGATCGTCGAGGTGCCCATCCCCACGTATTACGGGGACGAGATCTGCCACGTGGACGGCATCGCCTACGCCATGAACTGCATCTCCACGGTGATGCGGTCCCGGGCCAACAGGATTTACTTGGTCCACCATCCGAAATTCGACGTCTTCGACGACGGTGGGTACGTCTTCAAGACGGCTCCCGCCACCGTTCACCAGAACGTCCTGGCACGTAGCTGGGAGTCGGGCACAAAGGTCCTCGAGCTGGGCGCCGGCCACGGCCGGGTGGCACAGGCCCTTCATGAGCAGGGTGCGGACGTGGTGGCCGTAGATCTGCGCAAGCCCGATGGGGACCTGCCCTTTCCATACCTCGAGCTGGACCTCGACGGGAAGTTCGCGGAAGAGGCCATCGAAGCCTTGAACGGAAAGGCCGATACCGTGGTGGCCCTCGACGTCATCGAGCATCTGCACCGACCTGAGGAGAGCCTTCGCGAGATCCGGAGAGCGATGAAGCCGGGAGGCACGCTGTTGGCCAGCACCGGCAACGTCGCCTACGTGCTGGTGCGCATCATGCTGGCCCTGGGCTTCTTCAACTACGGGAAGAAGGGAATCCTGGATCTCACGCACACCCGGCTGTTCACCATCCGCTCCTTCTGCCGAACGCTTGAAGGCGAGGGCTTCGAGGTGCTCGGAGTGAAGGGGTTCGGACCGCCCATCTCGGATATGGTGGGCACATCCGCCATCCTGCGTCTCCTCGACTCCATGGCCTCGTTCCTTGCGAGAATCTGGCCATCCCTGTTCGGCTACCAGTTCCTCGTCGAGGCCCGCCGCATGGACGACGTGGAGAGTATCCTGGACTCCACGGTTTCGAACCCAGACGCGGCGGATGGGCCGGAGCCCGCCTCATCTTTCCCCGACCAGAATCCGATCGAGCCCCCTGTATCTGTTGATCCCGGGGAGGCCGGGCCATGACGGAGCCGGGCCGACCTTCGGCATCTTCCCTAGAACGGTACGGCGGCGTCGCAGCCCTGCTGCTGGTGGCCCTGGCACTCTTCATTCGTATGCCCGGCATCATGGTGTGGTGGTTGAACCCCGACGAGGGCATCTACTTCTCCATCGCCACCCAGTCCACCCTCGCCGCCTTCTGGGGGGAGGTGTCGAGGAATGCCCACCCACCCCTGTACTACATGCTCCTCCGGGCCGTGGGCTTCCTCACCACGGACTTCTTCTGGTTCAGGGCACTATCGCTGATGGGTGGCGCTGCCGCCGTCTTCGCTCTCTGGGAGTGCGGCCGGGAGATCGCCTGGAAGGATCCCGTCCGGAGGACCGTCACCGGCCTGGTGGCCGCCGCTCTGCTCGTTCCGTCCCCGTCGGCGGTCATCCTCTCCCAGATCATGCGTCCCTACATGCTCCAACTGGCCCTGGTGGCGGGGGCGCTTGCGCTCCTGCTCCGGTACGGTCGAGCCCCGGAGCGCCGCACACTCCTGGCGTACATCGCGTTACTCGTGCTGGCGCTGCTCACGCATTACAGCTCGGTCCTGGCGCTTGGGGCGTTCGGTGCGGTGGCCCTCTACCTGATCTTCTCGACTGAGATGCCCGGGGAGGCCCGCCGGGACCTCGCTCTTGCCCACATGGTTCCCGTGGCGGTGGTGCTGGGCCTCTACCTCTTCCACCTGCGCGGACTCATGGCCTCGGACTTGGCCGACGAGGCCCTCCACGGATGGTTGAGCGGCTACCTGGTGGGCTCGGTGCGCGAGGCGTGGCTCGTTTTCGTCGGCCTTCAGACCAGGGTCGCCGGAAGGGGACTGGGAGGACCGGTCACGGTGCTGATGATCGCGGCGCTCGCGGCAGCGGTGGCGCGCAGGGCGTGGCTTCCGGTTGTCGTGGCTTGGTCCGCCTTGCTGGTGGGCTTGGTAGCCGCCGCCGCGGGTGTCTACCCCATGGGCGCCATCCGCCATTCTACCTGGATGCTCGCCTTCACCCTTCCAGCGTTGGCCTGGGGGGTCGGCTTCGTCCTCACGGCGGGGAAGAGGTGGGCCGCGGTGGGGGTGGTCGCAGTAGTGGTTCTGGTGGCTGCCCGGGAGCGTGTGGGGATCACCATGGACGTCCCCGACAGTCCCTGGGCGGCTCCCGAGCGTGTGCTCAGGCGGGCAAATCTCCTGCAGATGCTCGATCTCCTGGACCCCGAGGGCGCTCCTTCCCCCCGCCTGTGGGTCATGGACATGCAAACGTACTACCTCCTCCTTCCCTTCTACTTCACGGAACGTCAGGTGACCCGGCCTGGATCGGAGGACACCTTCTTCCACTTCCGGTATGGCAAGCGCGACGTGGTGGTGGTGCGGGCGTGGCTCCTTACGGCCGGGGCCGACAGTGCCCGGGAGGAGAGCAACCTGCGGTCATTGGCGGGTCGGGCGGACCGCTCCGATCCCCTCCTGGGCATGGCGTCGGCACGTCAAGTGCAGGTGCTCGTGGGCGGCTGGCGATCGAAGGTAGTGGATCAACTCCTGGCCCTCGAGGATTCGGGGGTGGTCACGAAGCATCGCCTGGTTCCCGGACTCTTCGCGTTCCTGGTGGACATGGAGCGGCTGAACACACCGGAGACTCCGCCGGAGGTGCCGTAACGGATCGTGAGCGCCTGGATCGTCGTCCCTTCGTAACCGAAGTGGCGCCGCCTGAGTCGGTGGCCTACGGAGTGCTCGCCCTCGGGCCAGCTCTGGGCATCGTCTCACGACCAGGCACGAACGGAAGGGATTCAGGGTGAGAGTCATGGGTGGATGGCTGCAGGATCTCAGGCACGTGTTCCGGTCTCTTCCGAAGGCGCCCTGATTCACGGCTGTTACGGTGGTGACGCTGGCCCTGGGGATCGGCGCGTGCTTCCTGCCTGCCGTGAGAGCCGCCCGGATTCAGCCGGCCACGGCTCTCAGGACCGACTGATGGCGGTCGGAGACCGAGGCCTAAGGCCGCCGACTCCCGTCACTGGGGGTGCCCCACAGGACCGCCATCGCTTCGGCGTAGGCGACTAGCTCAGGAGGCGCCTCCAAGGCCTTGGGCACGAAGACGTAGGCATTTCGGCCAGAAAAAGCATCCAGGATCAAGGCGTTTTTCTCCGGGCCGAGGTCTCGCACGAACAGTATCCCGTCTCCACTCAGGCCCGGCAGATCCCCCTGCCACAACAACGGTGCGAGAGCTACCGCGCCGAAGCGGTCGGAGCGCAACTCGCGAACGCAGGCGGGAGTGAATACCTCGCCGGACCGCACGCGCACAGTGGTTCCCGGCGCTGGAGATCGTCGCTCGATGTCGGGCGGAGTCCCGGACGCCTGTTGGAGATCCACAGGGGGGAACTCGACTTCGGATTCTCCCCGCCTCACCAGGGCCTCCCGCGCTTCGGCAAAGCGGTGCAACGAGCAGTTGGTGTTACGGCGGAGTGCCGAAATCACGCTGTCCTGACGCATGCCTCCGGCGCCCTGAAGTGTGGCGCTGATGCGCTCGTTCCAGGACGAATGTGTGAAGATGATCGCAGGCCCGGGCTCCGGAGGTTGGGGCACAGTGATGCGAGACAGCGTCTCCTCGGTCCACGAATAGGTCGACCACCGGGTGGGGATTCCCAACACCGGGGCCGCCGCCAGAGCCGCAACGAAACTCCACGCCGCCGCCTCGCGCAGTCTTCTGCGAAGTGGGGGGTCGTCTGACACGCTGCGACTCAACTCGATGGCCCCGAGAACCGCCAGGGCGATCCAAGCCGGGGTTGCTTCGAAGAGCATCCGGGTCGCGTGAAACCAGTAGAGGACGTTGCCGACGACGGGAAGCAGGGCCCAGGCGAGCAGCATCGAAACACCCTTGGGCAATCTCGGCGTGGTGAGCAGGTAGAGGCCGACCAGCGCTGTTAACGGAATGGACGTCTCGAGGAACTGTACCCCGATGGCGAGCGTGTCGGTCGAGGTGAAGCCTACGGCCTCAGTCAGACCGTAGGAGTAACCCCAGGGATCGCGGTGGAATCCAAGACCGTGATCAGCACCGAAGGCAGCGAGGTATCCAAACGTGGTCGCGCCACCGAAGAGGCGGTGATTGAACCAAGCCAGCAGGACGCCGAAGGGCGCGCCGCCGATCAGGGTGGCCGCCGATCTTCGGAGGAGCCAGGCGAGCGGCGCCCCCGGACCGTCAGTTGAGCGTTCCGCGGCGGCCGAGACTGCGTGTGGAATCCAGAGCCCGAGCGTAAACAGGCTGCCCAGGATCAACCCGATGAGGGGGCGGGAGGAGACCATCGCTCCGACCGCGGCGCCGGCCAGGACGCCCCAGCCCGCATGCCCGTCGCGGGCGCGCAGCGCCGAGTAGAGAACCAAGCACCCCAAGGCCCCGGCCGACAGGTGGCTCAACGCCCCCCCGCCGAGGAACACCAGGAACGGGCTCACAGCCACGAGGAGCGCGGCTAGGCGTGCGGTCGCGGGCCGGCCCGGCAGGAGCCGCGGTAGGGACAGCGCGACCAATCCGGCCATGGCGCCGAGTGATATCGCGCCGACGAGCCAAGGGGTACCCATCGCGATGAGCAGGGCCATGAATGCGAGGTGGGTGGGCGGATACTGAGAGACCCATCCATGGTCGACCATGAGCGTATTGGGGACCAGCCACGCTTCTGGTACGACGGGCAAGACGCCGGCCAACGCTCCGGTGGCCATATAGCGGGCTTGAATGGTAGATGCGATCTCGTCGACGTTGGTGAACAGGCCCAGGTACAAGTAACGCCATGTGAGGAGCGCCAGTCCCGCAGCGAGCACAGAAATTGCGATCGCGAACACGGGTAGCCTCGGCGCACAAAGCAGATCGCCCACCTTCGTCGCCAGCGCCCGTACAGGCCCACCCTTGAACAATGCGGACAGGAGCACACCAACGAGCAGGGTGCTGAGAGTCCCCCACCAGGCGAGCTGTAGGGTCACCTCGGCTATCTCCACGCTCGCCACGCGGAACGGTGCCTCGACGCTCGTGTCGAGCACCCGGAAAATCGGCAGAAACGACAGAGCCAGGAGGAGACCGCCCAGCCCCCTTCTCGCGAGCGTTCGAATGTCGTGGTTGGAGTTCACGCCTTGTAGTCTCTGACCCGTTGGGTCACACCGTGACGCCGCGCGGGGTGACCGCCCACTCGATCAAGCTGAGCACCGCGTCCACACAAAGTGCCAAGAGGGCCGCTGGAATGGCCCCGGCCAGGATCATCCGTGTGTCCGCCAGCGCCAGGCCCGCCACGATCGGATCTCCCAGTCCGCCGGCACCTATGAAGGCCGCCAGGGTGGCGGTCCCGACGGTGATCACCCCCGCGGTGCGTATCCCGGCCATGATCACGGGAGCCGCAAGAGGGAGTCGCACGTAGCGGAGGATCTGCCCCTCGGTCATGCCGAGTGAGCGCGCCGAGTTCACGGCCACCGGGTCGGCATCACGGATGCCGGTGTACGTGTTCCGGACGATGGGGAACAAGGAATACAGAAAGAGTGCCACCACAGCGGGAAGGACTCCGATGCCCAACAGCGGGATCATGAAGGCCAAGAGCGCTATGGACGGAATGGTCTGAAGGAGACCCACCGCCCGGATCGCCGCCTCTGCGCCGACTCGTGCCCTCTCGAGGAGCAGGCCGAACGGTACGGCTACGAGGATGGCCCCGGTCAGGGAGGCCATTACGAGCCAAAGGTGGCGGAGCGTGAGGGCGAGGGTCTCCCCGCGCCTGGCCCAAAAGTAGGACAGGAAAGAACCGGTAGTTGAGGAATTCTGTCCACGGATGATTCGCAGGGCGGGTCCCTCAATCAGGCCCAGCGCGCGCAAGGCATCCCTTGCGACGTCCTCCACCTCGTCTCCATCCACCTCGAGCCTGCGGTTTAGACCGCGCATGGTCTCCACGTCGATGATGCCGGCCAATTCCGAGAGGGCTCGCACGGCCTCAGGGCGGGTCTCCCATAGGCGTCGGCTCACCAAGGGTGCTGCCTCGTAGGGTGGGAAGAAGTTCCGGTCGTCGGTCAAGACGACCAGGTCGTATCGGTTGATCAGGCCGTCTGTGGAATATCCGTCGATGACGTCGACGTCACCGCCGGCCAAGGCCCGGTACTTCACCGCCTGGAGAAGCGAGCGTACTTCTTTGGTGCGGAGTCCGTAGGCTTCCTGGAGGCCAACCAAACCGTCTCGCCGGCCGATGAAGTCCGGCGTGAATCCGCCGATATAGTTCGGCGCTACCCGCGCTAGATCGGACAGGGTACGCAAGCTGTCTCGCTCGGCGCTCTCACGCCTTACAGCAATCGCGTACGTATTCTCGAACCCGAGGGGAGGCATCCAGTGGATGCCCCAGCGCTCACGAAACACTGTGGCCACGCGCCGAAAAACCTCTGCGGGCGTCCCGGTCGGATCCTCGTTCAGAATCGCCACTAGCCCGGTCCCGGTGTATTCGGGGTAGACGTCGATGTCTCCGGTGAGCAGTCCCCGGAACGTCATCTGGGTCGCCCCGAGACCTAGACGCCGTTCCACTGCCATGCCACGGCTCTCCAACAATTGCGCGAACATCTCAGCCAGCAGGAAGGACTCACCGAAGAGCTTGGATGCGACTACGATAGCCCGCTCCTGAGCATCTGGAGCGGCGGCATCGACCTGACTCGACACGCTGTCGGCCGCCACTACCTGGAGGGCAAGGGAAAATATCAGCGCGGCAGTCATTCGTCGGCCGCCACACCGGCCCGGGCGAGTAACTCTTCGACGTACTTGGTGGCAGGGGCCCGACACAACGTCTTCGGGTCTGCGACCTGGTCGATCCTACCATTACGAAGGACCGCCACCCGGTCCGCGAAGCGCACGGCGGCTCTGAGGTCGTGGGTAACCATGAGTGCCGTGACGCCGATCTCGTGGAAGAGGGACCGTACGGACTCGAGCAGTTCGGAACGGGTGATCGCGTCCAGGGCGCCGAACGGCTCGTCCAGAAGCACGATGTCCGGCCGAGCCGCGAGCGCCCTGGCCAGAGCGACACGTTGCCGCTCACCCCCGGAGAGTTCGCGAGGGTAGCGATGGCCGAACTCGGCAGTCTGAAGGCCCACGAGGTTCAGGGCATCGCGCGCCATTTCCTTACGATCCTCCATCCGGCAAAGCCACGGCACCAGACCAACGTTGCGCAGCACGGTCCAATGCGGAAGCAGGCCGCCGTCCTGTTGCACGTATCCGATCGAACGGCGCAGCTTTACAGCGCTGAGGGACATGACGTCTTTGCCACCCACGTACAGTACGCCTTCGTCCGGACGGACCATGCGATTGAAGGCCTTGAGCAGTGTCGTCTTGCCGGCGCCGCTCTCGCCCACGAGAGCAACGCGCTCACCCCGGCCCACCACGAGCGAGAGGGACTGCAGCACGGGAGCCCCCGAGAACCTCTTGGTGACGTCGCGGGCCTCGAGGGCCACATCCGAGCTTCCGGCCGCGTTCAACATGACTCTATGACAGTGCGTAGCGGTCCAGGCGCATCACCAAGGTCTGGAGGCGGAGGCCTTCGGCGAACGTGGGGTGCACCATCTCGGCGTCCACGATGGTCTGCGCGCTCGCGCCGGCCTGGCCGGTGCCGATGATGATCACGTCGGCCGTCATATACGTCCTTCGATCCCGAGGCGTGTGAGGATGAAAATACATGATCGATCCTGAACGGTCGGCGCGCGTACCGCAATAGTGGCCGAAGGCAACGAGGGTGTCGCCCGCCTCGGTATTCGAGGGGCTGCACCGGCGACGCGCCTCGGGTTACCTTTGGCCCTTCCGAATCGGCATCACGCGCGCCTTTCCACCGGGGCGGACATGAATCTCCATATCGGGCGTAGCCTCGACGCCTCAGAAATCGCCGATCTGCTCGCCGAGGCGAGGGCCCGCACCCTCATGCTCATCAGCCGTATCTCCGAGGATGATCTTCGCCGGCAGCATGACTCGCTCATGAGTCCGATCATCTGGGACCTCGGCCACATCGCGCACTTCGAGGAGGTGTGGCTGGTCGATGGCTTGGTTGGGGGTGGAGGGGAGTCGGAAGGTCTTCGCGGGATCTATAACCCGTTCGAGACGCCGAGAGCGCATCGTGGAGAATTGCCCCTTCCGACGCTGACCGAGTGCCTCGAGTTCATGGGGACGGTGCGCCGAGCCGCACTGGGTCGGCTCCAGTCGATGGACCTGGCCTCGTCCGATCCGCTTCTCCGAGACGGCTTCGTGTTCCGGCTCGTGCTTCAACACGAGTATCAGCATAACGAGACGATCCTTCAGACTCTGCAGCTCAAGCTGGGCGACCCGTACGCGGCCATGCGTGCGTTCCCAGTCCCCACCAAGCCCGGCGATTCGATGTCCGGTGATGGCTCGATGGTCACGTTCCCGGGCGGCGAGGTCACGATCGGCACGGACGATCGGAGCGCAGCGTATGACAATGAACGCCCCAAGCACACGGTGGACGTGGCTCCCTTCCGCATCGATGTCACCCCGGTGACCAACGGTGCCTACACGGAGTTCGTCGAGGCCGGTTGTTACCGGGATGAGGAGCTGTGGGATGAAGCGGGACGAGCATGGCTCGACGACTCCGGAGCCGAGGCCCCAAGATATTGGGAGAGGGTGGACGGCGTGTGGAGCACGCGGGTGATGGACCGGTCGGGACCGGTCGATCCAGCTCATCCGGTGTGCCATGTGTGTTATCACGAGGCCGCAGCCTTCGCGCGCTTCGCCGGAAAGCGATTGCCCACCGAGATCGAGTGGGAGGCGGCGGCTTCCTGGGATCCAGCGGCGAGCGTAGCCCGCGCGTATCCCTGGGGTGACGATCCGGCCGCGCCACTCTTGGCCAACGTGGATGCGCTCTCGTTCCAGACCGCGCCGGTGTGGAGCTATCCGAACAATGTTTCGCCCATCGGCTGCTACGGCATGATCGGAGACGTGTGGGAGTGGACGGCTTCCGACTTCGATGGTTATCCGGGTTACGGGACGTTTCCGTACAAGGAGTACTCGGAGGTCTTCTTCGGAGATCAGTACAAGGTCCTACGGGGAGGGTCGTGGGCTTCGCGGAGTGGAGCGATCAGGACCACGTTCCGGAACTGGGACTACCCCGTCAGGCGGCAGATTTTCAGCGGCTTCAGGTGTGCGGCCGATGACTGACGGTCCGTACCGCACCGAACGGGCCGGTGGAGAGTCAGCCGGCGAAATGCTGGCTGACGGCCCGCGTGCGCAGATGTCGGCGGACGTGCGGTGGGGATTGGGCCAGCCCCAGAAACAGCTCTCATCCAAGTATTTCTACGATACGAAGGGCTCCGAGCTGTTCGAGGAGATCACTCGGTTGCCCGAGTACTACCCGACGCGCACCGAGCGCGAGCTTCTCGTGGACCATGTGGTAGGTTGGCTCGAAACACTCGAACCCGCGACCCTGGTCGAGCTCGGCGCCGGGAGCGCCAGGAAGACCCGCATTCTGCTCAACGCCATGCACGCCACGGACTCGAGGGCCTGTTACGTGCCGGTAGACGTCGCCGGAGAGTTCATCCATGCTACCGCCGGCGAGCTCCGCGCCGAGTA
Source organism: Gemmatimonadota bacterium (assembly GCA_022571515.1). Taxonomy (GTDB): domain Bacteria; phylum Gemmatimonadota; class Gemmatimonadetes; order Longimicrobiales; family Gaopeijiaceae; genus JACZXQ01. The sequence goes on from JACZXQ010000013.1 coordinate 95,331, forward strand.
CCCGTCACTCGAGGTGCACGCGGTCGTGCAGGACATCGCTGACCCGCTCCAGTTCGCTGACGACCTCCGGAGACCCGTTCTGTTCGCGCTCATTGGGAGCACCATCGGAAATTTCGAACGGGATGCGGCTGTGGACATGCTCGCCAACGTGCGACGGGCGATGTCGAGGGAGGATCGCTTTTTATTGGGAGCAGACCTTCAGCCCGGACCGGGGAAGTCGAAAGAGCGTCTGACGGCGGCCTACAATGATTCGGCAGGTGTCACGGCGGCGTTCAATCTGAACATCCTCACGGTCATCAATCGTGGTATTGGCACGGACTTCGACCCGGACTGCTTCTCCCATCGAGCCTTCTACGACGCTGACGAAGGCCGGATCGAAATGCACCTCGTCTCATGCTCGGACCAAGAGGTGCGCTTTCCGGGTGGGGACGCGGTCCGCATCGGTGAAGGTGAGACGATCCGAACGGAGATCAGTTGCAAATACGATCTGCCGACCATAGAGGCGTTGTTCGGGGCGGCAGGAATGTCGGTGGATCGGTGGTTCCAGGATCCAGAGGGGCTCTATGCGTTGGCGGTGGGAAAGGTCGAGCCCTGACCCCCTATCTCTCGGTATCTTTAGAAAGTGCTCAAGTCACGGATCGTAAGTTCTTTTCCTGGAATCAGTTCCACGACCCGATCATGTCCCACCGCCTGCCATGTCGTGTTCTCGTCGAGAGGCTCCGAAGCCACCAACGTGCCGTGCGCAAAGAGCGGGGAGGCCTCCGCCACGTAGAGCGAATTGCTCCGGTCGAGGGATCCGGCCCGGGTAACGGCGGCGGACTCTCCATCGGTAAGTGCCATGTTGAGTTGTGCGTCCAGCCCCTCTCGATTCACGGCGGCGATGGCGGTTCGTGCAACCGAGGCGAGGGCCGCACTGAGCGAAAGCCCGCGCTCGACCTCTACCATCGCCATGAGAAAAAGTGTTTCCGTGTCGCTGGTCCCCCGAATCACGCCATATAGCGGGTCGGGCAGGTCGCGCCGAAACTCGCGCATGAACCGGGGCCGAAAATCTCTCACGTACCCATTCAAGATGAAGGTCCATCGATCCAGGATCATGGGAGCGACCTCTGCGAGACCGTACGGCATGCCGGGAGAGGCATTCCTGACCCCCGCAACGGCCATGGTCGACTGTACCGTTCCGAGCATTTGCTCGAGATCCCCGTTCTGCCAAATCGGGCGGTCGTCCGCGACCCGAACGGGCTGTCCTTCGTGGTACCACGCGACGGCATAGCCATCGGCGTTGAGGGAGCCGTTCATCATTTCCTTCGGACGAAAGCTCTGATCATGGAGGGAATGTTCACCACCATACATTACCGGCGCCACAGGCCCCCGTTCTCCGGCATACACCACCATGCGGCACATTCAGGACTCCATCCCGTCATCGTGCGTCAGGAGCGAAGCCAGGCGGCCAGCGTCGATGTTGCCGCCACTGAGGATGGCGACGACCGGACCATGCTTGGTGGGAATCCGCCCGGAAATCAACGCCGCCACGGCGGCCGCTCCCGCGGGCTCGACCAGGAGCTTCGTCCGGGCCAGGATGAGGCGCAGCGCCTCTCGGATCTCGTCGTCGGTCACGACCACAATGTCCTCCGCCAGCTTACTCAGGATCGCAAACGTCAGATCGCCCGCCATCGGCGGCGCGAGGCCGTCGGCAATCGTATCGACCCGGTCGAGCTTCGCAGGGAACCCTTGGTCGAAGCTCCTACGCATGGCGCAGGCCCCCTCGGGCTCCACGCCGTAGAGCTTCGCCTCCGTACCGGTTGCCGCCAGCGCAAGGGCGATCCCGGAGGCCAGGCCCCCCCCGCCTACAGGCGCTACGACGGTCGCCACCTCTGGAAGCTCCTCCACGATCTCGAGCCCGGTGGTCCCCTGACCCGCGATCACAAAAGGATCGTCGAAGGGGTGCACGAAGGTCAGCGCGCGCTGTTTCGCCAAGTCATGGCATTTCTCAAAGGCCTCGTGCACGTTGCCGTGGATCACGACCTCGGCCCCGTAGGATCGACTGGCCTCGACCTTGGCCCGGCTCGCGCCCTCCGGCATCACCACCGTGGCCCGGGCACCCGTCTGACCAGCGGCCCACGCGACGGCTTGGGCATGATTCCCCGCGGAAATAGTCACGACCCCTCGCTCTCTTGCCGCGGGCCCGAGCTGCAATAGTTGGTTCAGAGCCCCCCTCACCTTGAAGGATCCCGTCTTCTGGAGGTTCTCGCACTTGAGGTAGACCGTAGCTCCGATCCGGTCGCTCAAGCTCCGCGTGCCGACGAGCGGTGTGCGATGCACACGCCCTGCGATTCGCTCTCCGGCGGCTGAGACGAGACGCGGGTCTGGGAGCGTGGACACGTGGCGCGGTTCCTATTGCTGTAGAGGGGATTTCAGTGTTCGCCAGAGCTCGGCGCCCACATTACACCTTACGATGGATCGGCGAAACCTGCGGTACCTGAAAGTGAATAACATTGCAGAGGGGAATTCAGACGTTTACCTTGGCCACGGAGTTTTTGATAACGCTCATGTCCACGTTCGACCGTCCAGAACGGGATGAGTAATGCGACGGGGATCCAACCCAGACGATCGCAAGGGGCGCCTCGCCGTCTTTGTCACCCACAGACTCGAATCGAAAGGCCAATCAATGCGACGCAAGCTCTGTTCGAGCACACTCGGTGCGCTGGTTCTTCTCACCATCTTCTCGGTCCCGGCCGTAGCCCAGACCGGGACGCTCACGGGTACCATCAGGGACGCCGAGAGTTCGGCTCCGCTGGCGGGAGTCAGTGTCGAACTGCTAGGTGGAGGCGGAGGGGCTCTCAGCAATCCATCGGGCCAATTCAGTCTCAGCGTGCCGGCGGGCGCGCACACGGTCATCGTTTCGAATCTCGGCTATCGGGAATCCTCGTATGACGTTCGGGTGACGGCCGGGGCCACGACGACGCTCGACATCGAGCTGATACGCAATGTGTTCCTCCTGGATCCTATTACCGTCACTGCGGGAAGACGGCCACAGAAGGCGACGGAGTCCACCAATACGACGATTACGATCGGTGAGATCGAGATTGCCGAACGTCCGACCGCCACCCCCGTCGACCATCTTCGCTCGGTGCCGGGCGTCGACATCATCACCCACGGGGTGCAGGCCACCAATGTGGTCATTCGCGGCTTCAACAACATCTTCTCGGGCGCCCTCCACGCCCTCACGGACTATCGCCTCGCAGGGGTGCCGTCCCTGCGGGTGAACCTGCTCCACTTCGTTCCCTCGACCAACGAGGACCTCGAGCGGATCGAGGTGGTGCTGGGCGCCGGGGCTGCGCTGTACGGGCCGAACACGTCCAACGGCGTGCTCCACATGCTGACCAAGTCCACGCTGAAGGATCCGAAAACAACGGTCTATATCGGTGGTGGAGAGCAGTCGGTGTTCCAGACGGGCATCAGGACGTCGCACCTGATCGGCGAAAACTTCGGATTCAAGTTCTCCGGTCAGTACATGAGGGGAAAGGACTTCGAATTCGGCGATCCGATCGAGGAAAGTTTCCGCGAGCTCGCGAATTCCGATCCGGCCGCGTTCACGGCCGAAGTCATGGCGCGCGGCCTTAGCTCCGAGACGGCCGAACTCGCCCTTGGGCGCGTGGGTATCCGCGACTTCGACTTCGAGCGCTTCAGCGGAGACGTTCGGGCGGACTGGCGGTTCACCGAGGATGGCACGTTGGTGGTGCAATCAGGCAGGACCAGTGCATCAGGCATCGAGCTCACGGGACTGGGCGCGGGCCAGACCGAGGATTGGATCTATTCGTATTACCAGGTCCGGCTCAACAAGGGTCGATTTTTCACTCAGACGTATCTCAACACGACCGACTCGGGGAACAGCTTCCTGCTCCGCGATGGCGCCCCTTTGATCGACAAGTCGAGACTCTTCGTGGCTCAGATCCAACACGGCTTCGCGACGGATGACGGGCGTTTCGATCTGACCTATGGCTTGGACTATTTCCACACCGATCCTCGGACGGAGGGCACCATCAACGGCATCAACGACGCCGATGACACGATCGATGAGGTGGGCGTCTACGCTCAGGCGGAAGTGGGCGTAGCCGATAAGTTGAAACTGATTCTGGCCGGCAGGATGGACAGGCACAGCGAGTTGGACGACGACGTCTTTTCGCCCCGGGTCGCACTCGTGTTCACCCCAAAGGAGAACCAGAGCTTCCGGGCCAGCTTCAACCGGTCTTTCTCGACGCCCACGACGCTGAACTTCTTCCTGGACATTTCGGCGGGGCGCTTCCCCGATCCCGCCCTGGCGGCCTTGGGATACCGGCTACGAGCGCAAGGGCCAAACAACGGGTTCAGCTTCCAGAATGCGGACGGATCGCTGGTAGGCATGCGTTCGCCCTTCAATCCGGGCGGCGCGGGGCAGCTGTTGCCGGCCTCTACCCCTGTGCTCTGGCAGTTGGCGATGGGAGTGCTCGCGGCCCAGGCGCCACCCTCGTTGCAGCCTCTTCTGCCGCTCCTGGCCTCGCTGACACCGGGCAACTCGGACATTGGGATCATGCTGTTGAACTTGAACGACCCGACCAACCCGACGCCATTGGCCCCTGGCGCTATCCCGGATATCGGCAAGTTGAAGGAGAGCACCTCGACGACCGTGGAGTTCGGTTACCAGGGCGTGCTCGACAATAAGTTGTTGATCGCGGCGGATGTTTGGTACTCCGAGCGGAAAGACTTCATCTCGCCGCTCATGCTCGTCACGCCCCTGCTTCTGTTGAATGGGCAGGACATCGCAGCGTTCATCGGACCGTTCGTCGTACCGGCTCTCCTCGCCCAAGGCCTGGACTTGGCCACGGCCATGGCGACGGTGGGACAGATTGCCACCGTGATGGCTACGGTTCCCCTCGCGACGGTGTCGTCGCCGGGCGTGGATGCGTCGGGTGCCGACCTGCTCGTGACGTATGTCAACGCCGGCACCGTAGACATGTACGGCGCCGATCTCGCGATCAAGTGGTTCGTGGACGATCGGTGGACCATCGGGGCGAGCGCCTCGTGGGTCAGCGACGATTTCTTCGCGGATGAGGCATTCGGCACCCAGCACGGAATCGACGTGGAGGTTGAGGACGGTATCGCCCCCATCGCCCTGAACGCGCCTGAGTTCAAGGGGAGCGCCTCGCTCGGTTACCGTAATGTCCGCACCGGATTCAACGCCGAGGCCCGCCTGCGCTTCCAGTCGGGCTTCCCGGCCATTTCCGCGGGCTTTGTGGGCACGGCGTGCCTTACGGGCGGGCAGGGGGGCACGGGGGAAGAAGCCTGCGTGGATGCCTACACGCTCATGGACTTGACGTTTGGGTACAAGTTCCCTCGCAGCAACGCCACGCTCCAGCTCACCGTCAGCAACCTGTTCGACACGGGCTACCGGAGCTTCGTCGGCGTTCCGGAAATCGGGCGCCTGCTCATGGTGCGCGTCAAGTACGACATTTTCTAGGACTTGCCGCGGTCGGCTCATCGGCCGCGAATCGGAGATTCATGACGCTGAGTCGGGGCTCGGGAACTCTTCCCGGGCCCCGCTCGTATGGCGGCCCGCCCGCGCGCTCGCAAGGTTTCGGGATCCGTGGAGCGCCGACACTGATTGTGTTCAGGAACGGAAGGGAGTCATGTCGTAGCGTGGGCTCCGACTCGACCTCGCTCAGGGAATTGGCAGACGATGCCGTGGAAGGCGGGACTGGTGAGTAAGCAAACAAGACAAGTGACGATCCTCGAGCTCATCAAAGAACATCGCGTCGGCAGTCAAGAGGCCCTCCGTAAGCGTTTGCAGCATCACGGGATCAATGTGACGCAGGCGACTCTGTCTCGAGACATACGGGAGCTCCGTGTCGTAAAGGTGCAGGATGCGGAGGGCACCCCCCGGTATCGGAAGCGGGAAGAGTGGGAGAACGCGCCGCCACTCCCAACGCTGCTTCCGCTGCTGTTCCTGTCTGCGGAGGGCACGGGTAACCTGCTCGTGGTGCGCACGACCTATGGGGGAGCTAAGGCAGTCGCGATCGCGATGGACAGTGAGGAGTGGCCGGAGGTGCTGGGTACCATCGCCGGCGATGACACGATCCTGTTGATTCTGAAGAATGACGGCGACTTGCCCGTGGTGGAGTGTCGGCTGTCCGAGCTCGCGGGAAATCCGTGCTGAAGCGCAGGCCCTCGTCAGCCCCGAAATAGGCACTCGGAGGTGGGTTATTGTGCTGTGTTGACGCGGGTTGACAAGGGGTTGGGTTTATCGTATTCATTTCTATAGACATACAATAAATATTCGGTTTGACTGAATATTTTGGGTTTAGTGTCGGGACCGGGAGTGGGAGTCAAGACGGCTCGTCCGTCACCAGCGCTTTGGCGGGAAGTGGCTGGTTCCTGCTTCCGTCCCGCGCTTTTTTTTGTGCCGCAATCTCGCCTGATTCCCACCTTGCGTTCGGGTGCGGTTGGGCAATGCCGATGCGCTCGCCGGTCGATTCGACTTGAAGGGTCCCGATTGACACGATTCCTGTGTCGCTCTAGCCTTCGGGCATGATGCGACGGACGAATGGCCCGAAGAAGGGCCTCGCGCTCTTTACGACCGGCCTTTTCGTAGCACTCGGCGGAGCTGTGCCGATGCTGGAGGCCGGTGTCTTGAGCGACGACATCGTGTTCGAGGCAGAGCACGACTCCGAATGCTATTTCCCCGACCACGATCACTCCATCTGTGTACAGCATGCACAGCAACGGTGGCTGAAGACCTCTTTCACGCCACCGGATCCCCCACCGGCCCCTGCACTGGTGGCCTGCGCGACATCGCTCATCCTTCCCGAGTTTTGCCGCCGGCACGTCCATCGGGATTCGAGAGCGCCACCGCTCGCTTGAGCAACCACCACAAAGAAGGCTGTCGCACCCGGTGGCGATCCCTCGAGGTCGGCCGGGTACATCCTGACTAGGCGCAATCTACGCACAGATGCGTGGAGGCTCGGCATGAGATCTCACGACACACCGCACATACTGCCACGGCCCTTCATCGGTGGCGGGTCGCCCGCGACGATGCGAAGATCCGTGATGAGCGTCTTCATCGTGGCACTGCTCGCCCTCGGTGCGAATCCGGGAGCCGCCCAGGTGGGCTCCGAGACGCGGGTCGACTCACTAAGGGCCGAAGTCACGGCGCTCAAGGCACAGTTGGACTCGGTATTCCAGTTGTTGCGGGGTCGGGAGATTTCGCCGGAGCAGGCCCGGGGCGATGCCCTGGAGCGCCTTCGTGCGGCGGCCCGTGCCGCGGCCCCAACGGACCCCGTTTCTCCACCCGAAGAGGCACGGTTCGTAGGCCGCCAGCGCTCACTTCAGTTGCTCAACCCGGAGATCAGCATGACCGGCGAGCTCCTCGCCAACATCTCCAACCAGAGCGAGTCCACAGACAACTTCATTCCACGCGAGTTCGAGCTCACCGTGCAGTCGGCGCTGGATCCGTATGCGCTCGCGAAGCTCTTCATCATCTTTCACCAAAATGGGGGTGACCTGGAGGTCTTTCCCGTCGCGGGGGGGGAGGAGAAAGGCGATGAAGAGCCTTTTGTCGAGGTCGAGGAGGGCTATATCGAATGGCGCCACCTTCCCGGCGGGTTCAGCCTGAAGTTCGGAAGATTCTTCCAGCAGTTCAGCCAATTGAACCGGTGGCACCTGCATGCGCTTCCGTTCCAGTCGCGGTCGCTACCGCAAATGGCGTTCATCGGCGAAGGGACCTTGGGACAGACCGGCGTATCGATGCACTGGCTCCTCCCCGTGCAAGGGTTTGGTACGTGGGAGGCCACGCTCGAGGTGACTCGGAGCAGCAACGAGGCGCTCTTTGGTGAGTCTAAGCGACTTAGCTACCTGGGCCATGTGAACGCTTTCTGGCAACTCACTGAGGCCACCGACTTTGAGCTTGGCTTCAGCGGAGTCTTCGGGGACCGCGTCGAGAACGACCAGCGGTATGCTCAGCGGCTCTTCGGAATCGAGACTGCGTTCAACTGGATTCCGCCGGGGCGTGCACGGTACCGGGGCCTTAGGCTGAGGGCCGGAGCGATGGTGCTCGACCCGGAGCGCCGTGGGGACGATCTGAACCCCGATGCGGCGAAGGGTGCTTGGACCATGGGCGAGCTGAAGGTGGCGCGGCAGTGGCTCTTGGGCGCGCGCTTCGACTGGGTGCAAGACCCCGCTGACACGTCACGATCGGCGTGGTTGTTTTCGCCGACGCTCACGTTCTGGGAGAGTGAGTTCGTTCGCCTTCGGGCTGAGTACGACTTCTTGCACAACCCCGAGGAGACTCGGAAGCAGTTTACGATCCGTGTGACGTTCGCCATGGGCCCACATCGTCACGAGGCCTACTGATGGCGTCGGGACTGAGGAGTGAAGGAAATGATTAAACTACTGGCTTTGCTCATTTCAGTCGGGCTCACGTCCCCGGCCACATCCGGCGATGTCGGGCCGAAACGAGTTCGCGCTCCGGTCCGAGTCGTGACGACCTTGAGCGTATACGCAGACATCACGAGGGCCCTAGGTGGATCCGAGGTGGAGGTCAGCTCCATTGCGGCACCTAACGAGGATGCTCACTTCGTGCGACCGAAGCCGAGCTTCGCGCTCTCGATCAGGCGGGCGGACCTGTTCATCACCACCGGCTTGGATCTGGAACTCTGGGTTCCGACTCTACTCGATCGGGCGGGGAACGGTGACGTTGCCGAGGGCGGCAATGGGTATGTCACGGCTCACACGGGTATCCGGCTGCTGGATATTCCGGTCTCGGCCGACCGCAGCGCCGGCGACGTCCATATTTTTGGAAACCCACACTTCACCAGCGATCCCCTCAGGGCGCTTCAGGTAGCGCGTAACATCACGGTCGGACTCAAGCGAGTGGCGCCGGACCGATCGGAGATCTGGGATCAGGGGCTCGCGGACTTCACGCGTCGGATCCACGAGCGGCTGTTCGGTGCCGATCTCGTTGGGCTGTTAGGCGGTGATGAGCTGGCGAACCTGGCGCTCGCCGGTGGGCTGATCTCGTTTCTCCAGGACAACGAATTCGAAGGCGCGCCTCTCATCTCGCGGTTGGGTGGCTGGCTGAAGGTCGCGGAGGGCTTTCGTGGTGACCGCATGATCTGCTACCACAAGAACTGGGTGTACTTCGAGGAACGCTTCGGCGTGACCTGCGCGGATTACGTCGAAGCCAAGCCCGGAATCCCCCCGACTCCCGGCCACGTTGCCAAACTGATCCGCCGCATGGAGACCGAGGGCCTGAATGTGCTGCTCGCGGCGTCCTATTTCGACCCGAGAAAGGTTGAGTCGGTCACGCGCCGAGGTGGCGCTCAAGGAGTGATCGTCCCTCTGTCCCCTGGTGTGCGCCCAGAGGCATTCGACTATTTCTCGCTGGTGGATTTGTGGGTCGAGTCACTTGCAGCGGCCTTCGCGACCAGTGGATAGTCGAAGCGCCACGAACTGAACAGTCTTGATGGGAGACGCATAGCGTGAACGACGTCATTCAACTCATGATTCCACCTTTTGTGGCGGTATTGGTGATCCTGTCGATTCACGCCTATCTGGGTCTACACGTGATAGCCCGCGGGGTGATCTTCGTCGATCTCGCCTTTGCGCAGGTGGCGGCACTCGGTACGACGGTGGGGCTCCTCGTAGGAGTTGAGCATGGCACGCCGCTCTCGCTCGTCTTCGCGCTTGGATTCACGCTGCTCGGCGCCCTGATCTTCAGCTTCAGCCGGATGGAGCACAGCATCGTCCCACAGGAGGCGATCATCGGGATCACGTATGTGGTCGCTTCGGCCGCCGTGATCTTGCTCGCAGGATTCACAGCGGAAGGGGCCGAACACATCCGTGAAACCCTGACCGGGACATTGATCTGGGTGGGGTGGCCGGAGATCGTGCGGCTGGCTGCGGTCTACGCCGGTTTGGGCGCGTTCTACTACGTGTTCCGCCGACCACTGCTCGCGGTTTCCTTTGAAGGCAAGACCGTCGAGAGGGGGCGCAGGTGGGACTTCTTCTTCTACGTCTCGTTCGGCGTGGCCATATCCCTATCCGTCAGCGTGGCGGGTGTGCTGCTCGTGTTCAGCCTGCTCGTGATCCCGGCGGTGATCGCCTTCCTGTTCACCAATCGCTTTGTCCCGGCGCTCCTGTTGGCCTGGGTCACGGGGACCGTGGCGCTCGTGCTGGGGTTGGCGGTGTCCTTCACCTTGGACATTGCGACGGGTCCGCTGCTCGTCGTGGCCTACGGCGTCATCCTCGTTGTGGCGTTCGTCGTCCGGGCCGTTTTGAAGACCGATACGGGGGAGACGGTCAGGCTCTGACGCTCCCTTCCGGCATGACCCGGCCGGCCGCTTCCACGAATGGCTTCAAGGTTTCCATCATCTCCGCGAACTCAGGAATCGTGAGCGACTGGTCGCCGTCCGATACGGCCGTTTCGGGATCCGGATGGACCTCGATCATGAGCCCATCCGCGCCCGCAGCCACGGCAGCGTAGGAGAGCGGCGCCACCAAATCGCGCCGGCCACCCGCGTGGCTGGGATCGGCGATCACGGGTAGGTGGGTCTCCTTTTTCAGGACCGGGATCGCGGCCAGGTCGAACGTGTTCCTGGTTGCGGTCTCGAACGTACGGATCCCCCGCTCGCACAGGATCACGTTCATGTTGCCCTGGCTCATCACATATTCGGCCGCGAGGAGCAGGTCCGTGATCGTCGCTGCCATGCCGCGCTTGAGAAGAACCGGCCGGTGCAGGCGACCCACTTCGGTCAGGAGGGTGAAGTTCTGCATGTTGCGTGCGCCCACCTGAAGAACGTCGGCGTAGCTCGCGACCAACTCCACCTCGCGCGTGTCCATGACCTCGGTCACGATGGGCAGGCCCGTCTCGGCTCGAACCTCCGCGAGCACTTCGAGCCCGGCTCGTCCCATGCCCATGAAGGAATACGGTGACGAACGCGGCTTGAAGGCGCCGCCTCGAAGAGCCCGGGCCCCAGCGGCGGCGACACCCCTGGCGGTCTGGCTCATCATGTCTTTGCCCTCGACGGAGCAGGGGCCTGCGATCACGATCAGTTCGGGACCACCCACCAAGGTGTCGCCCAGTTGAATCGTCGTAGACTCCGGTCTGAACAATCGGCTGGCGAGCTTGTACGGGTTCATGACCGGGTGCACGGCTTCAACGCCCGGGATCGACAAAAGAGGAGCTTCGCGCAGTATGGCCTCATCCCCAATGCATCCGATCACGGTGCGGGTCTCGCCCCGTGAGATGTGTGTGCGGAGTCCCAGCGCCTCCACGCGCTCACGGATGTGGTCGATTTCCTCATCGGTAACGCCTCGGCGGGTCACGATGATCATTTGGACACTCCCAATTTCAGGAGCCCGCCTTGGAAGACGGGCAATAAAAAAGGCCCCCGACCAGTTGGGAGCCCTCCGCAGCAGCGATCCGTTCGTCTAGACGGACGTCACCCCGGACTCCCGGTGGGGAGTCGATACCAGTAATACCGGGTGGGTGCCGAGTAGCAGCGAATCATGACGGGAAGTCTGCCTGGGGTGCGCCCTGGTGTCAACCATCACGTCTGGCATCTGCTGTAGCACGCAGATAGATTCACGGCCCCAGGACCCGACCACGAAGCGCTCCCTTTGATCGCATAATCGCACCTTTGGAGGAAGAAATGGCAGCTGGACCTTCCGCTGCAGAGGCTCCCGCCACACCCGCCGTAACCCGCCCCATCCTCGATCAACTCGACATGCCGCTCGGCAAGCGCGTGCGCCTTCACAGGTTGCTCTATGAGCGAGGGCTCAAGAACGGAACGCTGTTGCTGCTCCCGATCGACCAAGGGCTCGAGCACGGTCCGATCGACTTCTTTCCCAACCCCCCTTCGCAGGACCCGGAGTTTCAATGGCGTCTGGCGCTGGAGGGAAATTACAACGGCGTGGCCTGTCACTATGGATTGGCCCGGAAGTACATGGCGAAATACGCCGGCAAGGTCCCCCTGATCCTCAAGATCAACGGTAAGACGACCATTCCTTCCGATGCCGACGCGTTCTCCTCGTTGACCGGAAGTGTCGAGGATGCAGTCGCATTGGGTGCGGATGCGGTCGGGTACACGTTGTACGTAGGCTCGCCGAGGCAGGACGAGGACATCCAGCAGCTGGCGATGGTTCGGGAGGACTGCGACAAGTACAACATGCCGCTGATCGTTTGGTCGTATCCCCGCGGATCCGCGATCGAGCAGAAGGGTGGCCGAGATAGCCTCTACGCTGTCGACTACGCGGCGCGTGTGGCGCTCGAGATGGGTGCCGACATCGTCAAGCTCAACATCCCGAAGCATGGCGAAAAGGACGCCGAACAGCCGGGCGAGTACGCCGGGATAGAGTTCGACTACGGGGAAGGGGCACGCCGGGTCGTGCAGTCTGCCGGGCGCTGCATGGTGCTCTTCAGCGGGGGCAGCAAGCTCGGTGACGAAGATCTACTCCATAAGGCTCGTACGGCCATGGAGGCCGGGGCGACCGGGCTGATCTTCGGGCGCAACATGTGGCAGCGACCCTACGACGAAGCCCTCGCGGCGACCACCAACGTGATGAACGTGCTTCGGGAGTTCGGCGCCTGATCCAATCCACTCGGATCCGGACCCGCTGCACATGACCGAAACGGGACCGCTCAAGAGGGCGGCTGCCCTTCGCGCCCTCGATGAGGTGAGCGAGGGTATGGTCCTCGGCTTGGGTACAGGGAGCACCGTGGCCCACTTCCTGGTCGGCCTCGCCGAGTACCTTCGTGTGGGTCGTTTGAAGGAGATCGTGGGTGTCCCGACCTCCTTGTGGACTGCGGACCGCTGCCGGGAGTTGGGAATCCCGCTGACCTCGCTGGCGTCCCACCCGATTCTGGACCTCACGGTCGATGGTACCGACGAGGTCGATCCTTCCGTCAACCTCATCAAGGGCCTGGGTGGGGCGCTGCTTCGCGAGAAGATGGTGGCCCAGGCCGCGCTACGGATGATCATCATCGCCGATCAGACCAAGATCGTACGCAGGTTGGGTGAGAGAGCCCCGCTCCCGGTGGAGGTCGTCCAGTTCGGCTGGGAAGTTCACCAACACGCCTTCCACGAGATGGGAGCACACCCGTCGTTGCGCACGCGCGCTGACGGTCAGCCTCTGACCACAGACAACGGCAATTACATCATCGATTGCCGGTTTCCGGGCGGCATCGACGACCCTAAAGCCGTCGAGGCCGAGCTCGCCGCGCGCGCGGGAGTGGTAGAATCGGGGCTTTTCCTCGGGATGGCCGAAAAGGCCTACGTTGCCGACCTCGGCGGGATCACGATCATCGAGAGAACCCAATGAGTGTTCTGATCGCACCCTCGATTCTCTCAGCCGATTTCGGCCGCCTCGCGGACGACGTACGTGAAGCCGTGGACGCGGGCGCGGACTGGATCCATGTGGACGTGATGGACGGGCACTTCGTGCCGAATATCACGATCGGTCCCGGAGTGACCAAGGCCGTGCGAGCGGCGACCGATGTGCCCGTCGACGTCCATTTGATGATCGAACGGCCCGAGTCGTATATCGCGGCGTTCGCAGAAGCCGGCGCCGACGTGATCACCGTTCATCAGGAAGCCTGCCCGCATCTGCATCGCACCGTTCAACAGATCCGGGAGTTGGGGGTGAGGGCCGGCGTGGCGATCAATCCGGCGACATCGGTCGAGGCGCTGTCCGAAGTGTTGGCCTACGTTGACCTTGTTCTGATCATGACCGTGAACCCGGGGTTTGGCGGTCAGGCTTACATCCATTCGTGCACCGACAAGGTCGCACGGGTTCGAGAATCACTCGCCGGAGCCGGGCGCACCGATGTGGACGTCCAGGTGGACGGCGGCGTCGACGCCAGCACCGCACCTTTGGTCGTGGATGCGGGAGCCAACGTTCTCGTAGCCGGGGCGGCGGTGTTCAATCACCCCAAGGGGATCGGTTTCGCCATCGGGGCCCTGCGTGAGGCGATTGTGAAGGGGTCCTGATCCACCGTTCGGTCCGGCCATGCCCAAGACTTCTCCGTCCTGGTCAGCCACCAGAACATCACGAAGCGCGGCGGTGGGTCTGATTGGCGACACTCCGCGTTCCTCTAGGAGGGCGCTCAGCTGCGTCATATCTTCAGTGCGAGCACTGCGTACCGTGTGATTGCTCCGTGTTGGCCCACATACTAGTCTGCAGGCGAACCCACATGGACCAGACGATCATCGAACAAGCAGCGCTCGATCGCCTCGAAGAGTGGGGAGGTGCCGACCTCACGCGTCAAATGGTCCGGCTCTTCCTCGAGAGTGCCCCCGAACGCATCAACGAAATCCGGACCTGCGAGGAGGACGATCCGGGCGACCTTCCGGAACGAGGCGGCCATTCCCTCAAGTCCAGCGCCGCCAACGTGGGCGCCCAAGAGGTGCGGCGCCTCGCCGAAGAAATCGAGGACCACGCGGCGAATGACAATCTCGAAGCCGTGCGAGTGTTGTTGCCAGAAATCGAAGCCGCTTTCGACCGTGCGCGAAGTGTGCTCGAATCACTCACCATAGGACCACCCGAATGAAACCACGGATCGCTGTCGTCGAGGACAATCCGGACAACCGCATGCTCGTGCAGGCGATTCTCGATGAACTCTATGACATCGTCGAGTTCGAGACGGGCAAACAGGCCGTCGCGGAACTCGCCGAGGCCGAGCCCGACCTCGTCCTACTCGATATCTCGCTTCCTGAGATGGATGGCACGGAAGTGTTGGAGTGGATCCGCGGACAGGAGTCGCTGGCTGGTCTGCCCGTGATCGCCCTGACGGCGCACGCGATGGCCGGCGACCGGGAGAAGTACCTCAACCTTGGCTTCGACGATTACGTGACGAAGCCCATCCTTGATGAGGCGGTCCTCATGGGCGCTGTCGAACGTTGCCTGAGCAAGACTTCCTGACCAGCGATGCTGCCTCTGATGCCGACCGGACCGGGGGTGGAGAGTCGGCGCTAGAGACACCGGGCGTCAATCTGCGATCCGAGGCCGCCTCCTTGTGGTCGCCCTCGAGTTCGGACGTACCACGGCCGGTCATCCCGTTCGCGAGCGACCGCGCGCCCAAGCGCGCCACCGTGTACTGGATCCTGCTCGTGGTCCTCGTGGGAGGTTCGTTCCTTCTTAGGGGTACGCCCTGGCAGGGTGACGCCCAACGTCACACCATCCTCGAATTCGTCGGCACGACACTGGCATTCGTGGCCGGCGGCCTCGCGCTCGTCCGCTTCTACAGTCGCAAACAGGAGACCTTCCTGTTTATCGGGACGGGTTTCTTGGCTACGGGCGTCTTGGACGCCTACCACGCCATCATCACGTCGAATCTCGCGCCAGGCCTGCTCATTTTCGGCAATGAGGGCGACGCCGCGGCCTGGACTTGGATCGCTTCGCGTTCCTTCCTGTCGATCTTCCTCTTCGCGAGCCTGCTTCTTTGGAAGCCGGAGGGCTCCGAGGAGCGCACAGGGGTCAACGAGACCTCCGTCTATATGACGGCGGTCATGCTCACAGCGGTGACGTTCCTGTTTTTCGCTTTCGTTCCGATTTCGACAGCCTACTTTCCGGAGTCCCTGGCTGCCCGACCGGGGGAGTTCGTGCCGGCTTTCTTTTTCTTCCTGGCAATGGCCGGGTATCTACGGAAGGGACAGTGGCGGCGTGAGTCGTTCGAACATTGGTTGATCATCGCGCTCCTCATCAGCGTAATGCTGCACGGCGCCTTCATGGCGCATGCCACCGAGGAGTTCGACTCGTTCTCGGAGGCGGCCCATTTGCTCAAGATCGCGAGCTACGTAGCCGTACTCGGTGGGTTGATGATCAACGTCTTCGTCACGTTCCAACGCGAGGGGCAGGCCTTCCAAGCGATCCACGCCTGGAACGAGACCATGACTCGGGAGGTGGAGGTACGCCGAGCCGCCGAACACCGCCTCCAGGATTTCCTCGACAACGCGAACGACCTCATTCAGGTGACCGACCCCCAAGGAAATCTCGTCTACGCCAACCGGGCCTGGCAGCGCACGCTCGGGCACGGCGAAGACGAACTGGCCGGCCTCAACATCAGAGATCTGGTCGCCGAGGGGGACCGAGGACGCTTGATGGAGGCATTCAAGGAAGTCCAGGCCGGGACGCCGCTGGTGGGGTTGATACTGGAGTTCACTCACCGGAACGGCCACCCAGTGATCTGTTCGGTGAACGCCAACCCCAGTTTCCAAGACGGTGAGTTCATCGCCGTCCGGAGTATCATGCGGGACGTGACCGAGCAGACCAACGCCGAGGCGGAACTGGCGGCCTCGCGGGCGAACCTCAACGCCCTCGTGGAGAACACCGGTGACGCTATCTGGTCGGTGGGTACCGATCACCGGCTGATCACTTTCAACTCCGCGTTTGCGCTCGAGATCGAGGCGCGGAGCGGTTTCGAGCCCTCCGTGGGTGACGCTCCGGAAGATTCTCTACCACGGGATCAGGTAGCCTGGTATCGAGAGGCGTACGATCTGGCGCTCATGGGAAACCGACTCTCCCGCGCCCGTGAAGAAGTAGTCAACGAGCAGCTACGTCATTACGAGTTGTTCTTCAACCCCATTCGTGACGAACGGGGCACCGCGGGGGTCGCAGTATTCAGCAAGGACGTGACCTGGCGCAAACAAGCGGAGAATCAACTCCTGGCCGCCAAGGTCGAGGCGGAGGAGGCCAATGTCGCCAAGAGCCAATTCCTGGCGAACATGAGTCACGAGTTGCGGACGCCGCTCAACTCGGTCATCGGCTTCGCGAACGTTCTGCTCAAGAACAGGAGCGGAAACCTCGTCGAGCAGGAGCTTGGCTTCCTCGAGCGAATCAAGGTGAACGGGCGCCATCTGCTCACGCTCATCAACGAAATCCTGGATCTCGCGAAGATCGAGTCCGGGAAACTCGAGCTCGAGACCCACCTCGTCGACCTGGGCGCCGTGGCGCACGACGCGATGTCCCTGGTGGACGATCAGATCAGGCAGAAGGAAGGCATGGTCGAGGTCAGGGCCGACGTGCCCAAGGGCCTGGCGGAAATCGAAGGTGACTCCGCCAAGTTGAAGCAGATCCTGGTAAACCTCGTTGGGAACGCCCTCAAGTTCACCGAGAAGGGCGAGATCGTCATTCAGATCCGTACTATGGTGGGAAGCGACGCACCCGCGGTGATCACGGTTCGGGATACCGGCATCGGCATCCCGCCGGAGCGGCTGGAGGCGATCTTTAAGGCGTTTCAGCAAGCCGAAGCCGGCACCGCACGCACCTTTGGCGGCACAGGACTGGGGCTCACCATCTCTCGGGAGTTGTGCAAGCTGATGGGATACGACCTGACCGTGGATAGCGTGGTAGGGGAGGGGACGACCTTTACGATCCACCTCCATCCAGGCGAGGCGGTTGATCTGGGCGAGGACGATGCGTTGGTCACCGACAAGGCTGGGGAAGGAATGCCCGGATACCAGGCACCAGCGGTGGCGCCACTCGTGCCTGCGCAGCAAGGTAAGCCGTATCATGTGCTCGTCATCGACGACGACGCTGATTCCCGAGCGCTTCTGACCCATTACCTGGAAGGGTTTGGATGCCGTGTAAGCCAGGCGGTGTCCGCGGCCGAGGGTATCTCGAAGGCCCGGAAGGAACCCCCGGACCTGCTCACACTCGACCTCGTGATGCCCGACCTGGATGGTTGGGATACGATGCAGATCCTCAGACAGGATCCGAATCTCAGCGACATCCCCGTCGTAGTGATCAGTGTGGTTGCAGGTGAGGCACGCAGCCGTTTGCTTGGAGCCGTCGATCTGCTGAACAAGCCGGTCGAGCGTGAAGATCTGCTCCGGGTGCTGTGGCGGAATCTCGGTTCCAAGAGCTCTCGCCGTGTGCTCGTGGTGGATGACGATCTCGACTTCCAGCGGCTGGTGGGCGAGTACCTGGCCGGCGACGGCGTCAAGTTGCAGTTCGCTTCGAACGGGGAGGAGGCGCTCCAGATGATCGAGAAGGAATCCCCGGACGCCGTGTTCCTCGAGCTGGCGATGCCGGTGATGGACGGCATGGAGTTCCTCGAGAAACTACGCGCGATTCCCTACCACACCGGTCTCCCGGTGATCGTCGTGACTGCGAAGGACCCGAACCCCGACGAGCGAAGGATCTTGAACGAACAAGCGTCGGGTATTCTGATCAAGGATGAGGAGCTGGAAGACCGGTTGAGAGACGTGATGAGCGCGCTGTTTCCCGCCAAGGCGGAACCCGAAGAGGATCAACCCGATTGAACGGTGTGGGTCGAGCCCGCACCTCCAGGAGCTTGGATGCCTGAACATAGATACAGCACGATTCTGGACCATTCCCGCGAAGAGGTGTTTCGGTGGCATACACGCCCCGGAGCACTCGAGCGCCTGACTCCTCCCTGGGAAGATGTCCGTGTGGTGCGCAGAACCGGCGGAATCGACGACGGCGGAAGGGTGGTTCTGCGCGTCCGCCGTGGACCCGCCAAGATCCGATGGGAGCTCGTGCACTCCGACTACGAGGAAGGGCACCGGTTCTGCGATGAGCAAGTGAACGGTCCCCTGGCCAGCTGGCGCCACGAGCACCGGTTCACCTCCACGGACGATGGCGGCTGCCTCTTGGAGGACATTGTGGACTGGACGCCTCCGCTCGGGTCGGCGGGCCAACTGTTTGCTGGACCAGTGGTGGAACGCGAGCTCGACCGGCTCTTCGCGTTTCGGTATCGTCGACTTCGCGACGATCTCGATAGGGCCCGTCGATATGAAGCGCAGGGGCCTCTTACCGTGGCGGTCAGCGGCGCTTCGGGCCTGGTCGGCTCGGCGCTCGTCCACATGCTCACCACCGCGGGTCACAGGGTTCTCCAGCTTGTGAGACGCCCCCCCGGCCCGCACGAGAATCTCGTTCAATGGGACCCCGAAACGGGCGTGATAGATGGGCGCAAGCTGGAGGGGATCCACGCGCTGGTCCATCTGGCCGGCGAGTCCATCGCGGGCGAGCGTTGGAGCGACGATAAAAAGAAGAGAATCCTGGAGAGCAGGGTCAAAGGAACGGAGCTGCTTGCCCGCACGATTTCTCGGTTGGGGTCCAAGCCCAAGGTCATGATTTCCGCCTCGGCTGTCGGTTATTACGGTGATCGTGGTAATGAGATCATCACGGAGGGCTCCAATCCCGGGAAGGGTTTTCTCGCGGGTGTCTGCCGCCAGTGGGAGGCAGCCACTCGGCAGGCCGAGAGGTCCGGAATCAGGGTGGTTCACCTCCGCACCGGTATGGTGCTAAGCCCCCGTGGTGGCGCGCTGGGCACCATGCTGCTCCCGTTCAAGGTGGGGATCGGTGGCCGTTTGGGGAGCGGCAAACAGTACGTGAGTTGGATCGACGCCGACGACCTGCTCGGCTTGATCAACCACGCGATCTGCGAAGAGTCCGTTAGTGGGCCACTCAACGCCTCGGCACCCTATCCGGTGCCCAACGCGACGTTCGCGGATGTCCTGGGCAGAGTGCTGCACAGGCCCACGGTCCTTCCGGTGCCGGGACTGGCGATTCGTGCGCTTTTCGGGGAGATGGGGCGCGAGTTGCTCCTGAACGGACAGCGCGTGCTCCCCAAGAAGGCCGAGTCGACGGGCTATGAGTTCCTGTTCCCAGGAGTGGAAGAGTCCCTCCGTTTCCAGCTAGGGCGGCTGGAAACGCCCCCGCCGAGGGCGGACTAGAAGTGAAACTCTCCCGTCGAGCTTAGGGGAGGATAGGGACGCCCGTCCTCCCGAAGTCTCCGAGAGACCCGAGGATAGGCCCACTCGAAGAGGATGCGTTCGAATTCTTCCGGCGGAAGCCTCGACGTCTGGTACATACCGGCGGATGTCCTCTGGCTGGCTGCCTCGAAGAGCAGGAGGGCGGTCGCCACGGAAACGTTGAGGGAGCGGGCCATGCCGAGCATGGGGATCTCCACGAGCTGGTCCGCCAGTCCCAGTGCGTGGTCGGTGAGTCCCAGAAGTTCGGCGCCCACCATGATCGCTGTCGGTGCCGTGAAGTCGACATCACGGTAGTCGGCCCCGCCGTCGCCCGGATGAGCGGCCACGATCCGGAATCCTTCCGCACGCAACCAATCCGTCGCGGCCTGCACGGTCCGATGCCTCACCACCTTCACCCACTTGGACGTGCCGGCCGAGGTGTGAGGGTGGATTTCCAGGCCATCCTTAGGGGGAACCGCGTGGGCTTGCAATACGCCTGCCGCATCGCAATTCCGCAGGATCGCAGAGAGGTTGTGGCTCTTGTGGACCCGCTCCATGAGAACCGTGAGATCCGGTTGCCGGCGCCCCAGCACTTCCTGAAGTTTGCGGAATCTCTCGGCATTCACTGTATTGGCTCCGGAGAAAGTGTTGAGTCAAGCGGCTGGTTCAGCTAGAATGCCGCTTTTCCATTACCGAGGACAAGTTTTGGAGCCTAGCGATCTCATGGATTCTCCCGAGCCGGCGCCATGTTTTGCCTGAGGAAAGACGCACTTGGCTGGGGATTCCCATTTCGGGAGTTCGGACGCGCTGCTCACCCTCTTCATCGCGCTTGCCGGCCTATTCGTTCTCCGAGCCCATGACTACGGCACCCGGCGAGAGTACATCTGGAGCGGCACGCCGGGCTGGTACGACCAACACGACGCGTTCTACCTTCCACTCGTCGGTTTCGGTGGGGTGGTTCGGCCCGGACCCGACGTGACGATCTACCAGCGCGTGAGCACACCCGAGGAAAACGATCGATGACCGAGGCGCCGACCATATCCGTCGTCGTGCCGTGCCACGACGAGGAGGACAACATCACACTCCTCATCGAGCGCCTCACGGCGTCCGTCGAGCCTCTGGACCCGGGGTTCGAGGTGATCCTCGTCGATGACGGCAGCCACGACGGCACCCTCGGCGTCATGAAGCGGGAGCACGCGCGAGATCCCCGCATCAAGTTCGTGGCCCTATCCAGGAACTTCGGCCATGAGGCGGCGAGCACCGCGGGACTCAGCCACGCAAGAGGCGCTGCCGTCGTTCTCATCGATGCGGACCTCCAGGATCCGCCTGAGGTCATCCCCGAGCTCGTGAGCAAGTGGCGGGAAGGCTACGATCTGGTGTTCGCCACGAGAGGGACTCGGGCCGGCGAGGGCAGGCTCAAGCGGTTGAGCAGCGCCCTGTTCTACCGTCTCATGCGGTGGCTCGTCCACTTCGACTTCCCGGCGGATACGGGTGACTTCCGGCTGATGTCTCGCTCGGTGGTCGACGCGTTCCTCCAGATGCCCGAGCGAAATCGGTTCGTAAGGGGCATGGTCGCCTGGACCGGATTTCGCTCAACGGCGGTCGAATATTCGAGGGACGCGCGGCACGCGGGTGAAACCAAGTATCATCTCGGCAAGCTCATTCTACTGACGTTGGACGCCATCACCGGTTTCTCGGCGTTCCCGCTGCGGCTCGTGAGCATGATGGGTTTCGCGGTCACGTTGTTCAGCGCGGGCGCCACCATCTGGGTAGCATACGCACGGCTGTTTCTCGACTTGCCGATACCCGGTTACGCGTTTCTCGTCACCGGCATGTTCTTTCTGGGAGGGGTTCAAATCCTGATGCTGGGCGCGATCGGTGAATACGTCGGGCGCATCTACACGGAGACCCAGAGGCGTCCGCTGTTTCTGGTCCGAGAGTTGGGTGGGGTCGAACCCAGCGACAAGCGATCGGACTGACCGGTCCGGTCGTGGCCGCCCGGTTGGTCCAGGGCAACCCTAGATGTCGCCTCTTTTTAGAACCACCAGAATCGCCCCGTCCGAGTGGTCTATCCCGAACCGCGTGGTCGCTTCCGGCGCGCTGAGATAGGTAATGGACTCGATGTCGGTGGCTCGGAAGGCCTTCAACTCCTCGAGTTGGCCACGCCTGGATCCGTCGATGTAAACCCTGACCCCTGCCCGCTCCTGCAGGCTCAGGGAGACCGGGCCGCGCGTTCTAAGCCACATGGGCCGCAAACGCCGCACCGCGTCGAAAGCGTCCAACTCCGCCGTGGTTGCCAGTTCCTCTGCCGAAATCACCGCCCCTCTGTTGCGCGCGTTGGATTGCGATGAGCGGCCCGAGGATGAGCACGCGAGTGTCAGGAGGACCGCTGTGGCGACAAATGCGGACGACGCACGCATGATCGACTCGTTTCGTATTGAAGAACGAACAACGTCACGCTTATCATACGCCCGAAAGCCGGGAACCTGTCAAATGGTGCGAGGTCCTCTGGTCCTACCTCTCCGACATTTCGCGGGGGCTGATCGATCGGGCCACCTTCTAGGCGATTCCGCTGCGCGCCCAAGATGCGCTCCGAGCGCCGCAGGCGCGAGCCCTCGCCCCTCACCGTAGTCCATCGCTACGGATCGCAGCGCACCAATTGCTGATCCCACACACGGATCGCTCGACCTAGGTTGACAGCACTGTTAAAATTCCCAGATGCTACTCAACGTATTGGTCATAGCGGTTCAGTTGCAGATACCGGCCCCACAGGGCTACGTCAACGACTTCGCTGGCACGATTGACTCACGCCTTGAAGGGGCGATGACAGCCCTGTTAACGGAGGTCCAACAGAAGACAGGCGGTGAAATCGTCGTGGTGACTCTGCGGGACCTGGAAGGTCGAGCATCGATCGATGTCGCTCGTGACATCGGGCGCCAGTGGGGCGTGGGCGCGGAACGGAGAGCGGGATCGCAGGCGAGTAATGCCGGAGTGGTTCTGCTGCTGGTGCCGGGTCAACGTCCGGGGGACGGTAGGGCCGATCTCGCGATATCTACTGGGC
>JACZXQ010000084.1 GCA_022571515.1 Gemmatimonadota bacterium
GAGCCGAGTGGGGCCGCTCGGTGTTGTAGAAGCCGATCCACTCGCCGATGACCCGTTCGGCCTTGAAGCCGTCGGTGAGCTCGTGCAGGTAGATGGCTTCGTACTTGAGCGACCGCCACAGGCGCTCGATGAAGATGTTGTCCATGCAGCGGCCCCGGCCGTCCATGGAGATGCGGATGCCGGCGTCGCTGAGAACACCGGTGAAGTCGAAGCTGGTGAACTGGCTGCCCTGATCGGTGTTGAAGATTTCCGGATTGCCGTATTTGGACAGCGACTCGTTCAGGGCCTCGACACAGAACCCGGCATCCATGGTGTTCGACAGCCGCCAGGCGAGCACGTGGCGCGTCGCCCAGTCCATGACCGCGACCAGGTACAGGAAGCCGCGCTGGACGGGGATGTAGGTGATGTCGGCGCACCAGACCTGGTTGGGCCGGTTCACGTCCAGGTTTCTGAGCAGATACGGGTGAATCCTGTGTTCCGGATGGGCGGCGCTGGTTCTCGGCGGCTGATAGATCGCCTCCAGGCCCATCAATCGCATCAGGCGGCGAACCCGATGACGGCCGACGCGGACGCCTTCGCGGCGCAACTGGCGGACCATCTGGCGGGAGCCGTAAAACGGATACTTGAGAAACAGCTCGTCGATCCGACGCATCAACGCCAGATTCTCCGGGCTCTCACCTTTCGGTGCGTAATAGAACGAGGACCGGCTGATCGTCAGCAAACGGCATCGGCGGCTCAAGCTCAGATCGGGGTGGTCGCGCCGGATCATCGCCTTGCGCTTCCCCCGGCTCATCGCTTGAGCCCTCTGGCCAAAAAATCCCGTTCCACCGTCAACTGGCCGATCTTGGCGTGGAGATCGTGGATCTCCCCTTCGTGGTCCACGCGGGCCTTTTCGGCGCCATTGGAAAATACCGCGTCCAGGCCGTCCATCGCTTGGCGCTTCCAGGTGCTCACCTGGTTGGGATGCACCTTATGCTTGGCCGCGATCTCCTGAATGGTTTTGTCGCCACGCAGCGCCTCAAGGGCCACGCGGGCTTTAAAGTCTGCCGTGAACCGGCGTCGTGTCGTCATCGTCGTATTCCTCCGTTATCCGGTGGAATACACCTTAGCAACCTGTCCGATTTTCTGGGACCACCTCAGTTGATGCAGTGCTCACCGATCCACCATTCTTTGATAATGTACATTACTCACAGCTCGCTGACTTCTTCCACGACCATGCCAGCGATGGTGTAGGCGAGGTTCGAGTACTTCCAGCGGACTTCAGGTGAGAAGGGAGCTTGACGATCGGGCATCAGCTCAAGGATCTCCTCGGCGGTTGGGAAGTCGAGGTCGGTCCAATGCGAACCGGCCTCGCGCGGGAGCCCGGAGCTGTGCGTTAGAAGGTGCTCGATGGTGACCGGAGGATCGTCGGGAGCGGCGCTCTGGAAGGTGAACCATGGCAGGTAATCGGTGACGGGATCATCAAGCCGAACCCTGCCTTGTTCCCGGAGTTGCATGATCGCAGTTGCGGTGAAGAGCTTGCTGTGCGATGCCATGCGGAAGCGCGTATCGGTCTCCATGGGCCTATCCGCATTGACGTCCGCACGTCCGAAGCCCTCGGCCCACACTAGCTCATCACCCGAAACGACGCCGACGACGGCGCCCGGTAGTCCACGGATCTCGATCTGACCTTCGAGCCACGCCGAGAAGAGGTCGATCTGAGCCAGGACCTCGGCATCCAAGGCGGTCGCCTGGGCGCGCGCGCGGGTCGGCGTGGCCACGAGCGTAAGGGTGGTGAGGGCAGCTGTCGTGAGAGCGACGAACAAGGTCGACCGGATCGCCAACAGGTTGGGTGCACGCATGGGATGGCCTCTCAGGCCTGGGGAAACCGAACCGAGTCCGAGGACGGAGGATCCGGGGGGGGAATTGTAGAGTGGTGGGGAGGTTGAGCGCTAGGATGTTCCGTGAATTTGGGCTCGATCCTGACGCTCGACCCCTACCCCTCACTAGGCTCTTGGGGAACCCTCACGACCGGCCTGCGTTGCCGCCTAACGTCTCGCGATTCTGCTGCGCGTCCAAGATGTGGACCGCAAGCGAAGCGCGCGAGCCTGATGCCTACCGCGACAGTAGCAATCGCTTGTTAGGTAGTGCCGCGGCCCGACCATGGCACAATCGCAAAGGTAGTTAGGCCACCGGGCGTGACCGGGCTGTAGGCAGCACGTCAACATCCGCCTTGCGCGGGCTCCGGCCACTCGTCCCGAGCGAGGAAGAGCCAGTCGGTGTGCTCCTCGTCGACGAGGTCGTTGACGTAGCTCACCGGTACGACCTCGACAACCTCGAACGCCGCGCGCAACGCGTCCACGAACGGAGAGCTCTCCGCATACGACCAGACGGCCAGCATCCCGCCTTCAGCCAGGTGGCACTTGGCGCGCATGAGTCCGGACCGCGTGTAGAACGACTGGTTGCCGACTCCGAGATGATCTTCCGGAGAATGGTCCACGTCGATGAGCACGAGGTCCCACCGTTCGACGACCTGCCCGTAGAGCATCGCGTACCCGTCACCTTGGCGCACGCTAAAGCGCGCATCGCCAAGTAGCTCTGAGGAGAGCGGCACCAGGCCTTCGTTCAAGAACCCGACCACCGCAGGGAGGAGTTCGAGCACCTCGACGCGCTCCACGCGTGCGGATCGCAACACAGCGGCTGCAGTGTAACCAAGGCCTAGCCCGGCGACGAGAACGGACAGGTCGTCGCCGGGGTGGCGCGCCAATGCCTCAGTCGCCAGGGCGCGTTCTGATACCGTGTTGTAGCTGCTCATCAGCAGCTGGTGGTCGAGGGTGATCTCGGTAATCACGGTGCCCGGCCGAGAGAGGAGTTCGCGGCGGCGCAAGCACAGATCACCAAGGGGTGTCGTTTCGTAGGCGAGGATCTGGAGATTGGAGCTGCTCATCGGGACTTGTCAGCTGTCGTCGGCGTAGGTCTCATCGGTCGAATGTTGGGTTTAAGGACCTACGTCGCTCCTCAGGCACTACCTAACTCTTATTGTACTGCTCTACCTGCC
>JACZXQ010000028.1 GCA_022571515.1 Gemmatimonadota bacterium
CAGTTATAGGCGATCCAACGGCCCTCTCCGCACGAAAGGCAAGGTAGGCGCCAAGTGTGACCGAGCCAGGAGAGGGAAGATGGTGGACGGACCCGGGACGGCTGGTTACCGAGGGGTGGTGAGGGGGTCTTGGTGAGGGGGAGGGTGCCTCGATACTCGAATCTGACGTCCGGGTTCGTAGAGATCAGGGGAGAGCGACATTACCTGTGGCGGGCCGTGGCCCAAGACGGGGACGTGATCGACGTCCTGGCTCAGCGGCATCGCCATGCCCGTGCGGCCACTGGTGCCTGAGCAATCCTGGCCGACCCCCTGCTTCGGCTTCGCCCGGGACCCATTAAGTTGACAATACGGCCCAAGGGATCAACAACGGCCAACGACTTGCGGGACCCTCTTCGCCCGGGTAAGGTGTGCCAACAATCGTGCTATTCAACACGCATCCGCCCTTTACAGCCTCCCTCTGGACCCCGGTGTCGTTGCCTATCTACTGTCCACAGAAACCGGGGGCGCTAAACATGATGCGTGTGATGCGGCGGCGGGCGAGACGATGACCGAGTTGGTTTTCCTTCAGGACTTGGTCGTGATCCTCGCGGCGTCCGTCGCCGTGGTTGCACTCCTGAGCCGTCTGCAGGTGCCGTCCATTGCGGGGTTCATCGTCGCCGGAATGGTGGTCGGGCCGCACGCGCTGGGACTCATTCAGGATCTCCACCAGGTCGAGATGCTCGCCGAGCTCGGGGTTGTGCTGCTCCTGTTCGGTATCGGTCTCGAACTCTCCTTGGACCGCGTTCGTCGGCTCTGGCGACTGATCATCCTCGGCGGCGGCGTCCAGATGGCCGCCACCATCTTGCTGGTATTGGGGATCAGCGTTCTGCTGGGTCGAGACGTTCGCTCGGGACTTCTGCTGGGTTTCATCATTTCGATCTCCAGTACGGCCATCGTCCTCAGAGGTCTCTCGACGCGGGGAGAGCTCGAGACGCCGCACGGTCGATTGGCGCTCGGCATTCTGGTCTTTCAGGATCTGTGTGTCGTGCCCATGGTCCTCGTCATTCCGTTCCTTGGCGGCACCACCGGCTCCGGCACGAGCATCTGGGTTCCGCTGCTGACGGCCGCGGCCGTCGTCGGCGGGGTTTTGGTGGCCACGCGCCTCGTAGTGCCGCGCTTTCTCGATGTAGTCGCACGCACGCGCCAGCGCGATCTCTTCGTTCTTTCCGTCTTTCTGATCTGCCTCGGGACCGCATGGGCAGTTTCGATGGCGGGTGTCTCGCTCGCCTTGGGCGCGTTTCTCGCCGGCCTTGTCGTTTCCGGTAGCCGATACCGCGAGCAGGCGATGTCGGATCTCGTCCCGTTACGGGATGTTCTGGCAAGCGTGTTCTTTGTCTCGATCGGAATGCTGCTCGACCTCCGGACCGTCCTCGATGAGCTGCTTCCGATCCTCGGGTTGTTCGCCGCCATCGTTGCCGGCAAGTTCATCATCATCTTCCTGACCGCTTCCGTCTTGAGGCTTCCGCTGCGCGTGGGAGTTGTGACCGCTACGGCCCTGTCCCAAGTGGGGGAGTTCTCCTTCATTCTCCTTATTGCGGCGGGTGGAACAGGTCTCCTGGAAGAGCCTCTCCGGAGCAATCTCACCGTGGCGATCATCCTTTCGATGTTGGCCACACCATTTGGGATCGCCCTGGGCCCCCACCTGGCAAGCGGATTAGGGAAGCTCGGCCCCCTGGCCCGTCTCCTCCAGGTGCGAACGGCCGAGGAGCAGGGTGAAACGGATCGGCCGCGGAACCACGTCATTATCGCCGGTCTCGGCTTGACCGGTCGGACCCTGGCCCGGTCACTCGCGAAGATTCACACGCGTTATATCATCGCCGACCTCAATACCGAGAGCGTCCGGGACGCGACCCGCCGGGGAGAACCGGCGTATTTCGGAGACGTGACGAGCCCCGAGGTGCTCGAGCACCTCGGGGTTGCCGACGCCAGCGAACTCATCATCGCAATCAACGATCCCGACGCGACGGTCCGCGCAGTGCGGGCCGCTCGACGAGCGGCGCCGGATCTTCGGATCATTGTACGTACGGCTTACAAAGACGATGTGAAACGCCTGGAGGAGGCCGGCGCCACTCATGTCTTCGCTGCCGAGGTCGCGGTGGCGAGCGTCATCACCGACCGTGTGATCGGAGACCTCGAACGCACTTCTGACCAACGATCGGAGCGGTCGCGTACAGGTGCTGACGGACGCCCAGTTCGAGGTGCAGAATGATGGGTACTGTCAACTTGAGCCGAGTCTTGCTCGGTTAGACGCCAGGCCCAGGCCCGAACGGTGGTTCAACACGAGCACCAAGGAGCGACGGTGCCACCTGCAGTGCCACCGGGACAACGGCAGTCCAGGGGGCGAGGTGATGGACGGGATGCAGTACCGGCCGTCGGGGGGGACCTGCCCTTCGGGGGGTGACCTGCCTTCGACGCCAGCCTACGACTTTGTGACCGGTGAGTCATGCTCCCTCCTGTAGAAGCCGATGATGTCCCGGTAGCGGACGTATCCAAGAAGTTTGTCGTGACCATCGGCGGTTTCGACGATCGGAAGCTTGTCGAACTCACCTTCTCCGAAGAACTCGAGCGCCCGGATGAGGTTGTCGTCCGGCCTCAAGCTTATAGTGCGTCGGTTGATGAGATCGTCGGCTAGCAGCAGCGAACTCATATGCTGGAGGTCCTCCTGATTTCCAAGATCGTTGAGCGACAACAGCCCGGAGAGTTCGCCCAGGTCGTCCTCCAAGAGCAGGTCGCTCTCGCCGGACTCGCGAGAGAACGACTCGATCTCTGTGAGCGGTAGATCGTGCGGGATGATGGCCGATCGTTCGTAGACCCCACGCATCGCATCGCCGATGGTCACACGCTTCAAGATATTGGGATTCATCTCCCAGAGATGCGCTCTCGTGGAGAACTTGTTGTCGACCTGGGTCGTGTAAATCGACCAGCGTCTCGAGGTTACGAGCGCCAGAATGGCCACCACCATCAACGGAGGCAGCAGCTCGTAGGCACCCGTCAGCTCGGCAACCATCACCAGCGACGCGATGGGTGCGTTGGCTACGCCGGCGAAGAACGCGCCCATGCCCACCACGACGAACGGTGTCACGTCTGGCACGAGGACCGGAAAGAACTGGTGACTCACCGTTCCGACACATCCACCCAGCATGGCGCCGATGAAGAGGCTTGGGGCGAAAACACCGCCGGAGCCCCCCGACGAAATCGTGAAGGAGGTCGTGACGATCTTGAGCACCGCGAGCGTGGCGAGGATTCCAACCGTGGCCTCGAGCCCGCCGATGGGTTGGTGGAGTATCAGCTGCTGCACATAGCCGAAACCCTGGCCCATCGCCTGTGGATAGGCGAGCCCGACGAGACCCACCAAGAGACCTCCGATTGGCGGAATCAGGTACTTGTTGATCGGCAATCGATCGAAGAACAGGCGTTTCGACCCATGCAGGAAACGCACATACAGATAGCCCGCCCCTGAGCACACCAGCCCGAGCACGGCGTAGAAAAGGAGTTGCACCGGCGCATGAAAGGCTTCGCTGCTGTACGCGAAGACATGATCGAATCCATTCACCGCGCTGAATAGCGTGTAGGCGGTCACGGAGGAGATGATCGCGGGGGTCAGCGCGTCCGTCTCGATATCTTCTTTGTAGAGCACCTCTACGGCAGTGAGCGCGCCACCGAGCGGCGCCCGGAAGATCGCGCCGAGCCCCCCCGCCGCCCCCGCCACCATCATCGTGCGGCGGGCCCTCGCCCCCATCTTCAGGTAGCGGCCAAGGGCCGACCCGATGCCGGCACCGATCTGCGCGATGGGACCTTCCTTGCCGGCGCTTCCACCGGACGAAAGCGTCGCGAGCGTGGCCAGCGACTTCACCAAGGGCACGCGGCCGCGCATGGACCCGGCCTTGTTGTGAAAGGCGTCTATATAGCCGTCGGTCCCGGTGCCTTCCGCCTCGGGCGCAAAGGTCTTGACCAAGAGGCCTGAAATCAGGCCGCCCACGACCGGCAGAAGAACCCACATCCAGCGGCGTGGGGGGAGGACGTCGGACGCCCCTCCGGGCGACAGCGGCCCCGGAAGATGCGCCCAGGAGCGCATCGTGATCTCAGAGACCGCGTGCAACACCTCGTTGAAGACGATCGCGCCGAGTCCGGAGAGCAAGCCGATGACGATCGAGTAAAGGTAGATCGTACGCGGATTGATGCTCGTAAAGAATCCTTGCAGCCCTCGAAAATCGAGAACGTTTTTCAACACTCATCTCCAATGATGTCGCGTAGGTGAATGCGTCGGTCCGACGCGCGAAGTGTAATCAAAGAGCCCTCTATCGCCAGCCCTCGAGAGGACGTCCGTCCCGGCGCGGCGTTGGTGCTCGATGGGATCGACGAAGTGTTGGGGAGATGACTACTGATGCGGCGTGCATGCTATCAGCACCGTCTCTTCCAGGGCGTCGAGACGATCCTTCTTTAACTCCTGGAATCTTGGGTCGGAGACCAACTGGCCGAAGGCGGCCCGGGACGGATACTCGACCATCAGGACCCTATCCCAGCGATCTGCGTCCTCTCCGACGATGAGGTGGGTGGGCTGGCCCTGCCACATCAGTTTCCCTCCCACCGACGCTACCAGTGGGGCCGCGTTGCGCGCGTAGCGGGCATAGACGTCGACACCGGCTTCCCCGCTGTCGGTCCGCTCCCGGAAGCGGAGCAGATTGATCATGACCACCGGCCCGGCCTCGGGCTGCTCCATGAACGCGCGGAGATCTTCGCTATTGGTGTCCAGGGTTCTCATGGGAACTTCGGTCTCCGGTCGTTGGGGTCGTGGTTGGGGTGGTGCAGGCTGTGACGCATACCGGCACGCCGCAAAAAGCCGCGTTGCCGGAAATGGGGTCGATTCTCGACGCGTCCGTCAGGTCGTTGATGCTGGCTCCAGGGTGAGCGTTTGCGGTGCGGAGCCGCGTGCCCGGGAGGCCGTGTCCCCACCCGTGAGGGATGCTCACCACTCCGGCGATGACGTCCGAGGTCACTTCCAGCGGCAGTTGGACGGCGCCCACCGCCGAGCGGACCTCGACCGTGTCGCCATCGTCGAGCCCCCGCGCCTGCGCATCACCCGGATGGAGGAGCGCGGTGCACCGCGGATTGCCCTTCACAAGCAGGGCGGCGTTATGCATCCACGAGTTGTTGCTCCTGAGATGCCTACGCCCGACCAGGAGCAGGTCGAACTCCTCGTCCGTGGGGGAGGGAGATACTCTGTTGGCGAAGAACGTCTGAGTTACGCGGCCCAGGTCCTCCACCAGAAGGTTGGGGGCCAGATGGATCTTGTGGTCGTCGGTGTAGAGGCGGCCCGGCAGGCTCGGCCGAAGCGGCCCCAGGTCCACCCCGTGTCGGTTCCGCTCCAGGGTCGCGAGGGTGAGTCCCCCTGGCCGGAGAAAGCGCCCCCGCCACACGCCATACGGACCAAGCCTCAGCCCCAGGTCCAGCAGGCGCCGGGGAGTCATCCGGCGTGCGACTGCCCGGCGCATGCGTGCCTTGAGCCCGCGCGGTCGAGTCCCCCTTCTCGACTCCAAGCGGCGCTGCAACTCGCGAAAGATCTCCCAGTCGTGCATCGCCCCGGGCGAGGGTGGGAAGAGCGCCGGGGAATACTTCGCCGTATTGCGCACGGCCAGCGCGTGGAAAGCCAGGTCGTAGTGATCCGTCTCCAGACCCACCGCGGGCGGCAGGATGAGGTCCGCGTGTCGTGTGGTTTCATTGAGGTAGATGTCCACGGACACCATGAAGTCCAACCCGGCCAGTGCACGGTCCAGCGTTCTACCGTCGGGCGTGGAGAGCACGGGGTTTCCAGCGGACGTCACCAGAGCCCGGATCTGTCCCTCGCCGGGCGTGAGGATCTCCTCGCTCAGCACCGCCACGGGGAGCTCTCCCGCGAACTCGGGTGCGCCACGCACACGGCTGGCCCAGCGCCCGTAGCTCCCCGGGCGGATGTGCCGCACCGTGTCGATGGCCGGAGTTGGGAACATGGCGCCGCCGGGACGGTCGAGATTGCCGGTGAGCGTGTTGAGGATGTTGATGAGCCACTGGCAAGTGGAACCGAACGCCTGCGTGGAAACGCCGATCCTTCCGTAGCAGACCGCTGAGGGTGCCGAGGCGAAGTCGATGGCCATGGCTCGAATGGCGGCGGCATCGATTCCGGTGGCGGGCGCGACCCTCTCCGGATCGAACGGGCGCACCACGTCGCGGATGCGCTGGACATCCGCCGCGATCAGCGGAAGGTCCCGGGGCCGCACCAAATCCTCGGCGAACAGCGTGTGCAGAAGCCCGAGTAGAAGCAGCACGTCGGTGCCTGGCCGGATGAAGTGATGCTCGTCGGCGATCCGAGAGGTCTCTGTGCGGCGGGGATCCACCACCACCACACGCCCGTCCCTTTTCTGAATGGCGCGGAGACGCTGACGGATGCCGGGCGCCGTCATCATGCTGCCGTTGGATGCCATGGGGTTGGCGCCCATGATGAGCATGTGCTGCGTGCGATCCACGTCGGGCACCGGAAGCACGAGCAGGTGGCCGAACATGAAGTACGCCGCCACATGATGTGGCTGCTGATCCACCGACGAAGCGGAAAACCGGTTACGGGTGCCCAACTCCCGCACGAAGGCCGGCGCGTACAGCATGGTCCCGGAGTTGTGGACCGTTGGGTTCCCCTGATAGACCGCAACGGCGTCGCGGCCGTGCCGGTCCTGGATGTCGAGGAGACGCACGGCCACCTCGTCGAACGCCTCATCCCAAGTGACCTCGTCCCACCGGTCTCCGTCACGCCTGAGCGGGCGCCGCAGCCGATCGGGGTCCTGCCATATGTCTTGGAGCGCCACTGCCTTGGGGCAGATATGGCCCCGGCTCAGGGGGTCGTGCTCGTCCCCCCGGATAGCGACGATATCGTCTCCATCCATCTCTATGACCAGGCCGCATATCGCCTCGCACAGGTTGCACGCCCTGTGGTGGAATCGGCTTCGGTGAGGCGTGTCCATGCCCCCCAATGGGTGACCTGGAACGCGATTCCGCCAGGGCCGGCTCCGGCTCGGAGGCGCCCGGTTCCAACCGGCCTTGCGCCCCCGACCTTTGGCGCAGGATGTTATCGTCCGCGCATGGCGCCGCCGCCCATTCGATTGCGGTGGGAGTGCGGACAGCGAAGGCAGTCGACCCGAGGAGCCGCGTGAAGGCCATCACGTTCCAGGACATCGAGACCCTAGCGTACGAGGACGCGCCGGACCCGGAGTTGGTGGAGCCGGGCGACGCCATCGTCGAGGTCTCCGTCGCGGGGGTGTGCGGCTCGGACCTGCATCCCTACTTCGGGCGCGAGCGAGGTCTGGATGTGGGCACGGTGATGGGTCACGAGTTCGTTGGCCGTGTGGTCGAGGTGGGCGCGGGCGTCACCCAGATCGCGGTTGGCGACCGGGTCGTGGCGCCGTTCACCACCAATTGCGGGGCGTGCTTCTTCTGCCAACGAGGGCTGACCGCTCGTTGCGTTCACAGCCAACTCTTCGGCTGGGTCGAGAACGGCCTAGGACTCCATGGCGGACAGGCGGATCTCGTACGGGTGCCGCTCGCCGACTCCACGTTGGTGCTGATGCCCGAGGCACTCGAGGACGATGCGCTGGGGCTGCTCGCGGGTGACATCCTGTCCACCGCGATGTTCGGCGCGGAGATGGCGGATGTTCAGGACGGCGACCTGGTGGTCGTCATCGGATGCGGCCCGGT
Organism: Gemmatimonadota bacterium; assembly: GCA_022571515.1. GTDB lineage: Bacteria > Gemmatimonadota > Gemmatimonadetes > Longimicrobiales > Gaopeijiaceae > JACZXQ01. The sequence goes on from JACZXQ010000028.1 coordinate 7,759, forward strand.
CGGGGTGCTCGCCGTGCGGGCCGCCCTCGAGCGGGGCGCCCGCGAGGTCGTGGCGGTCGATCGCGTGCCCTCACGCCTCGCATTGGCCGAGCGTTTCGGCGCCACACCGGTCGACTTCGAGCGGGGCGATCCTCTGGCCATCGTGCACGAGCTCTCGGAGGGCAGGGGAGCCGACAAGGCGATCGAGGCCGTGGGTTCGCCTCAGGCCACCAGGGCGGCGGTGGATCTACTGCGGCTCGGTGGCTCGCTGGCCGCGCTCGGGGTCCACACCGAGGAGCATCTGGCCATCTCGCCCGGTGAGATCTACGACCGCAACCTACGCTACGCGGGGGGGCGCTGTTCTGCCCGGCATTTCTTGCCGCAGGCCCTCGAGCTCACCCAGCGCGACGCAGTCCTGCTCTCCGAGCTGATCTCGCACCGTCTGCCGCTCTCGGACGGGATCGAGGGGTACCGCATGTTCGCCGCCCGCGAAGAAGGATGCACCAAGGTGGTGCTAACGCCATGATCGAGGGGGAACGCAACAAATGAAACGCCGACTGTTCGGGGCCATCCTGGGACTCGTCATGGTGCCCGTGGCCGTTAGCGCACAACCTGCGCCACGACCTGAAGACGTCGCGACGGTCGACGGCATCCTCAGGGCCTACTACGAGGTCGTTTCGGGCCCGGCCGGCGAGGCGGCGGACGTGGAGCGTGATCGATCGCTCCATCATGCCGACGCGTGGGTGGCCATCGCCAACGTAGATCCCTCGGGCACGCCCCGCGTGAGGGTCATGACGTTGGAGGGGTACCATGGCGACAACGCGCCTCGTCAGGCGGGTTTCTGGGAGTGGGAGACGGACCGGATCGTAACGCGGTCCGGCAACATGGCTCATGTGTGGAGCAGCTATGCCTCCGCCCGCACCCAGGGCGGAGAGCCGTTCACCCGGGGGGTCAACAGCATCACGCTGTTCCACGACGGTGAGCGGTGGTGGATCATGGGCTGGATGTTCGACTCCTCGGGCGGGTAACGGAAGCCCGCTACTGAGAGATCACCGGAACGGTCCCCTCCTCCGGATCCAACGGCTCCAGCCCTAGCCGCTCGAGTTCTCGGTTGACCTCGGCCAGTTCCGTTCGCCAGACCTCGCTCAGGCGGTTCGTGTAGCCTCTCAGCTCTTCGGTCAGAATGTTGAAAATCTCCTCCATGTTGTTCCCGGGCCGCCCGTCACCCCGCTCGGCCATCGACATGAGGTTGGCGAGCCGGTTGTTCACTCTGATGGGGAAGTTCAGCGGATCCTGGCCGCTGCGGTTCCGCACCTGATAGATGTTGGCCTCGACCTCCGACGCGCTCGTGGTAAGCCTGTCGCTCGCCTCGCGGAGACGCTGGTCGTCTGAATCCTCGAGCCGCTCTTCGAGTTGCGCTTTCACCCTGCGGATAGCGATGACCGCCCGGTTGGCCTCCGAAACCTTGTCCCGCACCTTGCTCGAGAATCGATACTGAGCGTCCAGATCGGCGTCCGAGAGATCGGTGATCCAAGGGTTTCGCTGGACGGTAAGCGGTACCGTCTCGGTGTGACCATCGGCCGTGAGGCGCACCGAGTACTGACCGGGGGGCGCAACCGGCCCCACGAGGCGCGCACCCCACAGGATGATGCCCGGAAAGGTCACCGCACCCTCCGTGCGTAGATCCCAGGTCAGACGGTTCAGGCCGGCTTCGTTGGGCAGCCACGTAGGCCCGCCGCGCCGCCGGGCTCCTCCGGCGTTCTCGTCCTCCTCGTTGGCGGTTGTCGTATCGGGGATGAAGGTGCGCAGAACAACTCCGGTCGAGTCCACGATCTCCAGCCTCACCTCCTCGGCAGCCTCAGCGAGCATCCAACTCAGCGGAACACCGGGTCCGGAACGAACCGCCACCGGCGGCTCGAACAGTACTGCTGCTTCGGCCGTCATGTCCGGCGTGGCCTGCCGGAGCGGAGCGATGTTGTCCAGCACCCAGAACCCGCGCCCGTGTGTGCCGATCACCAGATCGTTTTCTTCGACGATCAGGTCGATGACGGGAAGGTCCGGTAGCTTGGGGTTCAGCGGCTGCCAGAGCGTACCATCGTCGTATGAGATGTACACGCCATGCTGTGTCGCGGCGTAGAGCAGCCCTTCACGGGTGGGATCCTCTCTGACCGCGTGCACGTAGGCGTCCTCTCGGATCCCCGTCACGATCTTCGTCCAGGTGCGTCCGTAGTCGTCGGTCTTGAAGATGTAAGGGGCGAAGTCGTCCAGGAGCGGGCGCCGTACCGAGACGTACGCCCGGCCGGCCTCGAAGGCCGAAGCGTCGATCTGGCTGACCCGCCCGAAATCAGGCATGTCCGGGGGCGTGACGTCGGTCCAGTTGGTTCCGCCATCCCTGGTGACGTGGACGAGGCCGTCATCGGAGCCCGTCCAGATCACGTCGATGTCGATCTTGCCCGGCCCGACCGAAAAGATGGTCGCATAGACCTCGGGACCGTTCATGTCACCGGTGATCGGCCCGCCCGACCGGCCCAGCGTCATGGGGTCGGCGCGTGTCAGGTCACCACTCAGCGCCGTCCAGGTTCGTCCGGCATCCGTCGTCTTCCACAGCCGTTGCGAGGATGTGTAGAGGGTGTTCGGGTCGAGCGGTGAGAACAGGATCGGGAAGGTCCACTGCCAGCGCTCCACGAGGGCCTCGGACGGCTCGCCCGAATAAAACCAGGGGTACGGGTTCACCTCGCGCGAGGTGCCGAGACGTCGGTTGAACTTGTCGATGTAGCGGCCGTTGTTCGTGCCCGAGTAGAAGATGTCCAGGTCCTTCGGATCCGGCGCGATGTAACCCGGCTCACCTCCACCAACCCGATACGCGACGGCCATCGAGCCCTCCGTGACGGTCCTGGGCGCGGGACCCCTGCCGCGCCGCCCACCACCCGCGCCAAGTCCGAACCGGCCGGCGTTCCAGTTGGAAGGGAGGCACAGCGTGCTATTGTCCTGCTGTGATCCACACACGTGGTACGGGATGTGTTTGGTCGTGATCACGTGATAGAACTGGGCGGTCGGGAACTCCTGATCGGTCCAACTATCCCCGCCGCTTGTCGTGACGGCTCCGCCCCCGTCATTTCCCACGACCAGGTGGGACGGGTCGTCCGGGTCGATCCACAGGTCGTGGAAGTCCCCGTGTGTGCCGTTGTTGATGACCTCGGTGGTCTCGCCACCGTCGGTCGAGCGGAAGAGCGACGTGTTCTGGATGTAGACCAGGTCCTGGTCCTCTGGATCGGCGAAGACGTGGGTGTAGTAGAACGCGCGCTGACGGATGGCGCGGTTGTCGTTGACCAGCGTCCACGTCGCGCCCGCATCGTCGCTCGAGAAGAGCCCTCCGTCGTCGTTCTCGAGGAGCGCGTACACGCGGTCCGAGTTCGCGCCGGACACCGCTAGGCCGATGCGCCCCACGAGCCCTTCCTGGGGCATGCCAGGGTTGCGCGTCATTTCAGTCCAGGTCTCTCCGCCGTCCGTGCTCTTGAACATGCCGCTCCCCGGCCCGCCGCTCGACATCTGGTACTCCTTGCGATAGGCCTCCCACAGCGAGGCATACATCACATCGGGGTCATTCCGGTCGATGACGAGGTCGATCGCGCCCGTCTGGTCGTTCCGGTAGAGCACACGGCGCCACGTATCTCCTCCGTCGGTGCTTTTGAAGACGCCGCGCTCCTCGCTCGGCGCGCTGTACTTTCCGAACGACGCGACGAAGACGATGTCGGGGTCGGTCGGATGGACGCGGATCTTGGAGATCGCGTGCGACTGGCCGAATCCGACGTGTGTCCACGTTTCTCCCGCGTCGGTGCTGCGGTACACGCCGTCACCCGGCATGATGTTGCCCCGAATACACGTCTCGCCGGTGCCGATGAACACCAGGTCCGGGTTCGTCTCGCTCACCGCGACCGCGCCGACCGAGGCGGCCGTGATCTGGAAGTCCGTGACCGAGCCCCAGTTACTGCCTCCGTCGGTCGTCTTCCACAGGCCGCCACCCACGGCGCCGAAGTAGGCCTCGTCGGGGCGGCCCCTCACCCCGCTCACCGCGATGGAACGCCCACCCCGGTCCGGTCCGAGACTTCTCCAGCGGTAGCCGGCGAGCAGCGCCGAGTCGAGCACGACCGTTTGAGCGAGAGCCTCCTGCGCGCAGACCGTCGGCGCGGCAGCGAGGAGAGCGGAGAAGGTGACGACGTAAGCCGGAGCAGAGAGAAGTCGGATCGCTGACATGGTTCCAGAGGGGAAAGCGTGAGACGAGTGACGATCGGGCAAGGTAGGGCAGAAAAACAACGGTGCGCCAGCCCGAAGGCCGGCGCACCGCGCTCTGTTTCTACAGGTCGCCTAAGCGACCCGCTCGACCACGCCTAGAAGGCGGTAGTCGTGCACATCGAGTGGTCGAACTGCGGGTTGTTGGCCTCATCGAAATCAATTTGGGCCAACACATCGTTACCGTACGACAACCCACCACCCTGACGTGGGTAGGCACCGCTCGGGTAGACCGAGGTCACGGCCCGTCCGTAGTTAACCACCAGGCGACGTAGGTCACCCTGGCGATGTCCGGTACCGAACTGCCAGAAGGCCCGCTCGGACATGAGTAGGTCGAGACGGCCAGCGTCCGTCCCCGGGTCCGTGAGCGGCGCCAGCGCGGGCGGGAAAACATACCCTTGGCTGGCATCGAGTGTCGCGTAACCGTCGACACGAGATGCCATGATGGTCATCGCGTCCGCACGAAGCGCGTTGAGAATCGTCAACGCGGCCGGGAAGTTAGAGGTAATAACAGCCTCGGCTTCGATCAGACGAGCTTCGACCCCGTCTGCCAACACCGTGGGCGATTGGTCCTGGAAGTACTTGATCTGCCGGTATTGCAACGTCTCGAAGTCGAAACCGAAGTCCCCGTTGTTGCCCTTGAGGATGTACGGGACCCGCATATCGCCCGCGCCGCCGTTCCGTTCCGTGTTCGTCGCGGTCACACCGCTTGCCGTCCTGAACAGAAGGCCGTTGCCGCCCTCACCGTCCGCGATCGTGTAACGACCGGCATCGAACAACCGGAACAGGCCGTTTCTCTGCCGGGAGGTCGTTTGACCGTGCTCGATGTTGTGCTGGTAGCTCGTGGCCACTCCGGCCACCGTACTCGCGGCGGCGGCGGCTTGGCCCAGATTCAACTGCGCGCGGGCCTTTCCGATCTTCGCCATGTCGAGGCTTGCGTCGGTCGCGATGGCCTCCTCGAACCGCGTGATCGCACGGTTGAACATCTCGGCCGTGCCGACAGGCGCCTGGCTCTCCTCGATCGTCGCACCGGTCTCGTCGAGCTCGGTGAACGGCACTGCGCCGCACCAGAACTCGCCGAACGCGACGTACGTGTAGGCCTCGAGAGCACGCATCAAGGCCCAATCGGCATTCTTGCCCTCGATCTCTGCGATCTGCTGCTGCGCGAACAGCGCGGCTCGACGTGCCTGGTGGAAGTTGGTGTAAGCAATGTCCGACGTATTGCCGTCGAACACATCGAACCAGTCACGCTGGTCCATGCGAGTGCGCGTGGGGAAGGTCCCCGCGCCCATCAACTCGTCGGTGAACACCGCGGTCATGGAGACGAAGGACTCACCGCCGGAGAGGCCGGTACCAGTGCCTCCGCTGTATGCCAGCTGGAACTCACCGATGGCGCTGGCGACCAGAATCGGCAGTGCTTCTTCCGTGGCCAGCGTTTCCGGGTTTACCCGGTCGGGATCGACAACCTCCAGCGCCCGGTCGCAGCCGGCCAGTCCTAGCGTAAGACCCAACGCCAGGACCCCCACCGCGGCGAGCCGACTGCGGCTCGACCGCTTCTTGGAAGTAAGTGTCATCATTTTATGATTCCCCTGGCTAATTAGAACGCGTAGTTGAGTCTGAGCGAATACGACCGCACAGGCGGCAGCGTCAGGAATTCGTTCTGGTTGAAGTTGGTGCTCGCGCCCTGCTCGTTGATCTCAGGGTCGACACCGGGATACTCGGTCCAGGTGGCCAGGTTACGGCCGGCGAATGTCAGGCTGAGGCCATTGAGCTGAGTGAGCCAGTTGTCCGGCACGTTGATCGTTACTGCGAGTTCGCGCCACTTCAAGAAGTCCGCGGAACGGACGTAACCCGCGTCCGTACCGTGGAAGCGTGAGGCGACCGAACGGGCCTGCTCGATGAGCGGCGAGTCCGACGTGTTGTTGGCCCGACACATGGTGAACAGCGCGCAACGGAACGACTCCGTGCCATCGAGCTGCATGTTGCCGCCGCGTGCCTCGAACAGGTTGCTGATGCTGAGCCAGTCCCAAGCACGGATCGACAGGCTGAACGACCCCTGCCACTGGGGAATCACATGCCCCAGGAATTCGGCGGTGTCGCTCACGGTGACCTCGTCCGCGTTGATGAGGCCGTCGCCGTTGGCGTCGCTGAAGGTGAAGGTCGGCAGGAAGTACGCACCCGCCGAGAAGCCTTGCTGGTGACGCTGCTCGCCGCGGTTGATGATGATCGGCTCGACCGATCCATCGGGGCTGAGCTGGAGGATCTCGTTGCGGAACGTCGACCAGCTGCCCTGGAAGTCGACGCCGAAGTTGCTGGTGTTGATCGCTTCCCAGCTCAGCGAGGTCTCGGTTCCCCAGTTCTTTACCTCGCCGAGGTTGTCGAACTGGCTGGCGGTCAGACCCAAGGAGGGCTGCAGCCGGCGCGAGATCAGCGCGTCATGGGAAGTCTTGGTGAAGTACGTGAAGTCGAGGCCGATCTTGTTGTTGAAGAGACCGGCGTCGAAGCCGAACTCGAACTCGGTCGTGCGCTCAGGCTTGAGCTCCGGGTTACCCGTGGAGCCGATGTTCACGGCGGCCACGTCCGCTCCGGCGAGCCGGACGGAGTTCGGGTTGAAGAGCGTCACAGCCTGACGGAAGTTCGGCCGCAGGCCGGACGTTCCGAAGGCGCCACGTACACGCAGCTCGGGGATCCACGAGATGTCGAAGAAGTCCTCCTCGGAGACCACCCAGGATATCGAGGCGTTCGGGTACCACTGTAGGCCGAAGTTCTCACCGAACGCGCTGTTGTCGTCGGCGCGAGCGGAACCCGTGATGAACAGGCGATCGTTGAGCTGGAACTCCTGGGATCCGTAGAACCCGATCGTGATGATCTGGAAGAAGTTCTCGTCGACCTGAGGGGTACGTGTGGTCGTACCGCAGGAGAACGTACCCTGGATCAGGCCAACGCCGCTGCACCGCGTGCTGAGGTTCTTCGAGTTGAAGTACGAGCCACCGACCGTCGTCCGAGAAACGATCCAGTCGTTGACGTCCCTGGTGACGGTTGCGGAACTGTTGAGCGTCCACACGTAGTTGCTGCTACGCTGGGAGGTCCGGATCCCGTCCCGCGTGTCCTGACCCGCAGGGATCTTGTTCGGCTGAACGGTAAAGTTGTCGTGCAGAGAGGCGAAGTCGAGGCCACCCGTAACGTTGAGCGACAGCCACTCGGTGCCACGGTAGTTCGCCGTTCCGGAGAACCCGACCCGGTCGACGTTCTGGAGATTGATGTCGTTGCCCAGAATAGCCGGCGTGTAGGCAAAGAAGTTCTGCCGGTTCGTTACCGGATCCCACGGATCGTCCGGATCCGCCGGACGGAACGTGTCGGCCCCGATCAGGGCCGACATGTTACCGCGCGACGCATTGTCGTTGACCGGCAGCCGGATCTTGTTCTTCGTATAGCTCGTGTTGATGCCGATGTCGAGCTTGTCGCTCAGGGCCGCCGTGATGTTGGCCCGAACGGTGGTCCGCTCCTGCGTGTTGATCTCAGCCCAACGCCTCTCCACGCCGACCTGGTCGAGGTACTCGCTCGAGAAGAAGTACGTGACCCGGTCGGTGCCACCGGCCACGTTGATGCCATAGCGCTGACGGTAACCGTCCTCGAACGGCGTCGTGCGTGGGTCGTTCAGCGGGTTGAAGCTGATCGTGCGCACGTCGCTCGACACACAAGAGCCGGTCGCCAGGTTGAAGTTACGGCACGTCGAGAAGTCCGTGAAGTTGACTGACCCATCGGCGTTCACCGGGTTAGCGCCTGGGTCGCTGCCCGGACGCAATGCGAGCTGACGGAAGTTCGACTCGAAGGTGGTGTGCATCTCCGAGATGCCGCCCTCGGCGTAGAAGTTCCAGCGCGACGCGCCGCTGGTGCCCCTCTTCGTGGTGATCAGCAGCACACCGTTGGCCGCTTGCGTGCCGTAGAGGCCCGTGGCTGCTGGTCCCTTCAGGACCTCGATGCTCGCGATGTCGTTGGGGTTGATATCGTCGAGCCGAGACGTGTCCTGGCCGCCTAAGCCAACTGCCGCCGCGATGGACGCGTTGAACAAGATGCCGTCCACGAAGACGAGCGGCTCGTTCGAGAGGCTGAGCGAGTTCGCGCCCCGGATACGGATTCTCTGACCCGTGCCTATCGATCCGCCCAGGCCGTTGAGAACCAAGCCCGCTGTACGGCCGGAGAGCACGTCCTCGAGGCTGGTGACCGATGCCAACGGAATGTCTTCGATCAAGATCTGCCCGTTGTTCGTACCGAGCTCGCGGGCGCGCTGCGCCTCACCGGTGATCACGTTGACCGTGATACCGTCGATCTGAACCGCGGACGACGAAAGGTTGAAGTTCGCCACCACGGCCTGACCTGCGCTGACCGTGATGCTCTGGGTCTGCTGAGAGAACCCGAGGATCACGACACGCACCTCATACGTGCCGACCGGCACGTTCGGCACGATGTAGCGTCCTGCCTGATTCGTCAGCGTGCCACGGTTGGTGCCGGTGATCACCACCTGCGCACCAGCCAAAGGCTGCTGGGTTTCCGAGTCAGTGACGAGTCCGGTCACCGACCCGACCCCCTGCGCCGCTACGGGCGAGGCCACGAAGGCCAAGCCGAGGGCGAGGGAAGCTAAGACTGTCGACAAACGTCGAGCACTCATGGAGCCTCCAAGGAAGGAGTTGTCTCAGGCGTTCGGATAACGCCCGTTAGACACGTTCGGACATGGAGCCCGAACGTATTCACACGCGCTGGGGCAATGCCCACCGCATTGTGTGTGAAATCTTGGGAAGAGATCTGTATGGGTTCGAACAATGTAAGATTCGTCTCTACTTTGCCTTGTTCAGAATATCGAGTCGTGCCAGCGGTGGATCTTTGGTCGTAAGACCCCAACTTTTTTTTCGCCGCAACATCGTGGGTGTTACAGGGACAATGGAAATGCTTGCCAGCATGCCCTGACACATCAATATAGGGGGCGACGGCCCGCGATGTAAACCCCAGCGGCGATCTCCAGACTCCCGAGGATGCACGGATATACGCCGCGGTCTACGTTGTGTAACTGGGACCCTCGCATCGCCGTAAGGATTATTACTACGGCGAAGCAGGAGCAGGACTTCATGACACAGCCAATAACAAGAACCGTCGCACTCCTCGCGGCGGGCCTCTTTTCGGGCGGCGCGCTAGCCCTATCTGCTCAGTCCGCCCCGCCAGGCACCGGTACGCTCTCGGGCATGGTCTACGACAGCACTACGGGCGGACCGCTGATCCACGCGACGGTTCATGTGCTGGGCACCGAGTACTTCGGCGAGAGCGATCTCTTCGGAAAGTTCAGGATTCCTGGCATGCCGGCGGGCGACTACGGCGTCACCTTCTCTCACAGCCGGGCGGACCAACTCGAGTACTTGCCGCCCGCCTACATCGTGAACGTGCGTGATGGGGACACCACGGAGCTGGAGCTGTTCGTGCCCTCGCTGCCCTCGATTCTGACGGCGAGTTGCGCATGGTTCGGTGACGGCCGGGGGGCGCTCACCGGCTACGTGCGTGAGCGGTATCGTCGCACACCTCTTCCGCAGAGCAGGGTGAGGCTCTCGTGGCCGGGTAGCGGAGACGTTCCGGGGGGCGAAGTCATGGTTGTCACGGACATCGACGGCATATACCGCCTCTGCCAGATCCCGGCAAACGTTCCGCTAACCGCGGAGGCCGACTTTCTCGGGCTGATCGTTCGCACATCGGGACTCATTGTGGGACCAAACGAGTCGCGTCGGAGGGACTTCGATATCGATGTCATCGGAGTCGACAAGAAGAAGGTGGATCTCGACCGTCAGGCCAGAGAGCGGTTGACGGATGGGAAGACGGATGTACAGGGGCGGCTGAGGGACGCGGATAGCTCCGAGCCTGTGACGGCGGCGCTCGTCCAGATCCGGAACCACGACGAGGTGGCGCTCACGGACGGGGGCGGCCGCTTCGTGTTCCACAACGTGCGGGCGGGCATCCGCGTGGTCGACGTGCAGCATCTGGCGTACGGTGACCAGACCACGGAGATCTTGCTCACACGTGGTGGCGCCACCGACATCGAAATTCAGGTGCAGAAGCAAGCCGTGGAGTTGGATCCGATCGTGGTGACCGTCCGCAAGCGGACTCGTCTCGACCGGCGAACGGTCTCTCTGGGCACCCGGAAGGACGTCCTGGTCCGCGAACAGATAGCCGAGATTGCTCGCACGTCGATCGACGCGGGCGACCTGCTGCGCCGATTCCCGGGCATCCGCGTACGCACGGTGGACGTTGGCGGCCAGAGGCTGTTGTGCGTCAACCGAGGTCGAGGCGGCCGGGACCGGAGTAGCTTGATGTCCGGGTTCGAGCTCGGCGGTCGCGCGCCTGGGTGCGACACGCTGCCCGTCTTCGTGGACGGCCAGCCGATGATGAGCCCCGAGATCTTCCTCGGGACGATATCTCCGGAGAACATCGAGAGCATCGAACTCGTGACCTTCACCGGCGCTGTTGCTTATCCGGGTGCCCAAAATGGGGCGATCGTCATCTACACGCGGGGCAACGGTCCCTGGGCGCAGCGAAGAAGGAGGTAGCACTGGACCGGGCATCCGCATGAGTCTCCTCAGCGGTTGATCAACGGCGGCCGCTGGAAGTCTTCACGACGATAGCGCCGCCACCCGCATCGGACCCATAGAGTAGGACGGCGTTCCTGGCCGACAGGATCTGGATCGACTCGATCATGGACGCCGGTATCTGACGCAGCCGTGCCATCTCGGTGGTCAGAATTCCGTCGATGATCAGGACCAGATTGTCGTTGGTGAACAGGCTGTCGGGCCCGCGGTGCTGCACGCCGACCCGTCCGTCAAGCACACCGCGTTGCTCGGTGAGGACCAGGTGCCTGGCGTTCCAGCGCAGGGCTTCCCAGCCGTTACGCGCTTGAGACTTGGCGATCTCTTCTCTGGTGATGAAGTTGGGGTCGTCGCGCTCGGATTTCGCCATTTGTCGGGTCTGATCGAACATCGCACCGCCACCGCTTGCGCCCCCCGAACCCGATGCGCAGGCGGAAAGCGCCACTAGAAGGCCCGCGCACCAGATTGTTCCCATTCTCGTCACATGGGTCATGTGAGGTGCTCCGTTTCCAAACGCCATCCTTCCGATTCTCTTGTCTGAGCGGCGTGTGTAGTGATGTATACGCACCCAGGCGAGGTCGGTTTCGTGCTCGGCGTTGCTCGAGCCCTGGAGCGGCGTCAGCTTGGGCGGTATTGGCACCATCTCCAACTACGTAAAGAGGGAACGAGAGCGTGGAACGAAGGGAAGGCATCAGCAAGCTCTTGGGCCGGGAGCTCTACATCGACGACGTACCGATGGACCGCGGCCTGTGGGGCGCGACGGTTCGAAGTCCTTCCCCGAGGGGGCGTATCCGGGAGGTCCGGTTCAGCCCGGACGTGAACTGGGACGAGTTCGTGGTCGTGGACCACCGCGACATTCCCGGCGAGAACCATGTCTGGCTGATCGAGTCGGACCAGCCGGTGTTGGCTGCCGACTCGGTGCGTCACGTCCACGAGCCCGTGGTGCTGCTGGCCCACCATTCAAGAGAGATGGTCCACAGGGCGGTTCGTTCGGTGGAGGTCATCGTGGATCCCGCTCCTCCGGTTCTCGACTTCCGGCTTCCGCCAGGCGCCGATGGCATCCAGCACGGCACGGACAACGTCTTCTCGCACATCGTCATCAGAAAGGGCGACGTCGATGCGGCCCTGGCCGATGCGCCGGTGGTGATCGAGGGCACCTACGAGACGGGAGCGCAGGAGCACGTCTACCTGGAGAATCAGGGAATGGTGGCCTGGATCGACGGCGATGTCGTGGTGGTCAAGGGCTCGCTTCAGTGCCCCTACTACGTGCACGCGGCGCTTACGCATGGCCTTGGCCGAGCCGAGGACAGGGTCCGGGTGATCCAGTCCCCCACCGGTGGAGGCTTCGGCGGCAAGGAGGAATATCCGTCGGTGCTGGCCCTGCACGTGGCCCTTCTGGCTCTCAAGGCGGGCGCTCCGGTCAAGATGATCTACGATCGGCCCGAGGACATGGCCGCCACCACCAAGCGCCATCCAGCCTGGATCCGGCACCGGACCGGCGTGGATCTCGACGGGCGGCTGTTGGCGCAAGCGGTCGAGGTGGTATTCGACGGTGGAGCCTACGTGACCCTGTCGCCCGTGGTGCTCAGCAGGGGGCTGATCCATGCGGGCGGACCCTACGCCTGCGACAACGTCCGCATCGATGGACGCGCTGTTCTCACCAACTCGGTGCCCTTCGGCGCGTTTCGCGGGTTCGGGGCGCCCCAAACCATCTTCGCGGTCGAGCGGCAGATGGATAAGATCGCGGAAGAGTTGGGCATGGACCCGGTCGAGCTACGACGGATGAACCTGATACGAGAAGGCCAATCGACGGCCACGGGTCAGATCATTCGGGACGGCGCCGACCGGCTGGAGGTGCTCGACCGCGCGCTCGATCTGTCGGCGTACCGAGAGAAACAGGAAGAACACGCTCGGTTCAACGCCGCCCACGAGGATCTACGCCGGGGGGTCGGTCTTTCCACGTACTTCCACGGCGCGGGTTTCACGGGAGGTGGGGAGGTCCATCTGTCTTCCGTCGCGAAGGTCGAGGCACGGCCGGACGGCCGGATTGAAGTGCTCACCTCCAACATCGAGATGGGACAAGGCACTCTGACCATCTTCACGCAGATCGCGTCGGAGTCGCTGGGGTTGGAGCCGGACGACGTGGTGATCGCCGAAGCCGATACGTTCCGGGTGCCGAACAGCGGCCCCACGGTTGCGTCGCGCACCGTGATGGTCGTGGGCAGGCTGATCGAGAAGGCCTGCGCGGATCTGGTGGCGAAGCTGGGAGATTCCGACCTACGAGGTCCGGATCTGAAGCAGGCCATCGTGGACTGGTACCGGAAACACTCCGGCGGTGTCCTGGATGGTGCGGCCCGATACGAGCCCCCTCCCGGCACGTCCTGGGATGAGGACTCCTACCGAGGTGATGCTTATGGCGCCTTCGCTTGGGGTGCGTGCGTGGTCGAGGTGGAGGTGGACCTGAGGACCCTCGGCACCCGTGTGCTCGACGTGGTGGCCGTTCAGGAGGTCGGCAAGGTGCTCAACGAGCTGCTGGCTCGCGGGCAAATCCAAGGCGGCGTGGTTCAAGCCATCGGGTGGGCGTTGATGGAGGAGTGCGTGTGGAGCGATGGAGCGATGGTGAACAACCAGCTCACCAACTACATGATTCCGACCAGCGATGACGTGCCGCCGATTCGCGTGGATTTCCTCGAGGCCCCATACGCGCACGGCACGGGTGGAGCGAAGGGTATCGGCGAGCTGCCCGTCGACGGGCCGGCGCCCGCGGTGGCAGCGGCCATCGAAGCGGCCACCGGCACCCATCCCCGAGTGATTCCCGTGACGCCAGAGAGGTTGATGGAGCTGTACGATGGCGCATGACGCTCGGGAGGACACGGTGCACGTCGAGTTCACGCTCAACGGCAAGGTGGTCTCCGTGGAGGCGCAGCCTGCCGACCGCCTCCTCGACACGATTCGCTATGGACTGGCACTGCCCGGAACCAAGGAGGGGTGTGGTGAAGGGGAGTGCGGCTCTTGTACCGTTTTGCTCGACGGGCTTCCCGCGAACTCCTGCCTGGTACCCACATATCAGGTGAGGGGCAGGACCGTTGAGACGGTGGAGTCCTTGTCCGAGGAGGACGTGGCGCCGCTGCTGCGGACCGGCGCGACCCAGTGCGGCGCGTGCACGCCGGGTGTGGTCATGACCGCTACGTGGATCCGGCGTCATCCCGAAGTGCTGGAGGCTCAGGGCATCAGAGCGTTGATGGCGGGCAATCTGTGTCGGTGCACCGGGTATGACGGCATCGTCGAAGGGGTCGAGGCACTAGTGGCTCGGGAGACCGGCGGATGAGGGTTCTCATGCCCGACACGCTCGAAGAAGCCTACGGGATGCTGGCGGCCGAGCCGTTGACTCCCGTGGCGGGCGGGACGGATCTGCTCGCCCATTGGCCGGGCAATCACGACGCGCGCAAACGGGCGTACCTGGACCTCTCCGGGGTGAGCGGCCTTCGTTTCATGCACTGGGGCGACGAGGCGCTGACGCTTGGAGGCCTGACGACGTATTCGGATGTGATCTGGGATTCCCGAGTGGTGGAGGAGTTCCCGTTGCTGGCCGACGCGGGCGGGCAGGTGGGGTCGATCCAGATCCAAGCCCGCGGCACGTGGGCGGGCAACATCGCCAACGGGTCGCCCGCCGCGGACGGGGTGCCGGTCCTGATGGCTTACGATGCGGTCGTCGTGCTGGGGTCCGAGGAGGGAGACCAGGAGGTTTTGCTCGCCGACTTCTATCTCGGCTACAAGAAGATGCGCCTTCGGGCCCACCAGTTGATCCGGGCCATCCGATTGCCGAGGCGCGAGTACGATTTTCAGCGGTTCGTCAAAGTGGGGGCACGGAATGCCCAGGCCATCACGAAGATCGGCGTCGCCCTGACCCGCTCAGAGGAGCGGTGGAGGGTCGTGGTCAACAGCATGGCGCCCACGGTGCGGCGTTGCCCCGCCCTGGAGGCCATGCTCGACGAGGATCGCCCGGTGTCCGGCCCCGAGGACCTCCTGACCGCCATCCGTGAGGACCTCGCTCCCATCGACGACATTCGCTCGACGGCAGCCTACCGGGAAAAGACCCTCGCGCGGGTGCTCTACTTCGACCTCAAGGGAGTTTGCCCCTCGTTCGCCTGACCGCGAGGCAAGGAGCCGCTATGAAAACCTCGATTCCCGACGATCTGCTGGAAACGGTAGTCGCCCCCCTACGCTCGGCGATGCAGGACTTCGACGCTCGGTTCCCCGGCGAGTCGGGAGATCGCCAGCCGGTACACACGGTGTACGGGGGCGCGCACCTGTTCCGAGCGGGCACGGCTCAGCGACTGGGCGCCCTGGCCCTGCGCTTCGTGGAGGAATACGCGCCGGATTTCGTGTCCCTCGCCCGGGGCGTCGGCCTGCGCGGGGCCGAGACGCTTCCCACTTCAGCGGGGGAGATCTCCGCCCTGGCTGCCCGCATCGAAGGCGATTCCGCCGGGGCGCGGGTGGAGGAGCCCGACGCGTGGCTGGCTCACACCGTGCACACACGCGTTATGGAGAAGCTGCGGCGGGAGCCGGTCGAGGATTTCCGTCTCGACTTCGAGGACGGCTACGGTAATCGTCCGGACGACGAGGAGGACGCCTGCGCTCTTTCGGCCGCCGGCGAAGTGGCGCGTGGAATGTCCGAGGGTACGCTGCCGCCCTTCCTGGGCATCCGCATCAAACCGTTCAGCCGAGAGTTGGTGGGCCGGGGGGCGCGGACCCTCGACCTGTTTCTTTCGGCGCTCTCGGAGCAATCCGACGGTGCTCTTCCCGACAACTTCGTCGTGACCCTGCCCAAGGTTGTGATTCCGGCCCAGGTGGCCGCGCTGGTGAGGCTGTTCGAGGCGATCGAGTCCCAGACGCCCATCCACGAAGGCGCGCTTCGCCTCGAGTTGATGGTGGAGACGCCGCAGTCGATCATAGACGCCACGGGCACCTCACCGCTCCCGGCCATCGTGGAGGCCGCCGACGGGCGCTGCACCGGGGCCCACTTCGGCGTGTACGACTACACCGCGAGTTGCTCCATCACGGCCGAGTATCAGACCATGGGGCACCCCGCGTGCGACATGGCGCGCCAGGTGATGCAGGTGGCTCTGGCAGGCAGCGGCATCTTCCTGTCCGATGGGGCTACCAACGTCCTCCCCGTGCCCGTCCACCGTCAGGGAGAGGGTGATCCTCCGCTCTCGGAAGTGCAGGTGAGCGAGAACTACGAGAGCGTGGCTCGCGCCTGGCGCATGCACTTCGCAGACGTGAGGCACTCGCTTGAAACAGGCTACTACCAGGGGTGGGATCTTCACCCGGCCCAACTCGTCACACGCTATGCCGCGCTCTACTCGTTCTTTCTGGAGAGCCTCCCGTCCGGGACGGAGCGCCTCCGCAACTTTGTGGAGAAGGCCGCCCAGGCGACCCTGGTGGGCGACGTGTTCGACGACGCGGCCACCGGGCAGGGCCTGCTGAACTTCTTCCTCAGGGGCCTGAACTGCGGCGCGATCACGCGCGATGAGGCGCTCGCGACCGGGCTCACCGAGGCCGAGCTGCGGAGCCGCTCGTTTCTGAAGATCCTGGAGGGCCGAAGGGGTGAGCCGTCGTGAAAGCTGGTGTGGGCAATGACCCGATCAGCTTCCCCTGTAAGTGGAGTAACCGAAGCGGCTGAGGAGCAGTGGCACATGATAGTGCCCGGCTGGATCCTCGACCGCGAAGGTGATGTCCACCGAGGGGTAGAAGGTGGGTTCGCCGCGTGCGGCGAAGTAGTCCCCCACCTGGAACGAGAGCCGGTACACTGCGGGATCGCTCAGCCCACCCTCGGGAAGCAGATCGCTCACGCGTCCGTCGTCGTCCGTGTGGCCGTCGGCCAGGTGGACCCAAGATTCCCCCGAGTCGCCGCGCCAAAGGGATACCGCCATGCCCGTGGCGGGCATGCCCGCCACAAGATCCAGTACGTGTGTCGTGATGGCGCTCATGTGTCCACCAGTTTCTCCAGCCGAATCCGGGTGATTTTGGCCTGCTCTGCCGCCGCCACTCTGAGCTCGTCAGTGGGATCGTTGTCCAACCGCGTGAGAAGGGCCATGAGCATCTCGTAGCCGCTCCGCCCGGTCGCACAGATCAGAAAGACGTGTCCGAATCGCCTCTCGTACTCCAGGTTGCGGGCCACCATGGCATCATGGACCTCCCGGTCGGCCTGGTCCATCCCAGACTGCTCTGTGGTCGACCAACCGTGCTCCGTGGCGGATGCCGGCCTCTCCGAGATTCGCTCGCCAATTCTGGGGTGGTGCGAGAAGGCGTCGAGCCAGTCGTCCGGCTCGAGATCCCACCAAGTTCGCTCGGCGATCTCGAACATGGCACGGTCACTGTGGTAGGGGCGTGCCGCCACCATGCCCTGGACCCACCGGCGCGAGCCGCAGCAACGGGCCAGTGCCTCTTGGGCGTCCGTCTCGGGGAGTGCGTTCAGCAGCTGTGCCGCGGGATTCGTCATGGCACCTCCCCTGGCCACGAGCGGATCATTCCGTCTCGATGCGGCCGAACAACCTGAGCCGACTGATGCCGCCGTCCGGGTACATGTTGAGCCTTACATGGGTGAACGGGCCGCCCGAGGCGATCTCCTGCTCGAAGCGGTGTTGCGTGTGAGCCTCTAGGGGCGTGCGGGGAAGGACTTCGGCCCAGGGGAGATTGGCGCCTGCCCAATCGGTCGTCGCCTCCTGGCCGGAGAGATCGCACCCCTCCACGCTGCAGCTCTCGGGATAATTCCCCTTGAAGTGGTTCGTGTCCACCTCGATCTGCTCGATCACGCCCCGGTGACCAAGCCGGAGCACGGCCCAGTCGTGGCCCGGCCCTCGCCGCCGCTTGGTTTCCCAACCGTCTCCCATATTCTCGGAGCGTCCCGGCATCGTCAGGTTCGTGGGGTCGCTGTAGAACTGGTCGCTGCAGGCCAACGCCGCGCCCCCGTTCTGGATGGCCACCAGGTCGATGGGCCCGCCGGTTGCGGCGAGGCTCTCCCAATCCGGCAGTACCTCTCCCAGCACTCGCAGGCGGGCCACGCCTCCGTCGGGGAAGATGTTCAATCGCACGTGCGTGCACCGGCCGGCGGACTCCATGTCGAAGGTGTTTTCTGCGTGCCCCTCGAGGGTCGAGCGGGGCAAGATCTCCACCCATTCGCCGGCGAGCGCGTCCGGGTCGTCCGGCGCCCCCTCGCCAACCGCGCACACTTCGACCGAGCACGCTTCAGGGTGGTTGCCGCGAAAGTGGTTCGTGTCCACCACCAGGCGGTGGATGGCCCCGGGCAACCCGAGCCGGACGACACACCAGTCGTGTCCGGGTTCTCGCCGCCGCCGGCTCTCCCAGCCGTCCATCCACTTGCCGCGGTCCGTGTACTTGTCCTCGATGAAGACCCCGCGCCCCGCCTTCAGCAGGTTCTCCTTCTCCGCGAAGAAGTCGTCGTTGGCGTGAGTGGCCCTGCCACCGACCCGCTCGGAGGCCAGGTCTACCCAGGAAAAGTTATCGGTCATGCCTCGCCTCGTTTGAGCCATCGCCCGGGACAGGCCTCGGGGAAGGCTCCGTCGTCGAATACCAGTATCCCTCGTACGTAGGTGGCCACCACCCTGCCCCGCAGGCGTGAGCCTTCGTACGGCGTCAGAGGGTGGCGGTGAAACAGTTGGCCCGCTTCCACCGTCGCTTCGGCGTCCGGATCGAAGATCACCAAGTCAGCGTCATATCCTTCGGCGAGCCGGCCTTTCCTGTGCGCGAGGCCCGCCAGGCGAGCCGGCCCCTCGCACATCCACCTCACGATCTGTGGAAGATCGTAGCCCCTGCGGGCCGCTTCCGTCCACGCCACACGAAGACTCAGTTGGAGCGACGAGATCCCACCCCATGCGTCGATGAAGCTCCCAGACCCGAGAACCTTCAGGTCGGGAGGGCAGGGGGAGTGGTCGCTGGCGATGAGATCGAGGCTTCCGTCTGCGAGTCCGCTCCAGAGCCCATCACGGTTTGCTCTTTCCCGGATCGGCGGCGCGCACTTGAAGTGCGTCCCTCCCCGAGGCACGTCCTCGGCCGCCAGGGTCAGGTAGTGTGGACAGGTCTCGGCTGTGATGGGCGTCCCGGCGCGACGCGCTTCAGCGATCAGCGGCAGGGCCTCGGCGGCCGAGACATGCACGATATGCACGGCGCAGCGCGTCTCGGCGCTGAGGCGTATCAAGAGCGAGATGGCCTCGAGTTCGGCCTCGCGCGGCCTTGTCGCGAGAAAGGTCGTGTAGTCGCTCGGATCGGCCTCCGGGTCGGTGGGCCTGATCAGCCCTGGAAGCTCCGCGTGCGCGAGCAAGCCGGCGCCGCGCCGCGCCAGGACCGGCATGGCGATGCGCAACTCGGCTTCGTTCACATGGGGGAAGTCGTCGATGCCCGAGGGTGCCAGGAAGCATTTGCAGGCGAGGGCGCCCGCGTCGAGGAGCGCCTCGAGCTCGCCCGAGTTTCCGGGAACGACCCCGCCCCACAGTCCGAAGTCGACCCGGCAGCGGCCCTGGGCGGCGGCCACCTTGGCTTTGAGCGCGGAAGCCGACGTGGTCGCCGGCGTCGAATTGAGCGGCATATCCACCAGTGTCGTGACGCCCCCAGCGGCGGCGGCCCGGCCGGCCGATTCGAACCCTTCCCAATCGGTGCGCCCCGGGTCGTTGACGTGCACGTGTGAGTCCACGATGCCCGGCATGACCACGAGCGAGCCCACATCGACCACCTCGGTGCCCGTGGGAACAGGTGCGTTCACCGCGACGATCACTCCGTCCGTCACGTGAACGGACGCGGGACGGATGCCGGTCGGGGTCACGACCCTCTCACTCGATACGATCAGTTGTCCGGTGTTCATGGAGGTTCAGAATAAAGCCATCGCCGCCGCGTTGCACGAGCACACGCTCTGTCGTAGCGTTTCCGGGTCCGCGGATCAGCCAACCGTCACGGAAAGAGCGTCGGCCTTGGATCCCAACACCACCGCTTGGCTCGACCTGACCCTACGCTGGATTCACCTCATCGCCGGGGCCGCCTGGATCGGAACGTCGTTCTACTTCAACTGGATCAATCATCACATCAGACCGCCCGAGATCCCGCGTGAGGGTGTTTCCGGCGAGTTGTGGTCCGTACACGGCGGGGCGTTTTACCGGGTGGAGAAGTTCGGCGTGGCTCCGAAGCAACTCCCCAAGACCCTGCACTGGTTCAAGTGGGAAGCTTACCTCACGTGGATCACGGGCATCGCGCTGCTCATCCTGATCTACTACGTGGGCGCCGACCTCTACCTGGTGGATCCCTCGGTCTCGGACATCGGATCCGGCACGGCCATCACGATCGGGGTGGGTGCCCTGGTCGGAGCGTGGATCATCTATGACCTGCTCTGTAAGTCACCCTTGAGTGCTCGACCGATTCCCTTCGCGGTCGTCGTGTTCGTGTTGGCGACCGCTGTGGCGTTCGGCTTGACCCGGGTCTTCGGCAGCCGGGGGGCGTACATCCACATGGGAGCCATGCTGGGCACACTGATGGCCGTGAACGTCTTCATGGTGATCATCCCAGGCCAGCGCGCCATGGTCGACGCGATGATGAAAGGCCTCGAGCCGGACGCGCGGGAGGGCCGGGCCGGCGCCTTGCGATCATTACACAACAACTACATGACCTTGCCCGTGCTGTTCATCATGACCAGCAGCCACTATCCGATGGCCTACGGCCACGCGGCGAACTGGGCGATCCTCGCCGCTTTGGCGCTGATCGGCGCGATTACCCGCCACTACTTCAACCTGAAGGGCAAAGGGCGTGAAAGCCCGTGGATTCTACCCGGCGCAGCGGTTGCCATGATCGCGCTGGCATTTGTGAGCCGGCCTAGCGTCGCCCCAAGCGCCTCGACCGCCTCTTCGGCCGAGCATGTGTCCATCGAGGTGGTCCAGGCCATCATCCAGGAGAAGTGTGCGGTCTGCCACTCAGCCAACCCCTCCCACCCGGCCGCCGCCGCGGCACCCCCCGACGTGATCATGGATACCCGCGAGCAGATCGGGGCGCTGGCTGAGCGCATAAACGCCGTGGCCGTGCTCTCGGCCACCATGCCGCTCGGAAACGTCACGGGGCTCACACAGGAGGAGCGTGATGTGCTCGGCCGATGGATCCGGGATGGGGCGAATATCGGTGCAGGGAGATAGAAGGTCTTGGTGTCGGAATCAGCCGAGATTATGTAATATGTTCCCAGGGGAAGTCCCGTCCCCTACCTCATCATGATTACTACATTAGGGGGCCCTATGACATCACTTCGTGCGATGCTCGGGGTGGCCCTCCTCGTCACAGCGTTGGGCGTGCCGTTCGCGGCTTCCGCTCAGTCGCAGGCGACGACGGGGATCATCCGTGGAACCATCACCGACCCGACGGGGCAACCCGTCGCCTCCGCTCGGGTCAACCTCCTCCAGGCCGAGACGGGTCTGACCAGGTCCGTCACCACCAACCAGAGCGGCATCTTCACCGCGACGCTGCTCCCCGTGGGTACCTACACCGTGACCGTTGAGGCGCTCCAGTTCGTCCAAGCGATCACACGCGAAGGCGTGCGCGTGCGTCTGGGCGCGACCGCGAACCTCGACCTGTCGTTCGAGGCGGTTCAGCTGGACGGCCTCAGCGTCACGCTCACCCAGCCTCTGGTGGACGTGCGCGACGTTACATCCTCCTCGCGCCTGTCCGCGGAGGCGCTCAGGGGCCTGCCCAACAATGGGCGGGACTTCTTGGATCTCATTCTCCTCACCCCGGGCGTCGGCATTGTTCAGGGTCCCGACGGTGACGAGCTGACCATCAACGGCCAGCGCGGGATCTTCAACAACGTCTCGGTAGACGGGGCCGACTTCAACAACCCGTTCTTCGGTGAGCAAAGGGGTGGGCAGCGTGCGGCCTTCACGTTCAACCAGGACGCGATCGAAGAGGTCGTCGTCGTGAACCAGGGCGCCACGGCCGAGTTCGGCCGCTCGGCCGGTGGTTTCGTGAACGTGATCACCAAGTCGGGCACGAACGAGTTCAAGGGGACGGTGAACTACTTCGGGCAGTTCGACGAGATCTCGGCCGACTTTGCGCGTGGCGGCGGAAACCCGAACTTCGATCAAAACCAGTTCGGATTCACGCTCGGCGGGCCCATCAAGCGGGACAAGGCCTTCTTCTTCATCGCATATGACCAGCAGGAGGCCAACCAGACCAAGCAGGTGAACCGCTTGGTAGGAAACCAGGCGGAGCTGGACAAGCTCGTGGCGTTTTTCCAAACGCAGTTCGGTGGAGCGCTCGCCAACGACTTCGGTCCGATCTCGCGCACCAATGACTCGAAGGCTCTCATGGCGAAGTTGGACGTCAGGCTGAACCAGAACCACAACCTGAGCCTGAAATACAACTACACATGGTCGCGTCAGGTAAACGGGACGTTCGACTTCGACGCCTGGGGCGCGAGCGTAAACGCGGTCGAGCGGGATTGGTCGAACGCCCTCAACGGCTCGCTTCAGTCGCAGCTTTCCGGTTCGGTCTCCAACGAGTTCCGTTTCCAGCTCTCGCGGGAGAATCGCCCTCGCCCATACGGCGGCCCGACCAACCCGGCCACGGGACGTCCGTTCCCGGACACCGGCGCCGACTTCGGCGACGGGTTCCGTTGGGGGATGCCGTTCTTCATCCCGATCGAGGACTTCGACGATCGGATCCAGATTCTGAACAACACGTCCTTCTTGACGGGTAAGCACCTGTTCAAGTTCGGGGTGGAGTGGAACCGCACACGCACCAAGCAGACCTTCATCGGGTTCGCGAATGGCCGGTCGATCTTCTCGAGCGTAGACGGCTTCATCAACTTCGTGACCCAGGGCCCCACCTACGTCGAATGCTCCGACGGGTCATCGAACGCGACGGGTTCCTGCCCGCCTGGGACCTCGATCACAGGCCCGCTCATACTCGGCTTGCAGTTCGCGCCGGTTGCGGCGGGCACGACGGTGGAGGATGCGGGCACGCAGACCATCACTCAGAATGAGTTTGCGGTCTTCATTCAGGACACCTGGACGCCGAACCGGAACGTGACGGTCAACTATGGACTGCGCTGGGAAGCTCAGGTGCAGCCCGATCCCATTACGCCGGCGAGCGAGGTCTTCTACAAGCCGTTCATCGGCACCGAGGATTTTCCGGGGGACGGAAACCTCACGTCCGACTACGGCATGTTCCAGCCGCGTTTCGGGGTGGCATGGGACGTAGATGGTGACGGCGACCGCGTGTTTCGCCTCAACGCCGGAATCTACTACGCTCGTATTCCGGGCCTGGTGCTTGCCAGTCCGCGGACCACGAACGGCTCCATCGGCGCGAACCTGTTCTCCGCAAGCTTCCTGAACGAGTTCGGGATCGTTCCGCCGGTCTACGGCGAGTTGATCACGGTGAGCGGGCAGACGCTTTCCCGTCCCGACGTCTTCGTGATGGACAAGGATTTCAGCAATCCACGGACGGTTTCGGCGAGCGTGGGCTACGAGGCTCTGATCTCGGATGATGTTGCCTACTCGGTGTCCTACAGTTTCGCCGACACCCGCAACCTCTTCAGGTTCGTCAACCGCAACGATGCCGTGTTCGGTAGCCGGTTCACAAACTTCCCGGGTGATGATTCGAACGGTCTCGGGGCGGTAACCGTGCTCGAGAGCACGGCCAAGTCCAGGTACCACGGTGTCACCGTGGGTCTCCGTGGTGACATCAATGACCGCGTGGAGTTCGACGTGAACTACACCATGTCGTGGGACAAGGCCGACGATGACAACGAGCGGGATCCGTTCTCGTTCAGGTACGCGGTGGCCAACCGTCTCGGTAGGGAGTATGGCTTCAGCGACCGCGACCAGCGGCATCGGGCCAACGGGTTCGTGTTGGCCGACCTCGGCGGCGGATTCTTCATGAGCCACCGCATCAGTTACTACTCCTCGCAGCCGACCAACGAAGTCTGCGGCGATGACAACAAGGGAACCGGCCAGCGGGCGGCCACTCCTCAGGACCGCATCTGTGGCGATGGTTCCATTCTCGAGAGGAACACGCTGCGTAAGGACAACGAGTTCTTTACGTGGGATGTGCGCCTCTCACGGACGTTCGACGTCGGCACCGGGAACGGGATCGAGTTGATCGCGGACATCTTCAACCTCCTCAACACCGACAATTTCCGGGATCCGGCTGCCACGTCTCCGCTCTTCAACTTCGACGGCACGCTCCAGAGCGGTTTGGGCGATCCGCTGCGTCTGCAGGTGGGCGCGCGTTACATATTCGACTTCAACTATTGAGCTCGATCAGGACGGAAGTGTGCACCCCCCGGGGCTTCGGTCCCGGGGGGTTTTCTTTCTGCCCACGGCTGGCCCTCCCCGCCCGGGACGGCTAGCGTGACCAACGCATGACCGGCGGCGGATTTCTTCTTCTGGCGCCTTCGCAAAGTCACTTCGCCTCGGGAGGCGTATTCTTCATGGTCAGAGACTCCCACGTGTCCAGGATCATCGTTGCACTCGTTCTGTGCGCATCGCTCGCTACAGGTGTCCACGCCCAGGAAAACGGCGAGAAGCGCCCCCTCACCATCGCGGACTACGCGAGTTGGCGGACCATTGCGGGCTCGCAGATCTCGGATGACGGGCGCTGGGTCGCGTGGGCCTACACCCGCGTACGGGGCGATGACACGCTGCATGTACAGGCGCTCGACTCGGACGGGGCCCACATTGTGGCTTCGGCCTCCGGAGCGGTCTTCTCCGACGACGGGGCTTGGGTCGCGTACTTCGTATCCCCGCCGTTCGCCGAGGCCGAGAAGCTCCGCCGTGACGAGGAGACGGTTACGCGTCAGGTCGGCTTGCTGGAGCTCGCCACGGGCGAGACGCGCATCTGGGATGACGCTTCCTCGTTCGAGTTCGCGGAAGGGTCCAGCCACTTGTTCGTGAAGAAGCGCCAGGCCGATGACGATGCGGACCACAAGGGAACAGACCTGATCCTCCGGAACCTGCGGGAGGGCTACGACGAGCTGATCGGGAGCGTGGACCAGGCGGCTTTCAACGACCCCGGCACGCACCTCGCGTTCACGGTGGATGCCGCAGACAAGGACGGCAACGGCCTTTACGTGATCGACCTCGGGACGGGATCGCGAAGAGGCCTCGACAACGCCAAGGAGCGTTACGCGCGGCTGACGTGGTCGGAGGATGGAAATGCGCTGGCGGTGCTGAGGGGCGAGAAGCCCGAGGACGAGGTGGAGCGCGCGAACACGCTGGTCGCGTTCACCGGACTCGATGGCACCCCGACCCGCTTCGAGTTCAATGGGGACGGGGACGGCGGCCTCGATGAGGGTTGGGTGCTCAGCGAGAAGGGCAGTTTGGCTTGGAACGAAGACGCCACCACGTTGCTGATCGCCACCAAGCCCCAGGAGAGTGAGCTGGAGGACTGGCCCGAGGACGGGCTGCCGCTGGCCGACGTGAACATCTGGCACTGGGCCGACGACCGCATCCAGGCCGTCCAGCAGAGCCGGGCGTCGAGGGACCGCGACCGGACGTACGTGGCGGCGATCCACCTCGATGAGGGCCGCCTCGTGAAGTTGGCCGACGAGCGCATGTCTACGGCGGAGGTGACCCGGGACGGGCGGTGGGCGATCGGGCGCGACGAGCGCGACTATCTCTCGGACTGGAAGCCGGGGATCGCCGACTACTACCGGGTCGACACCCGTACCGGCGAGCGGACGACGGTCCTCGAGGGCCATCTCCGGACGCTGGGACTCTCGCCGGACAGCCAGCACTACCTCTACTGGAAGGACGGCCACGTCTGGGACTACCGGATCGAGGAAGATCGGCACCTCAACCTGACGGCTTCAGCGCCCGTCGATTTCACCAATCAGGAGTATGACCGCTTCGGCGAGAAGCCTCCGCACGGCGTTGCGGGCTGGTCGGAGGACGGCGAGGCGGTGATCCTCTATGACCGCTACGACGTATGGCGCCAGCCGCTGGACGGGAGCATGGCCACGAACCTGACTCGAGGCCGGGGCGCGCGCGATGAGATCCGCCTACGGTACGTTCGTACGGATCCCGAAGAGCGCACGATCGACTTGAGCGAGCCAATCCTGTTGGACGCCTACGGGCAGTGGACCAAACAGGAGGGCTTCTTCGAGTTGGACGGCGAAGACCTCGAGCAACTCACCTGGGAGGACAAGCGCTTCGGCACGCCCCGGAAGGCTGAGGGCGCCGAGCGCTACCTGCTCGCGGTGCAGACCTTCCAGGAGTTCCCCGATCTCTGGGTGAGCGACCGGGACTTCTCGGACAGGGAACGCGTCACCACGGCGAACCCCCAGCAGGGGGAGTTCCTGTGGGGCCACCGGATCCTCTTCGACTACGAGAACGACGATGGTGTGCGACTCCAGGGCACGCTCGCGATTCCCGATGATTACGTCGAGGGCCAGCGTCTGCCGATGATCGTGAGATTCTACGAGCAGTACTCACAGGATCTGCACCGCTATCCCACGCCGACGTACCGGCACTCTCCGAACTTCGCGGGCTACGTGAGCAACGGCTACCTGATCATGCAGCCCGACGTTCACTTCCGTATCGGCAGCTCCCACAGCGACATGCTCGAATCGGTGGAGGCCGCGGTGCGCAGGGTCATCGAGCTGGGCTACGCCGATCCGGAGACCGTGGGGTTGAGCGGCCACTCGTACAGCGGCGGAGGTGGCGCGTACATCGCGACCCGCTCGGACATGTTCGCCGCCGTGGCCCACGGAGCCGCGCCGATCAACCTGGTGAGCGAGTTCAACCAGCTCTTCACGGGAAGCGGGCAGAACAACCACCGGTACGACATCTACGGCCAGGGCAGGTACGCCACGAACCCGTACGACGACTTCCAACTCTACTGGGACCAGTCGCCGATCTCCGGCGTGGAGGACATGAACACACCGGTCCTGTATCTCCACGGCGAGGAGGATCCGACCGTGAACTGGGAGCAGGGCCTCGAGTGGTACAACGCGCTACGCTTCCTGGGGAAGCCGATCATCTGGCTGTCGTATCCCGACGAGGGTCATGGCCTCCGCAAGCTGGAAAACCGCATCGACTTCCAGTTCCGGCTACGCGACTTCTTCAACCACCACCTCAAGGGTGACCCTGCGCCGCCGTGGATGACGGAGGGAGTGCCGTTCCTGCAGAAGGGTGTGCACATGAGGGAGTACGCTCCGAAAGTGTTCACGACGGATCGGCGCCCGATCGGGTGAGGTGCTTGGGCACATGAACACGTCACCCGTTTGGACTGTGGGTGAGTGGTCGCTCTCTGACGACTTCGGAAAGGTCGCCCAACAGTGGAACGCCATCCGCCGGCTCCTGGGGGATGCCGAGGAGTTCGTCAGGAGGGATCCTGCGGTCTCGGGATGGAGCTGTGGGGAACAGGCCGGACACCTGGCGCTCGTCACCAACTGGGTCGCCCACGGCATCGAGGAGAACCTGGCCCACCCGGAGCGCGACGCGGACGGCCGCTGGTCGGAGCACACCGAGTTGATTCTACGGGAGGGAGACTTCCCGAGGGGGGTGGCCCAATCTCCCCCCCGGGTGGATCCCAGCGGACGCCCGAAGGGGGACTTTCTTTCCGCGCTCGACGACGCCGAGCGCCGCTGGTACGGGCTTCAGGAACGGGCCGACGAGATTGTGGCTTGCCCGGCGCGCTTCCCACACTTCGCATTGGGTTACATGACGAGTTCGGAGTGGGTGCGATTTTGCGCGCTCCACTCCGCCCACCACCTCGCCGTGGTCAGGGACATTACGGGTCTCTAGGCTCCTGGCGGGTCTAAGTGGGGATGAAGATAGCCGTCACCAGGGCGAGGATGACGACCGCCAGATAGATCGAGGCCAACACGACCTGAATGAGGAAGGCCTTCCCCAGGCTGCTTACGGCGACCATCAGGTGACTGATGTCGTTCCCTTCCGTCGTGACAACGAACCCGAATGCGGTGCCCGCCTGCCTGAAGTTCAATCCGATGAAAATCGGAATCAGAGCGAGCAGGCCGTAAAGGAGTCCGGAGATCACGGTGACCGCACCGCTCCCGCTTATGGCTACTCCGATACCGCCGAAAGCCCACAAGATGCCCGCAAGCAGCGTGAATATGCCCCAGATCTTCACGCGGCTCCCCGTTGCTCGGATGATCTCGTTCTCCTCATCCGTGAACTCGTACCCGCCCGAGTGCGCCTCCTCGTAGGCTCCGTGCTCCATCATGTGTCTCCTGGCAATCCTGGGATAGAAACCCGGTCCCGTCCCCTTCCCGACACCGTGAACGTAGGGTCGCCCCCGGTCGATCAACAGAGATGTGTCAGGCCGCCATCGGATCGGCTCGCGAAGTGGCCCCCATTCTCTTGTGCCCCCACGCCGTTACAGGCCACCTTTCGGGACCCCCGATAATTGGCTGCGGCATAGGCGGACCGATGGTGACGTTCAGGCTCAATGGGCAACCCCGCGAGGTCGACGTTCCGAGCGACACACCCCTCCTCTGGGTGCTTCGCGACACGGTCCAACTCACGGGCACGAAGTTCGGCTGCGGGATCGGCCAGTGTGGGGCGTGCACGGTCCACTTGAACGGCAACCCCATACGTTCGTGCCTGACCCCGATCAGCGCCGTGGCCGGTGCCGAGGTCACGACCATCGAGGGGCTCTCGCCGGAGGGCGATCACCCGGTCCAGCGGGCCTGGGTGGAGGAGCAGGTGCCGCAGTGCGGGTACTGCCAGTCGGGTCAGATCATGTCGGCCGTGGCGCTGCTCGCACAGACCGCCCGGCCTACCGATGAGGACATCGACCGGGCGATGACCGGTAATGTGTGTCGTTGTGGCACCTACAACGCGATCCGGCGGGCGATCCACCGGGCGGCTGAGCTCTCGGCCGATGCGCCGGTCCTTGCGGTCGAAGCCGAGCAGGGGGGTGACCGATGAGCGATCAGCGCGGCGTCACCGAGCAGGCCGAGACGGAGCCCGCGGTGGACTCGGGCGGCGTGTCGCGGCGGACGTTCATCAAGGTCGTCTCCGTGGCCGGAGTGGGACTCACGCTGGGTGTCGGGTACAAGGTGGTGACGAGCTCCGCCGGGGCGCCCGCTACGGATGCCGCGTTCGCGCCGGACGCATGGCTGCGCATAGGCGAGGACGGCGTGGTCACTATCATGGTGGACAAGTCCGAGATGGGGCAGGGCATCACCACGGCATTGCCGCAGTTGGTGGCCGAGGAACTCGAGGTGCCACTGGAGCGCGTGGCCTTTGCGTTCGCTCCGGCGCACCCGGCTTACCGGACTCCACCTCTCGGCATGCAGCTCACGGGTGGAAGCACGAGTGTGATGTCGTCCTGGGAGCCACTGCGGCGGGTGGGCGCCACCGCGCGCTTGATGCTCCGCGAGGCCGCCGCTCAGAGGTGGGGTGTCTCTGCCGACCAGGTGCGCATGGCCGAGGGCTCGGCAATGCACCCTGATGGATCGACGCTGTCCTACGGTGAGTTGGCAGTCGAGGCCGCGGCTGTGGTGGTTCCCGAGGATGTCCCGCTCAAGGATCCGTCTGAGTTTCGCACGATCGGTACATCGGCGGCGCGCCTGGACATCCCGCTCAAGACGACAGGCCAGGCGGTCTTCGGCGTGGACGCGGGCCCTTCCGACGCCCGCGTGGCCGTCATCGCCCGTTCACCGGTCTTTGGGGGTGTGCTGCGCTCGTTCGATCCGGCGCCCGCCCTGGCGGTCGAGGGTGTCGACGAGGTGGTGGAGGTGGCCGCCGGGGTTGCCGTCGTGGCCAACGGTTACTGGGCCGCGAAAAAGGGCCGTGACGCCCTCCGCATCGAGTGGGACGAGGGCGAGGGTAGCACGTTGGACGACGCGGAGATCACCCGGAGGTTCCGGGCGGCGGTGCAGGCCGGCGGCAAGGCCGCGCGCGATGACGGCGATGTGGACGTCGCCATGGCCGATGCGGGCATCTCCGTGAGTTCGACCTATTCGTTGCCGTACCTGGCGCACGCCACCATGGAGCCCATGAACTGCACGGCCGTCGTCGAGGACGGCCGCTGCACGGTGTGGGCACCGACCCAGTTCCAGGACGCACCCGGGTTCATGGGCGGCGGCTCCCGGCAGGCGGCGGCCAAGGCCGCCGGGCTGGACGAGGACGACGTGGAGGTCCACACGACCTTCCTCGGCGGCGGGTTCGGCCGGCGAGCAGAGTTGGACTTCGTACGCGAGGCGGCCGAGCTGGCCTCCAAGGTGGACGGCCCGGTCAAAGTCATCTGGTCACGCGAAGACGATGTCCAGCACGACCACTACCGCCCGGCCTCGTATCACGAGTTGTCCGCCGCCTTGGACGAGGCAGGCAGGCCGATCGCGTGGCGACACGACATGGCGCTTCAGTCCATCATGGAGAACTGGATCCCGGGCTGGCTGCCCAAGTTCGTGGCGAGCTGGGCGGGATTCTTGCCCGGTGGGGTCGATCCGACCTCGGTGGAGGCCGCCGAGAACCATCCGTACCTGATCCCCAACGTGCGGGTGTCCTGGGCGGATGTGCCGCTCCCCGTTCCCATTGGCTTCTGGCGCTCCGTGGGAAACTCACACAATGGGTTCGTGGTCGAGTCGTTCGTGGACGAGTTGGCCCATGCTGCGGGCCAGGATCCCTACCAGTACCGTCGCGCGCTCCTCATGGACCATCCGCGTCACCAGGCTGTTCTGGATGCGGTGGCCGAGGTCTCTGGGTGGAACACGGTCCCCCCCGAGGGCCGCGCGCGAGGAATCGCGGTTGTGAACTCCTTCGGCTCGTACGTGGCCGAGGTGGCCGAGGTCTCGGTAAAGGCGGGCAAGCTTCGCGTCCACAAGGTCTGGTGTGCGATAGACTGTGGGGTGGTGGTGAACCCCGCCATCGTGCGTGCCCAGATGGAGAGCGCGATCATCTACGGCCTCACCGCGGCCCTCTACGGGCGGATCAGCATCCAGGGCGGCCGGGCCGTGCAGAGCAACTTCCACGACTACCCGATGCTCCGCATGAACGATGCGCCCGAGGTCGAGGTGGTGCTCGTGCCCAGTGGCGATCCGCCCGGAGGGGTTGGCGAGCCCGGCCTGCCGCCCGCCGCGCCGGCGGTCACCAACGCGCTCTTCGCGCTAACGGGACAGCGAGTCAGGGACCTGCCGATCCAGTTGGGGTGGCGGACATCCAGTTGACGATGGGGCAGTTGGCCGACGCAGCGGTGAAGCGGTCCGTGTTGCCGACGATGTACGTCGTAAGGATGCCGCCGCCCGAGCAGCCGTACACGAAGAGGTTGTCTTGGTCGATGTAGCCGCGTGAGAGCATCTCGTCCACGCCGCGCATCAGGTCGGGCATGTCTGCGCCCGGGTAGTCGTGGTTGATCGCGTTGGCGAACTCGGGCGGCTTCACGATCCAGCCCTGAATACGGAACTGGTCGGAGCCGTACCAGATCTCCTCGACCTCGCCCAACGTCACACCGTGCAGCACGTCCGCGTTGACCTCTCAGCGACACGAAGTGCAGGTTGCGGTAGCCGTAGCGGGATACGCTGAAGTAGAGGCCGCTCCCGTCCGGCGCCCACCGCATGCCACCGGACTGCCGGTCGTAATCCCCCGAGATCATCCTCGATCCGGAGCCATCCCGGTTCATCACGAAGATCCGCTGATTGCGGTACGTGTCGTCGTGCTGGTCACCCGCGCGGGAGGCGATCAGCCGGCCATCCGGAGAGGGCACGGGACCGCTGTCGGGTCCGCTACGGTTGGTGAGCCGGCAAATCTCGCGCGAGGCGACCGCCACGGCGTAGATTTCCGACTCCTGCCAATTGTCGGGGCGGGCCCAATCCTCGGCCCGATTCGAGGTGAAGTAGATCTCGGTGCCGTCGGGGCTCCACGCTAGGCCATTGTGATTCCAGTCGCCGTCGGTGAGTTGCCCGGTTGTTCCGCCCGCTCTCTGTAGGCTGGTAGCGAGCGGCACAGTTTCCGCCGACACGGCCTCGAGGTAGAGGATCTACCGGCCGATGCGGCTTCGGATGTAGGACACCTGCACCTCGGCAACAGCGTCCAGCGTGGAGTCGAGAAGCCCCTCGATTATGCTGTAGCTGCTCCAATACCCAATCCAGTTGGAGACCAGCAGGGGGACCAGGGACAGCAGCAGGAACCATCCGAGGAGCCGCAAACCCAGGTGACTGTGAAAGCGGTTCGTGATTCTCAAATCCGGCCCCTCTCGACAGGATTGGGGCGTGTCTCGACGAACTCCCCGCCCCACCGATGCAACTCATCGCAAGACTCGCGCCCGCCCGCACATGAGTTCTAAGTGTCGACCGGGCAACGACCTAGGCTTGCGGCCAACCCGGATTATCATGGGGATTTCCCCCACTTCGCTCACTCAAATCTAAGAAAACTGGGGGAAATCGCCCGGGTTGGAAGGAGCTACTACGCGTGTGCCCAGGTTTAAGTGGTTCCAGGGCAATAGGTTACGTCAGTT